>NZ_JBHTYV010000009.1:6193-221698 GCF_042790635.1 Paenibacillus sp. NPDC056722 | reverse complement strand
TTTCGTTTTTCGAACTTCATTTTCGAGCTCGGCATCGTTATTTCTTGGCCGGAATTAGAATATACCATGTATAGAAGACCATTGCAAGTGTTTTTATTATTTTATTTAAAATAACCCACTTCATAACCTTTTATCCCGGAATTATGTTTCTTCTATAGGAAAACCCATCATTAAGCTCACCAGTTCTTGAGCTGTGATCTCCCCTACTATGCCCATTACCCACTTGATTAATCCTTCAATCTCTACATCTCAAAAAGTCAGATCTTTATTTATTAGAAAAGCCAGTTTCCATCCACGATGGAAACTGGCTTTGTAGGTTATAATTCCGTACTTCGTTATTACTGTCCGTTCCGAGTCTTAATTCCATAAGTCGCAATCCCGTATGGACGGATCTCCAATGAATACGGACGATGTCCAGGATCTGCAAGCGGCGCCGTGCGCTCTTCCAGAATATTGGTCTCGTACAGATGCTCATGCGGAACAAGGACATCCAGAGCCAGCTCTACAGGCTGCTCAGCCATGTTGTACCAGCGAACCAACAAGTCGCCAGTCTTTTCGTTCATTTTTAGAGAAGAAAATGCCGCCGCTGTACCCTTCCATTGGAAAGGTGTATAGCCCGAGGCAAGCTTACCTTCATGAACTCCTGTCTGGAGGACAGTCCACGGCACCTGGAATTGATAGGCCTCAGTATACGCACCGGACGCAATGCCATCCCCGCTATGCGGGATCAGTTGCAGCTGTACCGTATGCTCGCCCAAGCACTGAGCTTCCGGAGTCGGGAACCAGCCCCAGTCCCCTAGCTCGCCCACGCTGCGCAACAGGGTAACAGCCACTGTATTGCGGCCATCCCGCAGGATCTCGTATTCATTGAGCCCCAAATTAGCTACCGTGAGTCCGGCTTGGTCACCGCTGACATCAACAAAGTTCTGCTGATGCTGGGTATTGCTCGGGTTCAACCATTCGCTCGCCGGTACATTATCCCGGGTAGCAATTTCGAACATGGAATCTGCATGGTGCACATCAGTTACCAGATCGGTCGGGAACAACATCCGTACCCGGTGATCTTTAGCGTTGTTATTAATAGTAGATTCGATGGACAGACCTTTGCCCTCCCGTTCGAGCGAAAGCACGGTACGAAGCTTCAATGTAACGGTCTCACGGCTGCGCTGCGCCTTACGTTCCGGGTAGTAGACAAGGGCCCGCTGCTCTGCGTCCAACAATTCATCAGCTGAAGCAGGAATTTCCCAGTCATGGACGATTTCAATCGCAGCCCGGAAAGAGGTATCTTCAAGCACACGGATGCCTGCTTGCAGTCCTTTGGTGGTCAGCGGAGTCTCACCATCCGGCTGTCTGTACATATATTCATTACCGATATCGCCGGTATTCTCATAAACACCAAGATCATTGTAAGAAGTATTATTGTTCTTATCGTGCAAGGTGAACGTGCCGTCATCAGCAATCTCCACTTTAATTCCGTCGTTCTCAAGCACTCTTGCTCCCTTCAGTAAGGAAACAACTGCTGGAGCCGGCTCAGCCGACTTCACCCAGGCATAGGTACGTAGACCAAGCGCAGGAACATCTGAAGCTTCAAACGTGAGTTTGATTTTGCGGCATGAGTAAGGCTGGCGGAATTGATTATCCGGCAAGTCATAGCCGAAGCTCAGCCCGAGGTCTTCAATGGTGTAAGATACAGCGGTGCCGTTCTCATCCACCAATTGATGTCCATCAAGGGAAACCTCTTGCATGCGGCGGGCGGTCTCCTCCAGAGAGAAGCCTTCACGCAGATACAACCGTGCTGCATCCAACTCCACGCTGACTGTACCGGTACGGTTCCAGCCTGTTGTATTCGTAACGACAAATGGCACCGCATCATTGCCGAATTTACTATAGCCGGAAGTATCAACGGCTTCAGCGATAAACCGGCCGCTGTCTTCTACAATGCTTTCGGCAACATGGCGGCTTTTATCAAAACGGGTAACCATTTCCCGGTGCACTTCATCCACGCTGCAGCCGCAAATACTGTCATGTGGATGGTTCTGCATCAGTGTCTTCCAGGCATAGGTGAACAGATGATGCGGATAAGATTGTCCTGCAAGCTGAGCGATGGAGGCCAGCGGTTCTGCCACTTTTTCCAGGATGGTTTGACCCTTTTGGTTCATCTGCTTCAAATAGACACGTGCTGAGGCCGTGTTGACCAGGGTGCCCCAACCGTCCGTGCGCTGACTGCGCAGTTCACCTTTTACAGAAGAAAGCTCGTCTTTCAGGCTGTCTTTCAGGGCATCCAGATAATCCGGGAAGTTGGAATGAACAAACTCCGTATCCGGGTAGAGCGCCTTCGCTGTCTCGATTGCTTCCGGAAGATCGGTCTGCAGCGGTTGGTGGTCACATCCGTTCATATACAATAGCTCGCTGGTCGAAGCATATTTCTCAGCATCTGCAAGCTTGCGATCCCAGAATTCCTTAGCAGCCCCTTCCTCTACCGGAACTTCGTTGCCGTTGGAATACCAGTTCGCGAACAGGATACCAAGAATTTTGGAGCCGTCCGGTCCCTCCCAGATCAGCTCGGAGTAGGAGGACTCATAATCGCCGTCGGAGACCGTGTTATTGAAGCCGGTCGGCTTCACGCCACGTCCGAAGAACGCGTTGGAGATCCCGGATTGCAGCATCAGCTGAGGAATTTGTCCGGTCAGACCAAAGGTATCGGGGAAATAACCGATTTTGGACGGTGTTCCGAATTTCTCAGCATCCTGGTGCCCGATCTGCATGTTGCGCACGTTAGCTTCACTGCTCGTCAGGAATGCATCCTGCAGAATGTACCAAGGTCCAATCAGAATTCGCCCTTCACGGATATAGTGCTCCAGCTTCTCCTTGTTTTCCGGGCGAACCTGGAGATAATCCTCCAGAATGATTGTCTGTCCATCCAGATAAAAGCTCTTGAAGGCCGATCCCTCATCAAGCTTCTTCAGTAGTGCATCCACCAGTTGAATCAGACGAACGTGATGCTTCTCGTAAGGCAAATACCATTCCCGGTCCCAATGCGTGTGGGATACGATATGCGCTGTTCTTTTTTTAGCCATGAACCCCTATCTCTCCTCTCACCTTAGCCTTTGCGGCTAGAAATTGTTACTTCATCCGGTCTGTACACGGACTGCAAGCGTCCTTCTGCATCCACCGTGAACAGCACCGAGCGTTCTTTGTCCAAAATAAAGCTATATACGGTACCCGTGCTAACATCCTTGATTTCTACCTCTGTGTCCCAGGCATATTCGGAGACGAACACAAACAGGGCGCCCTCTGCAAAATTCAGCTTCCGGCCGTACACTCCCGGCAGATCACCACCGTTGTGCCATTGCAAATCCTCTTGAACCCCGGAAATCCTCACCGCATATCTGTACAGTGCCGCAATCGGCTCATCCCGTTCGTTCAGCTCCAGCGGCAGCGGGCTCCAGATCAGGCGTCCCTTCCCGATAGCTACCTCTACTACAGCATCGCCTTGTTCAGATTGAGCAGTGGCGTTCGGAACCTCTTGCACAGACACTTCTTTAATAAGCTCTGCAATCCTACGCTGTCCGTAGGAGACTGGGAACAACACTCCGTTCAGGTTCAGCCGTTCTTCCCTACGTACATTATGAAGCTCCCGGCGACCCAGCAGATGATCCAATCGGTCTGTTGGCTGCCAGTATGCGTCAAGGCCAAGACTGCCAGTCACCACCAAGGTCGCGCCAGTACGCTCAACGAAGGACAGCAGCTTCTTCATGGCCTCATTGTCGATATTGTGTGCACTTGGCAGCAGGATCAGCTTCGGCGGCTGGGCTTCCAATGCGTCCAAATCATATTCCGATACTCCACGGAAAGGTAAATGCAGTTGGTAAGACATAATCCGTGTCAGGCGTGTTGTGGCATCATAAGCCAGCTTCCGGTTGGAGAAGTCATTGGAATACGGGAAAATAACTGCAATGTCTTCCAGCTTGCGTCCGTCGAATATTCCTCCGGCTTCGCCGATAAAACGGCCGAAATCATAGGATACATCTGCTTCTGGCTTCTCGGTACCGTCCGCACGGACAGCACCGATCTGTGATTCGTTGGCATTATCCATATAGAAGTTCGTATTCCAGATCCATTGCACAGCACCAGCACCGCCAGTAGCAAAAGCATAGGCATACTTGCGCTCCAGAATGGACCGCAGCTCTTCCTCACTCCGCTTGGCCCGTCCGTCCGGTGTCTCTACGTACATAATGCCGGTCTCCTGGATCAGATTCGGCTTGTTCGCCGTTTTGGCGAAGATGCCGCTCCACAGCAGACTGTCATTCAACCACCAGGTGTGGACAGTCGTGTAATCCACAGCCTCTTCATAGAAGAAAGGCGATGGCCGCTGCGCTCCTAGTGCCTCGTCCTGTCCGACAGTAACCATATGATTCGGACACAGCTCTTTAATCGTTCCGTACAGCTCCTGCGCCCAGACATTATGCATATCCATCGAGAACAGGCAGTAATCCAGCCAGCGCGTGCCGCGTTTGCCTGAATGAATATCCTGGATGCTAAAGTTAATATCGCTTTGCTCAGGAGGACGGGCAGCTGCGAAGTCCGGCAGCTCCAGCGGTGTCATGTTCCAGTGCTCCTGCAAAGCTGAGATGTTCCCGTGACGTTGTTCCAGCCAAGCGGAAAAGGCCTTGATCTCATGGATATCTCTGGCTGAGCTAGGTCCGTCCGAGAAGATCCGCGGCGGATCGAACATCGACGGTTCGTTAATTAGATCCCAATCCACATGAGTTGTGGAGCGGTGCCGGGAGATTATCGAGCGAATGAACCGCTTCTGGGCTTCCACGCTGCGGGGATCCAGATACGGGTTCGTGCCCTCCCAAGTCTCCGGTGTGAAGGAGAAGAAGGTGAACGTCACCTGCAGATCATGCCGCTTCGCAGTCAGGAAGAAGGCGTCGATGGCCCGCAGCACTTCCTCCGAGGCGTGTCCATCTACTTGCATTACATTCCGGTAAGCCGTCCAGATGCCGGTACGAATCCAGTTGATTCCCGCTTTCTTCATTTGTGCCATATCGCGGTCCCAGACGTCAGCGTTCGGCAAGAACAAGAACTTGCGCGCCACGTCAGAAGTCATGTAGGTCATACCCACCACCGGCAATGGCTTTCCGTTCTTCACAAAATAATCTCTGCCAGCCGAAACTGGCTCACCTTGCGTAAGCAAAGCTTCATCATGGCCCCACAGGCCTTGACGCAGCACTCGCACTTCGCCATCCTCTGATTCAGCCCGGCAAACCAGCCGGTACAGCCCAGGCTGAAGCTCAACCGGAACCGGAATCCGCAGGATGTTCAGCTCGCGGGTAACTTCAACCGTGCATTCATGGTTGAATACCGCTTCCTCACCCTCTTTATTAAGAGTGAAGGACAGCTTCCACTTTGCAACTTCCGCAGAAGAAGTGTGACTGCTCAGTCGCTGGCTTTGCAGGCTGAGCACAGGGCGTTCGCCCGGCTCGTAGGAAGCATAATTCGGCTTCAACCACAGCTCCGTAACGCCTTTGGCCGCAAAAGCAGTCCAGCCTGCCAAAGCAGCCGCTCCACCGTTCTCCCAGAAGCTCTGTCCGAGCGGCTGGTTAATGAACAGCCAGCGTCCACCCTTAAAGGGTCCGCCAACATGCTCCCACAGAACGACTGGGGCCGAGATTTCCCGCCCTTGATCTGATACACCCTTCAAGAGTGCATAGATCCGTGTATCCATTGGTCCGCTGGAGCCCATTTGCTCCGGCAGATCACTGCTCTTCGTAACATGCGGCACGAGATTCCAGGTATCCGCAACCGGCAGTAACTGCTCCTGCCCGGCGAAGAGTGGAATATCCTGGTGTGAGACATACTCGCTGGCCCGTTCCCCACTACTTACCCGCAATGCTTCATGAATATGAAGCTGACGGTGGTAAGCCGTCTGCTCCGCTTCAATATGCCATTCACCGGCTTCCCAGCGCACCGGATGTTTGAACGGTGCGCCGCCAGCGTTGATTAGTCCCCCGCCTCTTTGCAGATAGGCGACAATAGAAGGCCATGCTGCCTTAGGAAAATATGGCGCATGCAGATTAATGAAGACGCCGCCTGCCTGTGCAGCATCCAGTGCTTGCGCCAGCTCGTGGGCATTCACGGATGCCACGGAGACAGCCAGCAAGCCTGTCTCAATACCCTGCACTGCTCCGGGTGCAAGTTCTCCCGGAAACAGCGGGTCACAGAAAACAATTACCCCTGCCGTGCTCACAAAATCCCCTCTTTCATCGCCCGGTAGACAAGCTGCGAGAAGAGACTGTTCGACCAGGCGAACCAGCTTCTTGTAAAGACAGACGGGTCGTCAGCGTGGAAGCCTTCATGCATATATCCTGTTCCAGCGTCGGTGTTTTCCAATAGCTTGATCATTTCCAGCTTCTCTTCAGTAGTTTGTGCCGTAATGCCCTGCATGGACAAAGCCATATGCCAGATGTAGTTCTTCGGCGTATGCGGGCTGCCGATGCCTTTGGCGGCTGTGCCTTCAAAGTAGAACGGGTTCTCTTTGCTGAGCGCGAACCGTCTTGTGTTCTGGTAGATCGGATCATCCGCTGTCGTATATCCCAGGTAAGGGATGGAGACCAGTCCCGGTGTTCCCGCATCATCCATCAGACAGTAGTTACCGAAGCCGTCTGTCTCGTAGGCATAGATTGGACCGAATTCCGGGTGGCGGTAAATGCCATACAATTTGATGCCGTGATCCACTTCAAATTCCAGTTCCTTCAGCTCGGCCAGGAAATCCAGGTCACGGAAGACCCATTCTGCGAATTCCTGCATCTGACGAAGGGTCACAACAGCGAACATGTTGCCCGGAATGTTGTAGTGGAAGTCGCAGGCATCGTCACTGGAACGGAAGCCTGACCAGATCATGCCGGTGTAGTTGACCGGCATGCCAAGTCCGTTATTGCGCAGGGAATCCTCGGGAATGCCGTTATTGCGGCTGAACCGGTATGGTGACTGCTCAAAGTGATGTTGCTCTCTTTTGAACAGATCGAAGATTAGACGCAGGGCCGACTTGAATCCGGCATCGAAGAAATCGGTAAGTCCTGTTTCTTTCCAATACGTATACGCCAGACGGATTACGAAGCACAGGGAGTCAATCTCGAACTTCCGCTCCCACACCCATGGCGACATTTCGGTCACGTCGGTTGTATTCCAGTGCCAATCATTAGCCGATTCGTTAAATGCATTCGCATAAGGGTCGACATGAATGTACTGAATATGACGTTTGATCAGCCCTCCGATGATACGCTGCAAGTCTGGATCATTCTTCGCCAGCGGTACGTAGTGAATAACCTGTTCCACAGAATCGCGGAGCCAAGAAGCGGGAATATCCCCGGTAATGACAAAGGTAGTTCCGTCATCCAGCAGCTTCGTGGTCGTCTCCAGCGTATTTGGGAAGCAGTTCTTGAACATCTGCAGCAGCTTCGGACGGTGCGCCAGCTTCTCTTCGGCTTCTGCCAGCACCTCCTGTACTGCCTTTGGCAGAGTAAGTTGTGGCATCGCTATTTTGGGTAGTCTGAATTGTTCCAAGGAATATACTCTCCTTTATATTTGCTATCGTAATGATAAAGATTGAGCTCAGGAAATTTACATGGGTAACAGCGCAGAAAATGATTGGACTTCCAGTTGAATTACTCTTTCACCGCACCTACCGTAAGTCCCTGTATGAAGTAGCGCTGGAAGAACGGGTAAGCGAAAATAATTGGCCCTGTTGCCAGTACGACCATCGCCATCCGCGATGTATCCTGCGGCATGGAGCGCAGTGCTTCGATGCTGAGCGAGCTGTTCTGTGAATTCTGTAACAGGAACTGCATGCTGGTCTCAATCCGCATCAGCATGGATTGCAGCGGCACTAGATTGGGATCATCTATATAGAGCAAGGCGTTGAACCAGTCATTCCAGTATCCCAGTGTGCTGAACAACGCAATCGTTGCCAGACCTGGCAGTGACAGCGGCAGCACCAGGGTGAGGAAAATCCGGAACTCGCCTGCTCCGTCGATTTTACCGGATTCAATAATGGCGTCAGGGACGCTGGTGGTGTAGAAGGTCCGCAGAATCATAATGTAAAAGGCGTTGACCGCCAGCGGTAGCACCAGCGCCCAAATGGTATCCTTCAGGTGCAGCAATTGAGTTACTACGATATAAGTTGGTACCAAACCACCGTTGAACAGCATGGTGAAGAAAGCAAGGAACGAAAAGAAATTGCGGTACCGGAAGCTTTTACGCGAAATAGCATAAGCATAAAAAGACATAAATAGCAGACTGACGATCGTTCCAAGTACAGTAACTAGAATAGTCACGCCATAGGAACGAAGCAGCATATCCCCGGACTCAAAAACATAACGGTATGCTCCGAGGCTCCATTTGGACGGGAATAACCGGTAGCCGTCTCTCGCCAGCGCCCCTTCATCAGTGAAGGAAATGATGACAACGAACAGAAACGGAAATACGCAGAGGAAAGCAAAAATTCCAGCGATCAGATTAAATAACACATTCAATGGTTTGGACAATTGATGAAAATCGCGTTCTTTACGCGTAATTGATGACATATGGGCACACTCCTTTCAGTTGAGTTAGAACAATGCGCTGTCCTTGTCGTATTTGCGCACTATATAGTTCGAGAACATGACGAGCGTGAACCCGACGAGCGACTGATAAAGACCTGCCGCCGTACTCATGCCGATCTCACCTGTACTCTTAAGACCTTGATAAACATAGGTGTCAATAACGTTCGTGACGCTGTACAAGGTACCGGAATTACGAGGCACCTGATAGAAGAGGCCGAAGTCGGCATAGAAGATTTTCCCCACGGCAAGCAGGGTCATAATGGTAAGAATCGGTCTTAAGAGCGGCAACGTAATGCTGCGGATCTGCTGGAGCTTGCTGGCTCCGTCGATCATCGCTGCTTCATAGAGCGACTTGTCGATCCCCATAATGGCAGCCAGATAGACGACGCTGTTGTAGCCCACGGCTTTCCATAGATATACGAGGATGAGGATCAGCGGCCAATATTTCTTTTCCGAATACCATTGCACAGACTCCGCACCGAAAAAGCCCATAATCTGGTTCAGCATGCCGCGTTCGGAACTGAGGAAGCTGAAAGCAAAGTAGCCGACGACAACCCATGACAGAAAATAAGGCAGGAACATTCCGGTCTGATAGAACTTAGCGAGCTTTTTATTAACGATTTCCGATAGCACGACTGCCATCAGAACAGACAAAACTAGTCCGACTATAATAAATGCCGCATTATAGAGCAGCGTATTGCGTGTAATGATATAGGCGTCATTGGTGGTAAACAGGAACTTGAAGTTGTCGAGCCCCACCCATTTGCTGTTGACGATACTGGCCCAAAATCCGTCTCTACTAAAGCGATACTCTTTAAAAGCGATAACCGTTCCTAGCATCGGTAGATATGAAAAGAAGAGAAACCAAAGGGTACCCGGTAGAACCATAAACAGCATAACCTTGTTTTTGTTGATATTTCCGAAAAATTCTCGGGCCATTCTCACAGTGAATCCCTCCTGAATGGTAAAGAAGACCGGGCAAGAGTCTCGCCCCGCCCGCGTCTTCTATTCCAATGATTTATTACTTGTTGTTCGCTGCTTTCCAAGCATCAATTTGCGATTGGGCTTCAGCAATGATCTTATCGAGTCCAGCGGCTTTAAATTTCTGATTGGCCTTGGCCAGGTATTCATCCGGATCTACGGTTCCCGTCATCAGCGGCGCCCAGAATTCTTCCTTCACGTTCTGCACAGCAGCGATCTCACTTGTTACTTTCGAAGTGTCAAAGTTGAATCCGAGCAGCGGAGCGTTCACACCAGAATCGTTGAATTTCTTGAAGATTTCCCATTTGTCAGCAGGGTCTTCTTCGTTCAGGTAGTTAAGCATGATGTTACCGAGCGAGAAGGTAGGCATATCGTAGTTCTTGGATTCCGGCAGGTTCTTCATCCGGTCCTCTCCAACTTTCTCGTAGTGCACGCCTTCGATCCCGGAGTCGATCATATTGCGAAGTACCGGATCAGTATTAAGCAAGTTCAAGAATTCCATAGCTTTCTCTGGGTTAGGGGAGTTAGCAGAGATAGCCTGCATGGAACCCATAACGGACCAGTTATAAATGTACGGCTTGCTTGCTGGTTTGGAGACTACCGGATAACCGTAGCTCGCCGACCACAGGTTGTCCGCCATCGGCTGGCTCGTTGCACGATCCATGAACCAGTTGCTGGACTTGTAGAGATCGTCTACAGAAGTCGTTGTGGCTACTTCAGGCGAAATGTAACCTGCCTTGTAATATTTGCGAACGGTTTCAAGACTCTTTTTCAATTCCGGCGTTTCCAGAATGTTCACGACTTTATAATCCTTGGTGTCCATATATACAGCCATCGGCATTTTCTCGATGATGTAGTCGAACGGCAATACCGGCATGTAATCCTTCACCATCGCATAAGGTGTGATGTTAGGCTCTTTCTCCTTAATGGTCTTCAGCAGAGGCTCCAGGCTCTCCAAGGAGTCCACTTTGTCGATATCCAGCTTGTACTTGTCCACCAGGTCTTTGTTGAAGCGCCATACTTCTTGAGCTGGAAGCTCTTTGTTCGCAGGAACCGCATAATTATGACCGTCTACTTTGGAACCTTCTAGGAACGCAGGGTCAATGGTGTCTTTGATGCCTTTGCCGTATTTCTCAAGCAAGTCATCCAGTTCCATGAACGCGCCTTTGCGGGCATTTTGCACATAATCGAAAGCCCAGGAGCTGGTGAACATAATATCCATCGGCTCACCGGAAGCGACCTTCACCTGCATTTTTTGTGTATAGTCACCGAAATCAATCATGTTCATTTTCAGCGTTGCGTTGATCTTAGGCTGAATATATTTGTTAACTTCGTCCACAACCATGTTCAGGTCCTTTTGCGGAGGCCCGATCGTGTACCAGATCAGTTCAACTGGCTTCTCCGATTTACCACCGTTCCCGGAAGCATTCTCATTGTTGGTATTGCCTCCTCCACAAGCGGTGAGCGCAAGCGAGAGTGCCATCATGGATGTCAGTACCAGAGATAATCTTTTTTTGTTCTTGCTCATGTTTGTATAACCTCCCCTTATGTTTACCTCAGTATCGCTGCATAACCCGGAATTATACCTCGCGATATTTCCTTTAAGGACTATTTATACTGTAATTTATGAAAGCATTTTCAAACAGAAGCTAAACTAAATAAAAGGTGTAAAAAATAAAGAAAAGGACTTGCTTAGCGCGTAAGCTAAACAAGTCCTTTATATTCCGTAGGGGAAATCCCTACATGCTTTTTGAATTGCTTGTAAAAGTATCCAGTCTCCCAATATCCCACGTTGCGGGCGATCTCGTGAACCTTGAGCGGAGAGGTTCGCAGCTGCTCCTTGGCTTTCTCAATCCGGTACTTGTTGATATACTCCGTGAACGATTCTCCAACTTCCTTATGGAACAATTGCCCCAGATACACCGGATGAATATTATATTGTGTCCCAAGGGTCTTTAGTGAAATGTCTTCGCTGTAGGATTGATGAATATGGTTAAGCACCTGCTGGACTACAGGGCTTTTCACATCACGAATCAGTGCATCTATAGTGTACACGGCCGCTTCTTTCAAAATATCCGCCCAATCGGCGATGGATGATGTCGCGCGGATTTTATGAAGCCCTTCTTTAAAAAACTCAGGTTCCTCCGCATGCCGGATCTCCTTGAGCTGCATCTTGAAGCGGATTAGCCATTCCGTGGCGATATCCTGGATCAGCTGGGGTGTAATCCCCTCCACCCTACGCAATTGCTCAAAATTATCATCAATCCTTTGCAGCAGCCCCTCCGTGTCCTTCGCCATAATCAGCTTGAGGTCTTCTTCCCAGTTCACTGGAAATTCCAGATTGGCCTCCTCTTGCCTTTCTTGCAAATCCTCATAGCAGATATAACTGTGTTCGGGGAACAACATAAAATATTCTTGCGCCCGCTTCGCCTGCGTATAGCTCAGTGCTGCATTGTCCTCGGTTTCCTGTACGCTTCCTATCGAAAGATACAGTTGCTCGTAGGCAGCTAGCGCCGGAGTGGCCAGCAATTGCCGATGAATAGCTTCTGCTGCTTCCTTGCCGCGTTGGTATTCACTTAGCATGTGCACCAGCACGATGTCCCCATCCATATCCTGAAACGGAATGACGCCGGGAATACCATGCAGAACCTCAAGTACCACAGGAAACGCTTCAGCTAGGCGTTGCTCAGACCGCAGCAATGCAACCTGTGTCAGCGGCTTATCGATGACTATGCCCAGAAAGCCGGCCCGCTCCTGAAATTCCTGCGGAGCAATCTGATTTCTTAGCCAACGGTGCATGACATTATCTCTTAGAATTGAAATGCTGTGCTCGTTCAGTTTATAGTCTGCTCTGGACTCATTCAGCTTCTCGGCGACGGTACTAAGTGTAGCCTTGAATTCTTTCAGATTAATGGGCTTCAAGAGATAATTTTCAATACCGAGAGCCATTCCTTCCTTTAGATACCCAAATTCATCATAACCGCTTAAAATGATGAATTTAAGCTCTGGCTGGAATTCCCGGACTGCACGGATGAGGTCCAGACCATTCATCAGCGGCATGGAAATATCCGTGATCAGTATGTCCGCCCGCACTGACTTCAAGGCCTCCAGCGCTTCCTGCCCGTTAGCCGCCTGACCAACGATCTCCATTTCAAAGCTGGCCCAATCGACAATATCATACAGCCCTTCGATGATGAACGGTTCATCATCCACAATGAATATCCTGTACATGGCTCACTCATCCTCTCCCAAATCGGGGAAATACACCGTCACTGTCGTACCCTTACCCTCTTCGCTGTTCAGTTCGAGGCCATACTTCGCTCCATACATCAGCTTCAATCGCTCGTGGATGCTACGCAGACCGAAGGACTCCGATGACTCATCCGTCTGATGAAGCCTTTGCTGCAATTCCTCCAGTCTAGCTGGAGAAATGCCACGCCCGTTATCTGTTACTATAACACGAAGGATATCTCCTTCTTTAGTTACAGCAACAGTGATGTGATTGTCGTTGCGGTCCGCCCGCATGCCGTGCAGAATGTAATTCTCGATAATGGGCTGCAGCGACATTTTCATGACCACTGTTCCCTCTAGCTCCCGCTCGCAACGCAGTTCGTAAGAAAACCTGTCCTTATAACGAATACGGAACAGCTCAAGATACAGCCGGCAAGCTTCCAGTTCATCCTTCAGCGTATGTTTGGGCTTGGGATGCACGTAGCTTTTGAATAGTACCGACAAGCTATATATCATCTCGCCGACATCCTCGGCCCCCTGTGAAATGGCCCGCATACGGATAACCTCAAGCGTATTATATAGAAAATGGGGATTCACTCTGGCCTCCAGCGCCGCGATCTCCGTATGCTTCTGCTTGATCTCCGCCTTGAATACCCGATCAATGTAAATATTGAGTTCATCCAACATATCGTTGAAGCTCTTGGAAATCTGGCCCAATTCATCTTCCTTGACATCAGTAATCCGGGCATCCAGATCCCCGTTCTTGACCTTCCGCGTGAATTTGATAATGCCTTGCGTCCGTTTGGCGATACTGCTGATGATCAATGAGGCTGTGATAATGGCAAACACACTACAGAACAGACAGATGGTAATGATCATATTCCGCAAGCCGCGATAAGTCGCCGCTATCTCTTCCTTCGGTACGATGCTGAGCACTGTGAAGCCTCCCTGGCCGTGTGTCAGCTTCGTAATCGTCATGCCGTTAACTTCTTCGCCATCCGTGTAGGCGGAACTCACCAGCTCCATATTGGGATATTTGGCCCCGTAATATTTACCTGACGAATCGAACAGCACGTCGCCGTCGGCCGACAGCGCCAGGATGGTTCCTTTGAAATCCTGCCTATCGTTGCCCATCCCTTCCCACACCCGCTCAGCGTCGAAATAGACGAGCAGTTGACCAATATTACGCAGCGACAGCTTGTTATTAATGGGACTTCGCACTGAGAACATCGGTGTGTCGGCAAGAGCAATGCTATTGCGTACCCAAATATTCGGGATGGAGACATTACCCGCTTCTTCCACATACATGGCATCGGGAACAAAGGAATGGGCTGCATTCGTAGGGATAATCTCAAACTGCTTGTGCGTATTATAGACATAGAGCTGCTGCTCTGCTGCGCTATATAATATTAGGCTACGGATGTCGGGATTATCCTCAAGCTTGTTCCTGAAATACTGCACGGTGTCGGTGGTTGAATTGCTCTCGCTGAAATACCGGTCCAACCGGTAACGGACATAACTCTCATAGGGATGCTCCAACAGGTACGCTGTATTCGAGGTAAGCTCACTGTCCCGGTAAATATCGATCATCATAGACTGCACCAGGTCATACTTCTGCCCGATATAATGACTGACACTCTCCACCGCCCGTTTCTGAATTTCCATTTGCCGCTGTACTGCCGCCTGAGACATGAGATTGAACATCAGGTAAGAGAACGTAATGATGGTGACGACCGCAACGATCGAGAACAACAGGATGATCTTGATGAATACATTATGTTGAAAATACTTTCTGTAGATCTTCCCCGGAAGCATGATCATCCTCCTGTCCTTTGATGTAATCGCGCGCTTATTTGCACTGCTATCCCTATATTATATCACGAAAATGATAGCGCTTGCGGGAATGCCCGTCTTGCAAACTATCCCAAAAATTAAAGATTCCCTGCAATAATTAAAGATCATGCAGGGACTACATTGGAATTTCCGGAGCTTTGGCGGCAACGTCCAGCCAAATATTCAGTTGTTCTTGATCCGCAATTTCGCCCATGACCACCTTCCGGATTGTTCCCGCCTTATCTATGATATAGGTAGCGGGCAAGCCAGAAATGCCGTACAGGCCGGAGACCCGGCCGGTAACGTCTATAATAACCGGAAACAAGAAATTCTGACTCTTCATATATTCGGAGATGGTGCCTTTGGAATCCCCCACATTAACCATCAAAGCCGTCATCTCGCCACTGCGGGCACGGGAAACGTCATGAATTAACGGCATTTCTGTCACACAAGCTTTGCACCACGAAGCCCAGAAATTGATCAACACCACTTGACCGCGATAGTCAGAGAGCCGCACCTGCCGGCCTTCGGCCGTGACGGCCTCAAAGTCAGGGGCGGCTGCCTGAGCGATCACTGCGGAGTCAGCTCCCTTTTCCCCAGGAATTACAGATTGTACAATGGCCCATACTGCTGCAGCAATCGCAGCCAAACTGATTAAGATAGTGCGCATGCGACGAAGCTTTTGATGATGATTCCGCACAAGATTACCTCATTTCAACCCTAGACTGTGGTTAAAAGCTTCATACAGGGAGCCGTGCTGGTCCCGTATATCCCTTGTCGGACCCTCCCCGACGCTACGTCCCCCACTGAGAAACAATATCCGGTCCGCTACCCGTTCGGCAATCTCCAGCTGGTGTGTGGAAAAGATGACCGTATGTCCCGCCTCACGAATGTTCTGCAGCAGCCCGGCGAACTCATTCATCCAGAACGGGTCCAGTCCGTTTGTCGGCTCATCCATAATAAGAAGTGGAGGCTCACCCAGCAGCGCCTGGGCAAAAAGCACACGCTGACGCATGCCTTTGGAGAAGGTATTCACTAGACTCCTGCGTTTCTCTTCCAGGCCTACAAGAGCCAGCACTTCTGTGACCCGTCGTCTGGGGACGCGCCGCAAGGCAGCCCAGAAGGATAATACCTCTTCCGCCGTTAGCCCCTGGTTAAACTGATAGTCGTCCGGCATGTAGCCAATTTGCTTTGCAAACTGTTTGCGCTGGGTATGCCAGCGAAGACCGCCTACAGTGATGTCGCCTGAGGTTGGCTGAAGAATGCCGGCGATCATCCGCAGCACTGTGCTTTTTCCCGCACCATTGCCTCCGCATAACGCCAGGATATTCCCTGCCGGAAGATTGAAGGCGATATTTTCTACAAGAGGCTGCTTCTTGATAACTTTGGTCAGTCCAGTCACCCGGACCATAGCTTCATCCACCGATACGCCCCCCCTCCCAAATCCGGTACACGCCAACAATAGAACACAGAATCCAGAGCAGGCACACGCCCATAAACAATAAATTCCCGTTCGGACGCTGAATCCACTCTACCCACTGGAAGTATTCAGGACCTAGCACAGACCCGCCCCCAAGCTTAACGACTACAAACAGACGTACTAGCTCAGCAGGATTGATGAATGTCGCAGCTACAAGCAGTGGCTTAACCCATAAATAAGGAACCATGCCTAATATAGAAATTAAAAGTGTCGGCCAGCCAATCACGGCGAAAAACCAGATGGATACAGAGATCGTGAGCGCCTGCCAGCGGTTTCGCGATAATGAACCAATAAATAAGGCAAGGGTGAGAAACAGAAGAACCAGACCTGCCGAGAAGGCCAGGAAAAGAAAATAAGTGGAACTGTCAAAACTCGTGCCTAGCAGGCCACTGATCAGACCCATCAGCCCATAGCCGAAGCCAATGATCACCAGCAGCACAACAGCCAGACCAGTGTACTTGCCGATGATGAAGGATAGCGTTCCTATGGGGTAGGTGGATAGGAGCTGCCAACTGCCCTCCTCCTTCTCTGCAGTCAGAGAGAATGAACCCAGAAACAGCGTCATCAGCGGCAGCAGATATAACACCAGACTAAGCATAGAACCTGTTATCGCAGAATATCCCTGAACGATATTCTGGGAATTAATGATTAGCAGACCTAAGCTGAACGTACAAAACAGGACCAAAAAAGAATAGGCCCAGGGATTGCGGAAACCCATTTTGACTTCCCTCCGGGCCACTTGCAGTATATCGGTCATAGTCACCTCTCCAGCCTTTAAAAATCACTTGTGTCCCATGCCTTCATTCATATGGCCTTCCCCATGATTCATGTCCATGTCCATGGCGGAGCTTTGTTTCCATTCATGTGAGGCAAGATCGTCTGCACTCAGAATGGTTCCTACACCCTGCTCCTTGACGAAGGCTTCGGCCGATGCCCGGTCCTTGAAGCTGATCACTCCGTAGGCCATTGGCGTACGTAAGGCTGCATCGTAGACATAACTTGCTTTGCTGAACTGAATCCACGATTTGTCGTTATAATCCCGTACGAAATCCATCCCGATCTTGTCCGTCCCATTCTCTTTCTTCCATTGATTCATGCAGCCCACATCGTCGAACTTGTAATTCTTGCCGTCCTTCGTCGTTAGCTGTGTCGCAAAGGCATCATCCTTGACCTGCATATTGCAGATGGCACAGACGTCAACTTCTTCATTGATAGGAAGTGCTTCATACTTCTTCGCACCACAAGCGGTTAATACCACCAGCATCAGTAGACTGAGCAGTAGTAGTCCGGCACTTGTTCTTACTTTCATGATCGTAATACCCCCAAATATATTATTGTAATAACCGAGACAAAGAGCAGCAGCCAGCCGGTCACCATCACAGTTCCATCCTTCCGAACAGTCCCTATGGGTGCTTTTGTATCCAACTTCATCAGCGGTGCCTGATCAACTGATCCATTCGCTTTATCCCCTGCAAACATGTCACTCAGAAAATTCATTCCTGGAGATTGAAAAAATAGCTGATAAGCGGAATTACGAGAAATTAACCGCTGATAGAATGGATTAATGGCATACGGAATATCGCTGATTCCATTCCGGTCCACATCCAGCCCCTGAAAGGAATCCCAATAGTTCCCGTCCATCACGTTCTCTGTGCTGTCTACGGCTTCGGCATCAATAACGTTAGCGATGAATCCATTTCGGTGAAATTGATTGCCCGCAGCCTGACTGAGCTGAATGCCTATGAAATTGCGGAGTGCCACATTGTCTCTCAATTTATTCTCGGCAGATTTTTCCATATATATGCCTACCCTGTTTCCTTCAACTAGATTATTAGTAATAGAAGAGGTTCGCACATCGTACAGCAGGATCCCTTGAGAATGCACATTCCGGCTTTGTTTGGCAAAAGAATTACCCGAGACGACCACATTCGTCACCCCCATCACCATTGCGCCGGTGGTATTGTATTCCCCAACATTGTTGGTAATCTTCGACCCGTTGATATACATGCAATGGATGCCGTAGCGTAAATAAGTTAACCTGTTCCCGTCAACAGTCGTGTTCCGGCTATTCTCCAGATAAATGCCATCTCGTAGATAGGAGATTTCATTATTGCCAATCTGACTGCCGTGGGAATTATAGAGATCGATGCCGTTTCCCCGTTCCCCTGCTGGCTGACCTTGTGGAATGAACCAGCGGATACGGTTATGGATAATCTTCGCCCGGTCGGCGTCGCGCAGCATGATGCCATACCCACCCGTATGAATGGCTAGTCCCTCCAGCGTCACTTCATTGGCCTTGACCTGAATCGCCGTAGTTTTACCGTCTTGATCATGTTGAACATTTATCGATTGCAGGGTCACACCATCTGCGAGAATCGTAATGGCCGGATCCCCTGTGGTATTGATCAGCGTAGCGGAGCCTCCCCCTCGAAGGGTGACTCTTGTGCGGATCACGACAGGTCCTTGATACGTTTCAGGAGGAAGATCAATGGTATCACCGGGCTCGGCCGCATCAATGATATCTTGAAGAGAACGCCCCGGAGGATATGATGCGGAATCCGCATAGGCAGGCTGTGAGTACAATGGAAACAATAGATCTACAACCAATAAAGGAAGCAGGAGCAGAACCAGAAACTGTCGGCTGGCACGGGAATGGCTATATTTCATCATTTGGACTTCGGTACACTCCTTAGCTCCGTCTGGAAAATAAAAAACCTGCACAATTGTTGCACAGAATAAAGCGTTTCCGGTTCAGCCCATAGTATACCTAAGCAGACACTATTTCCCTATGGCCCGATGTAGCTATATTTACAGAGAGAGTGTGTCTAACGTGTGATATGTATGTTTTGCAGCCGATCTGGTTACAGTAACAGCAAGTTTATCAAGGTGAGGAGGCGCAAGGACCGATGGATGATACCCACGAGTATGTGGAAAAGCTGCATGACACGCAGAAAAAAGCGGAGAAAAGCAAGCACCGGGGACAAGGCAGTCCTGAAGCAAAGCTACCCAACAAGCAGCATAGTACCAAAAAATAAAAGTATTCGGGGAGTGCAGTAGTTGGACTACAGCCTTCCCGAATACTCATAACAGCCCGGCTATCCGTGAAGGGATATGCCGGGCTGTTTTATGGGCTGAATCTTTTATGGGGTGAAGCTTAATCGTATTATTTGCTTAGTTTTGCAACGCCTACAGCCACTTTCTCCAATTGTGCTTTGGTGAGGCTCTTATCTGGGGAACTGATTGTTACCACTCGGTCATTCAGGTTGAAGCCCAGCAGTTGTGTGTCGCTGGAAGGACTGTACCATTTGGCTTTAACGCCATTGGACAGTTGAACTGCTTGGCTGGCATAACCGCCTGAATAATCTCTAGCCGAAATCACGATTCTCATATGCTTGAACAGGAAGCTCACGCCGTCATCGGAGGCAGCTACTTTATCGAAGGCATCGCCTTTGGTCATTTGTGTTGGGGCATAAGCCGTCTCAAAACCTTTAAACTGGGCAAAGGCCTTCTGAATGGCTTCTTTTTGCGCAGCGGTGTATTGAATCGCCGACAGCTGGGTAGTCGATCCACCATTGCTTGGTGCAGAACCGCCGTCATTTTTGCCTATGATGACCTGATTGGTTTTACCGTCAAAAGTAACTGGCACTTTCAGTGCATCCGCCAACGCCCGAACCGGCAGGTAAGTTGTATCCTTGTACGTAATTGGTGCCAGCTTGTTGCCGTTGCCATCAACCGGTGTATAAGCAGATCCGTTGACTTTGAAGCCAAGGCCATGATTAAGGTACGCGCTGATCTTTTCTAAATTCGTTCCTGCATATACCCCTGCTGATCCTGTCACTGCCATTCCGAACACCATTGTTGCTATGATCATTTTTTTGCTTTTCATTTGATATCGTCTCCTTGAAGATTGATTTGTTGTTCTGCATTTCTTAGTCTTATTAAACCAAGGAGTTGTTTCTAAACTGTATCCATGATGTAAAGAAGTATTTCACGGTGGAGCGTAAGACTATTTAAGCTTAACTTAAGATCCGCACGTAAGACTCGGTCGTCACTACGGTGAATGTTTGGACTTCCGGTCGCTCTTTTTCCCAGATTTCTTATTTATAAGCCGCTTTTAGCGGTTGAAATCTGGCGATAGTCTATGCTTCCGATGCTAGCTTTCCTACTGAAAGCTTTCAGGCGAGCGCTTCGCTCCTACAGTTCCAACCATTCCCCTTCGTTCCTTCTCGCTTTTTGTTACTTTCTTTTGTTCGTCTTATATAGTCACAAAATATCCTCCTTAAACAAGCCAGGAGAGGATGATTCCAGCATCTGGAATTTAAGATATCGTGATATACTTAGTGAATCTGCTGCACACATTCTATTCATTAGGAGAGGGTTCAACTTGAACAATCCACATTGGATCGCACCTGAAACGTATAATTTGACTTCGGAAATGGAACACCATCCCCCGGAAAAAATAGCACTGAAATGGCTTAGTGAAAACGGAGACTACGAGGAAATCACTTACGGGGAACTGCGCAAGCAGGCCAACCGCCTTGCTGGAGGATTGTCGAATCTAGGTCTTCACCAGGGAGACCGCGTACTCGTTATGGTTCCAAGAAAAATCATTGCTTATGTAATCTATTTGGCCTGTCTGAAGCTGGGACTAGCTGTCATCCCTTCATCTGAGATGCTGCGCGCCAAGGATCTATCCTATCGGCTGCGGCACTCGGAAGCCAGAGCTGTAATCGCCTGGTCCGATACTACTAATGAAGTAGATCTCATCGCTGACGATCTGCCTGCCCTTGATTACCGACTGGCCGTGACCGGAACGACTGAGTATCAGGAAGAGGCCACTGGCTGGGTACATCTGGAGGGCCTCATGGTCGGTCAACCGGATGTCTATCCGGCAGCGGCCAGCCATCGGGACGATATCGCTATATTGGCTTACACCTCCGGTACAACTGGCAATCCCAAGGCAGTCGTGCACAGTCACGGTTGGGGTTATGCCCACTTGAGAATTACGTCCTCGCTTTGGCTCGACATTCGCGAGTCGGATACTGTCTGGGCAACCGCCGCGCCGGGCTGGCAAAAGTGGATCTGGAGCCCCTTCCTGTCCGTACTAGGCAACGGGGCAACCGGTTTTGTTTACCATGGCACTTTTGGGCCGAAGCGTTATTTGCAGCTGCTACAGGATCATGCCATTCAGGTCTTGTGCTGTACGCCGACAGAATACCGCCTGATGGCCAAGACAGAAGGGCTGGAGCACTACGATCTGTCTCAGCTCCGCTGCGCCGTCTCCGCTGGTGAACCGCTGAATCAGGAAGTCATTCATACCTTCCAGCGGCACTTCGATATCACGATTCGTGACGGCTATGGCCAGACCGAAAGCACACTGATTATTGCTGCGCTGAAGGACAAGCCTGTCCGAATTGGCTCCATGGGTCAATCCATCGCGCCGGGCCTCGTAGAGGTTATTGACGAAGATGGTATTCCGCTGCCGCCGGGAATTGTTGGAGATATTGCCGTGCATCTCAGCATGCCAGCCTTGTTCAAAACCTACTACAAGGACCCTGACCGTAAGGCCAACGCCTCGCATGGTGAGTACTTTGTCACCGGAGACCGGGCGCGCAAGGACGAGGACGGATATTTCTGGTTCGAAGGCCGTGGCGATGACATCATCATCAGCTCGGGCTATACGATTGGCCCTTTTGAAGTAGAGGATGCACTTATGAAGCATGCCGCTGTCAAGGAATGTGCCGTTGTCGCTAGTCCTGATGAGATTCGCGGCCATGTAGTCAAAGCCTTTATCGTACTCAAGGATGAACATGAGGGCACAGACGGATTGGTTAAGGAACTCCAGACCCATGTCAAGGAGATCACCGCCCCTTACAAATATCCGCGCAAAATCGAATTTGTCACCGACCTGCCCAAGACAGCCTCCGGAAAAATCCGGCGGGTGGAACTGCGCCAGCAGGAGCAGAGCGCTGCGGAGTAAGTGAGAATGTCTGAATAATGTCTATTCTTTATTTTCTTTCTATACAATGAATTATGGAAAGAGAGGTGGCTTGGAATGGGGACGAACGAAGATCTCAATGAGGGTACGCATCAGGAAGTTTTTTTCTTGAAAACCCGGGAGACTAGAACTCCTCTTAGAATAGACCCGGCTATACGCTGGTACAACGAAGAAATGGAGTTTGAGACGACCCGTGAAGCCTACGAATGGGTATCAAGCGACGCGTATAATAAAATCGGATACGACTATGACGGATATAGAACGACCGATTCCAAACTGGCCTATGCTCTACTGTTTGAATTAGTTCGGGCTAATACGGCCGGCTTTGGAGATCGAAAGGTTTTTGCAGATGAAGAATACGTCGATAACGACAAAATATTCTATCTGGTATGGGTACAAGCCGCAGAGCAGACTTGAATCATTATAAAAAAAGCAGCCCCATCGGGCTGCTTTTTCTCTGTAAACATAGGAAAACTACTTGTCCTCCGCTACTCCGACCAATAGGAGGCATCTGGATTCATTTCCGCTCCTACCTCGCCTTCCCTGATCAGATCGCAGTCTAGATAACCGTCTTCATCGAGGAAATACACTTCTTGGCGGTAGAACTCGCTAAGCGTCTCCAGGAACATAGCAGGAGAATCATACATTACCACTAAATCTCCAAAGTCGTGAAGCAGATCGCAAATCCGCTCTGTACCATCTGCAGATCGATAGTAGCAGATGAAATCACTTCCATAATTGGTCAGGAGGGGCAGAGCTATTCCCTCTACCGGATGGCCTTTATCTGCCAGTATCCCTGCCAGCACCTTCATCTCCTGCTCATATTCGTCTCTGTGAATCAGGCGGTATCCCGGCACAAACTCAATAAGACTTGGTTCCTCTTCCTCGCTGCTTGTACCTGATACTGTATTATATATGGCCGCTAACAGTTCTGGCAGTTCAGGCACAATTGCCGCTATTCCCGCCTCGCTCTCCGCTTGTCCCGTTCCCAGGCTGGCAGAGTATCCGGGCCGTAGACTGTCCGATAATTGAAGGTACTCCTGAAACTTTCGCGTTAAATTTTGAACTGACATGTCTTCATCCTTTGCATCTGTAGGGTAGTGTTATCTACTCTCTATTATCCCCAATGTGCCTGCCGATGCAACTCCTGACGTCACCTCTATTGATATATCTGGCTGCCGCCCACTCTGAACTCAGCAGATTTCTCGCGCATCCCAGCAACGATGGCTTCCTGCTCCTGCATGGGATCATCCTGCACTCTTCCAGAGTTGCGAATATCGTGAGAAATACGCATACTGCAGAATTTCGGGCCGCACATGGAGCAGAAATGGGCCGTCTTGGCGCCTTCCGCTGGCAGCGTCTCATCATGATACTCCAGTGCCCTCTCAGGATCGAGCGACAGATGGAACTGATCCCGCCAACGGAACTCAAAGCGTGCTTTGGACAGCGCGTTATCCCGCTCTTGGGCACCTGGATGGCCTTTGGCCAGATCAGCGGCGTGGGCAGCAATTTTGTAAGCAATCACACCTTCCCGCACGTCGTTCTTGTTCGGCAGTCCCAAATGCTCCTTGGGCGTGACATAGCATAACATCGCCGTCCCGAACCAGCCGATCATGGCTGCCCCGATAGCGGAAGTAATATGGTCATAGCCCGGTGCAATGTCCGTGGTTAAGGGACCCAGCGTATAAAAAGGCGCTCCATGACAATGCTCAAGCTGCTTGTCCATATTCTCCTTGATCAGATGCATCGGCACATGGCCCGGACCCTCCACCATGACCTGAACATCATGCTTCCAAGCCAATGTCGTCAGTTCACCCAGCGTCTCCAGCTCCGCGAACTGGGCCTCGTCATTGGCATCAGCGATAGATCCCGGCCGCAGCCCGTCTCCCAGAGAGAAGGCGACATCATAGGCCTTCATAATTTCACAAATCTCCTCGAAATGCGTGTAAAGGAAGTTCTCTTGATGATGGGCCAGACACCAGGCCGCCATAATCGACCCGCCACGGGAGACAATACCCGTCATTCGTCCGGCTGTCAGGGGGATGTAACGAAGCAGCACCCCAGCATGAATTGTAAAATAATCCACACCCTGTTCCGCCTGCTCAATCAGCGTATCACGGTAAACTTCCCACGTCAGATCCTCTGCTTTTCCATTCACCTTTTCCAAAGCCTGATAGATCGGCACAGTACCGATCGGCACTGGAGAATTGCGGATAATCCATTCCCGGGTATGATGAATATTTTTGCCGGTAGAGAGATCCATAATGTTGTCAGCACCCCAGCGGGTGGCCCACCTCATTTTCTCCACTTCTTCCTCGATGGAAGAGGATACAGCAGAGTTCCCAATATTCGCGTTGATCTTCACAAGGAAGTTGCGCCCGATAATCATCGGCTCACTTTCCGGGTGATTAATATTAGCTGGAATAATGGCGCGTCCGCTCGCTACCTCATCCCTAACGAATTCAGGACTAACATTCTCCCGAATGGATATATACTCCATCTCAGAAGTGATGATACCTTTTCGCGCGTAGTGCAGCTGTGTAACATTCCGGCCAGCTTTTGCCCGAAGCGGGTGCCGTTGCAATCCCGGGAACGCCTCCACGGCCGATTTTCCCATCGCATGTCCGTTATCTTCTGGTTTAATAGTCCGTCCCTGATACCATTCGGCATCCCCACGCTGCTCAATCCATAACTTACGGTGAGGCAGCAGCCCCTGACGAATGTCGGTCTCAATCTCGCTGTCTGTATAAGGTCCGCTAGTATCATAGACACGTACAGGGACATTCTCCATTTCGCCGGCAATACCCTCGGTGCGGCTGAGCTCAATCTCCCGCATGGGTACCCGGATATCGGGATGTTGCCCTTCCACATACACCTTGCGACTACCCGGAAAAGCTGAAAGGTCCACCTTATCATACTCTCGTTTCTTGTCCTGCTCGTGTTCATGTGCCATCTTATGCATCCTCCTGTACTATGGGATATAAATAAGACAAGCGCCAAAAAAGCCGCTCCATGTGGAGCGGCTTTATCCATGAACAGCCAGCAAAAAGACATAGCTATACAGAAAAAAAGTCCCGTCTCCACTTTCCTACGCTGGTATGATCCAGATCAGGTTCAAGGGTCCGGGAATGCAATTTTCCCGTCTCAGCCCATTCAGGCTCCCCTAGTGGTTATCTTATTTAGTTAATATATAAGTTAACGGTATAATTGGAATTCGTCAACACCCGCTGCCGCCATAAGGCCGGATGTTTTGTGCTAAGAGCGGATAACCAGCCAGCAGACGGATAACGCCAAAAACCCTCTCCTGTCAGAGAGGGTTAGTTCCTGCATAAAACTATTTAGCCGATTGCCATTTGCTCTCCAGCCATTGGTCAAAATCGGCGCCTTTTTCACCTTCGTAAGCGTCGTAAATGTCGATTCTCATCTTCTTGAACTTCTCTTTGAAGTCCTCATATGAATGGTCTTTCGGCAGACTCTTCTTGATTCTCAGCAGAATCTTGGATAAGCCCTTAAATAGTTCAGGTTTGTTCTTGGACGGTTCCTGAACCTCTTCACCAAAAGCCACCAGCGCACGGTAAGCCGCCTCTTGTACGGTATATACAGGATCGTTCTCCACCAAACGCTTCAAAATATCAATAACCTGCTTATGCGGTGTAAGGCCAAGCTCCTCCACTGCCGCCAGGCGGGCTTTCCAATCCGCGGAACGACCCGCTTCCTTCTTTAACTGCTCATAATTTTCCGGCAGCTCTTGCTGCACTTCTTCGTTGTTCAAAAGTCACAATTCCCTTCTATAATCAATCTGTACCAATTCTACCGTACCGCTGTCCCCAATATCAATCTTTTGGACAAACAAATAATTATCCCGTCTTACCGTCCCCGGGCTCTTCCTTCCGCATACCAATGCGGGACCAATCTTTGAAAGTGATCATAGTCCTCGAACGCCATCCGGCAGCGCGCCTGCATCCCCTCAATATCAGCCGTTCCGAACGGAATCGCCCATTGGATTGAATAGAGCGAAGTATAGGCCACATACAAGGCGTGTCTGATCCAGAAATCCTCAGGGGGAGGCCCGCCGAAATAACCATCCAGCTTCCCTCGTGTAAAAGCAATACTACGCTCCCGGTCGAATGCTTGCAGCTTGTAAAATTCTTCAGCATAATCGCCGTTATCCCAGCGATTGAAGTCGATGACGCCAATCCGGCCCTCACTTGTGTAAATATGATTTCCGATATGGAAGTCGCCGTGCTGATACACTTTTTCCACTTGAGAAATCGCCCCGATATGCTCCCTGACAAAAGCAATCGCCATCACGTCACCTGCAACCCGGAAGGGGCAGTCCTTCTCATACTCCTGCACTCTCTGTAATATCTTGGCCTGCATTCTACTTTCCCAATCTGCCAGGTCACAGTTGTTCGGAATCGCATGAATCTGCTTGAGGATTCTTCCGGCTTCAACACCAAGTGCATACTGTTGTTCTTCTGCCAAAGACAGCAGGCAGTCCTCCAGCGGCTGGCCATACACCCAAGTCAAAAGCATATATGTACTGCGCTCCGCTCCTTCACCCCATGCGCCGAAATCTACTGCCCGCGACATGGGAAAGTCGAGCTTATTGACCATCCGAATCATTTCATACTCCGCTTGCTTCTGTGCATGATTCTTCCCGTCCGACACCCGCAGCAGAAGCTTGCGGCCGCCGGTGTCCTCGATATAATACTTTTTATCATTAGACCAGCCCTTGAGGACAGGCTCTATCTTCGTCCATGCGCTCGCGCCGGGAATACCCAACAACCGCTCCACCTGCATCCCTCCTGTATCTACGTAGGAAGATTCACCACAATATATTCTTTTTCCAGCAAGTCAAATCCCTGCTCCAGGCTAAATGTAGAGAGATCAATTACACGGTCATACTTCTTATTGCGCAGGTCACCCTCCTCGTCCGCCCAGCAGCTGTATAGCTCGAATACAGAACCAGGTACGCCAAAATCCTGCATCAGCTTGAACAATTCCCGGCAGCATTTAAGTGAGGCGTTCTCTGAATCTGGGCGAGTCTCCTGATCTGCTGGTTTTGCCGTGAAACTACCCCAATTCGGAGAGATTTTGTATATATAAGGGCTCTGAAAATGCTTGCGGATCTCCTCATTCCAGTAGCCCAGCGCTTCAATATATATACCCCCGGCATCTTCTTCCGTATCATATACGAGACAGTCCTCGTCCCGCAGATGGGACAGATCGAAAATTTCCTCCAGTGGAACCATGCCCTGTTGCTTAAGCTCCTCGCGCTTCGCTTGATATTCCGGGGAGGCTAACATTTCGCTGCGCGTTTTGGAAGACAGTACGCTTCCCCTCTCGCCGAGCGGCAGCTCCACCGGTGAGCCGATGTAATGGAATTGAGTCATGAGGTTCCTCCTGCCGTAAAAGTAAATACAGACAACGGTTTAACTTTTCCCATTTCAGCCCGTTCCTTCAACTGCCCGATTTGCGACAGCATCAGTTCCTTGAACTTTCCGGGAATCTCAGTGATCGCTGCAATCTCCTCAGGGTACATCTCCAAGGTCATAGCCACTTCCCACTCTCCATCCTGCAGGTCAGGGGAATACACCGAAGTCTCCTGTTCAACGTGCCAGCCAGCGCTTCGGGCGATCTCTTTCAGGTCCAGCGGAGAGAACAGCGTTCTCACATTGGACAGACTGCTCTGCTTGAAGGCTTCACACTGGGCCTGAATCATGACCGCGTTGTAATGGGCGAGCTGTTCAGGAATGGATACACGAATATCCCATTCGGCCAGACATAGCTTTTTGCCCCATGGTCTGATTTTGGACAGAGTCTTCCTTAATTGCTCAGCGGATTGAAAGTACCATGCACAATGGGCAAACACAATATAATCAAAGGCTCCTTCCGAAAAATCCACCTCCGGCGACAGAATATCTGTCTCAAATTGGATCTGGATCTGTCTCCCAAGCTCAGACGCCATGAGCCTGCTGCAAGCCTCGCCCAGGGTGAGCGGTGAGCCATAATCAGGGGAAGCAATATCTATCCCGTGAACACGTCCAGAAGCGCCAACGGTGTACGCCAGTGCCGCAGTCGTATCGCCTTGGCCGCAGCCAATCTCAAGCACCTTGGCGCCTTGCGGGATCTCCCAGAATTGAATCAGCTTCAGGCGGTGCGCCGTTTGAATCCTCTGAATAGCGGCACCTTCCCCGCTGACTCCCATACTGTCTACAATTGTCTCAATCATCAGTCACCTCTATCATTAGCTCCCAAAAAAGGCCCCGAAAGTCATTCTCCCGACTCCAGAGCCCTCCTGCCTATTCTTCTATCTATCATTAACAGATCCGTTCCGTTGGCTTATTTCGTTCCCTATGATTCTCTCCCCAAAGATTCATCAAATCCATCAATGGAACTAAACTTTCCCCGTATTCGGTTAATGAATATTCCACTTTGGGCGGAATGACCGGATACACCTCACGCTTGATCAGTCCGTGTGCCTCTAACTCTCTTAGCTGGTAGGTCAGCACTTTCTGTGTGATCCCGGGTATCAGATGAGCGAACTCACTGAATCGTTTGGTGCCATTGCGCAGATGACAGAGAAGCAATAGCTTCCATTTTCCCTCAATGATTCCAAGCGTTACGTTCGCAGCATAATCACATTCAGTAGGTCTCATTCGGCATTGCCTCCTTCACTTACACTTACTTCAAAGAAACTAACGCGAAATAAAGTGCGTACTTCTCAGAACTCTACCATTCAAGCATAATCAAATACGTTCTTATAATCAACAGCAAGAGGGGAGTACAGTATATGCAAGCAACTACGACTAACAATGCCAAAACATCTTATCCCATAGCCATCTATATTTTGATGATCAGTGCGTTTGCTATCGGTACAACTGAATTTGTTATTATGGGGCTTCTGCCTGACGTAGCCAATGATCTCCATATCTCTATCAGCAAAGCAGGGCTGCTGGTGTCAGGCTATGCATTAGGGGTGGCCATTGGCGGGCCGTTACTGACCGCATTAACAGTCCGTCTACCCAGGAAAACGCTACTCCTGGCGCTAATGGCCCTATTCGTAGGTGCCAACTTGATCAGCATGGTCGCCAGCGATTATACAGTTCTGATGATTGCACGTATTCTGTCTGCTGTCGTTCATGGCACGGTATTCGGGATCGGTTCTATCGTCGCCGCCAGTATCGTCAGTCCGGATAAAAAAGCTACTGCGATCGCTATGATGTTCATCGGCGTCACTCTAGCGAACATACTCAGCGTTCCATTAGGGACCTGGATCGGACAAAGTCATGGCTGGCGTTCGACATTCGGGGTCGTGTCTCTGCTGGGTCTGTTCTCGTTGATCACCTTAGCCATATTCGTTCCGAAGCTGAAGAGTCAGGAGACACCCAGTTTTCGAAAAGAAATACGTGTTCTGCGTAATCCTCAGGTTCTACTCACCCTGCTGATGACGGTTCTGGGATTCGGAGGAGTGTTTGTTATTTTCACTTACATTTCCCCCTTCCTGACGGAAATTGCCGGCTTCCAGGAAAGCACCGTGACGATTCTGCTGCTCCTGTTCGGTGCTGGCTTAACCCTTGGGAATATAACAGGTGGAAAATTAGCAGATTGGAAGCTGATGCCTTCCCTGATCGGGATGCTGATCCTTCTTGCTGTTGTGATGACCCTGTTCACTTTCACAAGCCACAACAAAATCGCTACAGTGATCACGATCTTCATCTGGGGATTCGCCGCCTTTGGTACGGTACCCGGGTTCCAGATCCGTGTTCTCGATAAAGCCAGTGCTGCACCCAACCTGGCCTCCGCACTCAATATCGGCGCTTTTAATCTTGGTGGTGCAGGCGGCGCTTGGCTCGGAGGAATCGTACTGGACAGTCCACTGGGACTTCAATCCTTGACCTGGGTAGCCGCTTTGGTGACGCTGGTGGGGTTGTTAGTTACGCTATGGGGACAACGTGTAGAGAAGAGGCACAAGGCTTAACGTTCACCCTCATAAGAAGAAAAGCCTCCCTGAAGGGAAGCTTTTCTTACAGTTAAACAGAGGGACCCAGTTGCTGAAGAATCCGTTCCCATCTTCCAGGGTGACTCTCATCTACATGGACTGGTGTGAAGCCCAATTTTCGATAAATTTGAATAGCTGGCAACCTGAAATCATCTGTCTCCAAATAGGCAGTTCCCCCGCCCTCTTCCCGCATCTTATGCAGGGCGGCAAGGCTTGCCGCAAATCCCAAGCCTCTCCCGGAATACTCGGGCATCACACCCACCATATGCAAATACCAGCTGTGACTTGCTGTCTCCCAGGCAGTGGCAGTAGCGACAGGCTGGTCTCCCTTACAGAGAAATAATAAGCGATCGGAGTAGAGCGGGACTACATCGCCAATTTTATCCGCAAACTTCACGTCTCTTGTAAAAGAATGACGGATGAGGTCCTCCCAGTTGCGTTCATCTCCATGCTGATAGTGCATCATTCGAAAGCCCGTTGGACATAGAAATGGTGGTAAATCGTCTAGCGTCTTCTTCTGCATAATAAGCTTCGACAGTCCTTGTCCCATCGTTACTCCCCCCTCTTCGACTTAAAATCCGGAAAGGGAATGGCTTGTCCGCCGGCCTTCACCGATTCCATGGATAGGGAGAAAATCGAACTCCAAGTAACCGCATCATACACATCGACTGAAGGCTCCCGGTCCTCCTGGATGGCCGAAATAAATTCCTCCAATACTAGAAAATCACCCCCGCCATGCTTCGTCCCTGCCGCAAATGCCCCCCATTGTTTCCACGTCGGGTGATCATACTGCGGCTGGTAGTTCTGCAGAGGCTCCCACATCTCCGACCCGTCCTCTACATGCTGAGGCGACCGGTTCTTGAACCAGATCAAATCATCTTCCTGCTGATGACGGCCTGTAATAAAGGCGCCTTCGGTACCTTGCAGTAAATAATGCGTTTTATTGTGGGGCCTTACGGAGGTCCAATCCACACGTAATTCAATCAGCACACCCTTCTCAGTCTGCAAAATGGCTACTGCACTATCGCCCTGCTGCCAAAATCCGTTCCCCGCAGCCGGATGATCCTTGCCAAAATGCTCGCTAAAGTAGCGCTGGAGCGATCTCGATTTGGATACAAAGGTAGAGACCTGCTTCAAGCGGTCTCCGCCCTCCTTGTTCAGATTGATCCACTGCGCAATCGGTCCAATGGAATGTGTCGGATAATTAATTCCATTAAATTGTTGATGCAACTGGCCCCGCCAAGTAAGCGAGCCATCCGGATGGTGGATCAAGTGGCGCAGGTCATGGATATACCCGCCCTCCAGGTATGTAATCTCACCGAACATCCCCTGATCCGCCATATGCTTGATCGTCAGATTGGAACGGGAGAAGCAATAATTTTCGGACATCATATACTTAAGTCCCGTGCGCTCTACGGTCTCGATCAGCTCCCACGCTTCTTCTAACGTTCGGGTAGCAATGACTTCACTCAGCACATGCTTGCCAGCATTCAGTGCGTCGATGGATTGTCTGGCATGCAGATGCATCGGACTTAATATAAAAACAGCATCCACCGAGGGGTCTTTCAGCATTTCATGATAATCTCGATAGGTACGGATTTCAGGGAATTTCTCCTTCCACTGAAGAAGCACCCATTCATTCAAATCACAGGTTGCAGTCAATTGAATTCGGTCAGAGAGCGAGGATAGGGCGTTCATAAAGCTGGCCCCCCGATTCCCGCCAACAATGGCTAATTTTACAGGCTTACGACTCATTTCGGTGCAACTCCTTTACGGGCTGTTTGGGCATTGACGAAGAGTTCCAGCGCTGACGTGTCACCTTCACAGCCGGGATGTCTCTCATAATCGTACATGTGTGGGGTAAAGACTGACGCCCAGTTAGAGAAGGCATCACTGGCGAAGCTGATCGTTTCTACGTTAACTTCCTGGTCTATAATGTTCACCATTCGCACAGAGGGTACATCCGGCACAGCTGCCGTCTGGATGAAGTGCCAGTGCTCTTGTTGAACAATGGAATTCACGTGATTATGTCCGTTAAAATAAAATCCGGCTCCCTGCCACTGTTCAAACAGCGGCCAAACCGTGAGGTCAGGATCGAGTGACATCATGCTTTCGGTCGATCTTGCAGTTGTCCCATAAAGCGGATGATGGCCGATCACGATCAGCGGCTTGTCCGGGTCCTGTCTGAATTGGTTGTGCAGCCAGTTCAACTGTTCCTCGTCTATGGTGCCGCTCCAATCCTCCCGGATTTCACGAGCGGTATCTAGCAGTATAATTCTTGCGTCATGCTCCTCGATCACTTCATATCTCTTCAACCGGGTTAACGCAAGAATATCGCTCTTCGGATGCGTATACGTATCATGATTACCTAGCACATGAAGAAAACGGTCGCGTAGACCACGCTTCTCGATGTGACGCATGACATACTTGAATTCGGCGGCTTCTCCTGCATGTGTTAAATCACCAATCGAAATATAATAATCAGCCTCCAGGGATAAGAACAGATCCATGAAGCGTTCATAATAAGCATCACGGGCAGCGGCTATCGAAGGCTCATCGCTGGTCAGTTCATCCGGGTAATGCAAATCTCCAATTATAGCTAACTTCAATCTGAGTCCCCCTTAGCCTTTGATTCCTGAGTGCATAAAACTGCCTATCACCTTACGCTGGAACAACAAGAACCCCAGCATAAGAGGTGCCGATACAATTAGCGTCGCCGCGCTTACATCACTCCATTGCGCCCCTGACTCCGTAGATTTCGCGAACATCGCCAGACCTACGGTCAACAGCCGGTTCTCTTCGGAATTGGTCACGATCAGCGGCCATAAGAAATCATTCCAGTGGAAGCTGAAAGAGACGATCGCAAATGACACATATACCGGCCGGGATAACGGAACATAAATTTGCGCCAGAATGCGCAGACGTGAAGCCCCTTCTACATGTGCGGCCTCTTCCAGTTCATACGGCAATTGCTTGAAAGACTGCCGTAGCAGGAAGACACCGAAGGCTGATGCGAAGTAAGGCAGCATAATCCCGATCTTGGTATCCAGCAGACCCATGTCACTTAAAATCTGATAGTTAGAGAAGATTAGAACATCGGGCGGTACCATGATTTGCACTAAAAACAACATAAATACTAACTCTCTGCCCACGAAGCGCACCCGCGCAAATGAGTAGGCGGCCATGGTCAACGTAACTAACTGAACAGCGAGAACGCCAGTACAGACCAATAACGTATTTAAAAAGAATTGCCCAAAGGGTGCCGCTTGCCACACCCGAGTTAGGTTATCGAGCGTCCACCCCCAGGACCAGCCTGTATCCACAGCCGAGGCTTTCGGCAAAAAGGCCGTTCTGGCCACCCATAAAAAAGGGATGATCCAGAGCGCCACCACGCCGAAGCCGATGCCATGCCACAGCACTTGAAGAAGTCTTCGACCGAACCGCCGATCCCGGTGCATAGCCCGCTCTTCTTCTGCCAACCTGCTTTTCTTCTGCCTTGGCAGAAGTGACAGCTTTAATGGATTGTCCATGAGCCCCGTCCTATTCGTAATGAATTTTACGATCCCACCCAAAGAACTGGAGGGACGAGATAATGAGCAACAGACCGATCATCACAACGGTCATCGCAGCAGCCATTCCCTGATCGTAGAAGTTAAAGGTATTTTCGTAGATATAGTACAAGAGTAAGTTGCTGGAATTGTTCGGACCACCCTTGGTCATAATCCATAGATGATCGACCAGTTTAAAGGAATTGGTGATCGCGACCACCATGACAAACAGCGTGGTTGGCATCGTGAGCGGAATGGTAATCCGCCGTATAGAGTTGAATGTGCCAACACCGCTGACCGCTGCGGCTTCATACAGATCTTTCGGAATCTGCTGCATCCCTGCCAAATAGAAAATCATGAAGTAGCCAGCTTCCTTCCAGACCATCATGACAATAAGCGCCCCCATTACGGTATCGGGGTTCCCCAGCAGATTGACCGGCTGATCCGTGATCCAGGCGGCAAACCTGGCGAACAGCCCGAAATGCGGTGTATACAGAAACAACCAAATGTTCGCCACGGCGATCATTGGAATCATATTCGGATAAAAAAATGCAAGGCGGGCAACCCCGCGTCCCTTAATCGCCTTGTCGGCAAACAGCGCCATGACAAACGCGAGTCCCACTGAAACGGGAACCGTTCCGACAGCAAACCAAATATTGTTTGCTACCACTTTTCTAAACACCTGATCTTTAAGCAGGTTTGCATAATTCCCCAACCCGACGAACACAGGTTCAGGAGTCGCCAGATTCTTTTCATATAAACTAAGCCACACGGATTTCAACATTGGGTAGTAGGTAAATAAACAGAGAAATAGCAGTGAGGGCAACACCAGCCCCCAGCCAAAACTATTTCGTTTAAGCTTTTCACTCCATCCGGCAAGCATGCCTTTCCGTCCTTTCTGCCACGGGCTCTGGATCATTCCAATTCACGGTATAGAATGGAGTACGCTTGGGACTGAGACCCTCCCGGCGTACTCCAAAATCACTCTGTCTTTATCCGTTGCCTTCTTTACTTATTGAACGGGGCTAGAGCCTGATCGGCTTCTTCCTGCGCTTTCTGCAGTGCACCAGCAGCGTCCACTTGCCCGGCTAAAGCGGCTTGAATCTGATTCGTGATCGCCGTCGACACTTTACCGTGGTTATGCGTGGACAACTCTCTGAATGCATACTGCAGTTGATCGCGTGCAACCAGTGCTTGCGGGAAATCAGTCGTGTACTTCTTCATGGCTTCTGTATCATAGGCTGATTTGCGTACGCCCACATAGCCGGAGGAGCTGCTGAACAGTGCGGCCTGCTCTGGAGCAGTCATATATTTAGCAAATTCCCAGGCTGCTGCTTGCTTCTCAGGCGAAGTGTCTTTAAAGATGTACAAGTTGCCGCCGCCCGTAGGTGATCCAAATTGTTTCTGTGCAGGCGGGAAAGCCACACCGAAATCGAACTTGGCATTTGTTCTGACATTCGTCAGGTTACCGCTTGTGTGCATCATCATTGCTGTCTTGCCCTGAATAAAGTCAGTCGGTACGGTAGCCCAGTCAATTACACCTTCTGGCATTACCTTATCTTTGCGGGACAGGTCCAGCCAAAACTGGAGGGATTCCACATTCTCAGGTGTGTTGAACATCGCTTTTTTACCGTCATCGGACATAATATTTTGCTTAGGATCTGTCGCATTTTGCCTTGCAAGCATTTGAAACATCCAATAGGAGTCGTCATTGCCCGGGATTTCCAGACCAGCATGACCGTCTTTGTTCAGCTTTCCGGCATAGGATACGAGCTCAGCCCAGGTTGTCGGTGGCTTCTCAGGATCTAAGCCGGCTTCCTTGAACATCTCTTTGTTGTAGTACATGACAATTGTGCTTCGTTGAAACGGAAGGCTGTAGGTTTTGCCTTCAGTTTGCGTATCTTCCATAAAAGCAGGATAGAAATCATCCATATTAACGTCTGTATCCTTGGCGATCCATTCATCCAGCGGAACAATAGCATTCATATCGAGCATGCTGTACAATTCCGTGGACATCATTACAGCTACATCCGGCGGCTGCTTGGCCTGAACACCGGCTTGAATTTTCACTGTATTATCGCCATAATTGCCGGTGTATACAGGATTCACTTTAATCCCAGGGTGCGTCTCCATGAAGGATTTGGCCATAGTATCGATGACTTTGGTCAGTGGCCCCCCGACGTTAACCGGATAATAAAAGGTAATTTCTACGTTCTGTGTGCTCGGCGCTTCAGTAGCTTCTGCACTTGCAGCCGGCTTCGCGGTAGGGTCTGCAGCAGCTTCTGTAACACTATTATTATTAGATTGACCACAGCCTGTGGCTAGTAGAGTACATCCCATCAAGAACAATATCAGTTTCGATTGCTTCATCATTTCTGTAGGCTCCTTTGTTAAGCTTCGTTTGGATTTAGAAAGAATAGTGACGGAAGTTTACGGTAACACGGTTGGAACCTACATCGAGAATGTGAAGCTGGGCTCCATCGGCCGTCGGCAGCACTGCAATGCCCTGGGCTTCGGTACCACTGGGCAAATTACGATCCAGTGCAACTGACACATTGCCGTTATCCACATCGACCCGATAGAGCGTCTGAGTCTTATTATCTGAAGAAGCATAGAGAGATCCGTTGTACATCGCAGCACCTTGAACCCGGTCAATGCTTTGACTAAGCGGAACCGTCTTGATCAGGTGCATGTCGTCAAGGCTGAACACGTTTAACACATCAGCATTGTTCCATTTCGCCGTGTATACCTGCCCGCGGGCAGCATCCACAGCAACCCATGGGACTCCTCCTGGATGAAGATCCAGCGGCAGCGCGTAAGAAGTTCCGGTATACTGCAAGGTATTGGCATCAAAAAGAGCGATATAAGGATGTTCGTATTTTTTTCCATCTTCAATAGGAACATAGAGCGTCCCGTTGTAGTAAGAGATATCCCCGATATGATCGCCACCAAGTGCGCTCAGGTGGGGTGGAATCGCCAAAGGATTACGTGCGATTACCGTCTTGCCGTCCAGTGCTGTACGAAGCAGGCCATAAGGTGAGCTGAAAATCCATGCGTTCCCATCCGTCGTTACCCCTTGCCCCCGTTCCAGGGCATCTAACAGCCAGAAGGTTTGCTTGGACACTTCATGCCAGGGTTCAGCGGCTGCTGTAATTGCAAAATCACTTCCCGGATTTTCCATTTCTACCGGATCTGCAAGTACCGAAGACATAGACACTGAACTGGACACCATCACTCCCGCAACAACCAGACCCCAAAACCTCGCAACTTTCATGTTCTTCTCTCCTCCTAGAATGATCTTGGCCCAGCACGTCCTTACGCCTGACCTTAATCTCATTCTAGGGCTGACCTATCCCCCTCCTATTGAACAAAATACTTCTTTCCTTGAATAAAACTCTCATTTGCATATTTATTCCGACATAGAACCTGGTTTAGCAGAAATTTGATAGGCATACAACTTCGGAGTCAATCCAGTCTCCCGTTTAAAGACTCTGGTAAAATGCCCTTGGTCGGCAAAACCGACTTGAGCAGCAATTTCCTTCAAACCTACCTTCCCTGATCGGATCAGGAATTTGGAGCGTTCAATGCGGAGGCGGATTAAATAGTGATGAGGAGTAAAACCGGTCTGCTGTTTGAAGACACGGATAAAGTGGGACTGACTCATATTAGCCTTCGCGGCCAGCTCAGTCAGTGGAGCATCTTCTTCCAGGTTTTCCCGCATGTATTGAATCACGCGGAAAATCTCCTGGTTCGCAAGCGTTTTGCCGCTAGAATGTTGGGGAATGACAGAGGAGTAGTGCTGCAGTAAATGAATGATTAGCATATTGGACAGTGAATCGCTGTATATTTTCCCCTTCGCTCCGCCATTCTGCAATTCTTCCAGCATCCAGAGCCCTAACTGCAGGAGCTTGGAATCTTTGACATGGAATTTGCGGTCTAATTGAATGTGGCCTTCCGTCAAAAATCCGGATTCACGGGCGACCTCTTCAATCACAGAAGGAGTAATCTCAATATTCAGGAAATATAACGACGTCTTGCCCCAAGGGCAGAGGAGGCTTTCGTTGCATGGGGTAATATGAATCGTATAATAATTTTCGTAATAAGCCGTACAATGGATTCCTACCAAGTACTTGGGCTCCGGCGAGGGACTAAACGCTTGCTGCGGACTGTACCATTGTGAGACCTTGAGCTTATCCCAACCCAGGTTGTCACTTGCCAGAACAGGCTGAGATGTCGTGGAGACCGTTTCTGTAAAATTTTTCATAGCCATCACCCCTTGTCCCCCCAATCTATCAGCCATATATGCGCGCCGCGTCAATGAGCTGTAAAACATTTGTAAATCCACTTTGCTGCTCGACCTGGAATATACTCCAACTGTTACGATATTCATGCATCACAGGACAGCACATCTGTTATAACTCATTAACGGAGATGACCGAGTCATTTCATACCATGAACTTTAGCCAAATATAAAAAAACAGCGAGTCTCCGTTATCGGGACTCGCTGTCTTTTTTGGTTTTATGGCTTTTCAGCTAGCTTCAGCCAATCATGAGTTAACTGATTAGAACACTGACTGCTATCCTGCTGCACAGGATGGTGCCCTCTACTTATTCAAAATCAGTCCGGAAGCTGATGGCCATATTCGCTTCCAGTTCTTCGCGCAGCTGATCCAGCTTCTGCGCGCTTGTTCGGCTTCTCTCCGGTGAGCGATATCAAGCGGTTCAGCTAATAGGATCGACCACCTCAAACAGAAATGATCGACCGCTCAAGAATTCCCTGATGTAAGCCAGAGCGTAGGGTTGTTCCTCAATCAGACTTGCTGTCTCCAGCGGATTAGAGGCATGATGAGCATAATTTCCGATCATAACCATGATGAAAAAGCATTCTAATTCGCGGACATAGTCCTCCTCCAGCTTCCTTACACTCTCATATCCCTGGATGAACATCCAGCGGTGCTTCGGCCAAAGCTCTAACAACGCCGCTGCTATGTCGTATAGGTAATAGCCATAGCCACATCTTCCGAAATCAATGGGGTAGGGCTCATCCTCCAGAATAACGATATTACCACTGTGCAAATCGCCATGGATAAGTCCATAGTTATGATCGTTGCTGAGCATCCCTTCGAGTTGTGTGCAGACTTTTTCAGCCGCCGCCTGATAGCCTTTCCAATCCTCCTCCGACAAAAACACGGAATAATGCTGTTCCAGCTTAGTCAATTCAGACCGAAAGCTGCCGGCACCCCATACAGGACGGGTAAAGTCTGCTGGCGGGTCAAACTTCTCAGCGGCTTCATGAAGCCTGCCCATCAGCATACCCATTTTAGAAGCCAAGCTGTCTGTAAAATCACCTTCTACATGGCTACCCTCTACCCAACGCATCATGGTCACATAATAGGGACGACGATGCTCACCCGCCACCTCAATGTCCAATACGTAGGAGCCATCACGGCTTGCTATTCCTTCCGGGACCGTCAGATCATCACCTGAATTAAGAGCCTGTAGCAGCGTTAGCTCGGATTGAATTTGCTCTTTGCTCAGGAGGTCCGAATGAATACGCAGTAAATAATGGCCCGTGGATTTCGTCTCTATTTTATACGTGATGGTGTCCGATAACTGAACAAACTCGATACGCTCCCATTCGATATCGTAACGCATGAGTGCCGACAAAACTATCGTCCTGGCTTTGTTCAGTAAAGAACGTCTATGTTGCACTGTGTCATACTTGAAAAAGTTATCCATACATATCTCCTCCCGGTGTGTTGTGCCCTAAGATCAATAACGCGGTCCCTGTTCTGTTGGTCATTATAGCAATGACGGGTCACCCGGAAATATACAATAAATGATTAAAAACTGTATTTTACACAACAAAAAGCCACATCAGAATAAGTTCCAATGCGGCTTTATGTGACTACTTTTTTGCATATACAATCTTCTTAATACTATCTCTGGATAGGCAAAACCGGTCGGCCAGCTGGTCCATCGTGACCCCGGTTGAAAATTCTAGACGAATGTTCTCGTTTCTATGATCCAGATATTGTCGGCTGCCGGATTTCTCGCCCCATTTCTTGCGCACGCCATCCGGCTTGGGGATGTACACCATCCCGCCATGGACATATTTCTGTACTTCCTTCAGCAAGGCTTCCGGGAAGATTAGGTCAGCATTTACATATTTCATAATAGCTCCGCTCCTTTAAATGTTGAAATCTTAAAGGTAGCAAAGTCTATTCTATAAACATGAACACTGTCATTAAAAGCGGTTACTTATTTCTATTTGGCTCTATGCAAACAACCGCTTGTTGTTTATAGAATAAACTCTGCATAGAGCGCTGATCTAATCTAGCCATGTGGTGCCCCTCCCTTCCTTAACCTGCAACATAATTACTTTTTCTTCCTCCCTTTATTCTCTCCTCGTTTTGCATTATCCGCAACCCTAAATTTTACAATCCTGCTTATCAGTTCATAGGGCAATGGTTGGCCAATGGGAAATTGCACGGAGCCTTTGGCTCCCTTATACCCTGACAGCTCCTCCTTAAAGGCCGCAACTCCACTGGCTCCCGGATAGAATCCGATATGATTCTTATATGCGGCAAAATGTACCAGATTGCCCTGCAGCGCAAAGGTCGGCATCTGATAACTGATCTTCTCCACCGCCTCCGGTGCAGCGTCGAGGATAACGCCTCTTAACGTCTGGAGGGTCTGCTGAATTTCGGCGGGGAACAACGAGATGTACTCATCTATCGTCGCAAAAGTTGGCTTGTCTGTATTCGTGTCCATCTTGTTCTCCTTTCAAAGCTCACTTCAATGGTTCGAAGTGGATAAAATGCTCCAGAATTCCTACGAGTTCGGACAGGTCGTTAATGACCGCATCAGCTTCCACCGGGGAATCCCAGTACTCGTCCTTTTTCCAAATTGCTATCATCCCTGCTTCTCTGGAGGCCTGCACATCATTCATCGGATGATCCCCTACGTATATACTCTCTTCGGGCGCTACGCCCAGCCGCTCTGCTGCTAACTTAAATATTCGGTGATCTGGCTTTCTTAGACCTTCCTGTTCTGATACCAGTATGGCCGAGAAATACCGTTCAATGCCCAAGGCTTGGATATTGCTCATTTGCAGCGCGGTAAAGCCATTGGTTATCAGCCCTAGCTCTATTCCCCGCTGCTGTAGCTCCTCTAACAACTCGAGCAAATTAGGGAATGACACACAGGCTTGATGAAACTGAGACACATAATCTTCGAGCAATTCTTCCCAAGTCGTCCCTTGAATCTCAAACTCATCGATCAGCTGCTGATAGACTGCATCCTTCCACACATAGCCCCGTGCATCCAGTTCCACGAATCGGTTGATAAAAGCTTCCTTCGGAATATGCCCAAGGCAATGACCCCAGCGTTGATGCTGCATTTCAACAAATCGTTTCAAGGATGAATCCCGGTCCAGCAGTGTTCCGTCCAGATCAAAAAGCACAGCACGTATCATTGGATGTATCACTCCCCTGAAATTAAATTAGGGTCCATTCGGCTTCGCCTAAAACCACTATAATCATTCTACCTCTTGATCTCTCATTCGCCGAATTTTATAATTGAAAAATCTTCTAATTTGGGGTGAAATGGATGTCTTTCCGCATTGTTCGAGATAGGTAGCTACCGGGCTGGATAAAACGCGTACCAGCCGTCAAGGGAGAAGTCTGCCCTTTTGACCCAGTGCAATCTTGAGCAATAGTCAACGGAGACTCCTTATTATTTTATTCTCATTGGAAGGTGGAATTTAAGAATGAACAAGGTAAATTACAAGGATTTTTATGATAGAGTCGGTGTATTAAACGGTTGGGATTTCAGCAGTGTGAAATGCGTGTCCGAACAAGCACCCTGGGACTTCTACCGTGAAGTCACGAAGAGATGCCAATCCTCCGACCTCCTGCTGGATATCGGAACCGGTGGCGGGGAAGCCATTTTATCCATAGCTGAATCGGCATCGCTACTGGTCGGCATTGACCAGTCAACTGGCATGATGGAGACAGCAAACAGAAATCTATCCAACTCCGGCAAAAGTAATGTCCGTTTTCTGGAGATGAATGCTGATCAGTTGGAGTTTCCGGCACCTTTCTTTAACGTTATCTCATGCAGACATTCTCCTTTCTCTGCCAAGGAAGTTGCTCGTGTCCTATCCAGGGAAGGCGTATTCCTGACCCAGCAAGTGGCTGAGACCGATAAGATGAACCTTAAAGAAGCGTTTGGGAGAGGGCAAGCTTCTGAGACACCGGTTGGCACCCTCAAGCAGCAATATCTAACCGAGCTAAGCGAAGCAGGATTTTCGGATGTTCAATCCTTCGAATATAACATTAATGAGTATTATCAGACCGCTGAAGACCTTATATTTCTGTTGAAGCATACGCCGATTGTTCCTGGCTTCGGTCAGAACGAAGAGGATTTTCGGATTCTTGGGCGATTCATTGAAGAGAATCAAAGAGAACAAGGCATACTGACGAATTCAGCGCGGTTTATGATCATTGCGAGACGCATTTCTGCCATTAATTGATCTCTGATACTCTATAGTCTCTAAAGTTCCCTCGGGAATGATGATCCGTTTGCAAAAGAGGACCTCAAGCTCCACGAAATCGTGGGAGCTGAGGTCCTTCCTTATAGGACAATATGCTTCATCTTCGTACGTCATGCTTAATCACTACGCACATAGTTAATCCTCATTTACTCACAGCAATCCCTACAAGCTCATACTCAATCCTTATACGGATCGAATTCATCCGCCCCCGCCATACACACTCCGATCGGTTTCAAGACATGCATAACCTCAATCGTCTCCGCGTGAGCATCCAATACTTCCTGGAGCTTCCGGTATACAAACGGGCTTTCATCCGTCCCTGCTCCGCGCAGCTCCACATTGAATGCCTGCACCGCGTCCAGCATTTGCGCTTTGGAGATTTGTCCGCCGCTGCGGGTACGGGTCTTCCAGTTCATTTTGCCTGCGGCCTGTGTCCGGCTCATGATCCGTCCAGCCCCGTGAACGGTGCTATAATAAGCGTCCCGATTCTCTGCGGTATCCTTCCCTTTAACGATCACAGAAATGTCGCCCATGCTCCCGCCTATAAAACCCATCTGCCCCGGCGCAGACGGTGTAGCGCCTTTGCGGACCACTACGGTCTCTTTCCCGTCATGGGTTTCCTTCCAGGCGTAGTTATGATGGTTATGCACTTCAAAATCAGCTTCTGCTCCCAGGATGGACAGCACTTTGCGGATTACATAATCCCGCCCTGTGTACGCATAACGCCCCGCCAGCTTCATCGCACGATAATACATATCCCCCAGCTCACTGTTCAAATCCAGCAGGAGCGGCGGCTGATCCATCTTTTCACCCGGCGCGTTGGCTAAGAATTCACGTCCTGCTGCCAGGTTGATAAAACCGCTCGCAGTCTTATGCCCGAAGCCCCGGCTGCCAAAATGATTGCCGATCCACAGCCGTCCTGTCTCGGTGTCTTCAAAGAGATCCACGTAATGATTCCCGCTTCCAACGGTTCCGAGCTGATCACGGGCCAGCGTCTTCAGCTTGTCATGCTCTGCTTTTCCTACAGCCCGGTACACATCCCAGTCCGGATCGTCGAACAGCTCATGATCCAATCTCTCGTTATTGATACGGCCCATGCCAAAAGAAATCTGGCGGGCGATATCATTCATGACCCGGGCCAGCGCAGGTTTTACATCAGCCGCAGATAGCTGCGTCCGCACCGCTTTATTGCCGCACCCAATATCATAGCCCACACCGGATGGCGAGATTTGCCCGTCATAGACAACGACACCGCCAATAGGCTGGCTGTACCCTTTATGATGATCTGCCATAAGCAGCGTCTGAACCACGTTCCCTGTCTTCGAGCAGGTTCTCGCCTGAGCAAGCGCTCCCTCGTCAGGCTTTCCCCAGACACGTACACCGTCAATATTCTGATATGCCATCTTTCTTTCACCCCTGTAACGTTACTATTGTTCTAAACAATTCATCGAGCCGCCTATCCTGACCGCCCCCGGCAGTCTCCACTTCGGATATCGTCTGTTCGTAGTAGCTGATTCTTTCCTCCAAAAATTCATTAATAGGCTGAATTCTCGGCTCGTAATCCATCTCGTCACCTGCTCTTTTTCGGATCAGCAAATCATCGACGGCCGCTCTAAGCAAGCTGCCCTCCGGTAGCAGGGTTTCCACCAGCACTGGAAATTCAATAGGCGGCATCGTATGGAAACGCTCGATCCATTCGCAGGCCAGCACAGGACGAAGCACATAGAAATACTTCTTTATTTTCACATGATCGCCCTTCAGGTAATCACGATAGTTCCCCTTGGCCATATGCAGATAGTGGTGCATGCACGATCTTGGGGAGAACGTGAAGGAAGAGATATCGCGGATTTGCCGGACGACCGATTCATTCTCCGTATAGACAATCGGGGATTGCAGCCACTCCAGCAGCGGCGGATTGGATTTGCGGAATAAATTCAGAGCCTTTTTCAAATCCCAGCCGTTGATATCCAGCATATTGCTGATTGGCCGTTCAATGACATCCCGCTTCTCAAAAATGGACAGATACCATTCCAGCGGCCGGATATATAGAAATCTTACGTCATAATCACTGTCCTTGGAAGGAAATCCCCAGGCCCGGCTGCCTGATTCGCAGGCATACAGAATACGGACGTTTTCTTCCCTTTCGATCTTTTTCAACTCTTCTATTATGATTGATTTAACCTCCGGCATAAGGCTCTCCTCCTGTTCAGCTCCGTTACTATGTACATTTTCGCTTATTTTCGGAAGTTCGAACATGGCAAAAGTATTACGATCACAGAGCAGTTTACCATTCCGCCCCTACCCTTGCCCTGTTACAATGAAAGGAAGACATTCATGAAACGGGGAATCCAGGTGGCCAAGGAAAGCTTTGATAAAGAAATCCAATTCCTGCGTATGCTTGCGCTCACGAGCGGCGCGTTCAACAGACAGCAATTCGCTGACCGGCTGGGTATTTCCGTGCATACCTTTGACAAAACCATCCGCCGGCTCAAGGATATCGTGAGCTCTACCTATCAGCACCTCCCGGAGGAACAAGGCAAAGAATTTGCTGAGACCCTAAAGTACAGCTACTATGACTCTACCGATCCCATGCTGTTATTTCTATTTCGTGCCAAGTCGGTAAAAGAAACCGAAAGCCAGCGCCTCTCTCTCCTGCTGGGTGCCATGAATGGAGAGGCGATGACTGCGATGGAGCTTCTGGATATGTGCTGTAGCAGCCTGCCCGCAGGTGTTCCCCAGCCCGATGAGAAGACGATCCGTTCGGATCTGAAATACCTGGAAGAGGTGGGGGTCATCCGCAAAGAAGGGGCCGCCCGTCCTTTCCGCTACCGCGTACATAACGACTTGGTGCAGCAGTTAAGCCATGAAGAGCTTATCGACTTGTATGATTTTGTGGATGTCATGGCGAACACCCAGGTCCCTTCTGTGCAAGGCTATCTGCTGCGTGACGGACTGAAAAAGCATCTTTTGCGCAATCAGGTGGAGCAGCCAGCTATCGAAGCTTTTTTATATAAGTATCATTATTACTCACGGATCTTGGACGAAGCCCACTTGTTCACTCTTTTGAACGCCATTCGCCAGCGCCACAGAGTCACCTTTCTCTACTACTCGCCAAAGTCCGAGAAAAGCTATGGCTCCAAAAACACCAATCCATTGTTCGAACGCGAGAGCGAAGGCTCCGCCATAAAGACACTCCCGCTGAAGGTCGTCTATGACCATCAATACGGAAGGTGGTATCTGCTCGCGAGCGGCCGGGAAGGCATTCGCAAGTATCGTATGGAAGGGATTACGCGGATGGAGACTGAGGATCAGCCTCTGAGTGAGGAAGCGTTCCAGGCCAAGCGCTGCGAGCTTGACGAGAAAATGAAGTATAGCTGGCTGATTGATACTGGACTGCCGGTCACGGTGCGGGCGAGGTTCTACAGCCCTGGAGATTCTGAACCGAATTTCGTAAGAGAGCGGGTGCTGCTGCAAGGACAGTGGGGACAGATCGTGGACGAAGATCCGTATTCTTTTATCTACGAAATCACCGTGAATGGGACGACCGAGATCAAGCCCTGGCTGCGGAGCTTCGGGTCCAGCTGTGAAGTGCTTGAACCCTTGAGGCTACGCCGTGAAATGATCGCTGAATGGAAGGAGATATTGGCCTACTATGAACCTTTTCGAGAAAATTTTTAACTATCAGATCATCTCCCGTCTGGACGACAACGGCACCTTCATGGTCACTTCCCACGAAAGAGCCTGGCTGAAGACCATGCTTGAGCACCCCGCAGCCAAGGATGCGTTCACTGCCGGGACGCTGGAGAAGCTGGTCTCCCTGCTGGAGTCTGACCCTCTGATGGATACAGCTGACCACTTGGTGCAAAAAGCCCGCAGCAGGGAAAAGCAGGTGTATCACCCGCTTCTCCGTACCTTGCGCCGCCATATCATGGCTAAAGAAGCGGTCCAACTGACTTACGGAACCAAACGCGGCAGTGTTCAAGAGGGGCTCACAGGAGTGCCTTACAAACTGGAGTACTCCATGGTCAAACGGGAGTGGTATTTGCTCTGGTACCACCTACGGCGGCACTCGCTTATGAGCACCAAGCTGAGCAAGATCGTCAGCGTATCACATCAAGCTATAGCTGCCTCCAAGTATGAGAGTATTCTTCATGAGATCAGCCTGAGGCGCGACACACGTAAATTTGAGGTTGTCATTGAAATCGTCCCTGACTATAACCGGGAGCTGTCTCGCATTCTATACGCCTTCTCCAGCTTTGAAAAGGACGTTGCATACGATGCGGATAAAGACACTTACAGTGTCAGTATCATTCTGACCGGGAACGACAGCGATTATCTGCTCTCCAAGCTCCGTTTTCTCGGCAAGCGGGTCCGGGTCGTGAAGGGCAGTTACCTTAAGAAGCGGATGCAGGAATCGGCGATCAAAGCGCTGAAGCTCTACGGTGTGCTGCCTTCAGAAGAGGAATTATCGTCGTAATGACACCTGATTTTTGCGTCTGAAGGGAGCAGAATTAGTCTGTCTCTCCCTCGGCCGATGGTTGATATTCTTCCAGGCCATTACGGATCTGCATCAACAGTTGGCCCAGCATGTTCTGCCCCGTCCCGTCTCCATTGTCGCCCCAATAAGCATCATTTTTCGTGTGTTCGATCAATATACAGTCGCCGGTGGATACAAGAATGTTCCTGACCTCAGGGTGCTGTCCGATTTTGGCCGTCAGCGCCTCTAACATAATCTCAACTTTAACTTGTTCCCAATCCGTTCTTAAGGGCCTGGAGCGTTCCCTCCCCATTCTGGCTGCCTCCATCGGGGTCGGTGCCAGCCGCACTTGTTCTTCGTGTTCCGTTCCTGCAAACTTCTTCGCCTGAAAATAATGCTCCGATGTCGGCCAGGTCTTGCCCTCCAACTCGATTGGATATTTGGCAAAATTGGAGAAACAGCCATAAGCTTTATCTGTTTCGTAGAAATTGATGATTTTTTCTGCCGGGTTCATATTCTGTCTTCCTCACTTTCTGCTTTGCAGCCACTTTATTTTCGATCACCCAATCGGCTAATCAATGAATCATACAGATGAATCAATTCCTGGGACGGGCGGATGCCCAGCTCCCGGGTGAGCAGCCGGACATAATCGGTGTAAAGGGCGTTCAGCCCTTTTTTATCTCCGGTCATCTGCCGGATCGTCATGAGCTGGCCAACCACTGCTTCGTCCAGCGGATTACGCTCGTTCAGCTTAAGCAGCAGCTTCGACGCAGCAGCGGTATCTCCCGCCTTAATTAGTACTCCGGCAAGTTTTTTTACAAACGAGGTATATAATTCCGCGTACCGCTCTGTCTCATGGATAGCCCACACATAGGCTTTGTCACCGAACAAATCCCCCGTATATATTCGTTCAATGTTCAGCGCCCGCTCTACATTTTCCGTATCCATACGTTGCAAGCTCTTCACTTGCTGTTCAAATTCCACGTAGTCAATCACTGTATCTTTTAATTCGAGCGCGTAGCCATCATTCTCCGAACGGACGGACTCTCGCATCCCCAGCGGTTCCAGCGATTTGCGTAATTGATAGACAGTGGTATTCAGGTAGCTCTCGGCATTCGTCTGGTGCATCCCGCCAAAAATATCCTTCACCAGCCTGGAACGCGGGATTCGCTTGCCCTGGTACAGCAGCAGATAAGCGAACAGTTCCGCGCACTTCCGTGAGGTCCATTTGACCCGTCCAGCCTCATTGCTCACCGAGACGTCCCCCAGCGCCGTAAGGATATTCCGGCTGGCAATAGCAGAAGCAGCAGGAGTGACCTGCGCCGGGGAATGAATGCTCCGCTGGTTCGCCAGCACACGATTTACTGTCCGTTCCAGCCTCTCCTGAGAGACTGGCTTCACTAAATAATCTACCACAGACAATTCGTAAGCCTCCAGGGCAAATTCCTTGTGTGACGTCACAAATACCACTTGTACAGGAGAAGCTGCAGCTTCCATCCTGGCGGCGAACTCCATTCCGCTCTCACCCGGCATAGAGAGATCTACGAAAGCCAGTCCAACATCGGTATTGTCCTGTAGAAAAGAGGTCGCAGCACGTGTGTCTGTAAAAGCGCCTGCGACCTGAACGCCGGGCAGCTTGACCAGCATTTTCCGCAAAATCAAGTGCATTGTAGGCTCATCATCTACCAAAATAACTTTCATAGGCTTCCTCCTCCATATCACTATTATCGAACCTCTCCGGCACACCCTGCGAGCCTGACAAGGAGAATGAGAAGGTTGTTCCGCAGCCTGCTGTACTCTCAAACCAAAGGCTGCCGCCATGAATGCGGACAAATTCACGGGTCAGCGCCAATCCAAATCGTGTGTCCCCGGAGTCTTCTACGCCAGACATGGCCTTTAAGAATGGCTCCTCCAGCCGTAGCAGTTCGGAAGTCTCTTCATCAATTCCGGCTCCGTTGTCAGTGACAGAGATAATGATCCGCTCACCCTTCAGCACAGCTCCGATATCAATCTTGCCGCCGATCCCCGTAAACTTGATTGCGTTGGAAAGCAAATTTCGCAGAATGAGATCCAACATCTCCTTGTCTGCCCTGACCACCAGCTTCTCGTTAATATCCTCCGTCAGCTCAATTTGCTTCATATCCGCCTTCGGTCCAGCCAGCAGCAAAGCCTGCCGGACGACCTGCTGCAAATTCCAGCCTAAGGGACGAAAGGCTACCTTGCCTTTTTGGCTGCGATACCAATCGAGTAAATTATCAACCAGATGAAAGGTGCTCTGGACTTGCCCTTTGAGCTCACGCACCAACTCGGCATTCTCGAAGTCGGCAGCCGTCAATTCATCATCCAGCAGCTCGGTCAGGCTGACGAGAAGGGCAATCGGATCACGGATATCATGCGCCATGATCGTGAACAGCTTGTCCTTAAACGCATTAAGCTCGGACAACTCCCGGGCATTCTCGCGCAGCCGGGCCTCACTTTCCTTGATCTCTGTAATATCATTGAACATCAGAATCCGGCCAATCAGAATCCGGCCCGAATCGTAGATGAGCGACACGCTGCAGTTATAGTACATGTTGCGGTTGTCATGAAACCGCTGAAAAGGGAAGCGCTCCTCCCCATCTCCTGCCGCCCGAATACGTTCAAGCAGTTCAGGGCTATTCCCCAGCACCTTCTCCATCTCCACCGGATAATGCTTCGTCGATCCCAGCTCCGGTAGCACTTCTATAGCAGCGCTGTTGTAACTGACAATTCGGTCATCATAATCCAGCAGCACTACCCCATCTCTGATCGTCTCGAACACCTTAGCGAGGGCAAGCGGCGTTAACCGCAGTAAATTAAACCGCAGAATGCCCCATACGAAAGCCACACCTGAAATGGCAAACCCGAACGGCGTCAGGTCAACATTCGTGCCATACCAAAAGAACGTATTGAGCAGAAAGGGGGCCACAGCACCAAGCAGCAGAACAACAATCTGCTTCCGCACCATCGGCAAAGCCTTCCAGTACATGGGGATAAACAGCGAAACACCGCATAGTACAACCGAATAATTATAGACCGTGTGGACCTTATACCAAGGGCCCTTCACCGTGGTGTAGAGAGGGATGGAAGACTCTGTATTCAGAATATAGCGCTCATATACCAGGTGATGCCAATCATTGGTGAGATGAAGGATAAAAACGGTCATGGGGACAGCGAACAGGATCAGAGCAAGAACCTTGCGATAGCGGAATCCCGTTCCTGTAAATTGGAGGGCGAGAAAGAACCAGAGCGTCGAAATGAAAGGGATGCCCAGATATTCGACTTGAAGCGACAGCTTCACTTGCTCCAGACTCCGGCTCAACACCTCAAAGGCGTACCCCAGCGAATAGAATGCCGCTGACAGCATGATCAGAATCATCGTTTTGGCTACAGGCAGATGGCGCTTCTGGTAAGACAGGAAAGAGACGAACAGCATTAGTCCTGCTGCGAAAAAAAGTGTGACCGACATCCATAATCTTGTGTCCACGGCTGCGTCTCCCTTATATCAAATGATTGCAATCTACATATTGAACAGGGGAAGAATGCTCCCCGTTTGTTCCATTATAAACGCAAGGAGAAGAGCCGTGTAATCCCTCTTTTATTTTCAAAAGACCGACCCGTAACCGGATCGGCCTTCTGAAAGACTTTTGCGACAAACCTTATTTACTCAGCTCATATACGATTTTGGTAACCTTGGAGATCAGCGTGTAATATCTGCCGAAATCGGCGATATACGCACCTCCAGCTTTTTTGAGCATAGCCAGAATAATCATCGCACCGATCACATCACGATAGGCATCCCACACAGTATCCGTAGCATCCAGCACATTGAATCCGGATAAGAACAACACTTTCAGCGCAATCTCCGGTTCATATACACCGTCATTTTTTAGCTGGTCTGTGATTTTGGAAAGACTGATGTTCGCATGGCGCAAGGCTGAGGCAGTCACAATCAGTGCAATCTCATTGTTGTTCAGCAGCTTGCGTTCTGCGGAGTTCAGCCCGTCATAATAAGCCTGTCTCTCACGGGTCGAGACTTCTTTAATAATCTGGAACGTATACTTCAAGTTGTTGCCATTGGCTATCTGAAGCGCCGTCACCAAATCCGTGAGCGTGATCAGATTCGATTCCAGCATAGCCTTGGCAATTTCCTTGAGCGTCCAGCCTGCGATCTCCTGAAGATACATTGGAACCCAGCCTGGACGGCAGCCTGCGGCAAGCAGCGCAGCTGCCACCTCCTTGATCGTCTTAAATCCGCCATCGTATAGCGATTTGGCAATCTTATAGTAGCCCATATTCAGGTTCTTGGAGAGCAGCTTCGCCAGATCGTCTGCCGACATGCCCGTTGCCTTCAGAATGGCAATGGTATTGTCGCTCCCGACATTTCTGTACCTGATATATTCAGCAGGTGTATAGCCGTTGCGGATCAGCCAGTGAAGCTGATCATCCGACGAGCGGTTACTCAGGAAGCTTAAGGCTTCCACTGCCGACAATCCCAGCTTTCTCAGAATCGCAGCAATATCATCGCCTCGTTGGCCTACCGCATCTAGACCACCCATGACAGCCTGGGTGCCGTATCCTTGTTCACGCATGGCGAGTGCAATATCCGTCATGGCAGCATTAGGCAAACCTGCTTTTACAATGTTGATGACCTTGTATGGCAGCAGATTCCACTTTCTTAGGTACTGCACAATGGCCGCCGGTGTATCCACACCAAGCTGAACCAGTTGCTTGCCTTGTTCTTCCTCAGTGCCTGCATTCTTGCGGGAATCGTTGTAATAATTGTACCGCATCTTCAGCACGCTAGCGTTGTCATAGCCCAGCGCCAACAGTGTATTGACCAAGTAGCTCGATGGAGCTGGCTCCAGCAATCCCCGGATATCCAGCTCTGCGGCAACGTCGTTCGCGTTAGCTCCCCGCTCCTTCATCCGTTTCAGATAAGCGAATAAAGGATCACTTCCGAACACCTCACGAACGGCTGCACGGAGGCGTTCTGCTGTCATCACTGTCGTAGACACCGCGTCCATTACCCCCAGCTCATCCAGATTGAAGAGCACCTTCAAAGCCAGCACGATATCCGTATCCTTGAACTTGCCTCGCATAAAGCTGGCGACACTGCCCGGAGACGAGGTGCTGCCTGCCGGAAGGATCTTCGCCAGATAACCGACATTGGCATCATTATAGTACACCTTGAATACGGCAAGCCCCAGTTCCGGACCTTTGTAGGATGGAGCAAGCATTTCTGTCGCCTGATCAGCCCCCATGTTGTAAGCATCCTTCAAATATTGAAGGATATCCTGAACCGGAGCGTTCTGCTTGATCAAGAAAGCTGTGGCACCTTCGGCCGTCGTGATCCCGTAGAGATCAAGCACATCCTGCAGGGTACCTGACGATGTGTTAACTGCGTCATAGACCTGCTCTACCGCCGATTGGATCGCCGTTGCCGAATACAGACCCAGTGCCGTCAGAATAGCCTTTGTCTCTGATCTCGTCTTGCTGTAACTCTTCTTCAGCATCTCGGCAATATACGTCAACCGATAACCGCCATTGCTCAGCTGGAGAGCGGCAGTATCCACACTCGTGAACAGCCCCGCCGTCTTAAAAGTATTCATTAAGCCTGCATCAAACGTTGAGCCATAGACGGTATTTAGACTGTTCAGGATCGCCGTCGCTGAGAACGTTCCATTTGCAATGAGCAATCCGGCCGTTTCCACGGACGATTTTCCGTAGTGGTTCTTGAACATGTCTGCAATCTCAATCAGGGAAAAGCCAGCTTCCCACAGATAAGTAACCGCGGCCTTCTCTTCCGTAATCTCAGCTTCCTGCAGCACCTTTTGCGGTGAACGGCCTACAGCTTCCTGTGAATCCTCCCCGTAGGCATGATGGACCGTCCATTCTATAACATCTCCATCTTCAAAATGAAGAGCCATCAGTGCCTCTATCGAAGCCTTGGACGTGTTGCCGTAATAATTTTTGGACACCTCGATTACATCCTGCAGAGTGTAACCCATGGTACGCAGGTAAGGTGCAGCCTCAGCAATCGAGGGAATACCGCTCGCTTTCAGCAGCTCATCCAGACTTTGCTGAACCGGCTTGCCGTATTCCTGCGCAACTGTAGATAGGATGTCTGCTGCCGGATACTGCTGTGTTTGCATTAACGTATACGTCGTTTCGCCAGCCATTAACTTATAGTAGGTTTTGGCTGCCAGCACGAGATCGGTTAACGTGAATCCGGCTTGCTGCAATTTCGGCAGGGCATCAGCGAATACGGTAATTCCCAGTGAGCTCAGTGACTCCAGCTTCGTCTGCTCCAGTGACTGATTGTATATCTTGGTTACAGCCCCCTCAATTTCAGGCCGGTCATACGAACCCTCTGTCATCAATGCAGCGATGGTCTCTCCTGATGTCAGGCTATAATGCTCCTTGCCTATACGGACAATGCCCTCCAGGTCATAGCGCATCTTCTGCAGGAACGGCACAGCAGTGTCAAGTGTGTTCATACCGCCTGCCTTCAGCGAATCCGCGATGTTAGACTGCTGTGTGCTTCCATAAATATCGGATACACCCGCCACTACATCCGATTGACGGTACAGATTAGAATTCAGATGAGCCTGCAAGGCTCCGCCTGCCGATAGACCATACGCCTTAGCCAGCTTGATGCTGGTAGCCAGACTAAAGTGAGTCTGGAATACGAAGGAGATGGCTTCTGCAAAAGAAGTAACTCCCTGCTCTTGAAGCAGACTATAAAGGGCCGTCTCCACAGGCAGATTATAGGCAGTAGCAATCGCTGTGATCAGGGAATTTTTGTCGCCTACCGGCTTTTTCAGAAAGCCTGCCGCCGTTTGGCCCGCGGTTAGCCCGAATTTCTCTTTGACCACGACGGAGATTTCTTTGATTCCAAAGCCTGCGTTGCGCAAATAGTCTATCGCTTCGTCGGCATTGCTGATCCCTTGCGCCTGCAAGGTTTCAAATACTGTCGTCTCCAGGGTCTGACCATAGACACTGGCCATGCCTGTCAGGATCATATTCTGACTGTTAGGATAGGCTGTGACGAGCAGTTGCGTCGCTTTTCCAGCCTCCAGTCCGTAATAGTCCTTCAAAGCGCGGGCAATATCACCCAGCTTGTATCCGCCCTTCTGCAAGAAAGTAATTCCTTCAGCAGGCGATTCAATCGCGGAAGCTTTAAGAATCTGTGCGATGGTGACCTGCTGCTGTCCATACAGCTTTTGCAGCAAAGCAATCGTCGCTTGCAGGTTGTTGCGGTTAGAGGAATGAACAATCAGTCCCTTCATGACCTCCTCCTGGCTAAAGCCGCCCTGGACAAGTGCGGGACCGACCATCTCGGAATCCCAATACGTGCGGTAGCGTGCAGCCAGAGTATTAATCACGGATGTTGCCGATGCCCCTTGCGACCGGAGTGTCTGAATCCATAACGTGATGGGATCACTGCCATACGCCCAGGCCAGCGCCCTGCCGATGGTCTCCTGGTCTTCTTGTGTATGCTGAAGCAGCACCTGCATGGTTGCGCTGGAATCCAGACCATAGGCCTCACGCAGTACAAGCGCCCTGTCCTTCAGAGGATAAGGAGCCAGCCGCCCCACAACCTGCTCCATTGGCAGTCCTGTGCTCTTCAGATAGGCGGTAACATCGCTTGCAGCAATGCCATAACTGCTGAAAGCCATAATCCACTCATTCCATCCCTTGCTGTCGAAGGCGGCAGCCACTTCTTCGAAGGAGTATCCCGCATTCTTCAATGCCGATAGCAGATACGGCATCCCTTTAGCTCTGATCCCTTGCGTCGAGTAGAAATTAATCGTGCCTTCGATGATAAGGTCCAGCGTGTACAGCTTGGACATACTCATGGCTACAGTGATATCAGGCAGCGTAGCTTTTGCGAATAAATACTGAACGTCCTTGACTACAGTAGCAACGGAGCATGCACAGCCAAATCTGGCGAATGCGCTAGTCCGCTCCAGCTCCACCCATTGTTCCAGGGTTACGCCCATCTGACTGATCAGAGCTTTGCCGATCGCGTACTTGTCCCACATTTGTACGTTGCTCATCGCTGTGGCGACGGTCTCCACATCCAGCTTGACCTGTAAATCCCCGGCGAAGACTGACCGGATGGCCGCCAAGACATCGGCTGCCTCATAACGGTTCGTATAGTCATTGAAGAAAAGCTTCATGGCATCATCCAGAGTGAAGGACTCTCCGGCCTGGATCACGGCATCATGAACGCTTTGCAGTGATTTGGCCGCTGTCTGCCCGGCAAGCCGGAGCTGCCGGAACACTTCGTAACGATTGCCGGAATACACATGTCTGAGATAATAATCGGTCAGACTAACGTGATCGTAGCCGGCCTTAAGCAAATACTTCATCGTTGCATTTCGTGCATCTGGGTATAAAATGCCCAGCGCAGTACCAATGTCTGCTCCGAACTCTTCCCGCAGCAGAGCGGCTCTTGCCGGGAGATCGAACCCGCTGGCTGCGAACTGAGCCATTACGTCGCTCAGGCTCACACCTGCGGCTACCCACAGATCGTTGACGATGCCTGCAATTTCTTTCACACCATAATTCTTGCGTACCAGTGCGCTGATCATGACCCCGGCCCCGTCACCAGTTGATTTAACTGCCTCCGCTACCGTTCTTGGTGTAATCTTCGCATTCAGCAGCGCAACTGCGCCCTCTGGCTGCGGATATTTTTTTCTAAGCATCGAATACAGATACGGCACGGAGAAGCCTGCGCCCAGGAAGGCCTGAACCGCTTCTTCTGCACTTGCAAAATTATAGAATTCCGCAATCGCACCCGCGACCTCATGATCGGGATATCCGCTTTGGGACAGCCACGTAGCCGCCGTAATGGCATCCGCACCATACAAGTCTTTAATAAGAGCAGCCGTGTCTCTTGCCGTTTGCTGACCTTCTTGAAGGGCCTGCACCGTATCAAATGAGCTTAATCCGTAGGCGGCTTGAACGGCAGTGGCGATATCCTTCTTGTCATAACGGGCAAATTGCAGCCATGCAGCAGTCCCGCCGCTTGTCTCGCTATAATGAGTCCGAAGAATGCTTGCGGTTTGCCCTGCCGGCACTTTGTAGTACTTCAGGTAGCCGGTCAGATCCTTGCTGGAATAACCAAATTTCCGCAGTGCAGGGCCGAGCGTATCTGCTGTATAACCCGCTCCGATTAATTCGCCAATGAGTTCGGAACCAAAAGCACTATTAGATCTTCTTATCGAATCATAGGCTTCGAATATAGTTATGGCGTCGGCATCCAGCTTATAGAGGATTGGAGCAAGATCACTGCGATTCAGCGTATACTCCGTAACCAGCGTTTTGTAAATATTCGCAGGCTTAAAGCCTCCGTCCCTGAGCAGCTGTGCAGTCTCCAGAGCGGTCTTGCCGTATTGCTCATGCAGCACCCTCGCCGGATAGGCCGCATCATTCTTATAAGCATAGCTCATAACCAAGCCTTGAATGGTTGCTACATTCGTCACCGGCATCTCGTTAAACGTGGCCAGATACGTCTGATTGACCGCCTTCACTCTGTTCACACCGGTATAAGCAACCCACGCGGTTGAAGTAGAGCCTATTCCACGGCCCGAAGCATTCCAGGTTAAAATAATCTGCGTCTTGTCATTCCCTAGCGCAGCATTCACCATGCTTTGCCACTGCCCGTCAATCTTCACTGAGAAGGAGGAACTGGCCATGACGCTTTCCAGCAGCTTATCGAACGTAAGGATAACCTGAGTGCCACTTTCGTTAGACACGGCGTTGACCAGTTGCGGCGGTGAACTGATGTTATTTACAACCAGCTCATTTTCAAATTCATAACCGGCTTTGCTAAGCTTGAGCTTGAATTCTTTATTGTAGGCCAGGTTGGCCTTCACCTGATACGTTTGACCGTAATCGGCCGTATTTGCTGAGCTAATCGTAACCTTGGTTCCGGCGTCAAGCAGGTTCAGACCCAGCTCCGGTACCGGAATGTTCAAGCTGAGAGTAAAACCATTCTCGTTGATACCAATCAACTTGGCTGTCACCTGATACGCAACATAGACGCTGACCGCTGGCCCAAAGTCGTAGCCTTGTTTCTTCAAGCGCAGGGTGTACGTGTTGCCTTCCGCAAGTGCAGCTTGAATGGTGTAGATTCCCGCCGTTTCACCGGCAGCGACGCCTGTTACAGCTACGGCATCGCCCCCTGCAGACAGGATTTCAACATCCGCAGCCTGGAGATCAAGTTTTCCCTGACCAAGCAATAACGTGATTCCACTTGCATCCGATTTCGTCACTTTAGCGCTGACCGCAACCGGCACAATAACTTCAACCGGACCTTTCGTCGGGTGCGCTGGATCATTAATGGACAGAATGTAAGTCTGCCCAACCACTAGAGGCACGCGTACGGTATAAGTCCTGCCTGCCTTGGCGGTGTTCTGATTGGGATCATAGAACTTACTGCTATCCAGCTTGATCAGCTGGTGATCCTCCCCGGTCAAATACACCTTCGTGTAACTCAGATTCGGAATCGCCACGCTAAGATTCAGATTGAATCCCGCGGTCGTAATGTCCGAAGCGGACAAAACCGGCATCTCCCTAACATCCAGCTGAACCGGCGGGCCAAAATCATAGCCTTGTGCGTTAACGGACAACGTGTACACTGTTCCTTCCGTCAGCTTGGCTGCCGCCTCATAGGTCAGGCCGCCGTCCGCGGTTACCAGGGGATCAATGATCACAGACTCTCCTGTGCTGTCCTTCAACATCACATTGCTTGTCTTCAGATCAGGAACGGCCGTCTGCAGACTTAATACGAACCCGTTCCCAGACAGCGCCGTCACCGATTTCGTAACACGTTTCAGCACGGTGAACGGCAAGCCTATTCCGAAATCATAGCCGTTCTTCGTCATCTTCACACTGTACGTGCCTCCATATTGCAAGGCCGCTCGAACGGTGTAGGTCAGGCCGCCATCCATCGTTGTCGCAGTAGTGACAGGGACGGCCTGCCCCTCTGCATCTGCCAACCGGAAATTCCCGCCGCTGAGGCCGGGAACTGCCCGGTTCAGCTTGACCGTCAGTCCCTCACTATGAATATTCTCCGTCGTCAGTCCGACCGGTACCGGCATCGTCACGACAAGCGGAGCGTCTAGTGCATAACCGCCCGCTGCCAGCTTCACCGAATAGGTGTCTCCTGCCGTCAGCGCCGCAGACAAGGTATAACCCGATCCACCGTTCAACGCTTTGACGGACGTAAGCGGCACGGTCTGACCACCGACATTCTGAAGGATGAAGCTGCTGGCCTGTAGGCCTCCGACAGCAGGGGTAAGCAGAATCGTAAATTCTTTGTCCCCGATGTCTCCAATCTCGCCCTTGATGACGCTCGGAAGCGCAGCAGAAACCGCATCACCAAAATCATAACCATTCTTGGCTAGCGCAATCGTATACGTCTTGCCCCCGATGAAGGAGGACTTGATCCGGTAAGTTGCACCGCCATCCTCCGTTACTGCGGACGTGGCAGCCAAGGCTTGCCCGGTGCTATCCTTCAGCGTGAAGTCACTTGCGGTCAAGCCCGGCACTACCGGATTCAGACCGATATCGATATACGAGGCTCCCGTGTGCAGCACGGTGGAGCTTACGATAACCGGCACGTCAACGACGACTGGCTTGCCGAAGTCGTATCCGTCCTTGACCGGAAGAACCGTATATTGCGCCGCGCCGCGGAAGTCATATTCCACTTTATACGTGTTGCCGCCGTCCTCTGTGGACACCTTCGAGGCAGTGGCAACTTGAATGCCATCCCGCTGCAGCTTGAATTCACTTGGCAGCATATCCGGTACCGCATGATCGAACCGGAGCATAAAGGCATGGTTGTTGCCTCTCTCCATTCCCTCAAACGCGGCCGCAACTGGCTGCACCAATAACGGAATGCTGGCTCCGAAATCATATTCCGGCTTGTTAAGACCCAGTGAATAATGCACGCCTGCCGTGAGCGTTGCCTCAATCTCATAAGTCAGCCCGGCATTGCGGCTGACGAACGAATCGATAGCAACTTCCCGGCCCTGATCGTCAACCAGAACGACTTCGGAACCTCCCAGACTGAGCGCTGATGACATGTGCAGCTTGAAGCCCTTCACGGACAGCCCGTCAACGGTGGCCGTGCGGGAGTTCAGCTTAATCTTGTCCAGCTTGCCGAAGGCATACGGAGCTTTGTCGGCAATGGTCACTTGGTAAGTTTTGCCGCCGGAGAGCGGTACACTGACATTGTAGTAGTCCACAGCCGCACTCACAGGCTGGAGGGATTGAACCGCCACGGTATTTCCCGCCTCGTCGGTGACTGTAATGTCAGTCGCACTGAGATTAGGCACGAACGGGACCAATGCCAGTCTGAAGCCCTTTGTGGAAGCAGCATGAATGATGCCATCGACCCACAGCTTGAACCCGATAGACAGCGGTGCTCCGAATACATAACCGGGATAGACCGTCTGGAGCGTATACAGTTCCGCCGGATTAAATTCGCCTTCGATGCTGTAGAATCCGCTGCCGGGATTGCTTACTCTAATGGCAATCTTTTTCCCTTTGCTGTCAAACAGCGAGAAATGATCTGTGGTCAGACCTGGCAGACTTGGAGAGACAGATACAATGATTTTATTCACCGCTGTGCTCACCAGACTGACCTTGGCTGTGACCGGAATATCAAAGGCTACAGGAGCCTCCAGTTTGAACTCGTCTCTGGCCAAATCTAGAGTGTAGCCTTTACCAGGCAAGACAGTATCCAGCGCAGCCAGATAGCTTAAGCCTTGATCCGTAGTCTTCAAAGAAGACAATACCTGGATCACATTCCCCTGCGGATCACGCAAAATGACCTGCTGCGGCGTCAAGCCAGGGACGCTGGAGCTGAACTGGAGCTTGAAGCCGGAGGCTGTAACGCTGCTAATGGTTGCCTTGACCGTTTTGATAATCGTAAAGGGTACCAGGTCATTGATCTGGTACGCGAGATCCGACTTGTACTGAACGGTATAATGCTTGCCGCTCTCCAGCGTACCCTGAAGCAGGTAGGTAGCTCCTGCGTCGTCTGTAGTTGCCGAAGTCAGTGCTAGAGTCTCACCAGCATCGTTTTTCACGATAAAATGTTTCTTATCCAGCCCTGGAATAGGTGTATCCAGTCTGAGCTTCAATCCCGAAACATTCGCCTCGCTAACGGTAAGTACCGGCGGAGTGATAAACGTCACCGGATTCATCGAGAATTCATCCTTGTCCAGCTTAATCTGATAAGCTGTACCCGGTTGAATCCGGCTCGGCACATAGAGCTGATAGGTCGCGCCGCCGTCCGCCGATTCGAACAGATTGGGATAATACACAGTGCCGGCTTCATCCGTGATCGACAAGCCCAAGTAATTCTCGATCTCCGGGAAAGCAGGTGTGAACTTCAAGGTCAGATGTCCGTCACTCGTTACGTCTGCCGTACTGGCCGAGATAAATCGGTTGACGTGGAACGTGACGGGTGAATCAAAGACGATAAAATCCTTGTGCAGCGTCATCGTATAGTCCGCGTTGTTAACGAGAGCTACACGCACATGATAGGTTGCGCCGTTATCAACTGTCGATAGCGTCAGTCCGCTCACCTTGTTATTCTGCGCATCCTTGATGCTGATATGGGACGGGAGGAGGCCGGGCACGGGGTTCTCAAATGAGAGATCAAAGCCCGCATTCGTGATATTGGATACCTTCGTTGCCCCCGCGTGAATCGTATCCGCCACCTGAAAATCAACCCCGGCAGCCGGTAAATGACCGGTCAGCTTCAGATTATATTTTCCACCCGGCAAGTTGGCCGCCAACTGATAATTGCTGCCTTGGTCCTCTGTCAATACAGACTGGATGGCAACAGGGTCACCCGTAACCGCATTGACAAGCACAAAGTTGCTGGCGTTCAGACCATCCAGCGCATAATTCAGCTTCACGTTAACTCCGCTACTAGCAATCTGGTTCACCGAGACTGTCGCAAGCACGGGAACCTTGACTGTGAAAATATTACTATCCATCTCCGTATCCACTGTCAATTGATAGGTGTCCGGCTGCAAATTAGCCGAGATCCAGTAGCTGGAGCCTTCATCTTCCGTCACGACCGATTGAATAGCGACTGGCGTGCCGTCCGGCTTCGTCAGCTTAAATCCAAACTCCTTATTGATCAGAACAGGAGGAACCAGTACTAATCTAAACCCTGTATAAGAAGGCTCAATAATCTTATTCTGGGCAAATACCCAAATCGTTTTCGGAGCCCCGAAGTCATATCCGTTTACCTTTACCGAGACGGTATAGCTCTGCCCCCCTGATCCGGCAAAAGTAACAATGTACATCCGTTGACCGCTGTCCCACGCCACATTGGTAATGGCTACTTCATTGCCTGCGGCATCCTTCGCAGAGAAATTGTCCTTGGTCAGGCCTGGCACAGCCGGGTTAAGACCCGCCATGAACTGTGTCGGCTGCCGTCCGGCGTTCCAGACGTTCAGGGTAGCATTTCCTAGTGTCGCCGGATCACCGAAACTGTACCCCGCAGCTGTAACTGCAAGTACGAAAGGGCCACCCGAGTTGATCCGTGACGTTTGCAGCAAATAACTTTTGCCATGATCATCGCTCGTAACGGAATCCAGAGCGATGGGATTGCCGCTTCCATCCTTCAGCTTAAAAGCATCAGCGGTTAGGCCCGGCACCGGCAAGGCGAAATGAACCTTAAGTCCGGTATAGCTGCCTGGAAAACCCTCATAGGTCGTGTGCTTGTTGATCTCCACTATTGCAGGCACACTGACCGTTCCTTCGAAGTACCGCGCATCTTCTGTATCCAGGCGGTAGCGATAAACCCCTTCTGCAGATAGATCTCCCGATACAACCGCTGACTTGCCGTCAGCACTGAACTGAACACCGTCAACCTTGACAGACTGACCACGGGTATCCTCCAGCTTAAGGTCACCGGCAACAAGACCGGAAATAGGGTTCTGAAACACAATCTCAAAGCCGCTATGCGTGACCCAGCCGACGGAAGATTGTAATTTCTCTGCTTCTACTTTCAGGACGACAGGCTCTGTAAAAGCGTATCCTTCCTTGTCCAGTGAGAGGGTATACGTGTCGGCCTTATCCAGTGTGGACCACACCTCGTATTCCTTACCGACAACCACCGCGCTGAGCATATCTATGCTTACGCTCTCTTTTCGCCCGTTCTTCAGAACGAAGTTCAATGCATCCAATTCCGGTAGCTTCTTGTCCATCGTCAGGAGAAAACCGTAGGTTCTGACGTTCTTCGCCAAAGGCGTTACCGTCGTCGTCTCCTCGCCAGGCACGGCAAACTCCAACGCCTCTCCGAAGCTGTAGCCGCTCTTCTCGATAAGAAGTCTGTAGGTTTCTCCCTTCGTCAACGCCGCAGCCACCGTATAGGAATTGCCGTCGTCAGCACTTGCCGCTCCGCCGATTGCAACGGGTTGATTGGCCTTATTTAAAAGAATCAAGTTCGAAGCGTCCACTCCAGCCACCGCTGGGCTGAAAGATACTTTAAAGCCATCTTCACTGATTTCGTATACCTCAGCAGTTACAGAAATCGTGCCAGGATCGGTAACGGGCACAAAAATTGTTGCGGCTGGTCCAAAGCCATAACCTGGCTTCGTAACCATCAATGAATACGTGACGCCCTCTTCCAGGGCGGCAGTTACGTCATAGGCCGTGCCATCACTGTTCGATGTGGCTTCCCCAATCGCGACTTTCTCACCGTTGCCAGTACGTGTGAGTGAGAAATTCGGGGTCTGCAGGCTGGTAACCGGCTTGTCGAACGATACCCTGAAGCCTGCGGTACTAATGTTCTGTACTATCTTCGTGACAGCAATATCTTGTGGCGTTGTGACCGGTACACTGAAGGTTACCGGAACCCCGAAGTCGTACCTTGGCTTAGCCAGTGCGACGGAATAAATCTCGCCTTCGTTTAAGTCAGCTGTCACCCGGTAGGAGCTTCCTTCCGTTAATGAACCCACGAACCCGACTTCCAGGGCACGGCCCTTAGAATCTTTAAGCGAGAAATCCGCAGCCGTAAGATTCGTAACGGGAGTGCTGAAATTCAGCCGGAAGCCTGTTGTGGCCGGAACAGTCACCGTTACTTCCACCATTGTATTGGATGGCGGACTCGGGGTCGGCGGAGTTGTTCCTCCGCCTCCACCACCGCCCCCACCTCCACCACCGTTACCACCGGCAGCGGCACTAGGCAAAGGTGTAGGGGAGGATTTTCCGCGCTCCGTTATTTCCACGCTGCCCGGCTTGGTCTCGAAGACAACATTCGGCGCATCCACCAGCGCTTTGACAATCTCGCCCTCGCCCTTGACGCTGGCTGTGCCGCGGAATTCAATACTGTCTACCTTTACGCCTTTGTTCAACATAATCGTTGAGGATTGAACACCCTCATCGACAATGATGCGACTAGTCGTTCCTGAGTTAATGGACAGCTTCACATTGCTCTTGACCTCAACCAGAGTGAAGTTCCCGGATAACGTAACTTCTCCGGTGGCAGAAATCGTAATCCCTTCTATACCACCGCCGGATGATACCACGTTCGACTCGACACTGGTATCCGATTGAACATCCATCTGTGAGATGACTGTCGTTCCTCCGACGACCACCCGAATCCGGCCATCCACCCTGTTAACCACAACGGTCTGGAGCTGAGAATCATCAATATGTATACTATGTTCCCCGCCGCCGTTGATCGAGGTCTTCCCCAGCACGGTCACATGATCAAGGTAGACATCGCCTTCCCCGACTTTTTGGCCGATCACCAGGTTTCCTTGGATCACCAAATTACGCAGTGTGGTGCCCGGCGCATTGACGGTAAGGTCCCCGGCGACCGTAAATGTGCCTGTCACCGGCCCATAAGTGCCTCCTGATTCCAGCGTCTTGGCCGCTGGAACGACACCCTCATTGGCACTCGCCGCCGATGGTTTCATCACGCGGTCCAGCAGCGCTACAGCTTCGGCCCGCGTAAGCGGCTTGCCCGGACCAACGGTTTGGTCCGGGAAGCCCTTGATGTAGCCCGCCTCCAGCAGGGCGGCTAGCGGATCGCGGCCATAGGCAGGCACACTGCCTTTGTCCTTGAACGCCTCAAGCGGATTCTCTCCCTCCTTGAGGAGGAGAGGAACAAGCTTCGAGACCATCACCGCCGCATCCACACGGGACAGTGAGTTATCCGGCTGGAAGGTCCCGTCAGGGAACCCCTTCAAATAGCCAGCCTGCACAGCTGCACTGACCTGAGAAGCAAACCAGGCATCGGCTGGCACATCCTTGAAGGTCACATCGCTTGTCCCTTTATAAGCAAACAACCGATTCACCAGCGTAACGAATTCTACACGCGTGATGATTCCATTCGGACGAAAGGTGCCATCCTCAAAGCCTTTAATGAGCCCTTTATCCACCCATTCACTGAGCGGCTGCTGCGCCCAATGGCCCGCGATATCCGCCGGGATTGAAGTCACCGCTCCTGCCGCCTCAGCTTTGCTGCCGAGACCAATAACAGGCTCCAGCATCCCCGCGAGCATACTTACAATCAAAAGCCAATTGAACACAATGATCTTCCATTTTCTCGCAAAATGCTGTCCCAAAATGATTTCCCCCTTCATAAAACGCTCCTTGCCCTACTGCATGTATTGGGCTTGCCCGGTTTTCTTGTTCATAGACGGAATTCATAGCTTCCATATATAAGTCTACAGAGGGTCAATAAAAGAATAATGAAAAATTTAAATAAAAAAGAGACAAAAACCGCGTAGCATCAAGCTTTCGCGATTTTTGTCGAATGGGATAATTATTTTGCAGAATGCTTGAAACCTAACTTTTAAAAAGATCCTTCTTAGGTTATTATTAATCACAAAATATGGATCTATATTATTGTCCGTATAATATTCCAATTTAATTTAGGAAGTGTTGTATGAATAGTAGACTACAGTCTGACTGTGAACATTGTTTTGGGTTATGTTGTGTGGCTTTGCCGTATGCCAAATCAGCAGATTTTGCTTTTGATAAAGATAGCGGAACACCTTGTCGTAATATGGGTTCAGATCATCGTTGCAGTATACATGAGCATTTGAGAGATCGCGGTTTTAACGGGTGTGTTGCTTATGAATGCTTTGGTGCAGGACAACAGGTCTCTCAAGAGATCTTCAAGGGAGCGAATTGGAGAGAGAATCCGGAGTCGTCGAAGGCAATGTTTGCAGTATTTCCTATCGTCCAACAATTGCATGAGATGCTTTTCTACTTAAATCAAGCACTAGAACTGGAAGAAACCCGCTCCATCCGAAATGAACTGCAAAACGCATTTAATTCTATAGAGTCCCTAACCAATCTTGATCCCGAAGATATTCTCAAATTAGACATACCTGCTCATCGAGAAACTGTAAATCAGTTATTACTTGCCACAAGCGAATTTATTCGAAAGGACTATATTCAAAGTCAGAAGAAAAACAAGTTGCGTAAGGATTTTTTAGGTGCAAATTTAAGAAGTGCCAACCTGCGAGGGTCGAATTTTAGAGGGGCATTGCTAATCGCAGCCAATTTACGGGATGCCGACTTGCAAAAGGTAGATTTTATTGGTGCGGACTTAAGAGATGCTGAATTATCTGGCGCTAATCTCACGGGAAGTATTTTTCTGACACAAGCTCAAGTTAACTCGGCAAAAGGGAATAAACATACCCGGTTACCTCATTACTTAAACATGCCTGCCCATTGGATATCTTCTTGATGAAAATTAAAAGCCCCCACCTATCGGCGAGAGCATAACGCAGCCTCCTTTGTGAGGATTGCCTTCATCTAAAATTCAAGTTTTTATTATCATATATTCTGATAACTTTATCTTGAAAAAACTGCAGCTTGGCTTCAAAGCAGTCTCTATTACGCTCAAAATCCCTCGTCCATTTATACATCATTTTTAACATAGTAAGATCAGGTTTATAATGACATTTTTCTAAACCGAGATTTTGCTTAAGGAAGCGGACGAATATTCGGATTCTGCGCTTCCATAGCGGTGTATCCAGAAATATAATGGTATCTGCCATCTCATATAGACATTGATAGGATTCGCGATCCGTTCCTTCGAATATCCAATGTCCATCCTTATCAATATCCATGATCACTTCAAGCTGCTGATGTGCTGTACGTTTAATTCGCCCCTCTGCCGTCTGATGATGAACAATAGAATCCAGCTCATACCAAGGAATATTTATTTTTTCAGATAATTGCTTGGCTAATGTAGTTTTACCACTAGCTACAATCCCAATGATTAGAACCTTTTTCATAGGGTCTCCTTAGATTGTCATTGCTAAATAGTCCTCTTTTAAAATACTATAGATGTCCAAATCCACAATCCCTTTCCCCGCCCACAGGCTTGCCTGTCTAAGCGTACCCTCTTTCAAGAAGCCATTCTTCACCAAGACCTTCTTGGATGAATCATTTCGGGGCATCACTTCTGCCTGAATTCTGTTAACTTTGACATCGACAAACAGGAAATGAAGCAATATTTTCACAGCAGCACTGGCAATACCCTTGCCCCAATGGGCCTCATCCAAAAAGTAACCAATCGTCACCATATTCACCTTCTGATTAAAATCGAAGGCTTCAATAATTCCCAGCAAGCGCTCAGGTTCCGCATTAGCGAAGACCCCCCACTTGATCTTTGATCGCTTGTGAAAATCTCTGGAAAAATGCCCGATTATGTTGCTCACCGTGTTTTTGTTATGCTTGGGGAGGATGCCGCAGTATTCAAACACCTTATCATTGCTGTAGATTCCAAAAACATCGTCCACGTGGACATCTTCTATCTTTTTTAATATCAATTCATCGGACCTAAGCACGGGAAACTGCCCAAAAAACGCCTCAAGGTTCATTCCGTCACCCCTTTCAATTTTTCTGTGTAAGATGAATTTAAGATATGGACGTAAGGCTCCATCGTCACTACGGTGGAATGTTTGGACTTTCGGTCGTTGTTGTTCCCAGATTTCTTCTTTAATAACCGCTTTTAGCGGTTGAAATCTGAGAAGAGCCTATGCTTCCGATGCGAGCTTTCCTATGGAAAGCTTTTAGACGAATGCTGCGCTCCTACAGTTCCAAACCCTCCCCCTTCGTTCCTTTTCGCTTTTCCTTAATATCTTTTTTTCATCTAAGTAGAAAAATCACTAAACTTCCGTTCTTTCAGAAACGGGTTGTTATGAATCAGCTGCTTGACCCGTTCAGCCGTTCCGCTCCTCTTGGGAACTCCATTCCTTCTACTGAGCAATATCCAGCGTAGACAAGCCAGCGCTTCAAAGGCCTCCAGTTCTTCGCTAGGAATAGCCTTATCGGATAGATAAGCTGAACGAAACGCCTCAGCACGGGACTGCAACAAGTAGATTTTCTGCAGAATATAAGTCCATGCAAAATCATACCTAGGGTCCCCAAATTGTCCATTCGTCCAGTCAATGACGGTATATCGTCCGTTGTTCTCCAGGATATTATTAGAATGAAAATCACCATGTATAATCTGATCCTGCTTCATGTGGGTCAATGGAATGAGGGAAACTGCCGTGTCATAGAGATCTGGGAATTCACTGGCCCCGGGGAAAAAATAATTGAGAAAATCATACTTAGGAATAAGACCCGCTGCCTCTCCCAGCTTGGAAACATCGACTTCGTGCAACCTGGATAATAATCCAGCCACCTCAGTTGTAGTCTTGTCATTCACTTTTTCAATAGGTGTCCCATCAAAGGTCGTTAACAACACCTGATCCCCAGCGGAATCGATGCCCCAACCTATCGGCCTGGAAACAGCGATTCCCCGTTCATGAAGGATTTTAAGCAAATGGTACTGAGCACCTACATCCGGTTTGGACTCCTTGCTCCATATTTTCAAGACGAACCGCTCTTGATCACTATGTATCTGTAGAACCTCGGCTTCAAACCCCTGATTCAAAGGCTGCGCGCTAAGTGTCTCTGCTCTTTCCAAGAGCGCGGCCAGCGCGGCCTCTTTTTCAATCCAATTCACAGTAGTAATCACGTTCCCCAATAATGATCCTCCTTTTGCTCATCTTTTTATTTCATTTGTGCTTTATCGGAACGTATAATTCAACCTTAACTTTCCCTTCCGAGTCCTGCGCAGGATCATTCAGACAGAACTCCAGGCAGGGGCGATCGTCGACCTCATACTGGCTATCAGGCAACCAGAGGCTAAACACATTTTGATAAGCCAGCACAAACTTTTCTACAGTATCGTAGTAGGGATATACCGCATACAGTCCACCAGATAACGTCTGGAATTGGATGTGCAGGGCATGTCCGTGCTGCTGAAATCCACTGGGCAATGAGACACAGGCATCGTACCGGCAGGCCATTTCATCTATGAAAATCGAGTCATCTAAAGATATGCCGATAAAAGAGTGCTGTCCTGGTGCCAGTCCTTGCTCACTCGCCCATTGCCCCAGCTTATCCCATGCATCCCGCGTATCCAGATAGCTCCCGACATGTCTAACATACGCCACTTCATACCCCGGCAATTCCCGAGTAGTGATCATGTTATCCCAAACCCTCTTGAGTAGTTGATTACCAGTGCTATGGTTATTGTATCTTTCCACAGGGGGTAATTCTGCTTGCTTATTGCTAAAGATTGCTGAATAATTGCTATTCTTCCTGGCACGGCTACGAACTTCGCTTGGCGTTTGCCCATAATGTCTTTTGAAGAGCGCATTGAACGTCGATACTGACTCAAAACCACACTGAATTGAGATTTCCAGAATCGTCTTATGGCTGCCCTCAGCCAGCAGCCGAACAGCTTTATGTAAGCGTTCTCTATTCACAAATGCCACCGGAGTCATACCGATTTTGGCTGTAAATATTCTCGAAAAATGATACTTCGACAAATGTGAAACACCCGCCAATAGCTCCAAGTTGAGCTTCTTATGGCTGTTCTCCTTGATATATTGAACGACATGGTCCATTCTCTCTTGCTCATTATCCCTCATACGATTAGTTCGGAGCTCTGCGCTCTCTTTACTCTCATAATGGCCTCACTTCTCCTTTTTTGCTTCATCGTATTTACAATATACAAAATAGCCCTTGCCCCACAGCTTATGCGCAGGTAAGAGCTAGCTTGCACTGCAGCGAATAAAAGTCACTCTGTGCCTGTTATCTAAAATATTGCGATACGATCCCCGCCAACACTTGCTTATATTCATCTATCTCATACGAAGAGTTATTCACCTTGTACTTGGCGATAGGTAATCTATTAAATATATCTTCTTCCCATTCACGTCTTGCCTTTAGAACCTGGAGTGTTCCTTGCAATTCCTTACACCCATTCTTCAGCCCAAAACCTTGGTTTGTATAATATTCAATAAATCCTTCTGACCATTCTATCGGTCTTTCCTGAACAGCTTTACGGAACGCATGCTCCAGGTCATCCTGCTCCACGTAAATCAGCAATGGATTCAGACGCTCTACAGTGGCACTCAGTTCCGTAACATAACTTATAACATCTTCTTTCTCAGCACCATACTTAATCATCCCCATCGTCACAGGGTTTTGAATAAAACAACAATCAAACACAAAGGTCTCCGAGCCAGTCAGAACATTTTCCACAAAAGACTTCCATCGCTTTGTAATCAGCTTCTTATGTGGTTCCAGCGGTAATTCGTACACATCATTTCGGAACACGATGTTCAATAACTCGTCAGGGAAGTCAGCTCCGTATGTATTCTTTAACTTGCGATATTCCAGGAAAACACCACCGTCACCCTGTTGAATCCCATGACGGCTCAATAACGCTCTATACTCTTCATTGGTGCTCAATAATTCATCCCATTGGTTATTCTCAAAGAAGGCCACGCCATCGTAATCTGCCGGATGGTCCAAATCCCCCTCCAAAAAAAGCTGAGACTTCACATTCATCTCCGTAACAATTTCATGAACGAGCCTAGCCGTTGTTGTTTTCCCGGAGCCGGGTAAACCTTCAATGAGGACTACTTTGGGTTTCATAGAATTACCTCCTCGCACTCTTACTTTGTATTTATAATCATCAGACAATAGCTGAGAGTTTCTCAGCAGTCTGCACAATATGGCCATAGGAATCTTTGAGTTGGTTAATTGAGTCTGAATTGTTCTCTATCTTCTCAGTCACATTATTTACCATATTCATCATAACAGATAATGACTTTAGAATTTCATCGAGTTGATTAGAAATTTCGTTCGCTGAATTTTTGCTGGTATTCGCCATCTTGCGAACTTCCTCAGCAATTACAGCAAAACCACGCCCATATTCATTCGCCCGGGCCGCCTCAATAGCCGCATTCAGCCCCAGCATATGCGATTGAGTGGCGATCTCTTTGACTAAAGAAGCTACAGAGCTTATCGTTTCCACGTTGGTTTTCACAACTTGTGACTCTTTATTAAGGATTTCAATATCATTAACAATGCCTTGTGAAGCATGATGCACTTCGTTCGTCCGTGCAGTCATTGCCGTAACAACCGACATAAATTCATTCGAACTATCCACCAGCACCTGTTGGCGGGCCGTGATATCTGTAGCAATTTTGACCACATTTTGCACGTGTCCTTCTGCATCTAACACCGGTGTGTAAAAAGCCTCCAGCCAGAGCACTCTTCCACTTCGTGTAACCCGTTGTACCTTGTCATGAAAGGCTACTCCATTGCGTAGATTATCCCAAAAGTCTGCATATTCCCGGCTCTTTGCAAATTCAGAAGGACAAAAACTACTATGCTGCATCCCTGGCAAAGCATCCACTGTGTGTTCCATTACTTCTGCGAAAATAGGGTTCGCCCATAGCACTTTCCCGTAGGTATCAAAAGCAATCATCGCAAGTGATTGTTCCATAGCTGTAAACATGATTCCTTGATCAACACTCATCGCTATTTCCCCCAGTTAATTGTTGTAATCTGGATTACAAGATCATTATATACAATCCCAATATTGCCCATAAAGCCGAATATAGAACAAATTTTATTAATAATATATTTATATATTATCGGTACAATATGGAGGTAAATACAGGGAGTACAGACCTAGATAGACTCTTTTTTTATTCAAATCGCATAACAGCATTTTGGTGGGAGAACATTGAGAAGCGTACATTATACGCAAAAGAGTGCCTGACCCCATGACAGGTCCAGACACTCTCAACTTTTATAGATCTCATGCTCACTGATTTTAAAACACACATTCAGTTGCGATCAATGGACGCTTAAGTAGCTCCCAACCAGTCTTGGCGGAAATAAAACCAGCAAGCTCCGAGCCCATTCGATAATGCGTTTGATAGCCTGGATGGTATCGGCCGCCCCAACCTTCTATCTCTGGATGAATCAGACCTAGATCGACCACAAGCACTTTCGCATTTCCTTTTTGCTTGAAATAGGATACCACCTTATTCACACTGGCCAGATAGTTATTATTCATCGTTCCAACACAGCAAAAGATATAGGGATCTTTATATTTTTCCAGAATAGCCTGTATGAATTCAATATAAGCCGCAATATACTCCTCGTCATCAATTGGCGTCGAATAATCATTCTGTCCCAAATTAATGACAACTCCATCAGGAGTATACTGATTGAAATCCCATGGCTCTGTCCCTTTGCCCAGCGTTCCATAAAAATGTTCCGGCAATCTTTGATTGCCTCCTATCGCGTCCTGCCAAACGCCGATTCCGCAAATGGCCATCGTGTGATATTCCGCATTCAACATTCTGGCGCTGATTCCGACATAGGACATGTATCCGTCATCAAGATGCGGAGCTTCAGCGAGCACATGCGGATGACCGATCCCTGCTCCATCGGTGATGGAATCCCCAAAGTATTCAAGGCGGACAGGCTTTGCCGCTGGCGGGGCGAGGAAGGCTCCACCATCAGGCAGCGAAAAAGAATGGAACACAATACTTCCGGTTAGAATACCCGTTCGCTTGTGGATTTCTAACGTGTGCTCACCCTCAGATAGCCCCTGTTCAATTACGTACTCATGTGTCCCCTGCTTCAGATTGATCCAATTGCGAGCGACACCGTCTACTACGATTTCAACGTAATCCTGACCACCGGAACCCTCAGCCGTCATAGAGATGGCCGTACCACGGAAGGTAAGAAAAACAGCGCTGTTTACCCATCCGCATTTCGGAGACTCTTTCTCGGTTAGATCAAATCTCCCCATCAGTCTGGTATATTTGCTAAAGCTAAATACCAAAGTAATTCCCCCTCCAGCTTCACGTAAACTTCTGAAACCACGTTTGAAAAAAACATAATAAAGTATACTTTATTAATTTATAAATCTATAATTATGATATCATCACATATAAATCAAGTCAATTATAAAGGTAATATCAGAAGAAAATCTATACTGTTTATTACGCATATCAAGAGTAATAGTTTGATTTTAATAAAATAATAAAGTATACTTTTATGAAAAGAATAAGAGATGTCTGATTTATATCACCAGACTGTAATAGAGGAGAATTATTGTGAACGAACCGAAGTACGAGACGGTTAAACAAGCACTGCTGCATCAGATTCAAGCTGGCAAGCTTCGTCCTGGCGATAAACTACCCACTGAAGAAGATCTTATGAAGCAATTTCATGTAAGCGGAATAACGGTACGAAAAGCGATGACAGAACTAGCAAACGAGGGCACAATCACCCGAATTAAAAGGAAGGGCTCTTTTGTAAATGGAGTTCAAGCAGCGGACAATTCGAGTCATTTGATCGCATTCATTTTATCGGCAGAGGATAATTTCGATGTGTCGTATATGAAAATCATCAAAGGCGCCCAACAAGTGGCCGCCGACTTCAATTACTCCTTAATCGTGGAATGGAGTAACGAAAACTTGGCCGTTGAACAAGCATCCATTCAGAAAATGCTAGACCGGAAAGTCGACGGAATCTTGATCTATCCATTCGATCCAATCCAAAGCAAGGATAACTTCCTATTAATTGAACAGAACAATATCCCCTATCTGTTGGTTGATCGATATAACGTGGATCATCCATGCTATTTTTCCGGATGCAATAATTACGACGGGGCGATCTTGGCTACCCGGGAGCTGATCCGTCTGAAGCACACCAAAATAAAATTTGCCAGCTTTCAATTTTTCCTTCAATCCGAGCAGGAGCGGTTCGCAGGGTTTTCCAACGCCATGCGTCAGGCAGGGCTACCGGTAACCGATGATCATTTATTGACCCACATGGATTATGACCGACTAGCGGGCAGTATTTTGAAGCGGGATATCACTGCTTTGTTTTGCTCCAATGACAAGCTTGCCATTGAAATGATCGAGCTACTGACCAACCGCGGCGTCAACATCCCCCAGGATGTATCCATTATGGGATTCGATGATTGGGACCATTCTAGTAACCTGTCGCTCGGATTGTCTACCGTTCGGCAGAACTTCGAGGAAATCGGCAGAAATGCTGCGAATTTACTGAATCAGGTTATTCAAGGCAAAACTTATGGAGGCAATTCGAAAATATTATCTGGTGTTTCTTTGGTGCTCCGGGAGTCTACATGTGAGAACCCTTACGCATAATGTTTACTCAATTTCATCATTGAAAGGAAGTAAGACTTTATGAAATTCGACTTTTTGAATTTGAGTTTGAGACACGGACTTTTTCATCAAGAGCAGGATGGCATCTCCTGTTTTCTTCCTGGAAGTGCGATAACCGTGCGCTTTCAAGGGCGGGAAATTTATGCCGAAATCGAGGATATCAACGGTGAGGGAAAAAGCTGGGTAAACGTCTATATCGACGATCTTCCGGTACGGGTAGTGAGAATAGATCCGGAAAAAAGGCTGTACCAGCTTGCGGATGACCTTGAGGACGTGCCTCATACGCTAACCCTGCAAAAACGTACGGAAGCGGCATTTGGCAGCATTAAATTTACCGATTTGAAGACAGAAAACGGAACTTTTCTGAGCCCGCCATCCCCTCTTCCCCATCGGCTGCTCATCATCGGCGATTCGATCACATGCGGCTTTGGCAACGAGGCTCAGATCCCCTGTGATTGCGACGCTTCGCGCGAAAATATCGCACTTGCTTACAGCTCGCTAACAGGTCAACTTTTGAATGCCGAAACTTTGATTGTCGGTGCGTCTGGCACTGGCTGTTATCAGAATTTCGGCGGTGGCAAGGAAGGGCGCATGTCGGATTATTTTATGGAAACCATCTGTCCTTATCTTGATCAAGAAGCAATGGATCTCTTTGACCCTGAATTTATTGTCATTAATCTCGGGACTAATGATTGGTCCGCGCCCATCCAGCCTTCGGATTATATAGAACAGTATCGCAAATTGACGAATTTCATTCGCGGAAGATATCCGTCTGCTGAATTATTCTGTGCAATCGGTCCGATGACCCTTGATCCTGGTCCCTATCTAAAGGCTCTAGTAAACAGTCTCAACGAAGAAGGCGATGCTCACATTCATTTTGTGGAATTTCCGCTCATTCAACGGCTGGAAGAAGGCATGGGGGGCAGTGGACACCCTTCCATCAAGAAGCATCAGCAAATGGCCGAGAAATTAGCCGGGACGATCCGCCAAGTTTGTTCCCTGTCCAATCCATCATTTTCAGTCAGTCGTTAACATATAACAACCCGCAAAAAAGGACCGATTCAAAAGAATCAGTCCTTTTTTTTTGCTAAATCGTTGTTCAGATGAGCAACTACACTTTTATTTGGCCAAGAAGGCGTCGACCTGGCTCTGCAGCTCATTCTGAATTTTCTTGAGCACCGCTTCGCCTTCCCCTTTAAACTTGGCAAAATAGTCGTCCGGTTCAAGCGCACCATTAAATAATCCGCTATAATACTTTGCTTGAATGGTCGAGAACTGGGCTACTTCGTTCTTCACTGGCGTCGGATCGAAGGTAAAGCCGGTCATAACGTCCTTCGTGAAATTGTCAGCTTTCGTAATAAATTGGCTGTACTCTTGAGTCTCAGCGTCCGTGCCGACCCACTCCCGTTCTAATGTCGGGTTCAGGATGAGCTGAAACGAGACGATGCCGCCATCATTGTTCAGTGTTTCGTATTGATGCTCGCCGACTGGTTTCCAGTTCACACCTTCAATACCATGCTCTAGCAGATCATAATTCTCCTGCCGGTTCGCCCAATCGAGAAACATCATCGCACGGTCTTTATGTTTGCTTGTCTTTACAATACTAATGAAATTATCCATCTTAAAGTTGGAAAGATTCTTGCCAGCGGTCATATCAAACAGACGAACGGCCTCCAGCTCTCCATTAGGTACAACCTGCTTCAACTGGTCGTTGTATGATTTCGGAACGCCAAAGACCATTTGCGGCGTGGCGGCGACTTTGTTCTGGAGCTGCATTTCTCCGGGTCCGCTTTTATTCGTCAGCACGTCCTGAGACATGACTTTGTCAACGAACAGCTTGCGGACATCCTGAATATTGGACCAGATCTTAGGTTCCTTGGTTTCAAAGAAATTGTAGACCTGCCCGTCGTTCCCCTTGTAATACAGCATCAGGCTGGCTCCTGCAAAATTCGTAGGGCGAATGTTGACGCTGGTATCGTCCCGGATCAGCCAGTTGACCCAACTGTAGGTGACGTCGTCTGCGCCTGCGAGAAGCGGAGTGATACCGGAGTTGCTGTCACGAACGGCGTAGAGATATGCTTTCAGATCCTCATACGTCTTCACGGGCGGCAGGTTCAACTGTTCCCTTAAGTCCTTTCGAATGAAGACCGATCTCTGCTGGGTATAGGCGCTTCCCAAGGGAACGCCGTAGATGTTGCCGTTAATTTTGTTTGCATCCCACATTTGTTGCGGTCTTGTCTTCTTCACATTAGGACCGTATTTATCCAGAAGTTCGCTTAATTCCTCATAATAGCCCTGAGCAGCCATCGTCTCCAGATGCAGCCACGGGGCATCAAAAATCAAATCCACCTTCTCCCCCGAAGCCAGCATTACGTTGGTCTTCTGACTTAGATCGGCAAAGTCGATGACTGTAAATTTAACCTGAGTATTGATCTCGGCTTGTAGCCTCTTGTTAACCTCTGCCAGCACCTCGTTGAAGTTAGCCCCCTTCGCGCCTGGAATAACAACCTCCAACGTAACCGGTTCAAGGGATGCACCGCCATTTCCTGCAGAATCGCTAGGAGCAGAAGCATCTCCACCAGCGCCGGAGCACCCGGATAAAGTGACTGCTACTCCGAGCAGCGCAACCACCAAGAAATTGCGTTTTAATTTGGCCATATAAATTACTCCCTTCAAATAGTCATCTTATTAAGCGGCCGACCAGTCAATAACGATACATGCAGCAATGCGTATCAGGCCTTATTCAACCTTTCACCGAGCCGAGGGTCAGACCTTTGACAAAATATTTCTGGACCATCGGATATACCAATATAATTGGGCCGATCGTCAGGCATATCGTGGCCAGCTTGACCCCTTCCGCCGGCGGCAGTGTCAGCACATTACCGTGATTAAGCGACGTGAGCTGCATCTGTGACATAAGCTGCCGAAGAAGCAGCTGGAGCGGGTACATATCACTGTTATCAATAAAAAGAAGCGACAGCCACCAATCATTCCAATATTGCAGCGCATAGAACAAGCTGATCGTCGCGATAACCGGCGTTGAGATTGGCCGGATAATTTTGAAGAAGATTGTCCACTCTCCAGCACCGTCAATGTTAGCCGACTCGTTCAGCTCATACGGCAGAGAGCGATAGAAAGAGACTAAGATAAATGCAAAGAACGGATTCATGACATAGGGGAGCACAAGCGCCCATAGTGAATCTTTCAGATGCAGCCATTGAACGACCAGAAGATAGAAGCCGACGAGCCCCGAGCCGAATACCATCGGCACGTAGGTCATGAACGAGAGAAAGCCGCCGTATCGGTTCTTCGGATGGGCCAGCACGTAAGCAAACAACATGGTGACAACGAGACCAATAACCGTTCCGATAGCGGTTACAGCAATGGTGACACTATAGCTGGTAAACATTTGCTTACCTTGAAGGAGAAAGCGATACGACTCCAACGTGAACTCTTGTGGCCATATCGAGTATCCGTAGAGCGCCAAGCTTCGGGTGGTGGCGAACGAATTGATGACCATTAGCCAGAACGGAAGCAAACAAGCCAGCGCAAACAGCACCAGAAACAGCCCGAACAACAGCATTACCATTTTATCGGAGAAACCGCCTTTCTGGCGGATTTGTGCGGGCGGGATCAGAGCAACTGGACGATTCATAGGATATTCACCTCCCTTTACATTCCCTGAATTTAAAATAACCTGGAGTCCTTATCGATTTTCCGAACCAGTGCATTAAACGAAACAACAGCGATAAGTCCCATAATAGACTGATAGAATACGATAGCAGATGACATGCTAAAATTGCCAAGCTGCCTTAACGCCCGATATGAATATGTATCGATGACATCGGTCGTTGGGAATAGAATCCCGTTATCTCCGATAATTCCGTAGATCATCCCGAAATCTCCGTAGAAGATTCGCCCAACACCCAAAAGTACGAGAATGATGATTTGCGGCTTCAGCAACGGTAGTGTAATGAATCTCATCTGCTGCAGCCTGGTAGCTCCGTCCAAGCGTGCGCTCTCATAATAATCGGCGGAGAAACCGGTAATGGCAGCAAGCAGGATGATAGAGAAATAACCAGCGCTCTTCCAGATCCGTGTTAAGGTTAGAATAATTGGCCATACCCATGGGGTTTGGAACCAATCGACGGTATGAAGTCCACTCCTATCCAGAACACGGTTAATCAGACCGTCCGTGTTGTTGAAGAGAATGAATGCCATGTAGCCTACGACGACCCATGAAATAAAATAAGGCAGGAAGACGGCCGATTGGATCGTACGCTTAAACCATTTCAAGCGGATCTCATTCAAGAAAAGCGCGAGAATAAGTGCAAAGAACATCTCGGAAATGATGAACAGCGCATTTAAATAAACGGTATTGACCGTAACTTGAACCCAATCCTGATTGGAGAAAAAGAAGCGAAAGTTGTCCAGTCCCACCCAATCACTACCCCATATGCCCTTGCTGATCTGGAAGTCCTTAAACGCCAGCAGGTGTCCGACCAGAGGAACGTAGGAGAAGACAACAAGAAAGATGATTCCTGGTATCGCCATCGAATACAAGTTCCGGTTCTTTAATAAATCCTGCAGCATTCTCAATGTTGTATCACTCCCTTCTATCTGGTCTGTGTGATGCGGTCATGTTCTGACAGTGTTTATTATGTGTGGATCGATGGTTCTGGAATAGTCCTCATTGTGTCACAGAGAGTACTAAACTTAAGGATTGCGCGGTAATTCAGTTTCCAGTATTATCTTAAATTGTAGTTTGTCAAAATCAGGACTTCACAGGAAGGTCAGGATATGGTTGAGTAAGGATGTCGCGGTTAGTTTCTCTATACGGGGCAGTTAAGGTATACCCTTAAACAGATAATCATTAAGCAAGGAGTTCTGGAATTATATGAAGTTCAAACCAATATTACAAAAGACATATTTTCGTACCTTTCTATTACTCACCACTGTTCTGATCTGTTCAATTATACCTTTCGTCTATTTGCTGTCTGCGGAATTCGCGAAATACACCATGCTGGAGGTACGCAGCAATTCGCAGAACGAAGTCAACAACCTGGCTTCAAAGACCGAAATGATTCTCGGTAATTTGAAAGCTTACGGGCTCAGCATGTACGCCGATCAGAACATTCAAAACTGGTTCTTCAATACAAGCAAAGACCCGCTCATCGACCATGCTGCACTCGTCGCCCAATCCAATTTCATGTCTACCGAATCACTCATACAGCGATCCTATCTGATTAATTTGAAGAACAATCTTGTCGTCGACTCCAAAGTCGGAATCATCCGTCATGATGCCTTTGCCGATCAGGGCATGCTGGAGCGGGTAAAATCATTCCAACGCCAATATTTGCGTTTCATTAATCATTCGCTGGATGGTTCAGACTGCCTCGCCCTTGTTTTGCCTGCAACTCCTGAGAAGCCGTCTGACTTCTATCTAGTGCTTCTGGTTGATAAACCACTCTTGTCGAAGCTTCTGTTCGGCCAAACCGCTTCTTCAGAGCAAGACATTCGGATTCTGAACGAGCAAGGACAGCTCCTATTAGGGACGCCCAATCCCGCTTTGACCGAACAGCTTTATCAAGCTGGGCGAGAGCAGCAAGGCAGCGATTTTCAGCTTCAGCTCCCACATCAGAGATGGTTCGTTAATACAGCTAAGCTGACAACCGAAAATTGGTCGGTATACTACTCCAACGAGTATCATACTTTAACTCGCCATATCACCTCATTTCAGCAAAAATTGATAGCGTATACATTGGTGCTATTGGGAATTCTATCAGGATTGTTCTTCTGGAGTTCGCGGCATTCCTTGCGTCCCATCACCTTTATGCTGGAAAAGATGAAGATGAAGGTGGCCATTGCAGACTCCACGGCTGATGCCAAGCCGGATATCCAATGGATCAACGACGGCATCGATATGCTGCTAAACAATGTGGAGCAGCTTCATGTATCCATGCGCAATCAATCCGAGCTCGTTCGGACGGAGTTTCTTGCCCAGTGGGTGCTGCACGGGACGCCGGGCACCAAGAGCTACGAATATATTCAGAACCGGACCAAGCTGACCTCCTGTAAAGTTCTGTTTTTGGCCGTCCTTCGGATCGAAGCTTATACAAGCTTTTGCGAACGTTACGATTTCCCTTCCCGGAAATTGATTAAGTACGCTATACGCAATATTAGTGAAGAAGTGATTGGCACCGGCGCTTATGCGGCCGAAGGCTTGGATATGGGGGGCGACCATCTCATCCTGATCATCGGCGCCCATGAGCTGGACGAGCTTGGACTACAACACCTTTTGGAAGAGACGCATACTCAGGTGGCGCGCATTCTGAGCGTCGATACCACCATCGCAGTTAGCAACGCCTATGATTTCGGCGCCAATATCCGAAACGTATATGATCATATCTACGAATTGACGATGCTGCGATTTCTTAACGGAGAAAAGCAAATTTTTCTGGAGAGTGATTATGAAGAGTTTATGGCCGGATATCCTTCAGCGTCCGAGGCGCTGGAGACGACCGAGATCATCAAGTCGATCCGCCGCGGCCGACCGGAAACCGCCGTCGTTCTGCTACGCCAGCAGATGAAGCACGTCCATGAGCTGCCTTATCGTGACTGGAAGCTTAACCTGACCTATTTTACCTACGATCTGCTCAAAAGCTTCAACAAATCCAGCGTCCTGCACGAAATTAGCAGCATCCATCAACTGCTGGAGCGGTACAGCACACTGTCCGAGTTTCAAGCTTGGCTGGAGAGTATCGTCACGATGCTCGCATCCGAGACCGAAACTCCGAAATCCTCAAACCGCAAGGAAGAAATGGTTCTGGAGATCAAAGAATACGTGGACAACCACTTGCAGGATGCACAATTATCGATCGAACAGGTAGCCGACAATTTTTCCTTCTCCGTGAGCTATATAAGGCAGTTATTCAAGGAGATTATGGTCATGTCATTGTCCGAATACATCCTTCAGGAACGAATCGAAAGAGTGAAAGAAAAACTGGTATCCAGCCAGCTCTCGGTGCTAGAGATCGCAGATCAATGCGGCTTCTTATCCAAAGGGCATTTCTTCTCCGCATTCAAGAAGTTCACGAATCTTACCCCGAAGCAGTATCGTGAAATCCACGGGGACGCCTCCGGATAGCAAAGCCCTTCCTGCTTGTCATGGAAAAGTGAAAGGTTACGAAGCTACCCGGCAGGACAGGCTCAAATCAAAGAGGACCTTTCCGGTCAAAGCCCACTGCGCTTTTCGGAAAGGTCCTTTTCGATAATAATTATGGTCTGACGCTCTATTTACCGGTCGTTCCTTGAACCGGCTCAATCCCTAGCTTCAGATTCACCAAATCGAGCTTATACATGACTTGATTGTAGTTATACCTTGAAGTAGGGACATGATCTGTGAACGTATTCGTATAAGTTCCTTCGAAGTAGATAATCCGGCCGCCATCCTTGCTGAAGTTTTTGTGCTGTGCCACATTATAAAAAGTATACCCGTTGTGCGTTACGATCTTTTTGGCAGTGCTCCAAGGGCCTTGAGGCGCAGGAGCTTCTGCGTACCAGATTTCACCCAGCAACGAAGTCTTGCCTTTCAACTGCTGCCCGATCATCACGTACCGCTGCCGGTAATCGTTCCATTCGATGGAGCTTGAGGCAATTTCAACATCTTCGCCGGTATCAGCATCTTTCAATTGATAATAGCGGGGATCACCACCTTGGATCAGCCCTAAATCGATCAGTTCCTTCTCTTGACTCTGGCTAAGCGGTGGAGTGTTCTTTTTCCAGCCCCATACGAGCTTGCCGTTCGCGTCTTGATCCAACGACGTTTGAGCTCCGTTGTATGTTGTTCCCAGCGTCAGGGGTGTAAACGATTCGTATTGGGTATAATCGATGATGGCGTCATAGCTGGCAGCAACGCGTAAATTCGGCATCCGGTGTTCCGTAAAGAGCCAGTAACCCAGCCCATTCTCCTCGTAATAGGTCGACTGACCGCCTGGATGGCGCCAATCGTCTTTGGAAGGGAACTGGACGACTTGCTCGAACTCCTTAGTATTGTCGTTAAAGACAAGAATACCGAAGGCACTGAGTGCAGGATTATGCGTGCTGTAGCCGGCGAGCAGGCGCTCACGTCCGGTGTTATCCTTGGCGGTCATTAATCCGAACACCCAAGCGATTCCGGCGCCGTCAGGTAGCTGCGGTACCAAGCTTTTGACGAAACCGTCGTCTTTCGTAAAATAGTTCAGATTCACACCAACATCCGGATCCAGCCCGCCGTGTTGCGGCAATTTAGAAGTCGCTCCCGTCACGCGGAAATTTCCCAGCGGATAAGCAGGCCTGTCCGTATCGCCCCAGAACCAGTACAGCCGATTGTTATACTTGATCATCTGCACAGAATCCTGCCCCATGACCAGACCGTTAATCAGCGGTTCCTGAATCGGCGCATTCAGACCAAGCATCACGCTGTCGCGATAGATGCCTTGGCCTGTAATCCGATACAGCCGTTCGGCGATATTAACCCGGTTCATCTCGATCGTAATGTTGCCCCCGGGTGAAATCTGTACGGCCTGTCCACGGTTGCCGAACATGTCTGCGGGGATATCGTAGCCGTCGCTCGACAGATGGAAGAAGACCGACTGATCCATGAGACCGGGCTCGTTGAAAGCCACGACACCGGCACTGTCTGTGTAGTACAGAATGTTATTCGTCGTCTTCAGCTCAACAAGGGGAATGCCCCGGCCTGTTTCGGCATCCACGATCTTGATCATGAATGGCTGATGGGTCTTTTTTATTGCGCTGTTCACATTCTGCTTGGCATTGCTCTCCCCCGCCTGCGCTGCGAACGTGGCACCAGGCGCCGTCATAACCATTAGCATGATGCTAGTCCATATCCCCGCTCTTTTCCACTGTTTCATTTCCATTTCGTTTACCTCCCGGCTTTTGTCGTATTACATAGCATGAAATCATTGTGCTACCGGTCACCACTTGTCCAAACGATAGTTCTTGCCTGAGACTACTCTTCAATTTCGCAGCAAGATGCAACATCAGGGGCCGACCGCTTCGTCGTTAAAGAGTTCCCTTCTAACCACCTCCTTTCAAAAGCTTAAAGGGTGATACAAAGATGTTACGGATCAAGATAGACAAGTAGATATTTTATGTAAGCGTATACATTATTCTTTGTGAGTAACATCCGCACAAGCTGCACGGATGTTTACATGAATCGAGCTATCCACCTCAAGGCAAAGATAAAGTAGCAATACTACCAAATAAGGCAACTGACATCACGAGCCGACACGCATGCGCGACCAATCAAAGCCGATCTCCTCCAGCAGTGCGCGTGCGATTAATAGATGACCGGTCAAGTTAGGATGCACCCGGTCGGACGCCAGCGCAGTAGGATGGACGTAGTCAAAATGACTGGCAAAAGCCGCCTGCGTATCAATAAACAACGCACCTGTACGCTCCGCAACCCTTCTGGCTGCAAGTCCGAACTCATCCATCCGGCTCCGCATGCGATCTTCGGCATTCGGCTCCAGATAGAACGGCGTCATGATCACGAGTCCTTGCAGGCCAGGGAGGGCCGAACGCACCAGCTCTTCCAGGGTCTGCTCATATTCTTCAAGATTCACATGTGATTCCGGTATCGCGGGTTGATCGAACTGCCGCCATACATCGTTGATGCCAATCATGACCGTTAGCCAATCCGGTTTCAGATCCAGTACGTCACTCTGCCATCTGGATTTCAAATCCCGAACCGTATTGCCGCCGATACCCATATTGGTCACACGAATGGAGAGCTCCGGATATGCCACCTGTAGCATTCCTTCCACAAGTGCGGCGTATCCTTTACCGACACCTTGGAACAACCCCTCTCCGTAAGGATATCTACGCTCACAATCCGTGATCGAATCGCCGATCAGGACCAGGCGTTGTCCTCCTTCTAGCTTCATCCTTCATTCCTCCCATTCAATTGGAGACGAATCGTTTTCACTTCGAACGGACGGAACTGCAGCAATACATCTCCGCCGCCCTCGTAAGGTATTTCCCCATTCTTCTCCTCCAGCATATTTGCCTCATGAACCGCCGCAACAGACAAACCGATATGAAGCTTACTAGCTACAGAGGCCCCTTTACTCTCATAAAGACGTACGATGAAGTCGCCTGATCCGTCTTCGGCAATTTTGACTGTCTCCGCGATCACATTGGCTTGATCGATACTGAGCAGCGATTGTCCCTCCTGGCTTCCTCCTGATGCGAGACTTACAGGATAGTTAAGCTCATAGGCTTCCTGCACAACAGGACTGTCCATGAACGCGCCGTTCCAGAACGTAAAACCATAGGTGAAATGGTGCTCCCCTTGATCGGATGTCTCATCCGGCCATGTCGGAGCCCGTAGCAGTGTTAGACTCATCGTGTTATCGTTGACCGATATGCCGTATTTGCAGTCGTTCAGCAATGCGAAGCCGCGATTTGCCTCTGCCAGCGCAGACCACTTGTGCTGAACCACTTCGTAACGATCCGCATCATGTGGACGCGAAGCATGATTTGGTCTCTTGGCGTAACCGAACTGAATTTCCTGCAACGACTCGTTCGTATGAACACGGACAGGGAAATCCACTTTTAGCAGCTTATTCTTCTCGCGCCAGTGAACTGTCGTATGGAATTCCACCCGGCGGCTGCCGGCACGTAGCCGGATATCCTGGATCATGGTCGAATGGTTCAATTCACGCTCAACCCGAATATTCGCGAAAAGCGGGCCGTTTGCGGTAACAGATACCTTGGCGGTTGCGTTCAGCTCGATGGGTGCCAAGCGGTAGCGCCGATCGATCTCCCAAGCATCAAAATCCGAATTCTGATCCCGATACATCCGCATGACATTGCAGTGATCCGCTGCCCATTCCATGCCGGTCTCCTTGTCAAAAATACGCGTAAACTCGCCCTGTTCGTTAATTTCAATTGAAATCCACTCGTTCTCCAAATGCGATTCTGTGGCAATGATTGTCGACGCAGCAGAAACATCCGCCACTTCAGATTCAACCTTGTAAGTCGACCAGCCCATCGAAGGAGCTTCAACCTCGGTATAGTGAACCCCTTCATGCAATTGCACCGGCAGAACCGTTCCGTTCTCGTCCGCGATCCCTTGGACGCCAGCTGGTAACGCGACCAGTTCCTTTCTTCGCCAGGAGAGCGAGTTAAAGACGGTAACGCGGGAGACATCGTCATCCGTGAGTGCATCTCTGGCGTCTGAAGCCATGTCATACACATTCTCATTCAATTTCTTCAGCTCAATCTGCGCCTCTTCATGAACACGATGGATCGATGAGCCCGGCAAAATATCGTGGAATTGATGCAGCAGCAGAATCTTCCATAGACGGTCCAGCTCCTCGTGAGGGTAGGTCCGGTTATTAAGTAATACCGCCGCAGTTTCCCAAAGCTCCAACTCGCGGAAACCGATTTCTGCCTTCCGGTTCAGCTTTTTAATGATTGCCTGTGTCGTATAAGTCCCGCGGTGAGCAGGATAATAGAGCTCTCCTACATATTTTGCATCCGGTATGCCCTTTTCGATCTGATCCTCAAAAAATTCAATCGGCGAGCCATGTTTCGTCTTGGGAACGCCCTCCAAATTACCGAGCCTACGCATAAACTCGATATCATCACGATTAGAACCTCCGCCTCCGTCTCCGTGTCCAAACTGGGTGAGCCGCGTAGAAATGCCTTCAAGCTGAACGCGATCGTTCCACTGATCGATTAAGAACGAAGGATTGATGCGAATCGGGTAGTAATCGCCATAGTTCATCAGATGCGTCAAAACTTGCGAACCGTCGATCCCCTCCCACATGAACGTATTGTGCGGGAACGGATCTGCTATATTATCGTAGGTACCGAACAATTTTGTAGACGCGAAATACTTGATCCCGCAACCCTGCATGATTTGCGGCAGGTTTCCGGCATAGCCGAATACGTCAGGCAGCCACAGCATCTCGTTGTCCACACCGAATTCTTCCTTGAAGAACCGCTTACCGTGCAACGCCTGGCGAATCAGGCTCTCGCCACTCGGTAAATTCGTATCGGGCTCCACCCACATCGAACCTTCGGGAATAATTTGGCCTTCCTTCACCGCTTGTTTGATGCGATCATACAGCTCCGGATACAATGTTTTGACGGTCTGGAACAAATACGGCTGACTCTGAGTGTAACGATACTCGGGATACTCGTTCATGAGCGCAAGCTGATTAGACATCGTCCGCGCAATCTTCCGCTCCGTCTCCGCAATCGGCCACAGCCAGGCGATATCCAAGTGGGACTGTCCCATAAGGTACAAGGTTGGTGCCGTTGAACCGTTCACGCAGGCCAAGAGCGGCTCCATAATTTTGCGGCACTGCTTTACGTTCTCTCCCAACAAGTCCTGACGCAGAGTCAGGTCGATTGTCGCAAACACCTGAGTCAGACCACGATCAATCTCCGCAACGCGGAGGGATTTGGGATCAAGATGATTGCGCAGATCGTACAAGCATTCCAAATCGATGAAAAATTGGTACACTTCCTCTTCAAAAATGCAGAGCTGCGAATTTCCAAATATCGGCCGGGAATCCGCATGACCAGCGTACGCTTCTGCAACAATTTCGAATTGTTCGCCTGTTTTCGCTGAACGGGTTAAAGTTAGGTAATGATGGTTAAGGTCCTTTGCGCCGCTCACGATGCCGTTAATATACACGGTCGCTTCCGATCCAAAGTCGAACATAGCCACAAGCCGTTTGCCGTTGGCCTCTTCAGGAACGACAACTGTCGAGCGGAACCAGCCGTATCCCCATTTTTCTCCCCAATGCTGGCCCGGGGTAATGCTTTGGAAAGGTTGTCCATCCATTTCATGAATGAACAGCTGGTCCTTTGTCATAAAACCGGAAAAATCGATTGAAGAGAGCTTTGTAATCATAAATTGATCTCTTTTATTTAGCAGCTTTTCAACATGGAATAAAATCTCTTTTTTCTCTTTCAAGGTTCTTCTCACATCCTATGGTTTCATAATCTTTGATCCTAGCGCTATACGACATACCGCCCTCGTGGCTGCCGGCCACGGAGGACGATCTCTATTAATTTGCTGTTGCTCTTTGTGCAGCATCGTTATAAATTTTCAGAGCTTCATCAATAGCTCCCATTTTTTGCACTTTATCAATGAATGCCTGCCAAGTATCGAAGCTGTTCTTGCCTGCTACGAATTTGGCCTGCTCTTCGGTAACGAACGTCTTAACCGGATTCATAATCTCCGAAATCCGCTGGCTTTCATTGCCCGTGAGTTGAATCGACGGCTCACTCAACCAGGAAGGAATATAATCGTTGTCATGCAATGGCAGACTCGTCAAGAATTCCGATTTCTCAATCGGCACCTCTTCGTATTTGCCGTTAAATACCGTATAGTCTGTCGCAGCAAAGTCTACGAACGCTCTTGAGTCACTAACCATTTGTAATCCAGGGTTATGGTTTCGACTTGCGCGCATGCCGTATTTATCACCTTCCAACCACGGATCCTTGGCATTTTTCAGCGAGTCGACAAAGGTCGGAAGACCGTCTTCCCCGATGGTATAAGTCGTGCCCTCAATCCCCCAAGTGATGAGCCTGATCATTTCATCTGAATATTGATAATCGATGAATTTAATCAATTCCTCAGGATTTTTGGCTTTGGAGTTGATAGCGTATGCCCCCCAGCCCAAATCAGGAGTATTGGCGTTCACAACTTCCTGCCAGGCCTTCCCGTAATCCGGATTGTCAGGATACAGCGAAACAGCGAAAATCTTGCCATCGTCGGCCGTTCTAGTGTACTCAGCCGGAGTCGTAAACCACTGCGTTAGCCACATGAAGTTGTCGCCATTCAGCGCTTTTCTTTTCACCGTATCATCTGTATCAATCGTGTATTCCGGATCTAATAGCTTCTCCGAATACAGCTTATTCGCAAATTGGAGCGCATCTTTATATCCCTTTTCCAGAACCCCGTATACATATTTCTCTCCGTCCCAGAAGATTTCATCCCGGATGTGGTTCGCAGAAAACAACGATCTTAGACTGTTAAATTTTGTTGCGACGGGATATTTGTCGGGGTAGAGCTCTTTAACTTTTTTGGCAGCCTCATAGAATTCATCGAGCGTGTCCGGAATTTTGATGTTATTCTCCTTGAACACGTCATAGCGGTAAGCAGCCGTATTCTGAATAAGCATGCCTCGATCCTCAGGGAACCTAGGCGTGGAGGTTTCTTTAAAGGCGTACATCTCTCCGTCGGAATTCGTAACCCGCTTCATCCCATTCTTCACCTTGCTAATGTAGTTCATATAGTTCGGCATTAAATCTTTATATTGGGCTAACTCGAGAAGTTGGCCTTGCCCGGCCATTTGGCTCACATCATAAAATAACGGTGTTATGAAGAAGTCTGTCAGATCGGCGCTTGCGATCATGAGCTTGACCTTCTCGTCGTACTCAGAAGCCGGAATATAGTTATATTTAATTTCTACTTTCTTACCCATATAGGCTTCCATACTCTTGTGCCATTCCTTGCCTACCAGGCTATTCGGATTATCCACACCGCTCGCAGGCAGCGTTACCGAGAAACGCACTACTTCTTGGTTATCCTCATTGGAAACTGAATTTTTGGAATTATTCGAACACCCAGAAAAAATCATCAGCATGACCAACCCAAGGACAAGCATTTTTGCCAGTTTGTTCATTCAACGTCCCCCCAATTAGCTCAATGAACTACTTTTCCAAATCTACTATTCAATACCTATCATGATCTCTCTACCACTTACCTCCTTCACCGCTGGCTATCCGCAACTCAGCCTTTGATGGAGCCTACGAATATCCCTTTGGTGAAATGCTTCTGGAAGATCGGATAGATACACATGATCGGAAACATCGTAATAATAATGACACTCATTCGTACCGCCTGCGGATCAAGCGCTTCCCCCGGAGCATTAATGGCAACCGCACCGCTGCCCACCCGTCCTTGAATCGCAGTCGTATCCAAGGTGAACAGGTAGTTTCTTAACACCATCTGCAAAGGATATTTATCCTGATCCCGCAAATAAATCAAAGCATCAAACCAACTATTCCAGCTTCCGACCAGACCGAATAGCGCAAAGGTTGCAAACAGCGCCTTCGACAACGGCAGTACGATCCGGAAAAGAACTACCACATCATTCGCTCCATCGATATAAGCGGAGTCCTTCAGCTCGGAAGGAATATTCAGAAAGAATGTTCGAAACAGAAACACATTGTAGGCACTAATCGCGCCGGGGAGAATCATAACCCATACTGTATCTAACAGATGCAGGCTACGCATAAGCAGATAGGTCGGAATTAAGCCGCCGCTGAAAAACATCGTAATCATTAGGAAAAGGGTAAAAAATTTCTTGCCCGCAAATCCGGGAATCGTTAGCGGATACGCCATTAGTGCCGTAAACAGCAGCATGATGCCCGTAGAGCCGACCGCATAAATGATCGAGTTGAGATACCCTTTAAAAATATATGGATCTTGAAATACCGTCTTGTACGCTTCCAGATTAAATCCCTTAGGCCAAATCGTCACGCTTCCAGAGGAGATGTAACGTGCGCCGCTTAGCGATGTAGCGATAATGTTTAGAATCGGGTACAGTACCACAATCAGGATAAATATCATGAAAACAATATTTACAACGTCAAAAGCTCTGGAGCCTATGCTATCCTTTTTCAACATCTCACCACCTAAAACAAACTCGTCTCGGAAACTTTTCGGCTCATCCAATTGGTCAAGTAAAGAATAATAAAAGATATAACCGACATAAATAATCCAATTGCCGTTGTGTACTCGTATTGGGCGCCCAATATACCTTGACGATAAGCATAGGAGCCGATGACATCTGCTACTTCGTAAGTCTCAGGCGAATAGAGCAGAATAATCTTCTGGAAATCGCTCCCGAGGATTCCTCCCACGGCAAAAATCAGCAAAATAATAGAGGTAGACTTGAGCGACGGCCATGTGACATGTACAACCTTCTTCCATCGGCCTGCGCCGTCTACTTCGGCTACGTCATACAACGTAGGATCAATTCCGCTTAATGCAGCAAGGTAGATGATCGTGCCGAATCCGACGCCCTGCCATAAGCCAGAAGAGATGAAAATGGTCCGGAAAAAGCTCGGCTCGAGAAGAAACATGACCGGGTCTCCGCCGAAGAAGGTGACGATACTGTTAAACAAACCGTCTCTCGCTGTAAACTCCTTAAGCATCCCCGCAACAATGACGACCGATATAAAATGCGGGAAATAAGAAACCGTCTGCACAACCTTCTTAAAACGCTTGTTTTTCAGTTCATTAAACAGTAGAGCCAATATAATTGGCGCCGGAAATGACCAAAACAAGGTATACAAACCAAGAAGCAATGTGTTCTTTAAAACTCTAAACGCCATGGGATCGTTAAAAAAAGAAGTGAAATACTTTAACCCTACCCACTCACTTCCCCATATCCCTTTGGAAGCGTTAAAATCTTTGAAAGCGATTAAAATTCCATACATAGGAAAATAACTAAAGATTAACACTGTCAGAAAGCCGGGAAGCACCATAAGATAGAGATAGCGGTGCTTGACGATTCTGGCCACTAGCCTGTTATTGGCCACTAGCCTGTTACTGGCCACTAACTTGTTATTGGTTACTTGCAAAGAAGCACCTCCTAACTGTTAACATGTCGTGATCGGTTATAGCTGATATATTGCTCGTAGACACATGAACCTGGTTATTTGATTCGCATTATATGTAAGCGCATTCATCACCGCCTCCAAAGGTTATTTGTTTTACGTTCGTCGGGTACGCAATAGCTTCCGGCTACCGTCCCAGACAAATGTAATGCTCATGGTGCCTGAAAGTTATTATGCTAGGCAAAAAATAACACATACTATTTCATCCGTCAATAAAAAAATACATAAAATAATTAGTATACTATCTCTGGACTATCCCAAATTGGCGATATCGATGAGGCGTTAAACTATGCCTCCGCTTGAATAAGTCGTAGAAGTAACTGACGTTCTCGAGTCCGATCTCTAAGCTGATTTCCACGATTTCCATGTCCGTATTCAGCAGCAAATTCTCGGCATAGGACATTCTCAATTCGTTAATGTACTGGGTCGGGGACATCCCGAGATGCTTTCTAAACATTCTGCATAGGTAAGCATGCGATTTGTCCGACAGCCCAACAAGCGCAGCCGTCCCCTGCGTAAAATGCTCTTTCTTTCTCACCTCTCTGCATAGATCCTTAAACCATTCAGGCTGTCCGGTTAGTTCAACCGGATCGGCTTCTGCCTTGATATACCGGGAGAACAGATCTGTCAATATAGCTCTTACCTCCGCTTTAACAGCCAGCTTCTTCTCCTGCGGAATCAAACTAAGCTGGTCCAGCCGGTACCGCACATATTCCTTTTCCATTTTGGACAGCACAGTCGACGGCGGCATGACCGGCTCAAGCAGCCTTTCGCTTGGGAACCCTTCTCCCAAAAAAGCAACCAGATCGTCCAGGACCTCCCTATTGAACGATAAATTGATGAATTGGCAGTCGCTATCCGTCGTCTGTTCATAGTAATGAACGTCCCGATCCCTTATGAACACTAGTGTATTTTCCTGCAACAACTGCCGTTTGCCGTTAATGATATGCACAACGCTACCCTTCAAGATAAGAAACAGCTCAAAGAAGTCGTGAGTATGCATGCCGATCGTATCGCGCACCGAAGCGATCAGTCGATAGTGAGCCTGAATTTCAGAATCAATACCGTCTGCCGCAAGAAGTTTCAACATGTGCAATTCCCCCTTATTTTGTACAGTGGCAATTTTCTTCGATGTCAAAATACCATAATGCATTCAAAAATGGAGCAAGATTTAGAGCAAGACTTTTGATTAGGATAGAGTTGTTACTGAAGCCTGAAAGGAGATTTACCACAAATGAACTTATTGGAACTGCGTCAGCAATTCGAAGCAAACAAACGTATTTATGAAAGTGCCAAGCTTGTCTTCCACGGAGTCGAAGGCTTCGATGTCTACAACCCTTCAATTCCGTTCGAATGGAACGGCAAGCGCTACATTTATGGACGCGTGGAAAAACGCGATGAGTGGGCGAGGTCTTGGGTTCGCCTGTTTGAACAGAGCGGTCCAGACGAGTGGACAGCCGTGCCGGATACGATGATTTATCAGCTTGAAGACCCTTATATTAGCGTAGTCAACAAACAGCTCGTATTGGGCGGGACACATGTTCGTTTCAATCAAGGTCAGCTCGATACGTTCTACGGTTATTTCTACAAAGGGCATGATCTTCATGACCTCTGCTACTTCACGACCGGTCCAGATTATATGAAGGACATTCGGCTGGTAGAGCTTCGAAACGGTAAGATCGGTGTCTTCTCAAGACCACGCAATGAAGAAATCCGCAAGCAATATGGAAGCGAATCCTTAGTGGGATTCACAATCATTGACAGCCTGGACGCACTGTCTCCGGAAGTCATTGAGAACGCACCAAATATCAATGGACTGTTCCGTAAGGATGAGTGGGGCGGCTGCAACCAGGCATACTTACTAGAGAGCGGAAAGATTGGCGTCATCGGCCATATCTGCTACGCTCAGGGAGATCAAGCAACCTATATGAACATGTCATTCGTACTCGATCCGCAAACTAATCAATTCTCGGATTTGAAAATCATCGGCACCCGTCCTTGTTATCCGGATGGCCCCGCCAAGAAGGCGCATCTGAACGACTGTGCTTTCACCGCCGGTATTGAAATGCGGCCTGACGGCAAGGTTAATCTGTACAGCGGTATCGGCGATACCGAAGCAGGACGCATCGTCATCGACTACCCGTTCGAGGGTGAAGGCGCCATTGTAACCTTATAGATAAAATTCCAAGCATCGAGCTGTTGGGTTATCCCGGCGGCTCATTTTTTATGTCACATTACGGTGTGGTATAGTACCATTCATTTTTTGTAAAGCACCCCCTCGAAGTTATTATGATAAGTAAATTAAAACACATACTTTATTTGATCTCATAGTAATACAGAGCATCACGAAATTCAAAGTTTTTATATAATTTCGCCCCTATCCTGCTAAATTCCTGAAAATCACCTACCCATCCGACAATTTTTTTTCGAGATGCGCTACAAGTACGTATACTTTTTAAAGCGATGTGCGCTACAATAGAAGAAATGTTGGAACGAGGTGAACCTACTTGAGCAAGAAGGACTTGGCTCTGCCAAAGTACCAGATGGTAAAAGACTATGTCTTATCCCAGATCGAGAATCAGGAATTTACAATGGACCATCGGATTCCTAGCGAATCAGAATTTTCCAAGCTGCTGGATGTCAGCTCCATCACTGTGCGCAAAGCGCTGTCAGAGCTGGTGAACGAGGGCGTGATCTACCGCGTGAGGGGGAAGGGAAGCTTTGTTGCCAGCCAGGCAGCCGTCTCAGAGAAGACCTCCAATCTGGTGGCTTTTGTCATCTCCGGCGTCGACCTGTACGATAGCTCATATATGCAGATCATGCGGGGCATTCAGTCCTTTCTGGGCAAGCATGGTTGCAAACTGATCGTAGAATTTGTGGAGAACGACTTCGAACAGGAACGCGAGCTCGTTCTGGGGCTGATTCAAACGGAACTGCGAGGATTACTTATCTATTCCTCTGATCCCGACGCTGCGAAGAGCTATCTCGGGGAGATTCGCAGTAAATCGATTCCGTTCGTCATGCTTGATCGTTCCCCTTCCGGATATCCGGTCAACGTCGTCACATGTAACAATCATGACGGGGCCTATGAAGCGGTAGAATATTTGATAAAGCAAGGTCATCGAAAGATCGGATTTGCAGCTTACGACTACCACCTAAGCCCGGAGGTCGACAGATACAACGGTTATTGCAACGCCATGTCGAATTCGTCCGTGCCGTTACAGGATTCGTTCTTGTTCCTGGACAAGAAATTAGACTATGTTGCGCTTGCGCGCCTTGTACAAAATGGAGAGCTGACCGCGCTGTTCTGCGCCAACGACAAGCGGGCCCTCGAAGCGCTCGAACAGCTGACCGCACTTGGCATTCGTATCCCCGACCAATTATCACTAATGGGCTTTGACGATTTCGAGAGCGCCAAATTCGCCAAGGTCGCCTTGAGCACAGTGAAGCAATATTTCGATGTTCTCGGCTATGAAAGTGCCGATTTGTTGTTCAGGATTACCGAAGGCTCGTCTTACGGCAATAAGAAGGTCATGTTGCCTACAAGCTTGGTCATACGTGACTCCATCAAGCCAGTTCAAGGTTAAAGTCTGAGATCACGAATTCGATTTTGAGTCCAGCCTGGAACACTGAACAATACTACGCCAAATCACAAAAAAGACGCTCCAGTGTGCAATTTCCGGACGTCTTTTTTTGCGTTTTCATGTTAAAATGTCATCAACTATCCTGCTTCCAGCTCTTTTATAAAACATGAAGGTGGGAAAAGGATGAAGAATTATGTGCTCGGATTCTCTCTAACAGGCCTCCATACAAAAAGCCCTTCCCCAGCAAAAAACTAAGGAGAGGCTTTCGATTCATTTAAGTTGTAGCTTCAGTTGTACTCGTTGTCTCATTCACCTGCACAACTTTTTTGGAAGCATTGCGATTAGAGATGAAAACTCCAATTAGAATCAGGGCTCCGCCCAGCAATTGAGTGACGTAGATCTCATCTCCCAATAAAAAATGCCCCAGGATAAGCGAGATAAACGGCGGGATATTCATGAACATGGAAGCTGTCCCAGGCCCTGTGACCGCTACGCCCCTTGTCCACCATATCCCCGAGGTTGCTGTAATCAAGGCTAACGGAAGTAGCATTAACCAGATATAAGCATTATTTGTTGCTATCAAACCACCATTATACGACTCTATTGCTACCATAGGAGATATCAGAATAGCACCTAATCCACCAGAAATAATATTAATAGCTGTCAGTGACATCGTCTTCACCAGCAGTGGCGTGAACATCATACCGATCGTCATCCCCAGCATCGCCAGTACCAAATACAAGTCACCTAATGATAGACTGAACTTCCCTCCGCCAAAACTGATAATAATAACAACACCCACTACACCAAGTAGGCCTCCAACCAGCTTTCCTGCAGTCAACGAAACCTTATAAAATAGGCGCTCCATGAAGATGGCTACCAATGGTGCTACCGCATAGATCAAGGAACCATTGGCTGCTGAGGACAGCTTGAGACCTGAGAAATAGAGTGGTTGCTGAATCAAAGTGCCAAACAACGAACTAGCCGTCAAAAGTAGCCATTCCGGCCGGGTTGGCCATCTTAATTTTCCGGCACGATACAGCAACAACAGGACCAGCAGCCATGTCAAAACCATGCGTATAAAGGATAGAAATGCAGGAGAGAAAAAATTTATCAGATATGCACTCATGATATAGCTTAATCCCCAACAGAGAGTTGCCCCAATAAGTCCAACAATAGCCGATCTATAACTCGACATTAGATGCACTCCCCTACATTAACTGAAGAAGCACATCTCATTGCTTATGAGCGATTGATTTGTAAGGTAAACGGTCTTGCCCCTGCAGGGACCATTTCTCTCCATCTATGTAGATCGCATCAACTTCTTCATTATAAAAGCTATATCTACCCGCTATTTCATGAACCTCTGGCAGTGGCTCCTGATAGCTCCACACCACATTGTCAGCAATCACTCCATCGCTATTGAAAGAATGATATGTGGCAGATCCTTTATAAGGGCAGGTTGTCACTGTATCTGATGGCACTAGATAATCAAAGTTAATATCCTCTTTAGGCAAATAAAAGCGCGGAGTCAGTCCTGTCTCAAACAGAATCACCGGATCTTGACTATCTGCGACAACCTTGCCGCCTACGATTACTTTTATATGTCTGGAACTCGGAATGGCATCCAGTCTCGAATAAGGATCTCTGGCATGGTTAATGACTTCTTCCTCTTCTTCAAACCATCTAATATCATTATTTTTCCAGATAAAAGTAATATATCCCGCAATAATGGCACTGGATTGGGAAGGATTAGGATGACTCCAGACGGCATTCTCTACAAGCGTATCATCGACTCCAATGTTCCAATAGACGGCTTCCCCTTTGTGAAGGTCCTCTCTGCGATGAGTCGATTCTTGAAGAAACTCGGTCCGGACATCGTCCTTGGGAAAATAGTACACCGGCAGCTTGCCGGTCTCCGTAACGATCAGCACACGTCTGCTATCGGCCACGAATGTCTCGCCTATTTTTACACGAATCCATTTCGGACTCACTTCGGCTCTAAGCTGCCAATCGCCATCGAATTCATCATTTAAATTCCACTGCGGGTCATAATGTGCCATCTAATCCATCTCCCATCTATCCGTTATATTGTCTTCAATATCAGATTAACGCGTAGCGATCACACTATGACGATTAGCAGGGCGACGCAGTCCCAGATGTTCACGAAGGGTCGTTCCTTCATAATCTTCGCGGAAGATTCCGCGCCGCTGCAATTCAGGGACAACCAAGTTCACAAAGTCATCCAGACCGCCAGGCAAATGCGGGAACATCACATTAAAACCATCCGCTGCGCCACGGACGAACCATTCTTCCATCTGGTCAGCAATCTGCGAAGGTGTTCCGGCTACTCCGCGCGAGTTAAGACGTTTATAGAGCTGGCGAATAGTCAGAGTCTCCCGCTCCAGCAATTGAATGATTTTGGCTAAACTGCTCTTACTCTGATTAAAGCCCTCCAGCTTTGGTGTGAAGGGCAATGGCTCATCCAATGGATACTGTGATACATCATGACCCAAATAATGAGAGAGCAGATCAAGTCCCAGGTTCTCAGGCGTAAGATCCTCCACAATCGCCAACCGCTGGGCCGCTTCTTCCTCCGTCCGTCCAATAACAGGCATAAAGCCCGGTAGAATCTTCAGATCATCACGAGATCTACCGTATTTAGCTAACCTTGTCTTGATATCCTCGTATAGTTCAATCCCATCCTCAACCGTTCCAAACGGCCCAAAGGCTGTACCTGGTGCAAATACAACTTCTGCTGATGCGGCTGCCAGCTCCTTGCCTGCTTCCGAAGCTCCTGCTTGAATCAATACAGGATACCCTTGCGGAGGCCGTGATACATTCAATGGACCCCGAACTTGGAACTCATCACTCTTATAATTCAAATTATGCAGCTTATCTTTATCCGCAAAAACACCTGATTCCTTATCCAATACAATGGCATCATCTTCCCAACTATCCCACAGCCCTTGAGTCACATCGACGAACTCCCCAGCTCTTCCATAACGATTCTCATGCTCCAAGTGTTTATCTTTACCGAAGTTCCGGGCTTCTTCATCCGTCTGCGAAGTTACGATATTCCATCCTGAACGTCCACTGCTTAAGTGATCCAGCGTGGCTAATTTGCGGGCAATATGATACGGCTCGTTATATGTCGTTGATACGGTTGCTGCAAGACCAATTCGCTCTGTGACTGCAGATAGCGCAGATAGTAGTGTGAATGGCTCTGGACGAATGCTGTTTGCCGCAGTGATTCCTGACTGAAATCTGTCCCAAACATATAGTTCATCTGCATAGAAGAACATATCGAATTTCCCGCGCTCAGCAGTCTGCACAATATGCTTGTAGTAATTAAAATCAAGCAGACCGGCCGCATCCGATTCTGGATGTCTCCAACTGGAGATATGTTCACCTGCTGGAAAGAACATCATCGCTCCCAGTGCCATTTGTCGTTTGTTATTACTCATCTCTATACACCATCCCTTATACTGTCTGTTAATTACAGCAGGCCTTGATTCTCCAGCCATTCCTTCGCTATTAAATATTAATTTCTGGTATATTGACGCAGGCCTTTTGGCGTAAGCAACTTATTCAGTCCTAGCAACAATAAATTAACGACAATAACGAGTAGCGATACAGGGATGGCACCTTCCATAATAGTTACCGTATTGATCATCGCGATCCCTCTGGTAATAATATCGCCCAGTCCTCCGGCAGCAATATAAGTAGCAATAGTAGCCATACTGATCGTTTGCACCGCAACTAGCCTTACACCGGCCATAATAACGCTGCGCGCAATAGGAAGTTGAACCATCCATAGAATCTGCCATCTGGTCATTCCCATTCCCGTACCGGCTTCAATTAACGCCTGATTCACACCCCCGATACCTACATAGGTGTTCTGGAGAATCGGAAGTAACGCATACAGCGTTAACGCGATAATCGCAGGTTTTGTTCCAATGCCCAGAAATGGGATCATAAATCCGAATAATGCGAGACTGGGAATGGTCTGAATCACAGATACCGTTGTTATGACTGTGTTCGCTACACGTTTATAGGCAGTAAGAATAATTCCGGTCGGTACTGCAATCAGGCAAGCAATCAGAACCGAGATCAGTGACAGATTGATATGCTCCCCCATCTTCTGTAAAATCATAGGCCAATCTGCTTGCAAGGTATTCCAAAATTGATCCACCCATAACCACTCCCTTTCATTGATAATCGAGATCAAATTGAATATTGTTCAAACCGCTCTGCACCTAGAAATTCACGAACGAAGTCAGAAGCAGGTGCTTCCAGTAAATTCGCAGGTGTTCCTGTCTGAATAATAAATCCATCCTTTAGCAGAATTACCTGGTCGGCTATTTTAAGTGCCTCATCGATATCATGTGTTACGAACACAATGGTCTTCTGCACTTTTTCATTCAGCTTAATAAGCTCCTTCTGTAGCTGTACTCGGCTAATGGGGTCTAATGCGCTAAAAGGTTCATCCATAAGAATAATAGAAGGATTGGAAGCAAGTGCACGAGCTACACCGATGCGCTGTTGTTGTCCACCACTTAGCTCATGCGGGTAACGGCTGCGAAATTGCTGTGGATCGAGACCAATCAATTGCAGAAGTTCTTCTGTACGCTGAACCAAATCTTTCTTCTTCTCACCCTTAAGTCTTGGAACGATAGAGATATTCTGTTCAATGGTCATATGAGGAAATAATCCGATCTGTTGAATGACATAACCAATATTCCGCCGCAGCTCAACCGGATTAAGCGTGCTGACCTCCTGCCCTTCTACCAATACAGAACCAGACTCCGGCTCTATCAAGCGATTGATCATTTTAAGCAGCGTTGTCTTCCCGCAACCTGACGGTCCGATAATGGTAACGATTTGACCAGTAGGTATGGTTAGATCAAAATTCTCCAACACATTACCCGAACCATAATTTTTGGTCACTTGCTTGAACTGTACTGCGGCTACGCCAACACCCATATCAATCACTCATCCTTCTTTTCAAAATATACCAACTTAATTCATAATTTTAGTTGGTTTTAAATATAAAAAAAGATCACATCTCCCTCATGTAGCTGCAAGGGAAATGAGACCTCCGTTTGTAAGGTTAGTCTCTTATATTATTAACATCCGATAATACAATACTGTAATGTAATACTTTAATGCAATATTATATTACGTATAATTTTTTGTCAATCATTAAAAACAAGTAAACACATCGGATTAAAATTATCAAATCACAAAATGATTTATGTTATAGGGCATAAAAAAAAAGACCTCCTGTGATCAGGTCAGCCATATTAGACTACTATGCAGTTATCCTTAAGAATTAATTACTTTCCACAAGCGCAGGTTTAATCTCATTAGCATTAAAAAAATCCAATGCGGAGCGATACCAAGAAGTCTCTCCTTCTTTCTCGCCGTCAACATAAATCTCTACACGTTCATTATAGAAGGAGAGATATTCCTTAATTTTAGGAATTTCGGGAATCGGATTGAGATAACTCCACACAATGTTCTCATGAACGGTACCATTCACTTCAGCGGACCAATAAGAAGCCTTTCCTTTGTAAGGGCATCTCGTTTCCAAGTCGCTTTCCTGCAGGAACTCCTGCTTCACGTCTTCCTTCGGTAAATAATAACGAACAGGGACACCTGTCTCGAATACAATGATCGGGCGTTTGCTATCCGCTACCGTTACACCATCAATGACTACCTGGATATGCCGAGAACTTTGCAGCGCATCTACTCTTTTATAAGGGTCACGCGGGTGAACAAAGATTTCTTCATCTTCTTCGAACCAGGCATCTACTTGATTCCAATAGAATGAAACATATCCTTTGATCGGCTCACTCTCGGGAATAGGATTCTGATAGCTCCAAACTGCATTTTCTGAAATCCGGTCCCCAACCTTGATACTCCAGTACGATGCTGCACCTTTCCATGGGCAGTGGGAATGATGCTCCGACTCTACGAACAGATCCTTGCGAACATCACTCTCGGGAAAATAATAAACCGGAAGATGCCCTCTCTCATGAACCGTGATCACATTCTTGCTATCCGCAATCGTAATCCCTTCAAACTCCACTCTTACTCGTCTTGGATTTGAATCAAACTGCAATTTCTTCTTATTAGACATGTGTACTCTCCTCCTTCTAAATAATATCAAATATAGGTAATGAATTATTGCATTTAGATAATATCATGCAAATTTCAGATATTCAACATAAAAAACCTACTTTTCCAATAAGAATTTAAAAATTAATACATTAACCCATGTAAAACTAATGATAAAGCAGTCCCGATACTAGAACTGAAATAATCTATATAGAAAAAAATAAGCCCTAGAGCCGATTAGGGGAGTGCGGCGCTTGAGCTTTTCAAATGACTGTACATTTATAGCTGGAGGATGGTTTAATACAACGTTGAATAATTAATTTCCGCCAGTTTTTCTTCTAAGTAAGAATAGTAAGTTAGCCGATAATCGGTCTGTATACCACTATCATCAATTGTTCCTTTCCTTCCCATGCCAAAATTTTTTGGCTCCTTATTATAGTCTGATCGATACTGATCAAAACTAATAGGATCGGTTAGTGTAAAATGTTCTACGAGATTATCACAGTAACCATACTCCTTGTTTTCTTTTATTGGAAAAACATAATTTTGATACAAGTGTACACTTTGAACATAACTGTTGCTTCTAGATGTAAAATATCGAATTCCATTAAAATGGGTCGAGTTCCTTACCCATTGCAACAAAAGCTGAGGGATAATATACTCCGGTTTGAATGGGCGCGCATCATCCTTTACCTGAACGGAACATGCAGCCATTAATGGCCAGCAGAGATACAGTGCTTTTAAAGCATCGTAACTTTCGGTATCACTTTTTTTATATGAAGCTTTTGTCGCTACTCTAGGGGGATAGCCCAGATCGATAAAATTCATTCCACGATCATTTCTAAACGAAGAAACATATACATGCTGCGTGTTACTTACTGTTCTCAATTCCTCCAGACATGCGTAGACAGAACTTCCTAAATAGAGGCATGGAAATCCTGGAATGCTATACCGCTGTGTGGATACAAGCGTCCTTTCTTCAAACGGAATATGAAATAGGTCTTTTTTATTTGTAAGTGGAGTCTTATCTCTTCTAATTCTGTATAACCGTGGGTCTCGATTTCTGTTAAATAAGTAAAAACTATCGAAGTAACAGCTCAGTTGATCAATAGCTGGCTTTAATAGCTGGTATGCTTCGGATGGGAAACCATCATAATAGTTATGGAGTGAACTCTCAATAGCCTCACATACTTTATTAACCATGTTAACTTCAGCGTCCGATAGTACATGCTTTAATTTCAGCTGTCGGGCACCTTCCATATAAGATAAATTCTTAGTTTTAACTAATTCCTTATAAGATATGTTTGTATAGGTGATTGGCAGATCAAACTCTTTTTTTACTAGTTCCTCTCTAAGCGTTTTAAGTCGGTCCTCAATGGTCAAAGTCATCATCCTTATCTATTCTTGTTCTCTACACAATCAATCTTACCACTTTTACCCAAGGCGAAATTAAACAACCAATCACCGATTGATTTCCGGCGATTGGTTGTTTGAATTTACTATATGTTTTGACTTCCTTATTTAAAAGGATAAATCCAGAAATGCTCTGTTCCAAAACGCGCTTGAATCTCTTCATCATTCAATTCTTTGCTGCCCACTAACTCTGCCGCTTGGAATTGTGATTTATGCGCTTGAATCGATGCCATTTTAGGCTTCAGAAAATCTTTGACATCAATGATAACATTAGGTTTGCCAATCTCTTGCTCCGTATTCCGGGCAAAGGCCACACAGTGAACAGGAGGTCTCTCTGCCTTAGGTAGTCTTTCAACCGTACGGATAACTGCGGCTCCAGTGGCATCATGGTCGGGATGAACGCTATAACCCGGGTAGAACGTAACGATTAACGAAGGGTTAAGCTCTTTCAAGAGCGCGTCAATTTGACTATCCAACAAGTCCTGATCCTCAAATTCAATCATCTTGTCATGGAAACCAAGCATTCTTAGATCCTGTATGCCAATGGCCTCACAAGATGCTTCAAGCTCTTTTTTGCGTATCTCGGGAAGGGTTACCCGATTAGCGAACGGTGGAATCCCCATATTCCGGCCCATTTCGCCTAGTGTCAGGCAGGCATAAGTTACCTGAGTTCCATTCTGTATATGCTTCGCCAGGGTACCTGCTACACCGAAGGCCTCGTCATCCGGGTGTGGCAATACAACAAGAATATGTCTCTCCACTGAATTCTTCATCTCCTCATGCATTAGAAAGGCTCCCGGCTTAATTGTAAAGATACGATAAGCTTGCCTTGACTGTCGTGCCCTGCCATGATCAATCTATCTGTCTCACTCTCTTCATAGTGAGTTAAACCTTCTGAGTACACCCAACCTTGCGACATTTTCAAACCGATACGATAAGGTCCTTCTCCTGAAATCGACCCGTGAGAATATTGAATAACAGCATTGGTGATGAAAGTAGAAGCCGAATGCTTAGAGCTATCCAAATGAGCAGCATATGCCCCCATTGTCAACTCAAGATGGATATACATATCCTGATCTTTAAACCGGTCGATTCTTTGTTGTATTTCTGACTGATTGATTAGCTGCAATGTTACGCCTCCATCTCTGACTGAATTGTATAGCTGAATGTACATATAAGAAATAAGATCCAACCCTTTGCAGAACGGACCTACATGATATAAGTGTGACTTATTTCTCATCAAAGTATAACTTGCGATGCTATGTAATTCAATGGATGTTTCTGAATACTAGGGAAAGGTATCCAATATCTATTTCTAATAAATCTTCAAATAGATTTCCACCAGGATAGTGGTAATTTGTGTCTTATTTTAAAGAGAATTCGCTAAAATTAATTGGATGATTTTGTTTATTTAAGTATAATGGTATTATATGCCTACAACTTAAGACCTAATTCGACATTATTCACTAAAAGATTGAAGAAGAACTTAAACAGGCAAGTAAAATAAAAGGGGAATGAACATGCTTTGTAGTAAGTGTAACACTGAGCTGCCCGAGGATAGCCTATTCTGTAACAATTGTGGAGCCAGGACTATGAGTAGAGCTTCTGGAAGGAAAAAAAACAAAAAAACGTGGATTTTAAGCAGTAGTATTATTGGAGCTTTGATCATCATTGCCTTGATATTCTTGACCTTAAACAACAGACCTGTGAATGCATTCAAGAATGCTATTAAAGATAATAAATACGGAAATGCGATAGAAGTTTATGAAAACAAAATCAAAGGCGATTTAGAAAAGGAATCAGAAGTCGAAATCTATCTTCAAACCAGCTTAGAACAAATTAAAAAAGATTATACTGACGAAAAGATCGATTATAACACTGCTTTAAACCAACTGGAAATCATTAAGAAAACGAATCTTTTGAATTCGGAAGTGAGAACCGCTCAATCGGATATAGATAAATTGAATGGTTCAAGAACGGCCTTTAAGACCGGAGAAGAACTCCTGAAAAATAACGATGTGAAAAATGCCCTAACGGAATTAAAGAAGGTCAGCAAGGTTGACGAAGCTAACTATTCGAAGGCCCAAACCTTAATTAAGGATACTTTTTCTGCCTATAAAACATCTATTTTAGATGATGCTCAAAAACTCGCAACAGATCATAAGTATGATGAAGCTATCAAAGTTATAAATGAAGGATTATTCATCATGTCTACTGATTCTGATTTGATGGCTAAAAAAACAGTCTATGAAAAACAAAATGAAGAACAACTAGCCCTCCAACGCAAAGAGAAAATGGAACAAGCCAAAAAAAATCAAGAGGTAACTGTAGAGAAAACATCTATAATCGTTCAAGATGATACCTACAAATCGCTATATCCTGATATGATTCAAGTCATAACACGGAATAACACTAATAAAGTGGTTAAAAACATGGATGTTTCTATGCTGGGCTTTGATAATAACGGGCTTCCTATAAAGATTAAACGAGAATATGGAGATAGTTCCTTAGAATTTGTAGGACTCGCTCAAAATGTAAACATTGTACCAAAGGCTACCTTTGGTTCAGGAAAAGGCTGGGGCCTCGACAGCACCCATGGTATAACAACTGTGCTTGCCTGTGTAAAAAGTGTAGAATACTATGACGGTACAACATGGGAGAACGAGTATTATCCGTATTGGATTGAGGAGCATCAAGAAAAGCCCTTAAGCCGATAACTATACCTTCGAAATCCTATCCCACTCATACTATAAAATAAAATGCGTTGGCGAGAGAGGTCTTCCCTTCTCTGCCAGCGCATTTTATTTTACACGCGTAATGACCAACACTTCCATAACACCCGGCGACCGGTCACCGATAGAACTACCGGCAGCAGATCGCCGCTTAGAACCTATCAATACACAGGATACCCCGCTACAAACAATGCGAGATATAGCAAACCACCGATAACAGATACTGCCGTAAGCGCAGCATCCTTAGATTTCTCCTCTGTGAGCGCTACGGCTGCAAAAGCTAACGGGAACACAACGATAAAGTAGCGCGGAGCGGATAACAACCAAGTAGGAGCAACCACAAACGCAAAATACACGATAAAATACGCTGTATATGCTGGATTCAGTTTCTTCGCAGCCATATATATTACGATCAGAGCGGAGAATATAGTCAACAAATTGGGCAACCATAATCCAAGAAAATTACGGCTATCTCCCTCAATAAAAGTACGAACAGCATATTCCATCTGATATCTTACCGTATCGAAGAAGAAATAGAGCTTTTGGAACCAATGCTCTTTTTGATAGATGCTGTACTGAAATGCGTTACCTGTAACCTCATAATTAATATAAAGATAGGCTAGCAGCCCCAGCGATATAATGAAGAGACAGGCAAACGCACCAACAAGTCTGCTTATCCATGCCCTTCTATTTACAACTTTATATGTACCTAGCAACTCCCGAACGAATTCAATAGCGACCGGTACTGCCAGAAGTATCCCCGGAGAACGCGTATAGGCTGCCAGTGCACCGCACAAGCATCCGATGAGCCATTGCTTTTTCCGCACAAAATAGATACACATCAGAGAAAGTGCCAAAAATAACGATTCCGTCATAGGAATTAGGAAAAAGAATGCTGCTGGAAATATAAAAATATACTTTACAACTCGTAGAGCATTTCTTTGCGACATGTCTATTCGGGCAAGTTCATAAGCAAATAGAGCTGCAACGATCGAGCTGAGGATAGAGATAACAAATCCTGCCGCAAGATAACTCCCGGTAAATATCTCAACCACTTTTATCAGATTGGGTAAAAAGGGGAAAAACACGAGGTGAAATTTAGCATCTCCCTCTGTCACATACCAGTTCTCCGCAATACCAAGATAGGATGCAGCATCGGTCCCCGATATATGCCATGTCTCCATCACCTTACTGAAGAGACCGCCGGAATAACCATTTTGTATGATTAGAAAAACATAACCAATGATCAGGAGAAGCGCACGGCTAATTAACATCCAGCCAATAATCTTCAACCAAGTCTGTTTTCTCCCGGGTTCGATTCTATGGACTCGCATCTCTTCCGGTTGCTTGCTGGTCAGAATATATTCTGATAAAACAGGTATCGTGCGCAGACCTAATAACACGAATAGTGCGAAACAGGCAACTGTGGCGATAGTGCCTAGCACTGTCCAACTATGATTTGAATCTGCCCAGAAAATAGCCATACCCGCCATAATCAGTACAAAAATGATGGATATGACTTTGTCATGCTTCTTCATTTAGACCTCCATTTGTCCCCTCTGACCCCATGAAATAGATAAAAAAGGAAATTAGTACGCATAGAAATATCATAGTCGCTTGCAATTTTTTTGTAAATCATTTCTCTCGCTTTCATAGCGTAAAATAAAGGATAAAAATGTAAGATGATCTGGTAAAATGAATATACATCAACGGATCTTGGAAGGGTGTATCAAATAAAGCATAGTACAGGTGAGGAGTGTATCTAATGAAAGAGCAGTACACAGCTAAGCTTGAATTGTTCGCAGAAAACGCACTGAAGTTGAAAAAAGCGTTCGCCTGGCAAAATGTAATGGTTAACCGTTTGGCGGCATTGCTATACACGGCAGAGAACAAAATTGCCGATGATGAAGCGATCCGCGCAAGCTATGAACTTATTAAAGAGAATACCGGATGGTTCTCTGCTTTCAGGGGTAATTCGATTATCAGCATAGCTGCTCTGCTCTCTCTTTCTGCTGATCAAGAAAAACAACTCACAAACACACTGACCGTGTATGAGTTAATGAAGGAAGTCAAATTTAGAGCCTCTGATTATCTCGTCATTTCCGCCTATCAGATCGCTGCCCATGCGACATCGGATCAATATCCCCGTACGGTAGAACGCGCAAAGCAATTTTACGACAGTATGAAGGCGAAGCACCGTTTCCTTACCGGACAGGATGACTATATCTTTGCTGCCATGCTCGGTCTCTCCGATATCGACATTGAAAAAGGTATCGATCGTATGGAGCAACTCTATTCTACGCTTAAACCTGAGTTTTTATCGGGGAACAGTGTGCAAGCCCTGACGCAGGTCCTGATTCTTGGAGGAGAAGCCCCAGAGGCAGCGGCCCGTGTTCTTGCTTTACGCGATGACTTCCGTGCACGGGGGATCCGTCTGGACAAGGAATATACCCTTTCTTCGCTTGGCGTGCTCTCTTTGCTTCCCAGCAACAGAGAGGACATCGTTACGGATGTCTCAGAGACATACGAATTTCTGCGCACCCAAAAAGGCCTCGGCAGCTGGTCCATCAGCAAGCAGGAATTGCTGCTGCTCTCCGCCTCGCTGCTGGCCTTCAAATATGTGGATGATGTGCGAAATGGCATGATCACCACGATGCTCTCCACCAGCATTACCAATATTGTGATTGCACAACAGGCAGCTATAGCCGGGGCTACAGCTGCATCAGCTGCCGCAGTAGCTTCCTCCTCTTCAGATTAAAATGGATTGACGGGAAGGAAGGTATGGACTGTTCTATTCCACCGACTTCAACGCCTCAATCATATGAATCCGCTTGAGCTTGACATGCATGAAAGCCATGATAATGACCGAGAACAACAGCGTTAAGAGTGCGGCATAAATATAACTGGGCCATTTGATGATCGGAACGAACAAGGTTGCATCTAGCTCGGCCGTCTTCAGCACGAAGCTGTGTAACAGGATACCGAGACCCGACCCAGCCACGATACCAATTACGCTCAGCAAAATATTTTCCCGATAAATGTACATCGTTATCTCCTTATCATAAAAACCCAGCACCTTGATCGTAGCCAGCTCCCGGATCCGCTCGGACACATTAATATTGCTCAAATTGTAGAGAACGACAAAAGCCAGTGCCGCCGCCGACACAATGAGCACCCAGGTCACAACGTTCATACTTTTCATGATATCGTCGAAGGCAGTGCCTAAGCTGCTGGAGAAGCTAACGGCAGCAACACGCTCACTATCCGTTAGCTTCTCGCCGAATGTATCCTCTGAGGCTTTTTCCTGCACGGTATAGTTCAGAAGTTCTGTGTTAAACACGGGCTCCTTCCCGAATACGGAAGAAAAATACGCTGGGGTCATATACACATAGTGCATCACATAGTTCTCTGTGATCCCCGCGATCTGTATTTTGAACGTTTCGTTCTCCTTGTTCACCACGGTCAAGTAGCCACCAGGCTCAAGCCCGTACAGTTTAGCCAGCTTTTCCGAGACGATAGCACCCTTGTCCGTAAGCTTCCGCCTTTCTCCACTTAATCGATCCCTCAGCTCCACAAATTGTGCCAAAGAATCAACGGATACAGGAATGAACAGATTCACATCCTGATCATTTCTCCCTTTGGCCCGCGCGGTCATCGTTTCCTGTGCCACTTCAAGCGTACCGGTTATGGCAGATTCGTCAGTGATCAACTTCTTATAGGCATCCACTACATCAGGGGACGCATCCGCATGCAGAGCTACAAGGACATCATATTTCATAATTGCCCCGAATTGCCGTCCCGAGATACTGCCGAGCGAGTCCTTGAGACCAAATCCAGTCAGAATCAGCGCCGTGCAGCCGGCCACACCGAACACAGTCATGAACATCCGCTGCTTGTAGCGGAACAGATTCCGTGCGGTTACCTTTTGGACAAAGCTCAGCCGTTTCCAGACAAAAGAGAACCTCTCCAGTACAATCCGCTGCCCGTTCTTCGGCGCCTTCGGACGCATCAAAATGGAAGCATTGCTGCGCAGCACTACACGGGAAGCAATCCAGGCCGTCAAAGTAGTACATATTAACGCCACTAGGATGGAGATGATGGAATACGCAGGATAGAACCTTTTGATAATATCCGGGAGGTTATAGAGCGAACTATACGCATTATAAATAAATGTCGGGAACAGGGTAAAACCCAACGCGAGCCCCACAACTGAACCCGCCAGACTGGCAAGCGTACCATAGACGAGGAATTTAGCTATAATGTCACGGTTACCATACCCAAGCGCCTTAAGAGTACCAATCTGTAAGCGCTGCTCCTCCACCATTCGCGTCATCGTCGTGAGGCTGACCAGTGCTGCAATCAAGAAAAAGAACACCGGAAACGCGCTCGCAATCGCCGACAACCGGTCAGCATTGTCTTTATATTCGGCATACCCCGGATTATCATTGCGGTCAGTGACATAGATCTTGGGCAAAGCCAGTTCTGCAAGCTTTCGCTCCCCTTCGGCCAAATCCTTCTTCGCGGAAGCCAGCCCGGCGGACAGCGCCTGTTCTACATCCTTGGTATGCTGCTTCATCAGCGCCTCATACTCTGGCGTATAGGCCTTCAACGCGGAGGTATCTGTGAAGGACAGATACGCTTCTGTATACACCGGCAGCTTGAAGTCTGTCTCCGGGATGGCTGCAAACGCGTCTACCTTACCTTTGCCGATCCCGCTGGTTCCCCGGCTCTTCTTCTCGATAAACTGGGGGCTCCGGACAAAACCCACTACGTTATAATCCAGTACCCCGAAGTTGTTGGACAGTTCTGCATCCTTACCGTTTCCCGTGAACGTAATCTTGTCCCCTAGCCCATACTCACCATCAAGCCGGTCATCTAGTACAATTTCTCCCGAATGCTTGGGAAGATGTCCTTTAATAATATGGTACTGATTTAACGGTTTCTCGGTGTCGTATGAGTAGACTTTAAGTATTAAAGCTTTGTCGCCGGTGAACACATCCGCACTATAACCTGGCTGGACCACATCGACCCTTGGCACATTACTTAGCAGCTTTATGTTGTCTTCAGTCAGTCCGTAGGTAGTCTGCACCTTTAGATCCATTAGTCGCAGCTTCCGGTAAAACGTTTCGGCTGTATCCAGCATATCCGGCCCAGTCGCCTTGACCCCGGCAAAAAAACTGACGCCCAGCATAATGATTGCAAAAATCGAAATAAAACGGGCCTTGGTGCGCCAAATTTCACGAAAAATATCACTCCACAACGCGCGTTTGTTCATCCGTTTCTTCTCCCTACCATTCGATATCGTCAACGGATACCGGCGAAGGATTGGTAACCATTTTCCGTACCTTAGCGTTATTGATCTCAATGACCCTGTCTGCTATTGGCGTAATCGCCAGGTTATGTGTAATTACGATGACCGTAGTCCCGGTATTGCGGCAAGTATCCTGCAACAACTTCAGTACCTGCTTGCCGGTGTTGTAGTCTAGCGCGCCTGTTGGTTCATCGCAGAGCAGCAGCTTCGGCTGCTTGGCCAACGCTCTGGCAATGGCGACACGCTGCTGCTCACCGCCGGACAATTGAGCCGGGAAATTATCAAGCCGCTCACCCAGTCCCACATCCTCCAGCACCTTACGTGCATCCAAGGCACGCGGGGAAATCTGGGACGCCAGTTCGACATTCTCCAGCGTGGTCAGATTGGGCACCAAATTGTAGAACTGAAATACAAAACCCACATCCATACGGCGGTAGCCTGTCAGCTCCTTGGCACTATATTTGGCAATATCCGTACCGTCCACCATGACCTGGCCCTCGTCAGCAGAATCCATCCCGCCAAGAATATTAAGCACGGTCGATTTGCCTGCACCGCTTGGACCGACAATGACCGCAAATTCCCCCTTATTAATCTCAAAATCAATCCCGTCGTTGGCGACAATCACAGTCTCACCCATCTTGTAACGTTTGTATTCCCCATTTACTGTAATAAAGCCCATCCCTCATCCTCCTGTCTCTGGCCGAACCAAGCCCTGTCTTCTTCACTATCTATCCAATGCTCGTTATGGAAAAGAACGCTGTCATTGTAGCATCACCTTATAAACCAAGGAACAAACGATCTTCTTAAAAAGTTCCATCGATTGTAACAAGAAAAATATTTCCGTAATCGATACTTGGGCGTTTGATAATGTTATAATCACTTTGATTTAGCCACTCTTTTCAGGCAAGGGTGAGAGAACAATCAGAAACAGGTGATCAGATGTTCGAACTTAAATGGCTATGGCAGAACTTAAAGGGAAACCGGACGCGTTATATTATGGCGCTCTGCCTCTCGGTGGTGGGCTCCAGTCTCACGATCGTGAACCCATACATCAGTCAACGCATTGTCGATACGTTTATAGCTGGTGACAACGCGCTGCAGAATCTTACACAAGAACGGCAACTATTGATAATGCTCTGCCTGGGCATGATTGGTTTTTCTCTACTGCGTACAGGGCTCGCTTATTTTACGACCATGCAGTATGAAAAGTCCTCGCAAAACATGATGTACAACATCCGTATTTATTTGTACAACAAGATCCAGGGGCAAGACAGGGAATATTACGACCATAACCGCACTGGCGATCTTATGACCAAGATGACTGGCGATCTGGACATGGTCAGACACTCCATGGCATGGATTTTCAAGACGATCATCGAATCGTTAACAATCTTCATTGCTGCCGTTATCTATTTTTTCACAATAGATACGCAGCTGACGTTGTGGATGCTGATCCTGTCACCGCCAATCTTTATCGTGGCTTACATATTCGCCAAACGCGTCCGTCCCATGTATATCGACCTGCGCGAGCGACTGTCCCAGCTTAACACGACTACTCAGGAGAATATTTCAGGCAACCGTGTAGTTAAAGCTTTTGCCCGCGAGGAGTTCGAGATCCAAAAATTCACGGAGAAGAATGTCAACTATTCCACGGCGAACAAAAAGGCCGCCCTCGTATGGCTTGATTATTTTCCTTATTTGGAATCCTTCGCGCAAGGCTTCAACGTAGTCCTAATGTTAGCCGGTGGATACTTCCTTATGGATGGCCGGATCACCTTTGGTGAATTCACAGCCTTTTCTTCGCTCATATGGGCCGTATCTAACCCTATGCGCAACATCGGCATTATTATCAACGATATTCAGCGCTTTTTCGCGAGCTTGTCCAAAATCGTCGATGTCTATTATGCTAAGCCCAATATTGTCAACGAGCATACATCCATAGAGAAACGCCGTTATGAAGGCCGCATTGTGTTCGATCATGTCCGCTTCAAATATGACAGCGCTCTCGTGTTAGACGATGTTAGCTTTACCGTTGAACCGGGTGAAACCATTGCAATCATGGGCTCGACGGGATCAGGCAAAACAACAATCATCAACTTGATCCCTCGCTTCTACGATGTATTCGAAGGACGTGTGCTGGTAGACGATATCGATGTTCGAGAGCTCGAGCTGGATGAACTCCGCGGTAATATCGGCATGGCGACCCAAGATGTACTCTTGTTCTCCGATACCATCGACGGAAATATCGCCTATGGCGATCCTGATCTTCCGGAAGAGGATGCGAAAGGTTATGCCGAACTCGCAGCCGCACACGACTTCATTACCAAAATGCCTGAAGGTTACGATACCGTTGTTGGGGAACGCGGAGTCGGATTGTCTGGAGGACAAAAGCAGCGTATTGCACTGGCACGGGCCTTGGCGGTCCGCCGTCCAATCCTGATTCTGGATGATACGACCTCTGCTGTCGATCTGGAGACGGAGGAACATATTCAGAAAAGTCTACGCGAGCTCGATTATCCTTGTACGAAAATTATTATCGCGCAGCGGGTGTCTACTACTGCGCAGGCTGACCGTATCCTCATTGTGGATGGCGGGAAGCTGATTGAAGAAGGTACCCATGCCGAACTGCTGGCGAAACGAGGGTACTATTACGATGTATTTAAACTGCAGAACGAGGGTATTGGAAGGCAGGTGAGCGTAAATGGCACGGAATAAATTCGACGTCGATGAAAATCTGGAATCGCCGTTCAACATAAAACACTTCCGGCGTGCGATGGTATATATCAAACGGAAGAAGACACCTATGATTGTAGCGTTTGTACTCAGCGCTCTTTCGGCGGCCATCTCACTCTCGGCACCGCTGATCATGCAGCATGTCATTGACGTGACCATTCCGGCAAAAGCCAAGCTTGCGCTGCTAGGCTGGTCTGCCCTGATGCTTGTGACCATTGTAGTCAGCGTTTATCTGGCTACCGTCCGCTCACGCATCATGACAAGTGTCGGGCAGGATATTATTTTCGATATCCGTACCGATTTGTTTAAGCATCTGCAGGATTTGCCCTTCAAATATTACGACGACCGGCCGCAGGGTAAGATCCTTATACGGGTCGTGAATTACGTCAATTCGGTTTCAGATGTGTTGTCCAACGGTATTATCAACTTCATTCTGGAAATCGTGAACTTGCTCTTTATCGCTGCCTTCATGTTCGCCGTCGATGTGCGCCTATCGTTCGTCATCCTGGCAGGGTTACCTGTGTTCTTCGGCATCATGATGCTGATCAAAACCCGGCAGCGCCGGGCATGGCAGGCTGTGTCTAATAAAAGCTCCAATCTGAACGCGTATTTACAAGAGAGCATCAGCGGCATTGGTGTAACGCAGATGTTCTCCCGCGAACAGCGCAATGAGGGGATCTTCACGCGTCTGGCTGGCAATTTCCGTACGGAATGGATGAAGGCTCTACGTTACAACATGCTGATTCCGTTCTCAGTAGACAACTTGTCTACGATCGTTACAGCACTGATTTTTCTAGTGGGTCTGTTGACACTTAGTCCGCAAAACATAACGCTTGGCGTCATTCTAGCGATGAGTAGCTACGCTGCCCGTTTCTGGCAGCCCATTCTGAACCTCTCGAACCTGTACAATAACTTTATCAACGCCGTTGCCTACTTAGAGCGTATCTTCGAAACGCTGGATGAGCCGGTTACGGTCAGCGATATTCCGAATGCGAAGACATTGCCAGCTGTACAGGGCCATGTCACTTTCGACGATGTAACCTTCGCCTATGACCCTGGGCTCAACATCCTTGAGAATATTTCCTTCTCGGTCAAAGCGGGAGAAAGCATCGCTCTAGTAGGACCAACAGGTGCAGGCAAAACAACAGTCGTCAATCTGATCTCACGCTTTTATAACATTTCAAGCGGTAAGATTCTGATTGATGGCCAGGATATCTCACAGATCACACTGAAATCCCTTCGTAGCCAAATGGGGATCATGCTGCAGGACAGCTTCATATTCTCCGGTACCATTCTGGACAATATCCGTTACGGTAAACTGGATGCCACCGAAGAAGAAGTGATCGCCGCGGCAAAGGCCGTTTGCGCGGATGAATTCATTCGTGAATTTGAGCAAGGCTATATGACAGAAGTTAACGAGCGCGGCTCCAAGCTGTCTCAGGGACAGCGGCAGCTCATTTCGTTCGCGAGAACACTTTTGGCAGATCCGCGTATTCTCATCCTGGATGAAGCTACTTCTTCCATTGATGCCAAGACTGAACGCTTGCTCCAAAAAGGCCTCAATGAACTGCTCAAGGGGCGTACCTCGTTTATTATCGCGCATCGTCTCTCCACCGTAAAAAACTGCGACCGCATTATGTATGTGTCAAGCAAAGGCATTGCAGAAAGCGGCTCGCATGATGAGCTGATCGCAAAGCAGGGACTCTATCACCGGCTCTATACGGCGCAGAAGATGGAAGCATAATTGAAGATAGGCACTTAATTGAACAAGCACCAAAAAAGCTCAGGCTTAATTTGCAGCCTGAGCTTTTTTGTGCTATTTTCCTGAAAAAATATAGTTCCATTCTCGATGGTCAATCTATCGCCGTCCAAACATTTAGCGCAAGTGAGCGAACCGCGATGTTCGGGTGATTTCTGTACAACCTCAAACGCTCTGCAGGCTCTGAACTCCATAATAGCGCACTTCCGGCAACTTCAAGCAACGAAAGTCCAATATACTGAGATTCGTAACTACCTTCAGACCCTAGCACATCTACAATTTCCAATAAAGTCTCCGGACTCCAGTACCCTACACTGTCTTCTAAATTATGAGCGACCTGCTTATAGGCATCGCTTAATAGCTGGGGCTGATCTGAGATACAGTTAATCATCCGATTCAGATAAGCTGCCGATTCCTCCGCCTTATTCCAGTCTATTACTGCTATATACAATTTCATCACAGCTTGCTGTAAAGTCTCATCAGGTGCCAGACAGTCAATCAGACCCGTATACAAAGGTATCAAGTGCATTCGTGTGATTTTTGGTAAAGCGTTCAACTGATCAACCAATTTCAAGAGACGCTGCCGATGAGGCAAATCTCTTCTGGTAGTTGCATTCCATTCATTATTTATCGCCATACCTGCCAGTCTCTGACAAACATCGATTACAACCTCATTGACCTCACCATCGCGGCATGTTTCTATCAGCGTGTTCATAGCAAATTCCCATCGGGTGCTGTCTTCTAAATCCGCAATAGCCCGAGCAGTGGCAGCTGCAATAACCCCTTCATTTCCATTTGTCCACCGCATCATAGAAAAGAAAGCATATCTGCTAATAAACGCATCTTGGTTCTTTGCAATTTCAATGATTAACCCTAGATAGCGCGGTCTATAGTCTAGCGGAATAGCATTAGGCTGTTGAGATAATAAACTTCCTGCGATGTCACTTTCCGATGAAGAAGCCATTGCGCTTAAAATATCCCAAGCACGTTCATCATCTAAAAGCTGTTTCGCAGCATGCCCTATGGCTATGATTACATCCTTGTGTGCGTTTGGTTTCTCGAACTCGTTCATCAATAGCGGAATGCTATCCTCGCTTCTATATGCTCCCAGTAACCGGACGGCCTCTTTTCTTACTGTGATTTTCAGCTTGTCCCGGTCTAACAGCTCCCTAAGCATAGAAACCAGCAACACCGGATTCACTCTGCGGATGCATCTAGGTATCGAGTACATGGCCACACGGGCCCGATCCCCATCCAGATTCTCCATTAGAATGGGAAGTGCCTTCTCCGGTTCTTCCATGAGTGAAAGGGCATGAAGCGTAGCCTCTACTACAGTTATTTCCTTATCCTGTACAAGCTCAAGTAACCTATCCGGGACAAGATCCGGCATCCTTGCCATGATCTTAATCACTCGTGCACGCTCCCAAAGGTTGCGCTTGGCATCGAATGCTATTTTTTCTAATAAGGAGCTTAATGCTTGTTGCTGACGCGGCAGCCACCTGTAGAATCCGTCCGTAGCCGGTACAGGATAGATCGTTTTACCTGATAGGAACTTGCCCTTAATAACAGCCCCCGAAATAAAAGGATCGAGCCATTCTTGACGCTTCAGATGCAGATGCTGAAACACTTCATGGATCGTAATATACGATTTATCCAAAGCCAATAATTCCTTAACTCTGGCATCACGCGTTATATGTGGCGCAAGCCAATGTCTGGCCGCTTGTATAGCTGTAGAATCTGCCTTTGCTCTCGTTGCTTCCTTTAACAGATTCTGAAGTTTTATGATGCCATAGCCTCTTTTACCGAATGAGCTAGCCAGGCTAAGCACCAGATTGTAGTCTTCTCTCCCGATGGCTTGTACAGCTAATGTATACATTTCTTCGAAGATAATCTCTTCTACTCCCCGGGGGAAATTCTTCTCGAGTGATGGAAGTGAAAGCTGCCCATTCTGCTTGGCCAGTTTCTGGATCGTATTCATAGAGAACTTAAACAGCTCACTGTGAGGATGCATCATGTTATGCCGCAGAATAGCAAAGGCCAGTTGTTGAACGGAAAACTTCGTACCATAGGAAGTATCTCTGGCATCTATAACACTATCAACTAGCAAAGTAAGCTCTTGGACATGGTCATCCGTGAACACAGACGCAGGACTTTCCGAAAGCTCTTTAAACACATATCCCCGAACAGGGTCCTGCTCATTTCGAATCCGGCCCAGGTACACCAAAGTCTCATTCATACCCTGTCTCGATAGAACTGTACTTCTGATCAACTGCATAAGCGCCGTGCCGCGTTGATCTGCGCTGGATACCCGTGTTGCTTGTTCAAGCCCCACTCTTGAATGAGCAATGGATCGGCAAGCCGTAATTCTGATTGTTCGATCCGGGTCATCCTTGATTTCACGAAGGCCCAGCATTCGGGTGGCTTCCTTGTCACGCAAGGCATGTGGTAATACGTAGAGTAAGCTTTCCGGAAAAATACGCTCTTGGCGTTTATCTTCCTCATATACGGCATCAAAAATGACTTTGCGGTTAGAAGGTGCCATATTACGAAGCAGATTCGCTAAATGCATAGGGTGATCTGCGAGTAATTTCGCTATCGCGATCCATTGATCAATGGATAAATATTTTTTTCTTTTTAGAACCCCTTCAGGAACACCATAAGTAGTCAGATCACTCCGCGACTCCGTCTGAATCAGCAACTGATACACCTCGTTAGGATTTTGGCGTACGAGCGTGCCAAGTTGTTCTTTTAACGCAGGATGTATGCTGCCCACGGGTCCATGCTTCATCGCACAACCCAATACCAAATCCGCCTTCAGATTGCATAGGAGCTCCATAGCAGATGAGAACCTCCACCAGACAGCTCCCTTTTCCCTCGGTGGCGTACTTTCTAGAGAGGTTACAAAGTATTCCGCAACTACGTCAAGATGCCTGCTGGATAATTTCTTCCAGTCTTTTATGGCATATCCAATATCAGCAAGCCATTTACTAACCGTTTCCGTATTACAGGCCTGCAGAACAATTGCTGCCTCCTCCGCGCCCCAACGGGCGTACACTACAGGCAATAAGCGTTCCGCCAATTCCTGACGGTTAATCTGTGAAATACTGTGCAGCAGCTTGCGGCGGCAATCATGCGACAAATGGGGAAGCTCACGTTCAATATCAGCATCTGAAGCCACTTTTGCCAAAAGACCCGCAGCAGTATTCCTGATACTTGCCATGGGATGACGCAATCCTGATAGAACAATAGCGGTATCCTGTGTTGCAATGGCACCGATTAACGCTAGACGTGCTTCATAAACACCATCCTCCAGCAAAGAGGACAGTAATTGGGAGTACTGGGCAGATCCAAGATGATCACGGCCTAATTTCGCTACTTTTTTAAGTCTGTCGGAATAGCCTAGTGAATCCAATTCTTTAAGTAAGCTCTGTTTGTCCAATGGATCTCTTTTAAAAATCATAAGTCCTCCTAATACGCCTGTTCTTATTCCATCCACACTTTATTCTCTATTCTGCCATACATTTCCTTTATAAATAAAGGTAACCCTGAAGCTGGTTGTAGAGCCGCCTTCAAGATTACCTTTAATGTACTACTTACTCTATTCATTCTTTTTTTGTATAAACACATACGTATTCTCATCCGACAGCTTATCATCAAAGCTGAAATCAAACCCGTCGAAGCCTTTGATATCCTCCACACAGGTGATTTGGCGCTCGGCCATGAAGCGTACCATTTCACCTCTAGCCATCTTGACCAGAGTCGCTCTCTCAACCACCTTACCGCCAATTTCCTGCCCGAATACACAGCTAATCATTCGAACGTTTCCGCCAACATACGGGGAGATGCACTTGCTGTATTCCTTAGAGGCCAGATTCAGAATAATGTCACTCTCCGAAAATAACTGATCCGCCAGCTTCCTGTTCCAGAACTCGTAGATCGAGCTGAAACCAGGTCCGCTAAGCTTAGCCTGCATCTCCAGCCTGTACGGTACAACCCCGTCAAATGGCCGGACAATCCCATAGAACCCGGACAATATTCGTAAATGCTGCTGAAGATATTCGAGCTCCTCCATTTGAAGTACCCCAGGTGCCATGTACTGGTACTGGATACCCTCATAAGAAAAGATAGCCGGTGTCAGATTCTGTGTTACATCCATATCCCGAATCCGCTCCACATTCAGCGTGGCGATGGCATCATTGCATTTCCATAGTGATTTGGCTTCTTCATAATTCAATTTTTGTAATAAGGCCAGAAGAGTCTGTGACCCGCTTATGAATTGCGGCATCTGGCGGCAATCCAAGAAATCCGTGTCCCTCTTCATCTTCTTGGCAGGCGAAATAATAATTCTCATGATGCTCCCTTTTCTTACCCCACGGGGAATTTAAATATATCTTATCGTATCATACTTAATCTTCGTAGGCATATTGAGAGCTGCAAGTTGTGTTCAGTAAGGGAGATTTTAAATATACTTATTTTTTTCTCCTTCCAAGAAGAATACTGGGATATTTTCAACCTTTAGACCTACCTTTCTAATTATTAGGAAGATTAATGTCGATAACTAAAAAGAGAAACGATACATAAGAGAGAGAAATCATTTAAAAGGAGAGGAAATCGTGGAAAAAGTTAGAAATTTATCTTTAAAGTATAAGGTATCCATGATTGTAATTGTCATGGTTGTCTTAATTTTTGCCGGAGTCACCTATTTCAGTTTGAACATTCTTAAAACCAACCTTTCGAATGACTTGAAAAGTGAGCTTCTTAGTGTAGGTACTTTGACTAGCATGCAGGTTAATCCGGATCAGGTTAGTCAGCTACTCAGCAAGAACGGAGAAGGAAATCCTGACTTCACAAGTCTACAGAAACAGCTTGACCAAATACAGAAAGATCAAGGTGTAATGAGCTGGAGTTATATTTGGAGCTTAAAGAATGATCAAGTGACCACTCAAGCGTACACTTCCAATTTGAATGATATCTATAAGCCAGGTGCTTTGTTCGCCGACCTTGCTCCCATCCACTTAGATGCTGCTAAAAAGGTATACTCTACCGGAAAATCCGAAGTCACTGATATATTCAAAGATCCGTTCGGCACATGGAGAACCGTATTCTCTCCTATTAAGCAGGATGGAAAAGTTATTGCTGTAATCGGTATAGACTATTCTGCCGACTACATAAATCAGTTATCCAACCAGGCTCGGAACCAACAGCTATTAATTACAATTATTGGTCTGATCATTATAGCTCTTGTAATCTATGCCGCTATCAATAAGATACTCAAACCGTTGAAATCTATTGTAAATGTGTCTAACCGTATCGCCGAAGGAGACCTAAGCAGCAGTCCGCTAAGCTACGATTCAAATGATGAGATCGGCCAGCTTAATACGGCGATTGTCAAAATGCAACATAGCCTGCGTACTCTGATCTTGAATATCCAGGACTCTTCAGAGCATGTAGCTACCTCCTCTCAGCAGCTCACTGCTAGTTCCCAGGAAACTGAATCCTACTCTGTAAAAGTGAACAGTGATATGACAGAAATCGCTGAGAAGACTCTCATGAATTCTAAAATTACCGAAGAAACTGTAACTGTACTGGAGGAGACCGCGATCGGCATCCAGCGTATTGCTGAATCCACCTCTTCTGCTTCAGAGGAATCTGAACAAATGGCTGCTAGTGCTCAAAACGGATATGACTCCTTAGATAGATTGCAGAATCAGATGAATAATATTACAGAATCCGTTACCCGTATTGCCGATGTGATTCAAGTACTCAATTCCCAAATTATTGAGATTAATGAAATGACAAATCTCATTACCGATGTGGCAGAACAGACGAACCTGCTGTCGCTCAATGCTTCTATTGAAGCTGCGCGTGCGGGTGAACATGGCAGGGGATTTGCAGTCGTTGCTACTGAAATCAGAAAGCTCGCTGAAAGAACAGGCCGCTCTGCAAATACAATTGCTGAACATTTGGGAAGTATTACACAGAGCACCACTCAGTCCCAGATCATAGCCCAAGAGGGACAAGAGGAAGTTCATAGAGGCCTTGAACTGATGAAAGAAGCATCTCAGTCCTTCAATCAGATTCTCGAATCGACCAAGAATGTATCTATGCAAATGCAAGAAATCTCTGCGTCTTCCCAGCAAATTTCCGCCTCTTCTGAAGAGGTTACGGCTTCGATGACAGAGCTTAGAAATGTCTCGGGTGAGATTGCCAAGAGCTCCGACCAAGTCTCCAGCTCCTCCGAGCTTCAGCTGCAATTCATCCAGGAAGTAGCCCAAGCTACCGAATCCTTAAGCCTTACTTCGCAGTCACTTCAGGAATTAATTCAACAATTCAAAGTTTAATTTTAGTAGACAGGAGCGATCATAGATGAGTTATGCAGGGCTAAAAGGAAAGCAAGCGCTGATTACAGGCGCAAGCAAAGGAATTGGAAAAGCAGTGGCGCTCGAATTCGCCAAGGCCGGAACGAACGTGATGATCAATTATATTGGCGATGATCAGGAAGCACTTGAAGTGAAGAAAGAAGCCGAGTCATATGGAGTTAAGGCCGAGATTCACCACGCGGATGTCAGTGATTCCACCCAGGTACGTGAGATGTTCGAGGCATTCGACCGGCTATTCGGAACACTCCATATCCTCGTGAACAATGCGGGGATTGCCCAGGCCGTAACGGTCCGTGACATGACCGATGAGCAGTGGGACCGGATGATCAAAGTACATCTATATGGAACTTTCTATAATGCAAGGGAAGCTGCCCGCCGCATGTGGGATAACCAAGCCGGCAAAATCATTAATATCTCCTCAGACTTAGCGAGTCTCGGTTGTGAAGAATTCACGCATTATTCTGCGGCCAAAGGCGGAATCACTTCTTTCACCAAAGCTTTGGCACGGGAACTTGCCCCGCACATTAACGTGAACTCAGTAGCTCCAGGCGGAACACTGACCGACATCTTAGCTGACTTCGGTGAAGGCTACGAAGAGGAAGAAGCGGCGAAATACCCGCTGAAGCGTCTGGCACAGCCGCAGGAAATCGCCAAGTCCGTTCTGTTCCTGGCTTCCGATGATGCCAATTTCTACACAGGGCAAGTGCTCGGTGCCAATGGCGGCAGTGTTATGAACTAATTTTCTCAAGTCATCTCATCGGTAATCACTGGAGGAGCAACACATGACAGCTATAATTGTATTTCTCATTTACTTGGTGTTTATTTATTACATTGGCTTCAAAGGGTACCAAAAAATCAAAACCGCAGAAGACCTGCTCGTAGCGGGTTGGAGCATGCCGCTCTACGTCGTAGCCGGCAGTCTCCTGGCTGCCATGCTGGCCGCACCATTCTTCTTCGCCGCTATCGGGTCCGGTTATACCACCGGCGGCTTTGAAGGAACAGCAACGATGGCCGGACTTGGAACATGTATGGTACTGGGTGCGTTCATCTGGACCCGGCCTCTGCGCAGATTGAAGGGCTGGACCATTGCCGACTATTACGGCCTGCGCTATGCCAGCAAGAAGCTAGGTGCTTACTCAGGAACTGTAATGACCGTCGCTTTCGGCTTCTTTAATGCGGGGGCTTTGACGGTCGGAGGAACCTACATCATCCAAGCGATCTTCGATCTTCCTTTTATCCCGGCTGCACTGTTGTTCGTGCTTCTGACGGCGCTATATTCCATCATTGGCGGACTATGGGCTGTTGCTTATACGGAAGTCATCCAAGGCCTTCTCTCCATTGTGGGAATCCTGGGGATTACCGTTGCAGTCATTTACTCGTACCACGACAACATCTTCCATCCCGATTGGTGGAACGTAAGTACACTATTCAATAAAGGCGGCGCTACATTCTGGAGCTTGTATCTAGTGCTGGCCTTCGGTGATATTCCTGCAGCTGACTTAGGGCAGCGGGTAGCGGGAGCCAAGAATCCGAAGATTGCCCAGCGGGGGATGATTATCTCCGGTGTCATTGTAATTCTAATTAGCTGGATTCCTGGCATGCTAGGTGAAGCTTATAAATTTATTTACCCAGGCAGCCAAAATCCGGAGAACCTCATGCTGGCCTTCGCCCAAGGTTACTTCCCGCCGCTAGTCTCCGCGATCTTCCTGACTGCGCTGGCCGCCATGGGAATGTCGACGCTAGCCGCCTGCTTCGTCGCTTCCTCCGGGGTGTTCACTAAGAACATTTATCTGGATTTCATCAATACAAACCCTGAACCAAAGAAGCTGCTTCGTGTCTCACGGATCGGAATTGCGGTTAGTGCCGTTATCGGCTTCATCCTGGCGATTAACTTTCAGCAGATCATTGATCTGGCTTACCTCGCATGGGATATCATCTTCGTCACGGTCTTCTGGCCGCTCGTTCTAGGTCCATTCTGGCGGAGAGTCTCCACCATTGCCGTGTGGGCCAGCATCACCGTCGGTCTGCTCTACTACATCATCACTTCCTTCACCGGGGTACCGGGATGGACTACCGAATCCACTGGATTCTTTGGTCTGGTGACCGAACTCTGGATGATGCCGGGCATTTCCGGTGTGGTTCTGTCGGGCATTACCATTGTATTGTTCAGCTTCATCTTCCCGGCGACGCCTGCTGTCCTCGAAATGTTCAACAAACAGAAGGACGCTTCACTGGATGAAGTGAGTGGTACAGATGACATTAATTCCGGTTTTAGCACTCACGCTAAGGCTTAGCAGAAACCTGTTATCATAGTTCAATTCAGCTAAAAAGGGCTGTTACCGAATCTTCAAGATCCGGTGACAGCCCTTCTTTTATGATGAATCTAATTCCTATTGATCCGAGATATGTGATCTCTTTTAGTAAAGACTCCTGAAGTGTAATTAACGACATTTTTGTATCTTAAACGCTCAACAATTAAGAGATAATGGTAACTAAGGACAATTTTGTACCTTAAATGTTCCACAATACGCCTTTAAGTGTGATTTTCCCTAAATTAACATACAATAATGCTGTTATTTCTATTATTTACCTCAATCTAATAAATATAAGATACAAAAATGCTGTTAGTTGGAAAGTTGAGCCCTTTTTCACGTTTAAGAAGACGAGGAAAGAGGAGAGGAGGAACTAGATTTGCCTCTAAAGCCCTGACTTCACCGAATCACACCTGCTCTTCAAATCCGGAGACAGTTCAGCTTATGGGGGCAAACCTCCCTACCGAAAGCTTTCAGACAAGCGCTTCGCTTCCTCAGCTCTCCCCTCCATTCCTTGACGACAAAACTTACAGCGTCTCTGTAGTGAGCGTAAACCCTTCAATCACGGCATCTTCGTCAACCTCAATCAAGATGCAGCGTCTCCCTTGATAATTCACCTGCTTCACGTACTTTAAATCCTGTGGACTGATCGAAATCGTGGCTACCTTTGTATCGATCTTAATCGATTTGGTAGTGAATTTCGGCATCACGCTGCTCGCCTTCATCTCATAATGCTTATTGTCGACGATCGTTTCAAACGCCCGTTCCACTTTCTCTGAAGTCACATTCTCTACGCCGCTTACCGTCAGCACGCGTTCCAGATCTTTATAATCGAGCCGTGGAGGCTCTTCCTGGTCTTCGTTAGTTTCGATGACCTGATAGATTTCCTCATACACCTGTGCGAGGGTGGTTGCATCAATTTGTTCCCCCGCCACTTCCTTCACGATGTCTTCAAAAATAGCTCTCTCTTCCAGTGCCGTCACGGATCTTTCGGCATTCAAGACCTGCTCGATGAAATGCGGATCTGGAAAGTTCGATTTTCCCGTGCAATACAGAATACGGTTCACATCGGAATAATTGTCCGTCACGCTCGGGTAAAAGAAGCCCTGCTCCGGCGTACTTAACTTGACGATCGGATCTACAATGACATTGTATTTATATTCCTTCTCCACATAATCAAATAAGAGAGCTTTCCGTTGCTTCTCCGTGGAATTCACGCTACATAAAATGAACGGATGCGCGAACATCTCGTTCTTCTCGCTTTCCTCAGCTTCATCGTTTCTTTCTTTGGTCGGCCGGTAATACTGTCCGCGAACGAAAGTAACCACCGTATCCCGTTCATAATGGGTATCCGCCATCATTCTATCTACCAACAGCAGCATCAAGTCCTGCCATTCATCCGGATCACCTGTCACTAACGCTTGGTGAAGCATTACCTGCGTCGGCTCCTCGGCTTCCGCTTGAAACTTCAACTCGAACAACTTCTGATCCAATTCGCCGGTCAGCAGTTTTTTGAAGTTGCCCATATACAGCTCCTGCTTCTCTCTGTCCACCAGTCCAAACGGCTGGCGCTCCCAGTGATAGATCTCGTTGCTTTCCTTCATAATATACACGTTGAGAATGTCGTAAATATTCAGCAAATCGTGATCCAACTTAAACTGCTTGCGTATATGCGCGACTTCTTTCTTTATCATGATTCGTTAAACAACTCCTACGAATTAAATTGGCCTTATCAGTATAAATGATATAACAAACCTTCGCTATATAAGACGAACTTAGAAGGGCTTTAGGCCATGCATAGAAATCTTTTGCCTTGCCTATCTTAACATGATACAATAAAACAAAATCAAACAATACGCATAGGAAAGGTGTGTTTTAAATGAGCTCAACTCGTATTTTAGAAGAGATTTCGGCAGAGGTTCAGCCTTACCGCAATGATGAGAACGGTGTATCGTCATTGTTTCTGAACCGCTGGTCCCCCCGCGCATTTGACAATCGTAAAGTATCCGAAGAAGATTTGAATGCGATTTTGGGGGCCGCTCATTGGGCACCTTCCTCATATAACGATCAGCCATGGCGGTTTGTAGTGGCTAAAACGGAGGAACAATTGGCTGTATTTCATCAGTTTCTGGGCGAGTTCAACCAGCTTTGGGCGTCCACAGCGCCAGTGCTCGTTCTCGTAGCTTCCGATACCAAACGTGAGAACGGCGATCCTAATGGAGCACATGCATTTGATGCAGGAACTGCTTGGGGCTATTTGGCACTGGAAGCAACGCTGAAAGGACTTGCAACCCATGCCATTGGCGGATTCGACCGCCAGCAAGCTAAAGCAGCCTTGAACTTGCCTGAACAGTACGATCTCCATGCCGTCATTGCCATTGGCTATCAAGGAGATAAGAGTAGTTTGCCTGCTCCGATTCAGGAGAGAGAGGTTCCAAGTGGCCGAAAATTGCTTAGCGAAGTAGTTTTCGAGGGAAGCTATAAATAATTTTCCACCTAAAAACGGTCTTTATCCATCAAGGATGAAGACCGTTTATTTTTGCGTATATGTAAGGATGCGTAAATCTCAGGTTGGGATTTCTACTCTGCGTTTATAAATGCTTTTACCTCGTCATTAAAATCACTGTAAAACGCTTTAGACCTATTTTCATTACCAGTTCTTCTAGAAATACGATTAATCTGCATTGCAGCTGTAACACTATTCGTTAATGTAATAAACTTCTTTGGTATTTCATCACTAATTCCAACCGTTGTATCATCCCAAACTTTATTAACTTCTGGTGTCCAAACCCCACTTGCTTCACGGTTATCTATCACAATTGCCTTTGTGTCTTGATCCTTAACAGATGCTTTTAACAATTCCGCAATAGCATATGCTTCCTCAATGGTTACACGAAAGCTTGCATGTTTAATATAAAAAATCCCTCCTTCTTTCCAATAGGTAGTTGTTTTGGGTAATTGATTATCAAATGTATACATAGAGACCTCATCCTTTTTCAATTATTCTAAATAAACTATATATATTTATTGTCTTTTATATTCACTTATCGTCATACCTGTCCACATATGAAATGCTCTTACAAATGAATTTAAATCTTGATATCCTAAGAGATAAGCTATCTCATCAGATAACATCCCCGAATTTTTTAAATAATGCCTTGCCAGTAGTTCTCTAGTATGGTTTAACTGCTTCTGAAATGTAGTATTTTCTTCATTTAATTTTCTTTGAAGCGTTCTTTTGCTGCAGCCTAATTTTGATGATACATTATCTATACTTCCTTCTCCTGCCGGTAAAAGCTCTGTGAGTGCACTTCTAACTCTAGCTGCATAAGTGTCATCTACGTCTAATTCATTAAGCCGTCTTCTTAATTCTGGTTCGAAATACTCCCACATGGCATCATTCTGGCTTATAAAAGGACAAAGTGCATCTTGCTTTGATATAGTCAGTACGTTTCTTGGTCCTATTTTAGGTCTTACGCCAAAAAACTTCTCATAATCATCATGATCTATCTTATGCTTTGTCATCACTTCTATCGGTATAATATGAGTTTTTGTAGCATTTCTCATAAGCTGTACTAAAAACACCATTTCTAATGCAGTTAAAAACTCTGGTATTTCATGTTCTTCATTCTCAAAAACGATCTCTAAAGTTATGTAATCTCTATTTTCGTTAATTAGAAATACTAACGGGCCTGTAAGTTTTTTATATGTTGCTATTCTTTTCATACAAGTTAATGCATTCTTACTGCAATAAGCTGCAAAAACAGGTGGAGAAAATGTTTCTATACTTTCTAATGTACCAATCTTTATTGGAGCGCACTCATCAATGGACAGTTCTTTAAGTGCTTCCATGAATCTTATATATTCGATAGCTGTTAATGAAGATATTGGACGAGTAAATAAATCTTCAGGCAAGTCGGATTTTTTCAGGGCCTCTATAGTTGATATTCCAATTTTCTCGATTAAATCATCAAATCTCCTATCTATTACAACTCTACTATTAGACATATATCCCTCCTACTATTTCAAAGATACAATTAGTCATGATTGCGTCTATATATTCAACTTCCCTTATGTTAAACATTATATCCTTTAGGTCACACGATTTTAACGACATTTCACGCCATTATTCTTTCAATTCACGCCAGAGCGTAGTTAAGTTCGAATCCATTATAGAATAGCAAAAAGACACGGAAGTACCATTCCGTGCCTAATATCACATTATCCCTCAGCAATAGAAACTCCGGCAACGTTACGCTGTCTCATGGCGGATGGAGGAATTCCGTACTTCTTCTTCCAGACTTTTGAGAAGTGCGAGACGTTCTCGAAGCCTGTGGCGTAACAGACCTCCGTTATGGATATTCCCGAATGGGTTAATAGCTCCTTGGCTTTCTCTAACTTGCGGTTACGAATCCATTGAATGGCAGGCTCATTATAGATCTTCCGAAATTCTCGTTTGAAGGTCGATAAGCTCCTGCCAGAGAGATAAGCCAGATCCTGAAGCGATACCGGGTTAAGCAGATTTTTTTCCACCACCTCTACAATGCTTGTAGGACGTTGCTGCCTGAGCTGCAGAATTTGGTTCAATAACCCTTTGTCCGCATCCAATATATCAAATAGAAGCTCCAGCATTTTCAGTTTTATTAATTCGTCTTGAATGGCCTCCGGTTTTTCAAAATAGGGTTTGAGTGATGCAACATAGCTTAGCAGGCGCTCATTCACCGAATGAACAGCAGTCGGAGCAGGTGATACAGGCTCAGAAGAAGGAAAACTGGATATTTTCATAAACTCATGAAGCAACTCATCTTTCAGAAAGAACATCATATAATCCAAGACATGCCTCGAATCCTCTTCCCCATACTTCTCATACTCAACGGCGATGCCTTTATGCAAAAGTAACATTTCATTTTTCCTTACCGTATATTTCTGCTCACCGTATCTGACGATGTAGACCCCTTCCAGAACAACCAATAAAACATGGTCCTGCAGATACATCCTTCCGGTCTTGATATCCGAATAGCCGCATGCTCCCATGACCGATAATCCTTTTAACTTCAACATGCTAACGCTAGCTATACTCTGAGGCATTTTCACAGCCTTTCTAATTACTGACCCCATTCACCTCACTCCTTATCTGAGTAAAAGATAACACAAAGGCAGCAAGACAATCCAATGCTCGTTCGAATGAGCCGAATTGACAACAAAAATGACCTGTACAACAAAGCTTTAAAACTTCAGCCCGGTTACTATAAGGATAGAAGTTATGCAACAAGCAAAATATATGCAGAAAGAACAGATACACAAATATGAAGGAAAAGGTGTGGGAAAAATGACAACTGTGAAAAAACTATCCCTTGAAGAAATTGCTGACCGTGATGCCATCCGCGATCTTGTTGATGCCTATGCATTTTGTGCAGACACGAGAGATGCTGAAGGTCAAATGGCTCTATTCACTGAAGATACGCTGTTTAGAGTATTTATGGATGAACGTCAGGCAGAACCAGATCAAGTCATTAATAGTAGACAAGATTTGTTCCCTGTTTTTGACAACCTGAACACCTATACCTCCACTATGCATTTTAATGGACAAAGCAAGATTAACTTGTCTGGTGATACAGCAACTGGGACAACCTATTGTTTCGCTCACCATTTAACCGTTGATGGAGATAACAAAAATTTGATGGTGGCAACGATCAGATATTTCGACGAGTTCGTCAAAATTAACAATACCTGGTTCTTCAAAAAGAGAGATCTCAAGGTTGCATGGGTTGAAACTAAACCTCAACATAGCTAAATCGCCCGCATGACCCTTTTCCTCTGAGTCTCAATTTACTTGTAACTTCGCTTCGATTTATCCTCAACAACTAAAAACACCTGTTAATACCGGACTCTTATTGCCCAGTATTGACAGGTGTTTTAATTTATAGTGGTTTACTTCCCTGCAATCAAGTGCCCGGCTCGTTCCCGAATCTCTTGAATAATTTCACCCGTTGGCGAGACTTGTCCAAACTCATAGGCAATCACTGTCAGCGTTACACGCTGAATGTCTTCGGCTACAATGGCCCCCCAGCCCATATCCGGGTAATCCATTGCTGCATTGCCATCGCTTAGAAAAATAATTTTGTATTCCCGATGCGCCCCATCGCGAACCGTGGTTTCGCAGCACACATTGGTCACTGTACCGCAGATAATAAGCGTATCGACATCATGTTTTCTTAAAATAGTATCCAGATCGGTATCATGAAAGCCACTGTAGAACAGTTTATCCACGATAATGTCACCAGGAAGCGGCTCCAGTTCGTCTATAATCTCCACTCCATGCGTGCCTCTTTTCAATATTTCATCCACATTCGGATACATATCCTTCATCCTACCGGTATCGCTGCCGTCTCCCCGTACGATATGGCGAAGATAAATGACCGGTATCCCTGCCTCACGAGCGGCTACAGTCAGTTCCTGAATATTCCCAATAATATTGTCGGTGCGGGGAACATAAAGTGCGCCATCCGGCTGGCAAAATACATTCTGCATATCGACCACGATCACTGCAGTTCTAGTGGGATTGATCTCCCATCTCACCTTATTTTTAAAGCTCATATGCTCAGCTCCTCTACTTGGGTAAATTGAATTTATAGACGACAACCCGTCGTCAGGCAACCTCTGTCGGGACTTCCGTCTTCGTTCTAACCCCGCTGGATCGTTGCTCCATTAACGGTCTGATCCAGATGTTAACCACCGTATTTAATCCGATGAGCAGGACAACCCCCACCAGCATAGGCTGGGTAACAATGCTTTGAACTGCTAGCGGCAGCTTTGAGGTCAGTTCTGCAGGCAGATACATCGTACCCAGCGAGATAATGAAGGAAGAACCGGCGACAACCAGATTCAATTCGTCCCAAACGACCTTACTGACCATTTGAATACCGCTGACTGCGATAATGCCAAACAACACCGTTGAAGCTGCCGAAAGGACCGGGCCTGGAAGAGAAGCGATGAACAACCCTACCTTAGGAATCAGACCGAGAATAATCGCCATAACACCTGCTGTCATTGTAACGAAGCGGCTTCCGATGCCGGATACCCGCACAATCCCGATATTTTCCGGATACGAAGTTGTACCCAGCCCACCAAACACAGCGCCTATCGTACAGCCGAGAAATTCGCCGAACAACCCACGGTTCACGCGCTCGGAATCCATGGTCTGTCCGCCCCATTTGGTAAGCAGCGTATACATGCCGACGGCTTCAGCTGAAGCTTGAAGAAAGGCAAGGAGCATTAGAATCACTACAGGAATGGAGATACCAAAACCAAAGGGGAAGATCGACGGCAGGCTGAACCAACCGGCTGATCCAACTGCAGAGAAGTTAGCCGTTCCGAAAATCGAGTAAAATACGGTACCAATCACAATCCCCCATAACAGGGCACCCCGGCGAAGCAACGTATTACCGCCAACAATCATCAGAACAAGCACGCAAATCACGGTAACGCCAGCAGCGGCGAAGTTAATTCCCTCATTGGCGCTGCCGAACCAGTTTTTCAGGCCGATGTTCGCGAGCTGAGCGCCAATGATAATGAGCAGGGTCCCATATACAATCGGTGGTGAGATAAACCTGTTAACATGTCCGATCAATCCGAATTTGCGGATCGGTATGGTCAGCAGCATGAAAATCACACCCGCAACTGCCATAGAGCCAAACGCAGTGCCCAACCCTACGCTAGTACCCGCAGATAATACAGCTACAAAAAAGGCGGCAGTCGGTCCTTGAACGACAGGGAGCTTCAGCATTTTACCTGACTGGAGAATGGTAACCAGCCCCGTGGTCAAAAAACAGGCCTGAATCATATAACCAATGGTGCTGGCCTCGAGCTTCATCGCTTGTCCAATTAACACCGGAAACAGGAATATACCTGTTAAAGCAAGCAAATGCTGAAACCCGTAAGTCAAATTGGCTCCGAAAGAAAGCTTTTCTTCAATGCCCACCTGCAAAACCTGGTTCTCCTCGTGAAGTTGACTCATACTTTCTCACTCCTTTGATGTGGTTGGCGGGACAAGTTATCCTTATTCAACATATCATCTGATGTTTAGAGCTTAGGAAATCCGAATTTGGGCCACAGCCTCCAGATTACAGATCGTCTGCCGTTTGGCTTCAGCACTGTCACCCGCTTGTATCGCTGCAAAAATCGCTTCGTGATAGGCCGTATTATCTTCATAATGGCGGGTATCCAAAATTAGCTGACTCAGCATCGCCTTGAGCCCTTCAGCCACGACCTTGTACATTTCCAGCAGCACTTCGTTGTGGCACGATTCAGCGACGGCAATGTGAAAAGAAAGATCAGCCTCTACATATTCGGCATACCGCCCCTTGTCCAAAGCTTCGTTTCTCTGGTTCAGGTATTGGCGCATCCGCACAAGATCTTCCTCCGATCTTCGGTCTGCAGCCAAACCTGACACTTCAATTTCCAGGATTCGGCGCACCTCGAGAATTTGAGCGTAGTTATGCGGAGCCAGTGTCTGCCGGACCCCGTTCATGACTGTCGAGGAAGAACGGATATACGTCCCGTCTCCCTGGCGGACTTCCAGCAGTCCGGCGTGAACCAAAATTTTGACCGCTTCACGAATGGTGGATCGACCAACGCCGAGCAGCCGCATCAATTCGGGTTCAGCCGGCAGCTTGTCGCCGCTTTTATATTCTCCCGTGCCAATCAGCATTTGTAACTGGTCAAGCACTTCATCCACCAGCTTTCGACGCTGAACAGTTTTAAAACCTGCATAGGTGCTAATAGGACCACCGCCTCTTGTATATGTTATTTTACCTAACACATTTTCATTCATTTCGGTTTATGGTTCACATTATAGTGAGTGATATCGTAAAAAACAAGCTATTTTTTCATAGTTATGTAATGTTACATTACATATATTATTGACAAATCACCTTCCTAAAAGTTATGTTAGACAAAATCAAACATCAGATGATCTATTGAATGATCTGTTTTATGGATTTCCCCTTCAAAGGAGAGCTGGCCGATTCTATGAATACTAACTTACTCATCAGAGAGCCTAATTACACGCGGCTTATCGCCTTACTATTCTGGTCAGGGTTGATTGTTCTTTCTTCGTTATATGTATCCGTACCGCTGATTCCCACTATTACACAGAGCTTTCACCTGTCGTCCGAGAAGGCTGCTGTACTCGGAAGCTCCTTTTCTCTTTTTTACGCAATTGGCTGCTTAATTCACGGTCCGATATCCGATTGGTTAGGAAGAAAAGCAGTGATTTCTATCGGGCTTGCTGTTTTGTCCTTGGCCACTTTATCTGTGGGCTTTATCTCCAGCTTCAACCTTCTGATCTTCCTGAGGTGCGTGCAGGGGATCGCTGCTGCGGCGTTCTCCCCCGTAGCTTTAACCTACATTGGTGAAGTTTTTCCTTCTTCCAAAAGAGGGACAGCCATCGGGGTGGTCAGCACCGGATTTCTAATGGCCGGGATTGTCGGACAGCTATGGGGAAGTTTTTTCACGGATTTGCTGGGCTGGCATCAAGTGTTTGTAGTCCTGGGCTTCGCTTATCTGCTGACCCTGGGGCTTATTATCACCCTGCTGCCCAGAGAGAAAATGGATCGGCCCTCTTGGAATGCCCGGACATATGCTAAACAATGGAAACAGGTGTGGTCCAACCCGAATTTGCTGCTGTGCTACGGAATTACTGCTTTGATCCTGTTCTGTTTTGTAGGGATGTATACCGTGCTGGGTACTGTTCTTGAGAAAGCACCATTTGGGCTTAGCAGCATACAATTATTCGGTGTGCGCGCACTCGGCATCATTGGTATGCTGATTTGCCCTTTTGCCGGTAATCTATTTGGAAAATGGGGCACACTTCCGACGCTGCGCATCGGCCTAACACTGGCCATCGTGGGCTTAGCGAGCATGGGGTTGGTTCAACAGCTAAGCAGCTATATGCTCATGAGTGTTGTTTTTGTAGGCGGCATCTCGCTGGTTGTACCAGCCATCATCTCTTTGGTTGGGGAAATAGGAAGCAGGAACAGGGCCATCGCCACTTCCATGTATACCTTTGTTCTATTTGCCGGGGCCGGGGTAAGTCCACTCGCAACCGCACGCCTGCTGAAGTCTGGCATAGCCTCCCTCCCTTTTCTCACCTTTGCCGTTATGATGGGTTTGGGACTGATTACGGCAATGTTTATCAAAGTACCCGGAGCCACCGATAAACTTTGATACATATTGCTCAAACAGCCTGTTGAGGAAACTCAACAGGCTGTTTATATTTTGGACTAAGTAAAAGCAAAATGTTTTTACATCTTGGAGCCGAAATTCCAAGTCCAGCGTTTTAGCGGAGCGGTCCTTCGCTAATCTATAAGTTTTCCCTAGAGCGAAGCTATACTTTCGTCAGCCTTCTGACTGCTACTGTCAGTTATTAACTTCTAACTCTTCTCATAGGTCATTAGCTCTCCATTGCTCTGGTACATAAGTATAACGACTACCTTCTTTTTTGACGTACCCGAAAGCAGGGAAATCCATATGCATGCCTGTTACGCGGATTCTTTCCTCTGATGCAAAATCGAGTAATTTAATGCGTGTTCTTGACGCTTGGTCAGCATCAATATCCATGGCAAACTTCAATTCTGGCTGTGACATCTGGATGGTCGCATTCTGAATGATATCCCCCCAAATTAACAATCTATCTCCTTCAGATTCTATTAGATATGCGGTATGGCCAGGCGTGTGTCCATGGGCCTCTATTGGGCTTATCCCGGGAATACCAACGGAATCGGAAAAAGTCACAATATCACCTTTATACGGAGCGAGCGCTGATCGAGCCATTTGGACACTCATTTTTCCTAAATCGTCCTGGAAATGATCCTCAACATTGTCCTTCATCCAAAATCCGTATTCCTTCTCATGTACAATGACTTTGGCGTTAGGAAACGCTCTCGTTCCATCTGCCAACAATAAACCATTCACATGATCCGGATGCATATGAGTCAGAAGTACGGTATCGACATCCTTTGTTGAGTAGCCAGCAGCTATTAGATTATCGATTAGATGGCCTGCCCCTGGCCCAAAACTAGATCCAAATCCAGTATCCACTAAAGTAATATTCCCATTGTTATTAACAATAAATCCATTTGTATTCATGTATGGAGGCACAGCTTGAAGGTGTTCTCTCAATATTTGAATGGGTTCGTCTTTTTCTAGTTCGAAGAAAGCATCCAACGGTAATTCCAAATTTCCGTCTGATAATACCGTAACGATAATACCACCGATTTTTTTATGAAAAACGCTAGGAACTTGAGCTTGGGGTTTATAATTCGTACTCATGTTTACTCCTCCTTAAACAACAACTGTTATTTAAAATACACTTGTCATAATATCAGTCTGCGTTATTGTTTATCAACCAACAACATTGCAGTTCCGTTGTGTATTAAACAACTCGGTAGGATTTGTCGCTTTAAGGTTTGAAAATTATATTCAACAAAAAAATCCAACAAGATTTACTTGTTGGATTTAGTATTCATCACTAGCATTGCATCAACCATATTAAACCTTTCTCTATCTCTTCAAATTAAAAAACGCTACCGCTGTCTCTGTCGTTACCTTGGCGACCTCTTCCACGGGCTGACCGATACAACGCGCTACGGCCTCCAAGATATGTGGCAGGTAGACTGGCTCGTTCCGCCCATCCACCGGCTTTTCTTTTAAATCGCGCGGGGTCAAAAATGGGGCATCCGTCTCGATCATCAGCCGGTCCAGCGGAATCAGCTTCACCAGTTCCTTCAAATGTTTCCCTCTTCGTTCGTCACAAATCCAGCCAGTAATACCAATATAGAGCCCCATCTCCAGATACGCGATGAGCTCTGCTTGGGTTCCGGTAAAGCAATGGACAACCGCTTTGTTGATTGCCTGTTCCTTAAGAATAGCCTTAAAATCCGCAGCTGCTTCCCGTTCGTGCAGGAACAACGGCATGTCCAGCTCAACAGCCAGATTAACCTGCTCCCTGAACCATTTTCGCTGCACATCCCGCGGGGAGAAATCACGATTATAATCCAGACCGCATTCACCTATCGCTGCCACTTGCGGAAGTGCCGCTAATTCCTTTAACTTCGCAATCGTAACTTCATTGCAGCTCTTGGCATCATGCGGATGCACACCCGCTGTAGCATAGAGCTTCCCCGGGTAACGACCAGCATAACGGGCCGCTTCCACGCTGTTCCTAAGACTTGTTCCTGTAATAATAAGCGGACTAACGTCCTTAGCCGCTGCCCTCTCCACCACTTGCTCACGATCTTGGTGAAACGAACGGTGCATCAGATTGACGCCGATATCAATGATAGGTTGATTCATGATTGTTGCACCTCTTGTTCATCAGATTCTAAGACCGAGCAGCACACAGGCGGCACATGCTCCGCCAACCAAACTTCATTTCCAGCGTAATAGAAGTTAACGCCTAACTGCTGTGCGCGCTGCGTGTCCACTTTAAGGATAACTAACGTTCCCCTGCGACTCCCGGCCAATGTTGCAAAATGAGTCCCTTCCGATAAATGAACATACTGCCTGCTCATCGGGCTCAACCCTTCCTGCAGAATTGCAGGGAGAGCCTTCTGATTCGTACCATGATACAGTAGCACCGGAGGCTCACCGGGGGCATACTGAATTTTATCGTGACTATGACCGTACCTCGCTCTGATCCGGTCATCCTTAATTTCAAAACGCTGTTTGTCCGATTGAGAAACCACCTGCTCAATATCCGCTAACGTAACTCCCGACCACTTTGGCTGGGCTTGAATCGCCTCTAATAAGACACTCAGCCGACACGATCCATCTCCAGAATCCAGAACTACACCAAACTCCCCAGGAGTATGACGGAGAATCTTGGTCATTAACTTGCTTAAGCTTTTTTCTGCAGCTTGATTTAACATTTACCTTCACTTCCTAAATTCCTTTTTCACTTTAACTTCCATTAACCGCATTATACTCTGATGCCACCTTAGCGGGCGGTAATTTTTGATTAAAGCTGAAAATACAGCCTGTATCTAAGCAAGGTTAACCTATGAATCTTTAATTTATAACCATTCTTTATCACCAGGTCCACAATTATCTTGTGGTATCATTACTTTAACGTTTAAATATGGAAGGAATCAACAATCAATAATGAATATCTCTACAACAGTCTCATCAAAACAGATCATGGATTTATTATTAAATATCGCCGTCGCACGTCCAGTTTTTATTTGGGGACCTCCGGGAATCGGAAAATCCTCCTTAGTCCAGCAATTCGCCGATCAGGTGGGCCTGCCCTGTGTCTCACTGCTGGGTAGTCAGCTTGCACCCGAGGATCTCATTGGCGTCCCACAAATTATAGATGGAAAAAGCAGGTTCTGTCCGCCAAGCATCATCGCTCGCGACGAGCCTTATTGCTTGTTTTTAGATGAGCTCAACGCCTGTACTCATGAGGTTCAGAAAGCTTTTTATAGCTTGATCCTGGAAAAACGTGTCGGGGAATACCACCTTCCAGAGGGCTCTATCGTCATTGGTGCGGGAAACCGTGCGCAGGATAGCGCTATCGTCAAACCCATGTCATCCGCACTGATCAACCGCATGTTTCATGTGCAATTGAGAGTATCTCACCGTGAATGGTTAGCGTGGGCCTATGAGAATGAAATCCACCCGCTAGTGATCCAATATATAGAGACTCGTCCAGACCATCTTTGGGTTCAACCTCCGAAACACGAAGAACCCTTCTCCACACCAAGATCCTGGCATATGCTAAGTGATGCGTTAAAAGAATACGGTGACGGCCTGCAGCCTGAAATTTTGGATATTCTGGCCACGGGTTGTCTATCTCCTCATCATGCCGGGCAATTCAAAGCATTCTACAAACAAACGAATAACAAATACAAATTGAATGCCATCCTGGAAGGTGAACTCCATTGGCCTCATGAACCAGAGGATCGGGATGTGCTGTACTTTATGGCACAGTCCTTCCGTGCACATCTTATTAAAGAGCTGCCGGAATCCAAGTCCAATCTTACTGAGCATCACAAGCGACTTGCCCACCGTTCCAAGGCTCTGATTAAAAACTTAAGCACCATCAGTCTCGAAATCGCTCAGCTTACGGTTGCGCGAAATGAGAACGGTGAGAGCCTGCCGGATTGGTTCCTTGTTGAAATTGTCCGTGACTTGCCACGACTTGTTCAGAAGAAGGAAGTATAACTATGGCGAAACCTAAATCCAGAGAACTTGATCCCGCTACCAAAGCCTATAACGAAGGTCTTCAATACATTACCGAACATCCCATGTTCGCTCCGCTTGCCCTACACGCTCATTTTATTCGCCGGGAAGGTAATCAGTGTCCAGAGCACGGCTGGGCTGTCACCACTAGTGATGGTTTTATTCATGTGCATCCTAAGCGAAGAGGTCTACCGGAGGAATGGGTGTACATTCTTGCCCATGCCTTGCTTCATCTTGGGTTTGGACATTTCCGGGTGATGGAACGTCAGGATCTATGGAATGCGGCATGCGATGCTTTTATTGCAAAATTTCTGTATGACATGAAGCTTGGGCGACCGCCTGCAGGTATGGACGGACGAGTAGAATTGGCTGCTAAAAGCGAAGAAGAGTTGTATGACACCTTCGTGGAGCGGGGGCTCCCTCCTTCCTTCCACAACCTCGGCTCTGCCGGGCACGGATTTCAGGACATGCTCTTGAATTCCCGCGATACGGGCTACTATTGGAGCAACCGTCAAGTGAATTGGCAGGATTGTCTGGGGAAGGGTTTATCCATGGCTGTCACCAGTGCAGTCAATGTGACCGCAGGATACGAAGCATACCTGGGCGCTCAGAAAGAAATCCTCACGCCCGCCCTAAAAGCCCGCAATTGGTTCATCAGCAGTTATCCGCTTATGGGAGCGATGGCTGCCGATTTTACCATTATTGAGGACCCCATTCTATGCAATAGATTGTCCATCACTGTCGCCGCTGTAGATGCCGAGGCCAAAGAAATCTACATGAATCCCGCCGCAGGCCTCGATGAGCAGGAATGCCGGTTTGTGCTGGCGCATGAATTTCTGCATGTCGGGTTAAGACACCATGCCCGCGCTGACGGACGTGATCCGTATTTATGGAATGTGGCCTGTGATTATGTCATCAATCAGTGGTTGATGGAGATGGGATTAGGTGCTTTCCCTAGAATTGGCGGGCTTTATGATCCAGAATTAAAGGGCTTATCTGCCGAATCGATCTATGACCGGATCGTTAACGACCTCAGGTTGTATCGTAAAGTCGCTACCTTTCGGGGAATGGGCCTTGGAGATATCCTACCGCCGAGTAAACCTGATTGGTGGGAGCGGAATGATGGACTTGCCCTTGATGATTTTTACCGTAATTGTCTCAGCCAAGGTCTTGATTATCACTATGATCAGCATCGCGGGCTACTTCCGGCAGGTCTTGTAGAAGAAATTCGTGCATTGTCTCAGCCCCCTATCCTATGGGATATAGAGCTTGCGAAATGGTTCGATCACTACTTCTCTCCAGTGGAAAAGGTTCGGAGTTATTCCAGAATCAGCCGCAGACAATCCTCCACCCCCGACATTCCCAGACCTCGCTGGGTACCAGACGCCGGGGACGAAGATGGCCGTACGTTCGGAGTGGTACTAGACACCTCCGGTTCCATGGATACCAAGCTACTTGGCAAAGCTCTGGGTGCCATCGCCAGCTATAGCTTATCTAGAGATGTTCCACTGGTACGTGTAGTGTTCTGCGACGCTACTGTCTACGACCAAGGGTATCTCGCCCCAGAGGTCATCGCCGATCGCATATCCGTCAAAGGCCGCGGGGGCACCATCCTCCAACCGGGAATCGATCTGCTAGAGCGTGCAGAGGATTTCCCCAAAAACGGCCCCTTGCTGATCATCACAGACGGCTTCTGTGATAGAGTCACCATTCGCCGGGAGCACGCCTTTCTTATTCCCAAGGGACAAAGCTTGCCGTTTGTGCCCAAGGGGAAGGTTTTTCGTATGGATTGAAATGAGAGATTTTAATGAGGTGAACACATGCTTGAAGCATCGCTAACAAGAGGCCTGCATTCGTTAGCAAGGAGATATTGCATAACAAAAATTGATTATTGGGGCAGAAAGTATAGTAGATTAATCGATCAAGGTAGGGATCGGGAACCCGACGGAATTGACCACTCTCTTGAAGCCAAGAAATTATTCCCCAGATATATTGTTTTGAAAGCTATATTAGCTGAATTGGAAAGATATATACCCGAAGACTTTGACTCTTTTTCAAAGGCAAAAGTCAAGATCACTCAAGTTATAAATGAAGCTGTTAGTTTTATGACAAAAGCAAATGACGATGATAATGTTACAAGAAACACAATGTCCGAAGAGAGAAGTAGCTTTGTTTCTTATCTTGAGAATGTATCTGCAGCAAAAGTCATGAGCCAACCACCGTTATTCTACAGACGCAAGTTATCCGTGCCAGAAATTGAATTACTTTGGACTCAACTAAATGATATATGGGCTATAAAAACGAGAGGGCCCTGGATACCACTTGATGGTAGTCAGAATGAACTCACGCTAGCTTTTATGGATGACTACTTTGATTCAGAAGTTGGCTACGAACTACTCCGTAAGTTTTTAAAAGAACATGGGGTTAATCATGTTTATGAGTTAAGGGAATTAGAATTTTCACCTGAATATGAACTGGAGCTCTCAGCATTTACTCCTACTTATGCATTTAATGGGGAGGGTTTCTGGTGTAGTAAAGAAATGGACTGGGTTATCTACGCCTCCCATGAAAATTCAATAACTATTGGCGGAGAATGGCTAATCAACAAAGTAAAAGAGGTTTGGTCAAATTGGGAAAGCAGACTGTGGCTAGACTGGGAGGAAAGATTAGAAAGAGGAATTTAATGATTTCACGGAGGCGAACTCTTTTGGAGACACACAGATGCAATTTAACCAGACTACAACGCAGTGACTACCAAGATGTGAAAAGTCTTTATGTGAACGAACAAGTAAGAACGTACTTGGGTGGAGCAATTCCAGAGGAACATATATTAAACAAATTTTTAGATACATTACAACGTTCTGAGACAGATTCAAATTATTGGACCATTCGGCTGAAACACAATAATGTATTTATAGGTTTAGTTTCTTTGGAACAACATGTTGACGGTCAAGATACTGAGATCTCCTATGAGCTTCTCCCTCATTCTTGGGGCCATGGGTACGCGAAAGAGGCCGTTGACCAAGTCATTACTTACGCATTCAATGAATTGAATTTAAGCAGAGTTATTGCTGAGACTCAAACGGCTAACCATTCATCTTGTAAGCTATTAGAAAGAGTTGGCATGAAATTAGATCGTAAAGTCATAAGATACGGCGCTGAACAAGCGATTTATGGGATTGGTAGAGTATAAGACTAGAACGGAGCGTTAGAATATGAAACGTACGGAGATTTCCTTTGATATTGAGACCGTACCCGCAGCTATCAGGCAATATCTAAAAGGGGCAACCCTTTATGACAGCAGCTCTTCCGAAAATGCAAAAACTCTGTTCGTTTCGGGCAATGAACGTGCTTTTCTGAAAATAAGCGAACGAGACTCGCTTGAACGCGAATATACGATGACCTCTTTTTTACATAACCATCATGTTGCCCCAGATACCATAGCTTATGAATCGGATTCTCACTATGACTATCTGCTTACAGAAGCGGTAAACGGTGAGGATGGAGCAGCCGTACATCACCTAGAGGACCCACGCCGGTTGGTATCCGTGTTCGGGGAATATCTAAGAATGCTGCATTCACTGCCCACTTCGGGATGTCCTTACAACCATAGAACAAAGGGAATTTTAAATGAGGCGCATGTAAAGGGAAGTGACTATAGTCTCTTAAATACGTTTAATTACTCCCCCGCAGACAATGTGATCATTCATGGGGACTACTGCTTGCCGAATATCATCATGGATCACTTTTCGCTTAACGGGTTTATCGATCTGGGATATGGCGGGGTTGGCGATAGACACTACGATTTATATTGGGGAATATGGACGCTGAACTATAATCTAAAGACTGATCAGTATAGAGATTTGTTTTTGGATGCTTATGGGCGCAGTGATATTGATGAAGAGGGATTGAAATACTTTACGGAGTTGGTTCGGTTGACGGAATAAATCCGTGTTCTGAGTTTGACAAAAAAGAGGGGCCATGGCCCCTCTTTTTTTATTATGATTTGCTTGCCGCCTTTCTCTCCCCAATAAGAGAGCTCAACCGCTCAAGCAGATCCCCACCACCCGTTAAAGAGATGGTTCCGACTTTTTCGCAGATCTTCTCTAAGAACTCCAGCTCTTTCAGTCGGAACAATGTCTGGTTCTCGTCCATCAGCTTCGCGGTATTCAGCAGGCTGCGAGTAGATGCCGTCTCTTCCCGGCGAGTGATCAGATTAGCCTGGGCCTTCTTCTCCGCCAATAAAACGGTATTTAGGATCTCCTTCATTTCTCCCGGCAAAATAACATCCTTAACTCCCGCGCTCAGGAATTGTACGCCGAACTCTTCAGCCTTCTCGCTCATACGAGACAGGATGAACGACGCAGCATCCTCCTTCCGTTTCAACAAATCGTCCAATTTAAGCGTTCCGACATACTCCCGCAGCACGAGCTGAAGCTGGATATGAATTTGCTCGTCGAACGATTTCATTTCCAAAGCGCGCAGCGGGTTTACGATCTTATATTGGCAAACGAAGTTCAACCGCAGCGTAACCTTGTCTTCTGTCATGATCTCTTGGCCGATAAGATCCATTTGTTGTTGTCTTAAATCAATCTTTTTGACCATAACCGACACTGGTCCTTTCCAGAAGTAATACTTTCCGGGAGAAACCTCTCGTTGCAGAACGTGATCATAAAATAAAAATCCAGATTCGTTACTTCCGATTTCGAAGGCGTGCACATGGGCGGTGAGCTTCGGTAAAATGGAACGATCTACCTCGGCAGACAGCTCAGGCTGTCTGGTATCTACATGCAAAAAGGTATGTTTTTTAAGTATGTTCCAGAAGGCATAGACACCAGGCTTAAGCAGATGTACGAATTGCCCGTCCTCGTAATGCAGAACATATTCGTGGTCTTGCACCCGTGCGATTTCAAGCTCCCGCACTAGGTCTTCATCATGAAGGAACAACTGCAGGTCTTTTCCCTCTACAATGAAAGGTTTGGCGATATTCAGTACAACAACTGTGCTTTGCAACCACGATAAATAGTTATAAGTTCCTGGAAGGAGTGTCTTCACATAACTTCCTTTATGAAAGAGCAGACCGCGTTGGTCAGCTTGAATGGTTACTTTGTTTAACATCTTCGTTCCCCCTTAATGGTTGCGACCATTGGATGGAGAATCCCACTGTGGCTTTGGCGGAATCTCGTTTTAGCTGGACTTTCCTGCAGTGATCCTCAAGGATATTGGGGAAAAGGCCTAACCAAACTTCAGTCGTCCTTATTTCTCCTCCGTCCAAGCGAATTCCCCGGAGTTTCGTTCCAGCGGTATCCACAGATTACAAAGCCAGCCTACAGTGCGCTCAAACTAGCCGCTAGGGATTCTATCCTTTGGTCTTTCTTTTGCTCAATTTTTGCTCGATTGGAAGTCGAGTATTCTACCAGAATCGCTCCCTAGGCGATTGGGGAATCGAACCCCGAATAGTGGATTCATACCGATCCGGATCATACAGGATACCGTAACATATCATGTACGGCACTGCGGGATAAATCGGATATCCCTGCCTCGTTACGTCCGTCCGAATAAGAACCAATGTGTCTTGCAGGTTCTATAATCGCTCATTTCAACCTAAAGGAACATGGTGAAAGTATTACGACGGGGATAAAGTTTGCCCTTCGAATGATCCCCTTTTGCTTAAGTTGATAGCTGGTATCTTCGATAAAAGTAAAAAAACACCCGTTTTAAAACAGGTGTTTTCCAATTTAAAGTTACTTATTCGTTGACAATCAGTCAGCTCAAATAGATTTTTATATCTGATTCATATTTCTAAAATCCCGTATCTTCAGGTACTAGTAAGACGAGTTGTTCAGTGATTCTGCCAACAAAGATGAAGCTTACGGAGCCTGCCCTCTAACCCCGACCCGGTACTAATAAAACAGATCACATCATATTCTTAAAAAGATGCCAACAACCGGGAGGGTTTTCGTTGAAAAAAGTAAAAGTTAGTCTACGGCCTATTGTTAGTGGGATAAATATGCCTACTGTTTTAAAGACAGCTATCCTTCCGGGAGACTCCGTAGAAAGCTTGTTTATTGTAACCCAGGTCGGAGAGATCTTTTATATTAGGAACGGAGTGATCGGGACATTTTTAGATATTCGCCAGCGAGTCTTAAAACTAGGCACTTCCGGTGGGGGATACGATGAACGAGGGTTGATCGGTCTAGCTTTTCATCCTCAGTTTTACTATAACGGTTTGTTCTATCTCCATTACTCTGTAGCTGGAAGCCAAGGTCCAGTTGCTTTTTCTGAATCTTTTAAGCCTAACCCGTGTGATCCCAGCACTTTAAATCTAAAGTGGGACAATAGAGACGTAAAATATGATCATATCGATACCGTTGAAGAATGGATTCTACAATCGAATGGTCAACCTCAAAAACGGCGCTCATTACTTAATATAAGAAGGCCCTTTTTAAATCATAATGGCATTAATACCTTAAACTTCTCACCTGAAACAGGAAAACTTGTTCTAACGACCGGAGATGGCGGATCAGCCTATGACCCCTTTAATCTAAGCCAGGACATTATGGAAATCGCAGGAAAAGTAATTGAAATTGATGTAGGCATACATACTTTTATTGATAATCCAACCGTTGTTACACGTTTCCATGAGCTGCCCGAACCTATTCAGGAAATGCTTACGGTCATTGCCAAGGGAGGACGTAATCTAACAGGAATTTCATTTCAAAGGTTTAATAATAAGTATATTAAATACGTAGGGAATGTCGGACAGGATCTGGTCGAATCGGTTTTTTCATTCGCTCATTATCAACCCATACCGGTGACTCAGCTTGTTCAAGCTTCTATGATGGGGTCTGCACCTGACCAAGAAGGATTTATTAACTTTGGCTGGCGAGGGTGGGAAGGTGCCTTACCGACTGCCGTACCGAGAGGCTGCCCTGGAAATACGACTTTAAAAGAGAAAAACATTGCCTATTTCGATGAGGCTGTGACTACTTCAGTGCTTCGTCTTCCGCCTTTAATCAGTTATTATCATGAAGATCCCCGCCCAGGCAAGTTTGCAGGAACTGCACTCACAGGAGTTCAGGCCTATAACGGAAATGAAATCCCCGATTTAAAGGGAAGCGTCGTGTTTATCGATCTTGCCCGAAAACAATCAGCGCCTCCTATTAGGGGAGTTTTAGCTTATACCAAGGTAAGAACCGATTGTAAACAAAGTGATTTCAATATTATTGAAACGGATTATAATTTCGGATCGCAAACCGCTTATTACGTTAGTTTAGGAACAAATCTGAATCAATCCCGGCTATTTTTAGGGGTGTATGGTTCGATGAGGGTGGCCGATGCTAACCAAGGCACTATTTTTGAGATTGTTCCATGATTTCTTTAGGAGCTATTATGGAGTCGTGATTTCCATCCTGTTTCTTCAATATCTCATTTTAATAAATGAGAGGCTGCCTCATATTTTTCTTTTGAGGCAACCTCTCTGAATTTCGTTTTTATCTATCCATATCGACTATACCTATACTGCTAATCCGGCTTCAAATCCGTCCTTTATCGCATCAATGGCTTGTTTAACCACTGCGGAGTCTCCCACAACCATCACGTCAATTCCCATATCCTTAAATTCCTGGCTCAACGTATCGACAGGTACAGCCCCTAATGCAAGAATGATAGTATCGAGTTGCTCTACCCGGAGTGGTTCGCCACCCTTTTCATATATCACAGCATCAGGAGTAATTTCCAGCACTTTCGCGGAGGTGATCACCTCTACATGATGTTTATCAATACTTTCAAGCAGGTAGTGGTTATTAAACACAAAGCCATCTTTGGCGATAGCATCCTGCATATCCATCAGAACCACTTGTTTTCCATGTAAGGCAAGATGGTCAGCTGTTTCTGTACCTACCAAACCGCCGCCGATTACTGCCACTCGGTTCCCAACATCTTCCTTACCCGCTAAAACGTCAAAAGCCAGTACCACATTTGGGTTGTCCGCTCCCTTGATGCGAGGAACGATTGGTTTGGCACCAGTGGCAATAATTACAGTATCCGGCTGTTCCTGCAACACCAGGTTGCGATCCACAAGTGCGTTGTAGCTGATTTTTACGTCCAGCTTTTTTAGCTGGTTCTTTTGCCAGATGGTAAAATAGTTAAGCTCCGTTTTGGTAGGAGGAACAGCAGCTAGAAGCCATTGCCCCCCCAGCCTGTCAGACTGCTCATAGAGATGAACATCATGGCCGCGCTGAGCTGCGACGATTGCGGCTTCCATGCCTGCCACACCTCCGCCGGCAATCAATATTTTTTTACGCTGCGCAGCCGGCTCTACAGTAAATTCTTCCTCACGTCCTGTGACAGGATTGACTAAGCAGGAGACTGGGGAATAGGAAGCGGCGCTTTTTACACAGCCCTGTAGACAAGCGACGCAGTAGTTAATATCATCCAGCCGTCCCTCTCTCACTTTGTTAGGAAACTCCGGATCAGCTATAGACGCTCTACCCATGGAGATTAAATCGGCATCACCCGAAGCCAGAATGCTCTCTGCAACAAGCGGATCGTTAATTCGTCCCGCCACTGCTACCGGAACAGATACCACTTTTTTGATCTCCCGGGATAACTCTGCTGCAAAACCATGTGGCAACGCTGCGGGCTGCACGGTATAAGGCGGGGCATCATTGGCTACTGAAACATCCATCATATCGACCCCAGCGTCTTCCATCAATCTTGCCAGAGCAGCGGTATCCCGTATGGTCAAGCCGCCCTCCACATATTCTTCAGCCGAAAACCGGTACAAAATGGGGAATTCACTCCCCACCTGGGCGCGCATATCCTTTAGAATCTCCAGCGCAAGACGAGCCCTGTTTGCAAGGGTACCGCCATATTCATCCGTGCGCTTGTTGCTGGTAGAGGAAAGGAATGAAGCAATGAGGTATCCGGCATGAGCATGTTCGGTAATCATGTCAAAACCGGCCGCTTTGGCACGTCGCGCGGCTTCCCCGTATTGACGTACAATTTCCTGAATTTCCGCGACACTCAGTTCACGCGGCGTTTCTAGACTGCTGATCCCCTTAATGGGCGAGGGTCCTACTGGCTGGGAGCCAGTGATATAACTGCTTGCCGCCCGACCGGCATGGTTGATTTGTATGGAGATTTTGGCACCGGCTGCATGGACTCGCTCTGTCAATCGTGATAGTCCCTCTATGTGATCGTCAGACCAAAGGCCGGGCTGTCCCGGATGTCCTTTTCCCTCCACACACACCACACTCTGCTCTACCGTAATCAGGCCCCAGCCGCCCTTGGCACGAGCCTCGTGGTAGCGGATAAAGCGCTCAGTAACCATACCATCCGGGGTACAGTAGTTTACCACCATGGGTGGAACGATTAGACGGTTTTTCAATTCTACCTGACCTATTTTAATAGGCTGAAACAAATTTTCGTACATAAGTATGCCTCCTATGATGTAATTTACAACAGTCTTAGTGTTTCCCTTTGCTGCGCTCTACCTAGAGCCTGATCTCGATTAAGCATAAACGGTCATGACTGCTATCCTGCTTTACAATGCATACCTAAACACAATATAATGGTGACATTATTCGACATTTCAGCACGGCTTAAATTCCAACAAATTGTAAAGGTAAACAATATGAACGTGAAGAAGCATCTGTATAATGCCATATTTGATTTAATGCAGGATCACCGCATCGATCAAATCTCCACCGACATGATTCTGAAAAAAAGCGATCTATCACGTGCGACGTTTTATCGTTATTTTAAAGATAAATACGATTTGATGAACTGGTACTACGCTTCCTATATAAAAGAAGAACTCTTTCACTCCGAAGATAGCTGGGAGCAGATATGCAACAAATCCGCTGAGTTCATTTACGAGCGAAAGCCCTTTTTCCAGAACGCCATAAAATACAAAGGACAAAACTCATTTATTGAGTTTATACAAAAGTATTACCAGGATTTTTGCACCGCCACTTATGTTTCAAGAAACAAAACTCAAGAAATATCCACGGAGCTTAAATTCGCAATTGATTATCATTGCGCAGGCACCGTTCAGATCCTCATTAGCTGGGTAAATTCGGATATGGAGCTCTCTCCGCAGGAATTAGCAGAGTTACTTTGCAACAATATGCCTGATATTCTAAAAAGCGGACTTAATGCAGCTGCACAACCACATAACTGATTCAGTTCCTGTTACTCTATGGTTGTAATTGTGACATTTTTCACATAATTGGCCGCAGCTGCTGTGTCCGCACATCATACGCGCAAGGGCTGATTACCTCCTTTTCTAAGGGTGTCTTCCACCTTTCGAATGGGTTCAATATACAATTCTGTGCCGTGAGCAATTCCAGTCTATTCCGTTATGTAACCTATTAAAAGAAACAAATTAACGCTTTTGTTTCTTTTAATACAAAACACTTATTTTGTATTTCCGAACTTGTAATCTTTTTAGCAGAGAAAGAGCCGAGGAAAAACAGGAGGGAATCCCCGCTTCTCGCTCGGCTCGTAACATGACTTTTTAGGCATTGATATGACTGAAATTGGTATTTAGGCAGAAAATAAACCGCCAGCAATCACTCGATTTATTTCATAGGTTTAATTAACTCATTCCCATGAACATCTAATAATTCGTAAGCCTGACCTACCATTTCTTTATCCTTGCCGTACAAGGGATTAGTCTTATCCCATACCCCACTTCTGGTTGTCATATAATTCAATTGATGTACCATGAATTCCGAATTACATAGTACTATAGCCTTTTTGCTGCACGTTATCACACTCTGTTGAAGCAAAACCGCTTTCTCAACTACTTCAGGAGAAAAAACAACAGGATCGCCGTCCGATGCTTTCATGTCTCTGTGATCAACGAAAACACTTAATTCTCCCTCCGCAAAGTTAGAGACAATGCCTCTCCATATTTTCGATACATAATCCACATTTGCTCCGGTTAGTAATCCTTGTATCTGGATAGTAAGTAACTTTTGGTCACAGTCCAAATGATACTTGAATCGTTCGGAGATTGGGACTTCAACATCTTTCTTTAAAAAAGCAGGATTGCTTGAAAACCGCTCACTTGAAAACAAGTAATTCATTGGGACGTTAAGCCCGTCTGCAATCTTCTCGATATTAACTAAGCTGATGTTACGCATACCACGTTCCACCCCACTTATATATGTCCGATCCAGTTCGGAGCGATGCGCCAGCAGTTCTTGCGAGATCCCGCTACGCGCACGCAGTTCCTTAACCCTGTTTCCAAACTCAGCAAGTATATCCATACAACAACCTCCAACAGCCTCTTCTATATGTAAAATAAAGATTTGATTATGCATGCTTGAAATACTTTTGGGGAAATTCAATCTATGTGACTTATAGTCCGTGGAATGATTAATCATTCATACCCTATACTTAGTTCAGTTGATTTATAAGACAATCAGGAGGAATACATAATGTTCACAATCAATTACGATCAAGAAAAGAATAGGCTGTATATCAAAATCTACTCGGTTACCAAGGATAATGCTCAACAATATGTCGATGAACTTACCGACAACCTTAAAAAAGCACAACCTGGATTTACTGCCATTGGTGATTTATCCGAAGCCAAAGTTCTCTCCCAAGATGTAGCGCAAGAACTATCCACCTCCAATGAACTTGTCGTAAAGTACGGACTTTCAACGGAGAAGAGTTGGGCCACTGTCACAACTAGCTCAATTTATAGAATGCAACAGAAAAGGATGTTTGGAGGATTCATCAAGTTCTTCGATACTGTTGAAGATGCTCAGGCTTACCTTGATGGTCCGGAAACAAATTAATATAAAATATTCATTAGCGAATAAACCGCCCGATGTGGCGGTTTTTTTCATTGGTGCTTGCTAAATTCAGTTCGGATATCCACAGGCTCATAACTCACTGACCTTAATAGACCCTCTATGCTAAATATCGGCGAGATAGGTCAAAAGTTGTAGATTTTTGTCGTTTATTAGTAGATATGACTTAAAGGCCGACTTTATCCATGTCTTCAGCAAAAGGCTCAGACAAGCGTCCGGTTATCCGCCAGGTAAGCTTCGCTGCCGTAGCAGGATGATTTAAGATAGAAAACGGCGCTGCATCAGTGCAGCGCCGCCGTACCATTTTCCAGTTTGATCACAGCATCCAGCCAATCTCCCTGTAGGCCCTCTAATGCGCCTGAAAAGATAGCGACTGTGCCAGGTGTCATTTCGTACAACGCCTCTAGCAGCAGGAAACGAATCTCGATATCCATACCATAGAGAGGCTCATCCAGCAGCAGAAACCAAGGATCAGCAAGCATAGCCTGCACAATCATAAGTCGTTGCTTGTTGCCGCCTGACAACCGCTGAACAAGCGTCTTCCACTCGGCAGAAAGCCCGAGTCGTTCACATAGCTCGCGAGATCGCTCCTCAATGATTGCCCGTGGCATCAGCTTCATCTCACCCACATAACGCAAGTATGCCTCGACGGTCATATTGTCATAGTACGCTGCCTGCTGGGGCTTGTAGCCTAGATAAGGCTTGAAAGCATTCCCTGATAACGCCATGCCATGAATCTGATAGATAATCCGGCCGCGTGCAGGCTGGTATAGGCCAGCTATCGTTTTGAGCAATGCTGTTTTTCCGCTGCCATTAGCGCCCTCCAGACCATACCAGCCTGGCGGTAGAGTCAGATTCACATCCCCTAGCAGCAAATGACCATTATCTGCATGAAGTTCGACCCCCGTCAGTTTCAGCTCAGCTCCTCGCACCGCTTTTCCCTCCTATTCATATTGCTTGTAATAATGCCGATGGCGTAGCAACAGGCTTGTACAAACACCAAGCGCTACTGCCAGGCTAACAGCAACAAGCTTGCTTGCAAGCCAGTGAGCAGATCCGTATTCGCTGAACAGTTGAAACACGCCAAGCCTCTCGCCTGCGGAAAACTGGATGACGCCCACTGCGAGCACAGCTGCGGTACCAGGCCATGTCCCGAAGCGAAGCATCGCAGCCAGCGCTGCGAACGTGCTCAGGCAGATCGGCAGTAATAGATCTGTAATTAGTACAGCAGTACCAGATCCGAATTCACTGCTGGTACCTGTCATGACCAGTATTCCATAAAACAACAGCGCTAGAAGGAGGTCATACAGTAGTATAGTTCCTATTCTGGCCACCATAAGCTTTACCGACGTAACAGGAAAGGTCGCCTCAAGCTCACTCATTGGCGTATGCATAGACCTAAGTGAATAGGCCACACTGGCTATAGAAAGCAACAGAATCGTAAAGAGGAATACATCCGGTTTGGCCGGGCTATTAAACCATGCATTTGCAGCCAGCCGCTCGATGGCTGCTCCTGTGCCAACCATAAGCGCTGATATAATCCAGAACAGCCAATGCATCGTCCTTGCCTGGGCTGCCATACGCTGCATAAGTCTTACAAGCAAAGACATTTGGACAACTGGTTGCCGCCCAGGTTTGTCATGCCTTGCCACTCGCCTGGATAAGGGTCCGGCAATCTTCCGCTCAGGCTGTGTAGCATATGCAGCGGCTAGCGCCAGCAGGGATTTGGTCTGCTGGCCGCTAGGGCCGTCAACGGTATAGCGATTCAATTGATTGAATACGGCTCCGAACGGGTCATGCTCCCATTCATCCGCTGCTGCTTCGCCCTTTTCCTCCAGCCGCCGCTGCTCCTGTAATTCTCTATGCAGTTGACTGTCGCGACTGCTGTTATTGGCGTTCCCGCTTCCGGAAATGTAGCTCATCCTGATCCTCCCCTTTCTGCAATGTATCAGCTAGCCGCCTGAATGCCCGATACAGCTTGGACTTAACCGTCCCAAGCGGTATTTCCAGCAGCTCAGCTATTTCATCCAGCTTGAGATCCTCGTAAAAACGCAAAATAACAATTTGCCGCTCCTCCTCAGGTAAAGCGCCAAGGGCAGCAATGACGGCTTCCCGCTCATACTGCTTGTCTAAAAAAGACGCTACCGTATCTTTACCACCATCAGCCGCATCATACACTCCGGTATCCTTAGCCGCCACTTCATAACGATAAGCCCCAGACTTCCATACATCACGGCACAGATTCGTCGCGATTCGATAAATCCATGGTCGAAACCGTTCAGGCAACCGGCCTGCTTGTAAAGCCGTGAATACTCTGACAAAGCACTCTTGCACCAAATCTTCCGCGAGCTGACGCTTGCTGGTCAGACGGTATAAATACGCATAGATGATCTGATGATACCGATAGACGAACAATTCCAGCACGGCAGTATTCCCTTGCTTGTATTGCGCGAGCAGTTGCTCATCCGTAACAACAGTCCTGCTGTCCACTTGACCCCCTCCTTTCTCACTCGGCACTATTGCTTGCGCACGAGCCAACCTCTGCCTCTCCTTAATAGAAACAAACAGCAGAAGAGCAGTATTCCAGCTGACACAAATAATGCAATGGCATTGTGAGATTGATCTGCGAACCGGCTCACCGGCCAGACGGCTTGAAATAAATAATAACGATTGAGCGGCATACTGGACATAAAATACTCTAGCAGCCACACCGTTGCCCCCACTCCCAGCCCGACAGTCATATTGCGCCCGAGCAGACTACCTAATGCCGCCAGACCGCTGACAAACATATTCACACCGAGACTATGTTTGATTATGTAAGCCAGCTGTGCCGCACTTAAAGTGATCACCCAGCGGTCAATGGCCCAGAGCAACGCTGCTTCATAGATGACAAGTAATAGCGCAGCGACCGTTATCCGCTCGGCGAACACGAGTACCTCTGAATACGGATAGCTGAAATGGTGGGCAAAAGTACCCTCACTGAAATCATCGGCGAACAAGCCCGCACTCAAGGCAATCGCAAGTAAGGGCAGAACAAAAATAAAAGCCACTTTGACTTGATAAAAACCTGGAGCTCGCAGCACCATTGGCAGTATGAGGCAACCAGCTGCTATTAAAGCTGCAATAACAGCTATAGCAATCAAGTAGCCTCCCCATAGTATGCGCCATGCATATTTTGCACGGGACAACAGGATGAGGGCGACCTTCATTTTCCTCCCTCCATTTTCCTTTGCAAATAGCTTCGCAGAAGCTCTTCCATTTGCTCATCGCTATCCTCGCCTAGCTGCTCTGTGCCGATACTGTTATAGACGAGCTTGATGACTTCGTATACACTTTCGATGCCGTACTGACTGTATATGTTGCTCATAAGGTCATTAACCTGATTCGGTCTGCCGTCTAAAACTGAGTTACCAGGTTCGAGCAATGGACCAGGCAGTTCCTCTCCCGCCACCTTGCGCTCGATATAGGCCTGAAAAAAGTTGTTCAATATATATTGGCTGTTAAAATAGTACAATCTCGCATTGCTAATCTTTCTGCGTTTGGCACTGTAATCAAGCCAGTATTGGCCCGTTCTCAGTTGTATGTTCCCGTTTTTTCCTTGTTCAATTTCCGCCCCAAAATAATCGAACAAGGAAAAAGAAGATGAAATAGATACAAAATGGGTATCGCGAGCTTCCGGACCTGCCACTGCTGCATCTACCATACCCCTGGTTTTCAAACTAGACTCATTCAAACTATAAAACGGGTAATCGGCAAGCGCCATCGTGACCGTCTGGGGAAAGCTCGTTGCAGCTTTTCCATCCAGCATTTCCAAGGTATGCGCTGCTTCGACGTATTGCTTGGCTGCGAGCTGAGCTGCTTCCTCGACAGAACGGGCAGGCAATTGACCGGATGTCAGCAGACGCAACGTCTTGCCGCCTGCTGTCGCTTGTGCAAGATGCAGATCGCCCCCAAATAATGTAAGTCCACTTGTTTCATCCACCTCCAAGCGCGTTACTGAAGCCCCCTTTTCTCCAGCCTTCTCACTAGTAACGAGAGAGGCGTTGGAGAACAGTTTCAAGCCACTTGGCCCTGTTATGGCAACCTCAAAGCCCGCCATAGGGCGCGGTAATTGTGTGCCCAGAATATCTGTAGCGTGGCGCCCCCATTCGTAGTGATCGGTAAGCAATTCCGATAGCCGGCTATTGCCGATAACAGGGTACCAGCCGTAGAAGGCTGGCAGGAACAGCCTGTTATCGTCGACAACAGCGATCTGCTCCCATCGATCCCTGCTAGGAGCAGCGGAATAATAATGCCGCCAATCATTTAGGGTACCGCGATACGTCATCTCGATCTCCAGATGCTCGCCTGGCATAACGTCCGTATCAGGAGTGATCCATAGTACATCTGTAGCCTTTTCCCACTCAAAGGCAGCAGCACTACCGTTCACCTTCATTTCTTGTACGTCAAATATATGTCGTAGCATGATGGGGAATCGCCCTAGCTTATCCGCTTGTCCATTTCTCGCTTGCATCGTCGCCTGTATTTCCAGCCCATGACGCGGAAGTAATTCCAGCTCCAGCTTATAACTGTTAATGTGCAGATCCTGGAACTTCATTCCGACAAGCAGATCTTTAATATGCGATACCGAGAGCGGATTGCTGGTAATCCCCTCTGTATTAATGGTGATACGAGACATTTTCTCAATATCCGCCTCCGTATATTTGCCCGCTGCAAATCCAGCAACGAACAATTGCTCCAATTCACGCTGTTGCGTTATCTCATTGGCTGAAGTAAGACGTTCGCCATAGAAACGTTCATTGGCATCCGCAATACCGACCCGTTCCTGCAAATGTCCATACATCGCACTACCTGCCCATAACAATGCTGCACCCAGAACCAGCATCGTGGGGTAGATCAGCCATGCCATGCCCCGTTCCCGCCTGCGCCTACATACTATAAGTAGCACAGCCAAGGCCATTCCTGCCGCTATAGCAGCAACCATGCTGCGATGCAGCCAAAATGCCGGATCATAGATGAATCCCCACATACGTGAATAGGAACTACCAATATATTTGACTAGTGAATAATCGAACCAAATCTGCAAATGAGGGGGTAATGAAAAAGCAGGACGATCGGTCTTAAAAAATTCCGGTAAAATGATTGCCAACCCCAACAACAGAACGAAGCTGATCAGATAACTGTATCGCTTGCGGATAAGGATGCCTACCAAGTAGGCAATTACAGTTGCCAATAACATCGGGATAGCAAAGGAAGCCAATACAGCGCAGGTATACCATTCACGCATTCCCCATGAGCTGCCATCATTTACGACCAGCCATACATAAGCCCCCAGCGGCACTAGCGCAGCTGTTAACGGAAGCGTTATTGCACAGAGCAATCGTGCAGCCTCCATTTCCCATGTCCGATACGGAAAAGTGGCCATCATGGACGCTGTCTTCCATTCTTCGTCACGCTGTGCAATGGCCGTTGCCAGTAAAGGCAAAATAATGATGGCCGCACGGCAATACACCTCAGAAATGTCCATCACGTATACTGCACGATCCAATTGTGCATCGACGGTCTTTATCATCAAATACAAAATGCCTGCCATAGCTGCCAACATCAGATACAAGCCCGGGCCGCGCCGTAGCAGCTTGCACTCGGTTTTGTAATAGTGAATCAGGCTCATTGGCTGTTCCCCGCTCTCATGACCGCGATATATCCGTCCTCCAGCCCTGCCGTTGCTTGTTCTGCTCCAGGCAACGGCATAGAGCTGGCAAGAACTCGCACCTCGTACCCGGCTCCCGAACGCCTCGCCGTCACGATAGCTGCGGCTTTCTTGAGCTCAGCGAGCTTCTCATCACCCACCTGAACCGTCCATACTTGTCCATGCACACGCTGGAGCAATTGGTCTTGCGTACCGTGAAATACGATGCGCCCCCCGCTCATAATCGCCATACTCTGACAGTTATTATCAATATCGGCGACGACATGTGTAGACAACAGCACAGTTCGATCTTTGCCCAATTCGGCCAGCATATCACGAAATCGCATGCGTTCTTCCGGATCTAGCCCTGCCGTCGGCTCGTCCACAATAATGAACTGCGGATCTCCAAGCAACGCCTGGGCAATACCGATACGCTGCCGCATCCCGCCAGAATATTTGCCTATACGCACATGGCGCTTCTCTTCTAGATTGACTTTGCGTAGCATATCAGCTACTGCTTCCTTCCGTACTTTGCTATTTGTAATACCCTTCATGGACGCCACATAATCGAGATATTCCGCCCCTGTCAGCTTACGATAAACCCCAAACTCCTGTGGCAGATAGCCAAGCAAGCCACGAATTTCACGTTCATCGCGCCCAAGCTTGCAAGAACCGATTTGTACATCTCCCGATGTTTTCGGTATTACTGTCGCCAATATTTGCATCAACGTTGATTTCCCCGCCCCATTGGGCCCAAGCAAGCCGAACATTCCCGTGCCTAGTGTCAGGTTAATACCATTCAGCACTTCTTTGCTACCATATTTTTTGCATAATTGCTGGATTACTACTTGCATGATTGGCTGCCCCCATTCGTACTTGGCCAACTCCCGCGCGCACGAGTAGATTGTCGAACAGTATAACGACGCTCCCTGCTAAAAAGTTTAAAAAAGGTAACCATTTTTTCCAAAACGCTAGCTTGAGATGAAGTCCATATTCCTCAGGCCGGAGATTTGCCGCTGGCTTCCTTCAGATTCCACCTCACGGCAGACACCTTTGCTCTTGGCTAATAGTAGGCGCTCGCCAGCCCCCCTTAAGGATTTTCACCCTAGAAATGACGCCCATTCTGAGCGCACTAACAAAAGCCCAAGCGTTGAACTCGCCTGAGCTTCTATTAGAAGATATATGTGGCTTTCTGATACTACTCCTGTTCAATTGCGAATAGCATGAATTTATTGTGTGGTGACACCATTCAGCACCAACAAAGCCACCGACTCCACATGCAAGTATCGCTTCTGATATACGGTTCGCCGTATCCTACAGCAGATCATCAATAACGTTGGTCTAGTGGTGTATCTGCCTGCCTAGGCTACGATTGTAGATCCTGAGTGTATGGTGCGTAGTTGTTCGGATAATCGGCAAACCTTATTCATTTCCCCTAGCTTTAAATATTCCGAACCTCCACAACCTTCCCTAAATCTACATACTGCTCATGATCCAGCTTCACCTTCACTCTGCCCTTGCGGCGCTTCTCCCGCCATTCCCGAAGATCTTCCTCCGTCTCCAGGCGAAGCTCCGCAATTTCAAGCGCCCGGTCCAGAATGTACTTGCTCGTATACAGCACCGTGAGAATCCCTTGTCCTCCTAGTGCAACGGGAACCGCTACCTTCTCCCATTCCTCAACCCTAATACGTACATACAAATCTTCCTCCGTCCCCGGGCGGCAAGGGATTTCCTTAATCTCCTTACGCCGCAGCACCTTCCAATCTGCAACTTTGCCTACGAAGTGAATGCCCGTTTTGGCAGGATCAAAGAACTTTTTACGCGATTGGCACATCGCCACGTACTCGATCTGGGTGAGGATTTTCACGTCCGAAAGGTTCTTTAACGGCACATGGTAAAAAGAATGCTCTCTCGCCGCCTCCACCTGCTCCGGTCCCCGGACAGAGCCGACAAGCACATTTTTGCCCGCAAGCTGATTGGCATAATACTCTTTCGTCCCGCGTGGACGTGTGGAGCGTTCGTAAGCTTTTTCCGGACTATCCTGAATAATCTCATCCAGGAATTGCTCTACTAGGCTTGTGGAATTTGGCAGAAACGGCAAGGCGCCAATATTCAGCAGCTCAATGCTTTTATAGAAATGGTGGCTCTTATACCGCTCCTCGTCAGGGTACGGAAATAACACATACGCGCCGAACATGCTTCGTTCATATTCCCCCGAGCCTTTCTCTTGATACACAATGGCGTCCCGATAGCGGTGCATCGTATTAATGTCGTCCTCTTCAGGCCCAGGCTGTCTATACTTTTTCTGGTAAGAAGTATCATCATAAGCAGGATTCAAGCGGTATTTGGCGTCAAAAATATACTTATATTCTTTGATTTTGCCAGCATCCTTCTTCTTCAGTGTTAGTACATTATCCGGACGCTGACTGAGCGTCGGTGTCTTATCCGAGTCAGGTATCGCATTGTAATACAAGATAAACTGCTCTCCGTTCACCGGATTCTCGTACACCATCTGCGCACTGCGCGATTGATCCAGCGTCACAAAAATCCCGTTCCGGTTCACCTTAATAATATCCTGCTTCACCAGCTTATACTTCTGCCCCAGGAGCTGATTCAGCTTGAGGAAGCACCAATACTCATAGAGCTGAGCAACATCCTTCATGGATAAGCGGAATAGTTCACCCTGAATAGACAGGCCTTTAAGTAGCATGAGGTAAAAGCGATAGACTTCGCGGTATCCAGGCGCCATCTGCAGCACAAGCGTAATGGACATCTGCTTCAGCATCCCAGCCTCACGCAAGAAGTCCATCTTAAGCACCCGCTCCAGTTGTGTAAGCATAGCGTCAATTTTTCTAAGGAGTAATGCATCTGAGGTCCGGTTGTTTAGCTTCCAGCGACCCTTAAGCTCCTTCAGCTTCCCATGAATACGTTCCAGCATCCAGCGGATGAACCGGTTCTCATTCGTATCATAGGCGAGGCGTCTGTGCGTCTCCAATAAATGTGTAGCAGTGTAGCTTCGGCCATCGATGCTTAAGAATCCATGGTTCTTGTCTTCTCTCAGCCGTTCAGGATGCTTGGCGAGCTCGCGGATATTCTCTCTTCCGGCCTTTTTGACCCGATTGGCATCCACCAGCCGGCGGTCCTGGAGCAGCGCGTAATTCGGATTCCTGTTAATTCGCTCGACGGCATCCAAGAGCTGTCTAAATACATGCTGTAGGATAGTGAAAAACTCCGTCAGGCTCTGATGCTGCGTCTCCCGCAGGCCTGTTAATTGGTAGGTTTTGCGCAAAAAATCAAAGGCTAAATTATAAATCTGCTCATTCACTTCATTCAAAATATTCTGGTAATCCAGCTTGTAATCCATCTTCGAGGGGAAAATCTCCATCTCTACCCGCAGCAGCGTCTGCCCCTCACCCCGGATTTCCCATTCCGTCAGGCCGACCTCATTCCCGAAATTCAGCGCACCCGCAAGGATAGAATCACCTAAAGGCTTGAGCGCTTGCCGCAGCAGCACATTATCATGGTAGAAAGAAAGGTCCACAGAGGTCTTCTTCTGAATCACCAGCTCATACGACTGCGTCTCATAGAAACATGGAAACGCAGCCTCCCCCGGACTCCACTCCACCATCCCGTAAGCTTCAGGGGAAAAGACTTTGATCTGAACATCACCCAGCCGTTCGGACCATACAAGTCCAAGCTGCGCATTCACCCACTCCTGATCCGGGGACCGATGAAGCTGCAAGGTCTCTACCGTAGGATGATAGGGCCGTCCTTGAATGAAAAGCGTAAAAAGCTCCGTGTCCACACGAAGCAATTCCACCGCCTGTTTAAGAGAGCCAGTATGAGGTGAATCCATCTTCCTCCAGCCTCCTAAGCATAAAAGCCAATTTACGCGCGCTTTGCGGATGTACAGCCGTAGGCGGAGTTTGGCCAGCAGCCCATTTCATATAGAGAGGAGAAGCATCGTCCATAAGTTTAGAGATGTCTACTGTAACACCAGATCCGGTGCCAAGAGCAACCTTCATCAGGTTCAGCAGGACCCGTCGCACCGAAGAATGACTGCCTTGGATACGTGGCAAAATCTTTTGCAGCAGCTGCCAGTCAAAGGCCTCTTCCTCACCCATCAGCTTGTACCGTTCGTTATAAATCATATAGAAGCAAATCGCATCCCGGACTCGGAAGCCTACATGAGCGTGAATGTCCTCCAGTAAGGCGTTAATCTTAACCAACCTTTCCGTAGTCCGGATCACAAGCTCCTTATTAACATCAAAAGCATCAACCAGCTGCAAATAATCGGAGCGCAAAAACAGGTGGTTCAGTTCAGCAAGATCAGCGGTATCATCCGTCTCTTCCTGCTCACTCATGTCCGGATACTGCTGCAGATTGATGTAATTGAACTCCAGTGTGTTGGCGCGGTCGAGTACCTTTTTGCTAAAAGGATGCGTCGTCTCGTCCATATTCACCGTCCCGATCAAGAACACATTCTCCGGGATACCCAGGCTGCCATACTTCACTTGATCCTCTGGCTTATCCAGCAGTGTAGAAGAGATAAGATCTTGCGTGCGAATCTTCCCCTCCTGCCAATCCTGCGTCTCCAGCACACTTAACAGATCACTGAAGTAATGCTCCACCCGGGCCAAATTCATCTCATCCAGGCAGATAAAATAAGGCTTATGCGCATTCTCCGGCTGCCGCGCCTCTACCAACACTTCCGTGAGTGGACCCGGCTTGAACCTGCCCGACAGATCCTTATACCCCAGCAGATCCGCAGGATCACTCCAATCCGGCCGCACCGGGATCAAGGTAAACTGACCATTATCTCCCGTTGCCCCAAGCGCCTCTGCAAACAACTTCACTAACCGAGTCTTCCCTGTGCCGGATATGCCCGCCAGGATGACAAAGGGCTTGGTCTTCAGTGAGAGGTAGAAGTTCTCAATGAGGTGCTCGGGGAAGAAGAAGCCTTTGCGGCGGATGTGGGATTGGATTTGGTGGAGGATATTGGTTACCTGTTCATCCTTCAGGGGCTCTGTTTGTCGTGGCAATATTTCCACTTCCTCGTCATCAGCTTCATTATTCGTAGAGGTCACAGTTTCCACGTATAGACGGTAATCCTCTATAACATTTTCAAGGTCTCGAATCAGTTGCGCATCATTCGGAACGGCTCCTCTTTCATACTTAATATAAGCGACAGTAGATACCTGATAGTCTTGGCCTAGACCACTACTCACCAGATTGATATCCTCATCCTTATTCATATATGTAAGAGGCAGGTGTGCCCGAATCTCTTGCTTACGATTACGCAGATAAGCATAGCCCTCTCTACGTCCCATCTCTTGAATGGGCACAGTCACCCCTTGGTTGAACGTAAGATAGACAGTACTCATATCCTCAGCGAACAGATACACAACATACTCTCTACGTTGAGTCGTTTCCGTGATCCGTTTATCCAGTATTGCAAGCCAAGGAACTGTTGCCCAATTCCCTTGTCCAACCGATCCTTGAATTTTATATTGTTCATCTAAAAAAGGTAGCTTTCTAAGCTCAGAAGGAAGAGTCTGCCGAAACAAGGTACCTAGGGAATGCCCCGCAAATGTCTCTCTTTTGGCAGAAGTATACTCTGACATGATCCCTTCAAGGTAACCTTGTAAGGAAAAATGCTGCAAAGCAGAGTGATAAGCTTCCAGTTCATCATTGGCAAGCCTCTCCAATTCCGAAAGCTCCTCTTCTCCTAGCTGTCTTTGAATCTGGCTATGAAAACCTATGGTGTTATCTTCTGAATTCACAAACAAAACTTGAGAAAGCGCACTAACAGGACTGTTAATGATATCTTTAAGCTGACTTTTGGATGCATCTCTCCATAGCTCCCGCCCTGGTGGCTGATCGACCCGGTTACCTCTTTCTTGCTCAGCTATAAAGTAGTTAAGAAACCGTTCCTTAACGCGATCGAACGAAACTCTTCCCTGGTTGGTCTCTCTCAATTCTTCAATTAGGGATAGGATCAGGACCATCTTGTATGACTTTTGTTTTCGCTTGAAAATCTGTGTGATTGACTCCGGTAATGGCATGTTGTCCTCCAGGCTTGTTAACGTTTTTTAGTGGTCGATGTAATTTTCTCGATATGGAGATTACGAATCTCTGAGTCTTTAATATTAGCTTGGCTCAGTTGGTCATAGATCGATTGAATTTGCATTTGAGAAACTAACGGTTCTGGGTTTTCCGTCTTTAAACGGAGCAGTTTTCTGGAGATAAATTCACTTAACTCTACATCATAAACGACAAGCTCATTGGACTGAATTTGGCGAAGCTCCGGATCTATGCTAAAACGACATCTCATTGTGAATGAAATAATCGATACAGATTTCACCTTAGGAATACCCTTAAGAAGACTCTCAACCGCCTTAATATGTCCATAGTTTTGCTTAAGCGGATTGTACATTTTGTAACGGTTACTCACTGACCAGTACTGATCAGTTCGCCCACCTTTAATTTCTCCATTGTAGTTTTTCGTTTCAATGACAAATAAGCAGTACGGGGAAATAACAATATGATCGATTTGAGTGTAACCTGTTCGAGATTTGGGATTAGGGAGCAATAGATCGCTTAACGATTTACACTCCTTAGGTAGCTGGTCAAGCTGGATATTGATTTTATGCTCGCCCAGTTCTCCAATTCTTGTAGCAGCAACCTTCAGCTTTGATTTGGGAGTTAGTACCTTACGCACAGCCTGTGGCGGCTTAGTGTCGGATTTCTTGAAGAAAGACAATAGTGTTTTAAATAGCAAAACCTCATCTATCTAGATTTACAATATGTATGGTTATTCGACAATATGGTAGGGTTTACCTTTATTAAGATTATGACTAGAAGTCTTCTCACTTATTGGATGAGCAACATTTTAAATTAAAAAAGGAAAGGAATCTTCCCTTCCTCACTTTTTTATCTGATGGTTATTCTCCAAGTAATTAACCTATACAAGGGATATAACTTTGCTATTTTAATCTTTGCTATCTTAATAAGATTTTCTGGAGTCTTAAGATGTTCTTCATCTGGATTTATGCGAAAAATACAAAATAATTCTAATCCTTCACTGTCGCATTTCATGTAAAAATCAGTAAACTTATTGGGATCTTCTTTTATCAATATTAAAAGAATGGACAGACATATCTTGGCTTGGAACATATATATGCCATACAAATTGTCCCTCTTTTAACTTTTCTATTTCATGATGAATTTTATCTTTGAGTCGCTCGATATTATCCTTAAGGTAATCCCTATCGATACAGCCTTTAGCAGCAATTTCGTGTAATAAACCAATTTCTACCTCCTTACTAACTACTGATATCTGCATACACACATGCCTAATAAAGCCTTCATGGGATTCTGTCTTGCTTCCCCCAATTAATGCATCTTTACTGTGCTTACCATAACGAAGGCAAATTCATGGTAAACACTTGTAGTTATGTTTTGAAGGACTGATTTGAGAAGTTATAAGTTCAGGTCTTCTTCTCGAAGACCAATTGTGTAAATTCATGTTTTACACAGGGTTTTTCATTAAATTATTTACCTTAAGTAACTTGTTACGAACAACTTCTCTCCTTTTGAGAATTATACGATCCTTCTCAGCTTGATACTTCGGGAAAAATGTCTCATAGTCTTGAAACGTGAAAAAGTATCCATCTAAGTAATGGTCAGTTGCCTTAAATGGGTCCCGCTTTTCCACAAAGGCAAACATTCTTTAAATAGAGGCGAATTTGGGTCGGAAAGGCTTCTATCCTCTCTATCCAGCTTTGAAGTATCATTGGAAATTAGTCCGTAACAATTATACTTGAAAGGACTCTAAGCGAATTTATAAGAGAGTATTAATTACAAGCTATATATGGAAAAATACATAAAAATAAGACCAGCCATACGATTTTAAGTATACTAGAAAGAGATAGAATTAAGGGGGTTGCAACATGGGGTATCAATCAGAAGCAGAATTAGAGAAAAATTTACATAAACAACTTGTAAATCAAGGATACCAAGCGGTTAAGATAGCGAACTATGACGCATTATTAGCCAACTTCAAGCAACAACTTAATTTATTCAACGAACATAAACTAAATAATCAACCGATATCAGATATAGAATTCAAGAGAATTCTTACATTAATCGAAGGAAAGAGCATTTATGATTCTGCAAAGATCTTACGCGATAAACTGTTAGTTGAACGTGAAGACGGTACGCAACTATACATAGAATTGCTAAACACAAAAGATTGGTGTAAGAACCTTTTTCAAGTCACGACGCAAACAACGATAGCTGGTAAGTACACAAACCGCTATGACGTGACCATCCTTATTAACGGCTTACCACTCGTTCAAATAGAATTAAAAAGGCGAGGACTAGACTTTAAAGAAGCATTCAATCAAATACAACGTTATCGTCGTCACACATTTTCCGGTTTGTATCGTTTCCTACAAATCTTTGTCGTAAGTAATGGGGTCGATACAAAATACTTTTCGAACTCTGATTACGATGTTCAATTTGGCTTTACATTTTTCTGGTCAGATGAGAGGAATGAACTAATCACAAACTTACAAGACTTCAGTCGAACATTCTTACAACCGTGTCAACTAGCAAAAATGATTAGTCGTTACATGGTCATTAATGATACAGATAAAGCGTTAATGGTCATGCGTCCATACCAGGTTTATGCAGTAGAAGCACTTGTAAAGCGTGCTACCGAAACAAATAATAATGGTTTCATTTGGCACACAACAGGGTCAGGGAAAACATTGACCTCCTTTAAGGCTGGACAAATCCTAGCTGACGAAGAAAGTATTAAAAAAGTATTCTTCCTTGTTGACCGACAAGATTTAGATAGCCAAACTATTGCTGAATTTAATAGGTTCCAAAAAGGTGCAGTGGACCGTACAGACAAAACAGAAATACTCATTGAACAAGTTAAAGACCCAATGAAGCGTTTTATTGTAACAACAATTCAGAAGATGAACAACGCTATTAAAAATCCAAGATACGAAAATGTTATGGCCCCATATAAGCAAGAGAATGTGGTATTTATCATTGATGAGTGCCATCGCAGTCAATTTGGTGATATGCGAAAAGAAATCGACCGTCATTTCCAAAATGCTCAATACTTCGGCTTTACAGGAACACCTCGCTTTGTCGAGAATAAGAGCCAAGATGGACGTACAACTGCTGACCTGTTTGAGAAGTGTATACATCATTATCTCATCAAAGATGCGATCCGCGATGGCAACGTACTTGGGTTCTCTGTTGAATATATTCGTACTTTCAATGCTAATATCAATGAAGATGATGATACAAAAGTACAAGCAATTAATACGGATGAAGTGTGGCATGACGAGCGACGCCTTAACCTTGTAGCAGACCATATCTTAGATAACCATATTCGACGTTCAAAGAGCAAAGGTTATTGTGCCTTGTTTGCAGTCGATTCTATTCCAACTCTTATTAAGTACTATGATATCTTTAGAAAGAAGAACCATAATTTAAATATAGCTGGTATCTATTCATACGGACAAAATGAGGAAAGCGATGGTATTGGAGAACATTCCCGAGAAGCACTAGACCGTATGATTTTGAATTATAACAATATGTACAACACTGATTATTCAACAGAAACCTGGGATCGTTACTTTTCCGATGTTTCTAAGAAAGTGAAACATGCACAGATTGACATTTTACTTGTTGTGAAAATGTTCTTAACTGGTTTTGATAGCAAACCACTCAACACTTTATATGTAGACAAAAACATGGTGTACCATGACCTACTTCAAGCGTTCAGCCGTACCAATCGAGTTGAGAAATCAACCAAGCCATATGGTACCATTGTTTGCTATCGAAATTTAAAAGACAATACAGATAATGCAATTAAACTATTTTCTAGAACTGATAATGTTGATACTGTATTAATGGGTAGCTACGACGAATATCTACAAATTTTTAAAGAAGCAGTAAAAAACCTGAGAGAAATTGCAGTTATACCGGAAGAAGTAGATGAACTAGAACGTGAAGTAGATAAACGAAAATTCATCGTCGCATTTAAAAATGTTACGAAAATGCTCCAACGTTTACAGTCATTTTCTGATTTTGAATTTAATGAAGTTGAACTGACGATTTCACAACAATCATATGAAGATTACAAAAGCAAATACTTCAAAGTATACGAGGAGTTTAAACGTAGTGAAGTGTCAAAAGAGTCCATTCTGCATGACATCGACTTTGAGTTAGAGCTTATGCATACAGACAAGATTAATGTCAGCTACATTTTAAATCTGATTGCGAGCCTTAACACAGAAAACGAAAAGGAACGTGACAAAGAGATTCGTTTTATCAAACAAGAATTAGACCATGCATCCGATCCAAAGTTACGTCTCAAAATAGAACTGATTAAAAGTTTCTTAGATAAGGTTGCACCAACGTTAGCGCCTGATGAATCTGTCAGCGATGCATACAATCGTTACGAAGAAAAAATGAGTGAGCAAGAGCTCTCAGCATTTGCGAAAGAAGTAGATATTGAAGATAACATATTACGTGAACAAGTATCTACATATGAGTATTCTAATTTAATTGAAAAAAATACAATTATGGATTCTTTATCCGGATCTTTCTTGAAAAAGAATAAAACAATTAAAGCTATTACATCATTTATCCATGACTTTACTGAAAAGTATGGTGCATAAACTATATTTCATTTGATTAAAGAGCGCTAATCGGCGCTTTTTTTATATTATTTTTTAAAAATATAAAAAAATCTGTTTTATTGTTGATATTTTTAAAAATATCATTTAAAATAAACCCATCACTTACGATATATTAAAAAATATCAAGGAGGTGTACGATGAAACTTTATCAAATTGCTGAATTTACACAAGGTGCATTTACAAATCGTTTAGAAACATTTTCTTCTGATATTGAAACAGTAAAAGTTAAATCTCTTTCGTTAAAAGAATTTAATGAAACACTTGGTTTAACTTATAGGATTTCAAATGAAAAAAATGCTGAAATTACTGTAGCGAAAGAAAAATTAATACCCCAATTGCTAACGAACACAAACAGTTTGATTCTACACACTCATACGCAAAAGGTTGCTTTGTTACCTGGGAAGTATAGTGGATTATTATTAACGAATAACTTTATTAAAATTCAATTAAAAGGTAATGTAGATAACGCTTTTTTTGAATGGTACTTTAATGAACACCCTTCTATTCAAAAACAATTGGCATTTTTAAGTGAAGGGATAGTCAGTTCATTATTGAAGCTCTCCCATTTAAAAGACTTAGAAATGGACTTGCCACCTCTTCAGCAGCAAATTATTATTGGGAAAATCGCACAGCTAAAAAAAAGAAAAGAATCACTAATGGCTGAAAAAAGCGAATTACAGCAGCTGCATATTCAGCAAAAATTAATTCAAAGTATTAACAATAACTAAATATTAGGAGAAAATACAATGACAACAAGTGAAAAACAACGCCAGCAACAAGCTGAACTGCATAAAAAATTATGGGCAATGGCAAATGATTTGCGAGGTCAAATGGATGCCAGCGAATTTAAGGATTATATTTTAGGGTTAATCTTCTACCGTTACTTATCAGAAAAGGTAGAATCTCGTGCAAACGAATTGCTAAAGGAAGATAACATTTCTTATGCAAAAGCATGGGAAAGCGAAGAGTACCGAGAGGACTTAGCCGAGTATCTGATTGATGAACTAGGTTATGTAGTAGAACCTCAATTCCTGTTCTCACATTTTCTAGAGGAGATCGAAAAAGGGACAAATGGTGACTTTGATGTAGAGATGCTACAAAACGGTGTAAAGGCAATTGAATCATCTACTTTAGGGACTGAAAGCCAGGACGATTTCCGCAATTTATTCGATGATATGGATTTAACTTCTTCACGCTTAGGACGTACAGTGAAGGATCGTACTATTTTAATTAGTAAAGTAATTATCAACATCGCCGAAATACCATTTCTACAAGATGATGTAGAAATCGACATCTTAGGTGATGCTTATGAATATATGATTTCGCAATTTGCGGCTAATGCTGGAAAAAAAGCTGGTGAGTTTTATACTCCTCAACAAGTATCTAAAATTTTAGCAAAAATCGTAACAGCTGGGAAAACAGAAATCCGTGATGTATATGATGGTGCATGTGGTTCTGGTTCTTTGCTATTACGTGTAGGTAAAGAAGCAAAAGTATTCAAATACTATGGTCAAGAAAAGGTATCAACAACCTATAACTTAGCTCGAATGAACATGTTGCTCCATAATATTCCGTACCAACGATTTGATATTAAAAATGCAGATACATTAGAAGAACCACAACATCTAGAGAAACGCTTTGAAGCAATCGTAGCGAATCCTCCATATAGTGCGAAATGGAGTGCTGATGACAAATTTAAAGACGATGAACGTCTTAGCGCCTATGCGAAACTGGCACCAAAATCAAAAGCAGACTTTGCCTTCATTCAGCACTTTGTCCATCAATTAGATGATAATGGTACAATGGCGGTTGTATTACCACATGGTGTACTATTCCGTGGGGCAGCAGAAGAAGTCATTCGTAAATATTTAATCGAAGAAAAAAATTATTTGGATGCAGTGATTGGCTTACCAGCGAACATCTTTTACGGTACAAGTATTCCAACATGTATCCTTGTGTTCAAAAAGTGTCGTAAGCATGATGACAATGTATTATTTATTGATTCATCTAATGAATATGAAAAAGGAAAAAATCAAAACCTTTTATCTGATGAACATGTTGAAAAAATCTTTGCCACATTCTTAAGTCGCGAATCAATCGACAAATATTCATACGCAGCTACATTAGGGGAAATCAAAGAAAATGATTATAATTTAAATATCCCCCGCTACGTGGATACATTTGAAGAAGAAGAACCGATTGATTTAAAAGCAGTAGAACAACGTCTCAAAGAAATTGATGATGAAATTGCGGAAGTGGATCGTGAGCTAGAAAAGTACTTTAAAGAATTGGGGGTGTAAGGTATGAATGCACCTAAATTGAGATTTGAGGGTTTTAATGGCGATTGGAAAATTACTCTTCTTAGCGATTTAATGTCATTTAATAATGGCATCAACGCTGACAAAGGCAGTTACGGTCATGGTCGTAAATTTATTAATGTATTAGACATCTTGAATAATAATTCGATTAAATATGACGAAATTATTGGCTCTGTATCTGTTTCTCAAAAGGTTGAGGATACTAATAAAGTTGAATATGGAGATTTGTTATTTCTTCGTAGCTCTGAGACTAGAGAAGATGTCGGTAAAAGCACAGTTTATTTAGATAAAAATAAGTTTGCTTTATTTGGTGGGTTTGTAATTCGTGGTAAAAAGCAAGGAGAGTACCAGCCTTACTTTTTAAAGCTTAATTTAGAATCACCTAGAATTCGTCACCAAATTGGTTCTAAGGCAGGAGGAAGTACACGTTTTAATGTTAGTCAGTCAATTTTAAGCTCAATTGAAGTTTCTATGCCTTCTAAAACTGAACAACAAAAAATCGCAGAATTCATGGATTATTTTGATAGAAAAATTAAACTTCATCAAGAAAAAATCGACTTGCTGAAAAAACAGAAGAAAGGCTATATACAGAAGATTTTTAATCAAGAATTACGATTTAAAAATGAAGATCGATCAGATTTTCCAAATTGGGAGCTTAAAAAAATCAACAGTCTTTTTGAAAAATCCTCTGACAAAAATACTACGCTTTGTTTTGATAAACATAAAATTATTTCTGTAGCTTCTATGAGATTTAAGGAAGATCTTAAAGAATCTAGTGACGACTACATGAAGACTTACAATATTCTAAGAGAAAACGAAATTGCTTTTGAAGGTAATAAGTCAAAAAAGTTTAAATACGGTCGTTTTGTGTTAAATAATATTGGAGATGGAATTGTATCACATGTATTTATTGTATTTAAACCAAAACAAGTATTTAATCAAAATTTCCTTAAAGAATATATCAATAATGAAGTAGTTATGCAAAAAATTTTACTGCATTCAACAACTAGTACATTAATGATGACATCTTTAAATTCAAAAGAATTTTTAAAGAAATCATTGCCTTTACCTTCTATAGAAGAACAAAATAAAATTGGGGAATTCTTATCTACTTTCGAAAAGAGAGTTTTATGGGAAGAAAAAAAGTTAAACTCATTAATTTTACAAAAACATGCTCTCATGCATCAAATGTTAATCTAATCTAAACAGCACCATTCCATTTATTCTGGAATAGTGCTGTTTTTGTTTTTCAGAGGTTCACCTTATCATAAAAAGAATCATGGTTGTCAATTGCTTGACAACATCCGTCTCATAATAAAGATACGCTATTTTCACCAGGTAAACAAAGGCAGACTCTCCACATGTGTAAAGCATTCAGTGGGAACAACCTCGATACAAAGCGCACCAACAAATGAGAAGCTGACGACTTGAATATAATAATGGTCTTCGGTTTAATAATCCCAACCATTTGCCACGCAATAGTGAGATTCTTAATTATCACTACCCTATCCACTCTCCAGATGCCCCCTTACCCATCTAAGCTCATTCCCGGGTAAAAGATCTTCCCTTCACAACCCACCCCGCCTCAACCCATAAAAAAACCGCACAACCGGATGCTTCAATTCCATCTTCTCAGCCATACCCAAAATCCGCTTCTTCCCAACTCTTTTATCCACCAAAGCCAAAACATTCAATAGAATTTCACTGCTCTCCAAGCTCTCCTCTATAGGAGTAGTTAGGAATTTATTAGCCACAACAGTAAAATTCGATTTACTTAATACAGCCTGTGCTGACAAGAGCTCCTTCGCATGTTCTGTACTTTTTCTGCCTCTGGCAATGACTATTAGGCGATCCTCCGGCACTGGCCCCTTGGTATCTTTTCTGACCGCTTCAATTTCGTCACTGGTGATAGGAATTTGAATGTCTGGATCATTCTTAATTTCCAGCTCTGTTTGATACCATCTGATAGGATTCGTTTTATCACTCATGTTGAGAATGTTCTTTTTATCCACCGTGATATAACAAATCCCTGATTTATCAGGCAGATAACGGTAGCCCGGTGCGCGATATTCTACTCTTCCATCTAACGCAGGACTGAGAAAGCCCTCCAGTTGTTGCTTCAATTTGCTCCAGGACATGTGATCCCCTCCATATACAAACAGAGGAAAGGCTGGTTGGCTCCGGGTTGCTCCCCTCTCCATTCATCCGATCCTCAATTTGTACGTCTTTTTCTATTTCCACACGAATTTCTACAATTTCGCCAGTTTATTCTCCATACTCTTCTGACTCATCCTGCGCCTTGCTTGCAAATTCACTCAGCAGCGCACGCACTTCACTTGTTGATTTGGTATTCATCAAGGTATTTCTTAATTCACTTGCCCCGCGGAATCCGCGGACATAGATTTTGAAGAAGCGTTGAAGAGGTCTGAACGAACGTGACTCAAGTCCCGAATATTGATCATGGAGATCCAGATGCAGCCGCAGCAGATCCAGCAGTTCCTCACTGCTATGCTCCTTCGGCTCCTTCTCAAAAGCAAACGGATTTTGAAAAATACCACGCCCGATCATAATACCATCCACACCGTACTCTTCAGCGAGCTTGAGGCCGGTCTCACGGTCAGGAATATCCCCGTTAATGGTCAGCAGTGTATCTGGTGCCACCTCATCACGAAGCTTCTTAATCTCCGGAATCAGTTCCCAGTGGGCATCTACTTTACTCATTTCCTCTCTGGTGCGCAGATGAATGGACAGATTCACAATATCTTGCTTCAAGATATGGGTTAACCAGCCGCGCCATTCATCTATGTCACTGAAACCGAGCCTTGTTTTTACGCTGACGGGCAGTCCGCCGGCTTTGGCGGCTTGGATGATCTCCGCTGCAAGCTCAGGACGGCAGATCAGGCCGCTTCCCTTCCCATTCTCCGCTACATTCGCTACAGGACACCCCATGTTAATATCTATGCCTTTGAAGCCTTCTTTCGCCATACCGATACTCATTTGACGGAAGAATTCCGGCTTGTCTCCCCAGATATGAGCTACGATGGGCTGTTCATCCTCTGTAAACGTCAAACGCCCGCGCACAGCATGGTTCCCCTCCGGGTGACAATAGCTCTCTGTATTCGCAAACTCCGTAAAAAACACATCCGGTCTGGCTGCTTCACTAACGACATGGCGAAACACAACATCCGTCACATCTTCCATCGGCGCCAGTATAAAAAAAGGCCGTGGTAATTCACGCCAAAAATTATTCATCATCTTAAACCCTCTCTATAAATACCAGGATAAATCCTTATCCCGTAATAATATTATTTAATCTTATCTTACAATTGATTCTAATGAGTGTACAAGCTGCTGTTGATACATTTGATTCCATTCTCATGATGAGAACAGCCCTCTCCCGTCTTGGTTTGATTCTTACCCGTTTTCCTACTGTAGGGCAAATGATTTGGGCATGCCGTACGTATGAAGCCATTGCGTCACTTCTTGGTTCCTCTGGTCTTGATACTTGTCCGCTAACCCATGCCGACCATCCGGGTACAGAACAAGCTTCACGGTTTTACCTGCCTTTTCCAAATCACCTGCAAAATCTTGAACGGTTTGCCAAATCAGACTCTCATCGGCAGTCCCTTGCAACAGAAGTACCGGGGCCTTAATGTCGGGAATTCGATCCAGTATCGAATAATCCCCTTTTGATTCAGGATTAGCATTAATCAAGCCAAATCTCACGTATTCTCCCGTCTTTCTATTTTCCTCTACAATTTCAGGTGAATTTGCGTCCGGGTGCTCATATAGCCAGCGTAAATTGACATCCCAGCCCACAAAAGGACTCACACCAACAACAGCTTTTACATCCTGCCGCTCAGAAGCTAATCTTAAAGCCACACCGCCACCCATCGATGCACCAAGCAGGTATACCGAATCCGGTTTTACGCTTCCGGTGGACATTGCCACTTTAATTCCATTCTCTGCATCCCGTGTATTCTCCGCAATACCTTGCACATGGCCATCGCTCTCCAAATATCCACGATAGATGGGGTACAAGTAAACCACTTCGTCACTCATATAACTAAAACCGTACGTAAAGCCAAAATCGTAATGAGAAAGCTCCTTACGTTCAAGAGCGTATCCCCCATGAAGATGAACTACCAGTGGATATTTTCCGGTAGCCTTAGGAACCGTCAGATATGCTAGGACTTTGATATTATCACTTTTATAAAATACCTTGTATATATCAATATTCGGATTTTGACCAGGTACTTCTATTCGTTCTTTAGAGATGATCTCTATATCGCTATCCAGTGGATCAGTTGCTTCACAGCTGGATAACGTGGCTGTAATCAATATAATTATAACTAGAATCAAAAAAAATGCTCTATTTCTCCAATGACCATAATATTCCATTCCCTCACACCCTCCTAAACAATCCTAGTGCTATTTTAGAACATATCCAGATTGCTGTAAGCGATATAGTTTTGCATAGAAGAAGGATTTGTGCCGGTCTATCGAAAACAACTTAAAAACCCCGCTTGCTAACCGTTAAAATAACGGAAGGCGACGGGGTAATTCCAATTCATATACTTCAAATCTTACTGTACACTCCACATGTGAAAAATGCACAATATTGGAAAAATAGAAGAGACAACTTAAGCCGTTTTATTGCTCTGAAGGTTCATATTCGCTTTTCAATCTAGAGAAGACAGCAAGATCAACATATTTGCCCTTTTCGAACTCATGTTGCCTTAAGACACCCTCTTTATGGAAGCCGAGCTTATACATCAATCGGATCGACGCCTCATTCTCTGCTTCCACTTTCGCTTCAATTTTATTGACCTTCATAGTCAAAAAACCAAAATGCATGATACATTTCACTACCTCTGTCATAATACCCTTTCCCCAAAAATCAGGATTTAGGTCATAACCAATTTCAATACGATTGTGCATCTTCTCATAGTTTAGAAATCCACATGTTCCAATCACTTTTTTGGACTCACTATCTTCAATCATCCATCGTAAGCCGGATTGTTCCTTGAAAATTTTCTGATACCAATTCATTTCATTTATCGCATTCTCGACCGAAGTAAATGGTATGAATGGCATATATTCCGCAACGGCTTCTTTTGAATAAAGTTCGAAAATATCATAACGATCTTTTTCTTCTGCCCTCCGTAGTATGAACCGTTCTGTTTTTAACTGAGGGAAATCAATGAATGCGAACTCTGAATTCATGTTACTCCTCCCTTTTCCCATTGATGATATCAATATCAGAAATTAAATTACCACATTTATGAAAATAATAACACTATATAGGTTAATAAACCAATCTGCCCGGCAGCTAAATAGCAGCTTTTGAGTACCACTGTCACAGCTTCATTTTCGAACCATCAATATTACAGTCTCCACATGTGTGGAGTGCTTAATATTGACGTAAATACAGGGGGCGAATTACGCCCCCACAAACAACGGATTCCCGAAGCTTTCTCGTCATCAATCTGTAACTCTGCAAAGCTCCTGACTTCGCTGCATAATACGTTCATTGGCTTCGCCTTGACTGACAACGGTTCGAGTAGCTTTCGGCCATTTTTTCAAAGCACATCATTTACTCAACCTCTACCCATGCTATCTCTTCTAAATAGCCACAAACCGGCGACAATAAATACCGCTCCTATAATATAAAATAAAGTTTTACTTTCCTCACCCGTTTTAGGAAGGACGGTTATTTCTTCATTTACGTTTGTCGTTTCAAATGGCGTTGGTGTTGGCTCTTCTACCCGTCCTGGTTCTTCTGTTGGTGTTGGTGCTGGCGTTGGTGTTGCTGTTGGCGTTGGTGCTGGCGTTGTCGGGACGGGAAGTTTAAAGTTCAATAGCACATTTCTTTGCACATCCAATACATTGACTGCAATCGCACCAAAATCTTGAATATCATCGATATATCTCACATATGTTATTTTCCCGTACCCTCCCAAACAACCCTAGTGCTATTTTAGAACATCTCCAGATTGCTGTAAGCGATATAGTTTTGCATAGAAGAAGGATTTGTGCCTGTCTATCGAAAACACCTTAAAAAACCCCGCTTGCTAACCGTTAAAATAACGGAAGGTGACGGGGTAATTCCAATTCATATGTAAATCTACAATTCTGTAATACTGTGAACTTCTACTTATAACGTTTTAATAACTTCTCTTGATGAGATTTAAATATATCCTCAATGCTAATGTCGTACTTGTTAGCAATGACTATAACATTCCCTAGTACATCACCAAGTTCTTCTATTAACTCCTGCTTATTTTCAGCGTATGTCCCGACGATTTCATCTGGACGATCTCGACCAATTTCTAAAGCTCTAATAGCACGTGCTACTTCTCCCGTTTCCTCCGCTAAAAAGCCTATGCGAATGAAAATATCGAGTTCTGACCAACCTCGTGCTTCATAATAATCCTTCACCCATTCTTGAAATGCATTTACGTCCAATTTATGTGCCCCCTACGAATTAAGCAGAATTCAACAACAATTATAAGTATATAATATTCTTCGGAATGGGGTTATTTAAATGAATAAAATAGCTGTTTTTTTGTGGATCTAGCAATGGATCTTCTATAGCATGGCTACTTGTGGAATGAGAAATATCACAAAAAAACTTAACAAAATTAATTACTGTTGAGGCCATGTACGAGCGAAAAAGCAAGATGATGGAGTTAGCAGATGGCTTTATTGCGCTTCCAGGTGGTTCCGGTACATTAGAAGAGTTTTTCGAAATATTTACATGGAGCCAGCAACCCTCTAGCGAAAAACTAAGACACAGTCTAATTGACTGTGTCTTTTCTTTCAAGTCTTACTGTACATTCCACATGTGTGGAGTGCTTAATATTGACGTGAATACAGGGGAGAATTACGCCCCCGTAGACAACGGATTTCCGAAATTATAGTGGATAATAATTCCACCACCCAATTCGATCTCGATGCGTTCAATCAAGCGCATTTTCCGAGCTGTGTAGCACCATCGCCTTGCTTTTGTTATTCGCCAGCAGACGAGCAAGGTCGCGATGATCCTTGAGAGAGAAGCCATCCCCGTAATAATCTGTTCCGACACGTAGAGTAGGGCAAATCAGCAGAATGAGTGTCTCTAGATGGTCAGCCCTCTTTCGAGTAGCTTTCGGCCTTTTTTTCAAAGCACATCATTTACTCAACCTCTACCCATGCTATCTCTTCTAAATAGCCACAAACCGGCGACAATAAATACCGCTCCTATAATATAAAATAAAGATTTACTTTCCTCGCCCGTTTTAGGAAGGACGGTTATTTTTTCATTTACGTTTGTCGGTTCAAGTGGCGTTGGCGTTGGCGTTGGTTCTTCTACCCGTCCTGGTTCTTCTGTTAGAGTCGGCGTTGCCGTTGCCGTTGGCTCTTCTAGCCATTCTGATTCTACTGTTGGAGTCAGCGTCGGCGTTGCCGTTGGCTCTTCTACCCGTCCTGGTTCTTCTGTTGGAGTCAGCATCGGCGTTGCCGTTGGCTCTTCTACCCGTCCTGGTTCTTCTGTTGGAGTCAGCGTCGGCGTTGCCGTTGGCTCTTCTACCCGTTCTGGTTCTTCTGTTGGCGTTGGTGTTGCTATTGCTGTTGGTGCTGGCGTTGCTGTTGGTGTTGCTGTTGGTGCTGGCGTTGCTGTTGGTGTTGCTGTTGGTGCTGGCGTTGCTGTTGGTGTTGCTGTTGCTGTTGCTGTTGCTGTTGGTGCTGGCGTTGCTGTTGCTGTTGCTGTTGGTGCTGGTGTTGGCGACACGGGAAGTTTAAAGTTCAATAGAACATTTCTCTGCACATCCAATACATTGGCTGCAACCGCACCAAAATCTTGAATATCATTGATATATCTCACTGACGAAGTGATGAACACATCGTTGACAGATTGACGCATCATAAATTGGAGTCCAATATCTACATTTGAAGCCGTATCATCATAATCGCCATCAGCGATTGTAATCGTGATCGTCTTACTGTTAAGACTTGGATTGGTGTATGTTGATTCAACGACAGTCGCATTTGGATATCTAGCCTCCGTAGCAGTATCAAGCTGGACTGATGGTAAAATGACAGTTCCATCATCGTTCTTTTCTGTTGCTTTATAAGATACTGATACAACAAGGTTATCATTCGCATCAAATGATAATTGCTGATCAAATACATCCACATCCGTTTCTGTATACGTTGGCCCTATAGGCGCTAAACTGATGTAGTAATTAAACAAATCCTCTCCCGCTGGTGTTGGCGGATAATGCTGCCCACGCCAGTCATTCAAACTCGCGCCATTAGTGTAATGCCAAATAGCATATTGGGTAGCCCAAAGTGCCATGTCTTCATCCAAACCTGTAATACCAGTGGCCGCTTGTAAATCTGCAACACTCTTCATTGGAAAACCATTGAGCAGGATCGCTCTTAACATATCCCCATTAATCACCTTTCCTTTAATGGTGTAGTTGTTAATTTCTTTAAGTGGTGAAAAGAACTCTTCACCGGCACGATAACCGAAAAGATCTTTCGTAAGTGGATATTGTCTCGACTTGTCAAAGCAATAAGCTAAAATACCATCAGGTAGACCTGCTCTGTTCGGCCTTCGTTCATAAACTCCGTTATTATATTCTGCTAAAACAATGATAGGGTACATTCGCACATTAGGAAACCAATGATCTACGACCTCAAACTTCTCAACAACTGTAGGAGCTGCTTGGATAGATTGAAATGAGGTCGAACCTAGCAGAATAATCAGAAATATGGCTAGCTTCACTTTTATTTTATTCATTTGAGGTCACTCCCTTTTATGATCATAGTAAAAACAGAACACTCTTCGAAAGTGTTCCGTTTTTAATTATATCGGGTATCGATGTCGTTTTTTAAATGCTTTTATCGGATATGATTCTTTAGTAGCATAGCTGCTCCAACACTTAGTTCAATTCTCCGCCTTAATACTTCCAATGATACAAAGATTAAGAACCCAAGCCGATAAAGCTTGGGTTCTGCAGATAAGTGTGGCTTTAAATTATTACTGTGCAATTTCCAAACAGTCTTATTACGCCCCCCTCCCATCAAATTGCCACAAAACCCTCTCCCACTTGGCTTGGACCCCTCTCACCCCACTCCCCTGTTTCAACACGAGCAAATAAAGTAGAGTTGAAAAAGCAGGGGAATAACAAGGGAAATGAATGGAGTTAGAGGAAGCGCCTTGGAGTGGAAATCGGAGAAAAGCTTGAATTATCAAGGCATTGATGGGTCATACGACCCGCTCCAACGACAAAAGAAGCCGAGGAAAACAGGAGTGGATACCTGAGTTTCGCTCGGCTGGTGAGAAGACTATTTAGGCTTTAGGTGAACTTTATAAGCCTTGGGAGAACTTTAAAAGATGTTTACAACTACTTCCTTACCAACAACGCCACCGACTCCACATGCACCGTATGCGGGAACATATCCACCGGCTGCACTTCCACCGTCCGATACCCGCCATCCTCCAACACGCGGAGATCCCGTGCCAAAGTGGACGGGTTACACGAAACATACACCACTTTCTCTGGCTTCATCGCAAGGATAGTTTCCAGCAACCGAGCGTCGCAGCCTTTACGCGGCGGATCGACGACGATGACGTCCGGCGTGATGCCTTGCTCTTTCCAGTTCGGGATTACATCTTCTGATGCACCTACCTCGAACACTACATTGTTCATGTCGTTCAGGCGAGCGTTAGCCCGCGCATCCTCGATAGCTTCAGGAACAATCTCTACACCGTAGACCTGCTTGGCGTGCTGAGCCAGGAACAAGGAGATAGTGCCGATGCCGCAATAGGCATCGATGACAGTCTCGTTACCGGTCAGTTCGGCATATTCTACGGTTTTGCCGTATAGAACTTCTGTCTGCGCCGGATTCACTTGGTAAAAAGAGCGCGCCGAGATTGCAAATTTCACGTCCCCGATATAGTCGTAAATGACGTCACTGCCCCACAGGGTGCGGGTTACGTCTCCAAAAATCACATTAGTCTGCCGGGTGTTTACGTTTTGGCAGATACTCGTAACCGCTGGCAGTTCGCGGCGAATTTCTGCGATCCACTCGTCCTTACGAGGAATGCGATCGCCATTAGTGACGAGAACAACCATCATTTCGCCGGTGACAAAAGCCACTTTTACGACAACATGACGAAGCAGACCTTTGCCAGTCTCTTCATCATAGGCTGTAATCCCTAGTCGCCGGCCGATTTCTTTAACTTGACGGACAACATTGTCATTCTCATCATGCTGAATCAGACAAGTCTCCATGTCGATAATCCGGTGGCTACCGCGAGCGTAAAAACCGCCAACTAGGCCGCCCTCAGAGTCGCCAATCGGCACTTGGGCTTTGTTGCGGTAGCGCCAAGGCTCGTCCATACCCAGGGTAGGACGAACGATAATGCCGCCAGTATGAGCGTCTTCGTTCCGCCCCCCAGTCACCTGCAGCTTTCCGATCCGCTCCAGGTTGTCCACCACCAGTTGGCGCTTCCAGGCCAACTGGGCGGCGTAATCCATGTGCTGCAGCTGGCAGCCGCCGCACATGTCATAGATCTCGCAAGGCGGGGCGATACGATCGCCGCTCGCTTGTTCAATCTTCAGCAGCTTGGCATAGCCATACTGCTTCTTGGTCTTGAGCACCTTTGCCCGAATTTTCTCTCCGGGCAAAGCGCCCTGCACAAAAAGGGTAAAGCCCTCTACGCGGCCTACCCCTTCACCTTCATGGGTCATGCCGATGATATCGAGCATAACCTCGTCATTCTTGTTCACAGGCAGTCCGGCCACTTGGGCCGTGCCGTCCCGGCGGCTTGTATTGCGGCCGCTGCGGTGTCTACTCATTGGTTCACATTCACTTCTTTCATATTCTTCATTATTAATGACGCTAAATATCTGTTATACAAAATGGATTAGAGCAAGACACCCCATGCTGAGGCCGTACACTGCCATGTAAAATTAATTTTAACTGGAATTCCTCCAGTTAATGCTCCGTTAAACTTTATATGAGAAGATAACAACAGGAAAAGCTCCAGTTATTATTGAGTATAACTTGTGAAATCGGGTATGTGTACAGAAATAACTGGAGTTATTCCAGCTATTTCTCAGAAAACAATAGTTTGCAGGGTTTTAACGGGAATAAATCCCGTTATTCACCTACTCTAGATGTATGAAGCACACAGATGTTGAGTATTAGTTTTGTTCGACCAAACATTTTACCATTAGCGTACATTCATTTAGACAACATACGCGTAGTTCATTAACAACACCCAGTTTAAATTTTTATAGTTAGCCATTTGCAAACGATTCAGCCTACTATTACACATACTTGGCCATTCGATACGTTCAGCTCGACTAGAATAGTTACTATAAGTATAGATCCACACGTAACTCATAACGGCTCTTAGAGTCGACCTACGTTATGCACACTATTTCATCAACAAACCCTCAGGCTGCGCAAAAGTGGGCGTTAATGAAGGTTATGGCAACAACAAGATAAGTGCTTTGTGCTTTGAGCCTTAAGCTAGTGCATACAACGACTGGAATCCCTCTATAGCCTACAGCCCACTCTACTCATCCACCTCAGTTATTCTGCGCAAAAATCCGCAGATGCTGGGGCAGAATACGGAAATGCCCTGGCAGCGAACCGCCTAGCTCGCCGTCCAGATTGAGCTGAACATGCCCCGGAGAGGTGACTTCCATGGCATCGGTGCGGAAGTAAACGACCCGTCTATCTTGCAAGTGCTCGCCACGAATGGTGAGGCTGACCAAGCGGATGAACTCGGCCAGGTTGCATTTCTTCACGGCAATAACGTCGAACAAACCGTCGTCGATCCGGGCATCGGGAGCAAGCTTCTCGAAGCCGCCTACCGAGTTGGTATTGGCGATCAGGAAGAGCATGAACTCGTCATGAATGACGCTCTGGCCATTGGCGCGGATGATCAGCTCCTGTGGAGACAGACTCGCCATCTTCTCAATACCTTTTAAATAGTAAGCAAGCTGGCCCATCATCGTCTTCAGCCTGCTGGGTACTTCGTATGTCAGCTCGGTCAGGCTTCCGCCGCCGGCGATATTGATGAAATAACGATCATTGGCTTTGCCGAGATCAATCAGCCGCGACTGCTGGCGGATAATCATATCCACGGATTCTTCCCAGTTCTTCGGGATACCCATCGCCCGTGCAAAATCGTTAGTCGTTCCTAGTGGCAGTACGCCAAGCGGAGGAAGATTAGGCTTCTCTGCCATACCGTTAATCACTTCATTCAGCGTGCCATCGCCGCCGGCTGCGATAATCAGATCATAGCCGCGTTCAACCGCGTCTGCAGCGGCTGCTGTCGCATCGCCTTCTCCTGTCGTTGCATGGCAGGAGGTTTCAATTCCGCCCACATCCAGCCGGTCCAGAATATCGGCGAGTCGCTTTTTCATTTCTTCCCGTCCAGAAGTGGGATTATAAATCAATCTCGCAGTTTTCATTACCGGAACGCCACCTGTTTTTTTAATAGATAACCTAACTGATTATACCCAATTCAATGCCCTACAATCAATGTCGGCGACTGTCGAACATAAATTTCCTCTAAGGCAAATAAAAACCTCACGTCATCTGAAGAACCTATTATATACATAAACACTTGCCGCATTTTTCGAAAAACTGAAGTTCCATTATAAATGCAAGCCACAGCACAGCTGCGAAATAAGCGGATATACAGGCTGTAGCTTTTATTAGCTTCAATATAACTATCTTACATGTGTATGCAACGAGAGGTCTTTTCACCACAATTCGGCGAGCACTTAGGCTGCTATTCTACACATATCACCAAGAGCTCTCAGCCCCATTATTCCCCTGAACAGTCCCGCACAGACGCTAACCAATCCTCTACCTGCCGCTGAATCCATCTTGGAAAAAGGGGGTGTGGGAGCAGCGTGCGCCCAGAGTAGCGATAACCTACGCCTTCAAGCCGCTGTGGAATCACTCGCTTCGTAAAGTAACCCTCACTCAAAAAAAGTGGCGCCACCAACACCTCGTGGCCTTGTTGCTGCCAATACTCTGCTTTGCTGCGCACACTGTCCGGGTTCAGCAGCGCATAATCCGCTGCCGCAACGCCGCTTACCCGAGCTACACGCTGAGCCAGGGAAGCAATGCCCCGCTCCCAGCGCTGCCGGAAGCCGTCATGCACACTCCCATGGCCTACCAGCAGGATCGTTTCCTGCTCCGGTTGCTTGGAGAGCTCGCGAATTTTGTCCCAGATCATGAGGGCAATATCCGGGTCATCATCTACAGGATAGCCGAAGTGAACCTTGGCGCTCACTTGGAAACATTCCAGATCGGTCTCTCGTTCAGGCTCCGGCTTCGCTCCAAGCGCATACGCTATCTCATCAATATGCGTACTTCCAGACGACACAAACAAGGGTACCACCATGATATCCGTGACCCCTGCCTGTTCCAGTTCATTGATTCCGTCCTGAATGAGACGGCCCTCCACCAGCTCCAAAAAAGAAACCGCCACGGGAAGGTCTTCCCGCAGCGATACGCCGTTTACGGCTTCATCCACGATAGATACCCAGGCATCATCGCGTGAACCGTGACTGATCATCAGTACGCCCGGTCTCACGAATTAGCGTCCCAAACGTTCCAATGTCATTTTATATCCATCATTGCCGTAGTTCAGGCAGCGTTTGACACGCGAAATGGTCGCTGTGCTCGCTCCTGTTTCTGCTTCAATCTGGTTGTAGGTAGAGCCTTTGCCCAGCATGCGGGCTACTTCAAGACGCTGCGACAGCGATTGAATCTCGTTCACCGTGCATAGATCGTCAAAGAATATGTAGCACTCTTCCATATTTTTTAAAGTTAAAATAGCCTCGAATAATTGATCCACACTTTTATCGTTTAGCTTCTTCAGCTGCATTAATTAATCATCCCCTATTGTGACTTCTGCCTCTAACTATATTGTACTGGAGCGCTTTTTTCAAGCATTAACGGTTTCACGCTGTAAAGAACGAAATCGACGGACATTTGTCCACCCCAGGTGTACATGTTTTTTTTAGAACTAGACCTCTCTCCTTTTCATCCCTGATCTTAAACCGCCTTCCCTATAGTACTACAAAAGCGTCGAAAATCAAGCGCAGACACGGTTTTTTCATTTCCACACTCCTGATATGGGCATACGCCCTTTTCCGCTCCTATCCCGGTAATCCGGGCATCTGTCTATACCTTATGTTCGCCCATGACATACATTATAGCAAACCAATAACGAAGGAATGTGATATTATGCCTGAGCATTACTATAATCATTCCCGCCGGAGTCACCGTTCACTGGCTGATCCGCTGAATACATCACCCTATCCTGGAATCAGTCCCTACGGGCATACACCAGAGCTGGGAGACACCGGGTTCTTACCCAGTTTGGATGTAACAGAGGTTGCAGATGCGGCACTGGCCCCAGCAGCCGAGGCGGTCACTACCAAAGCAGGAGGACTTCTCGGTGGACTTGGGAATCTAGGGAATCTAGGGAATCTAGCCAACATGGAGCAGATCAAAGGCTTTGTCGACCGGATGGGTGGCATTGAAGGAATCGTGAGTTCGATGGGCAAGGTCCAGAAGGTGATGTCGAGCTTTCAGCAGATGGCCCCAATGGTGAAGCTGGTCATGGGGACTTTTGGCAAAGGAAAAGGGTCCTCCGGAGCGCTAGCCGCTGAAGAGGATGCCGCTCTGTACAGACCCAAACGTCGTAGAAAAAAGTCGCCTTCCTCCGGAAGCCGCAAAAAATCTTCACGTTCCACCAGCAAACGTGCCACTTCCTCTCCCTCCCGCAAACGCCGTCGTAAATAGCAGATATAACTGATCGTTGACTGGGGGAGGCAACTCTCTGCGCAGTATTAACCACCGTGGATCTCTACAGTCGCTGCGATCTCTACAGTATCTCTACGGTTTCTATGGTCTCTATGGTCTCTATGGTTTCTGCGGTCTCTGTGATAGCTGGTCTCTATGGTCTCTGGCCCTCTATGCTTTCTGCGCTATCTCTACTTCAACCCTGCCTCTTTAGCTCCTTGCCTATTGGGTACCACTCGTTTCGCCAAGTTCCGACACTTTATCCAAAAAAGGCAGCAGCGTATGTCCCAGGACATTTACGCTGCTGCCTCATCTATTTGCTCCATCAGCCTATTTGAACCAGCCACTCCGCTTGAACCAGGCGATCATCCCCACAGTGAGGACTACCATAAGCAACAGGACGGCGAAATAGCCGAAGTTCCATTCCAGCTCGGGCATGATCTTGAAATTCATCCCATAGATCCCGGCGATCAGCGTCAGCGGCATGAAGATGGTGGTGATGACCGTTAGTGTTTTCATAATAGAGTTCATCCGGTTGGAGTTTAACGAGATATAACTATCCCGGAGATCAGCGGTCATTTCACGGTCCACCTCGATCATATCGGTCAGCTTCAACAGGTGGTCATAGATGTCGCCAAAATAAATCCGTTCCTCCCCATTGCTCTGCACATGCTGTGAATTGAGTATCCGATACATCAGGTCACGCATGGGTACAATGGTACGGCGCAGCTTCAATAGACGCCCGCGGACATCGAACACCTGGCTCATTAACTCCTCCACTGACTCCTTACTGCCCATACTCTCCAGATCTGCCAGCTCGTCCTCGATGCTATATAGACTTGGAAAATATTTATCCACCAGCTTGTCCATCACTGTATACGCTGCAGCCATCGGTCCGCCCGACCAGCCTTTGCGGCTATGAATTTCCTGCTTCACCTGCTCCCAGGCTTCATTCATCTCCGTCTTTTCCTGATGATGATAGGAGACGAGAAAGCTTTTGCTGAGGAACAGGTCAATCTCTTCCGCTTCCAATGTGCGTTCATTTAACGCATGCAGCACGAAGAACTGCGCATTCTCATAATAGTCCAGCTTCGGACGCTGCAGCACATGCATGCAATCTTCAATCGCCAGCGGGTGAAAGTGAAAGTAAGTATCCAGAAGTGAAGTCTCCTCTGTTGTAGGTGTTGCAAAATCAACCCAGATCCAGGCGTAATCCGCCATTTGGATCTCTTGCAGCAGCAGCCCTGTCAGCACCTCACCCTGATGGGTTACCGCCATCGTACGTATCATATGATGAAATCCTCCGTTCTGTCCTTAGCCTCTCTGTTCATTGTACCGCATTGATGGCCTTCCTCCCAACTACAAAAAAGAAGAGCCTAATCGACCAATGTCGACCAGGCTCTTATCTAAACACTTGCTTATGATTTTAGAAGAAAATTTTGAAGATTAGTCCTGCCAGCACTGCGCTGATAGGAATGGTGATGAACCACGTAACTACGATCCGTCCAGCTACACCCCATTTTACAGCGGAGAAACGCTTGGCCGATCCAACCCCGAGAATAGCCGAAGTAATGGCGTGAGTCGTACTTACAGGCAAATGCAGCAGTGTGGCTGAGAAAATAACGGAAGCCGCTGAAATATCAGCCGCGAAACCGTTGATCGGTTCGATTTTGAAAATCTTCGAGCCCATCGTCTTGATAATCTTCCAGCCGCCCACAGAGGTTCCGAGCGCCATCGCTGTCGCTGCAGCGATCTTAACCCAGAGTGGCACTTCCATGGAGTCCAGATGACCTGAGGTCACTAGGGCAAAAGTAATAATCCCCATCGCCTTTTGCGCATCATTCGTACCATGGGTGAAGGATTGCAGCGCCGCCGTAATAATTTGCATCGTCCGGAAGCCTTTGTTGACGGTATGCGGACTACGTTTGGCAAATATCCATTTGAGGATAATCATTACAATATAACCAATAACAAAAGCAATCAGTGGAGAGAAGATAAGACCTTCCACGATTTCAATAAAACCGCTCCATTTGATGTGATCGGAACCAGCTCCCACGTATACTGCACCGGCCAAAGCACCGATCAGCGCATGTGATGAGGAGGAAGGAATTCCGAACCACCATGTTACCAGGTTCCAGATGATCGCAGCGACAAGCGTTGCAATAACGACTTGAATCCCGTTATCCAGCATGGTAGGGTCTGTGATGCTTCCACCAATCTTCTTAGCGACACCGGTAAACATCAGGGCGCCGACAAAGTTCATGGTAGCTGCTAAAATGATCGCTGTACGCGGCGGGAGCGCCCGCGTTGATACAGAGGTAGCAATTGCGTTGGCCGTATCGTGGAAACCGTTGATAAAGTCGAACGCTAGCGCGAGAAATACAACGATGCCAAGCACCAGTAATGATGTATCCATATATTTGAAGGCCCCTTATTATGAGTTACGCATGATGATCGATTCCAGCTTGTTAGCGACGTCCTCGCATTTATCGGTCGTCGTCTCCAGCCGTTCGTACAGCTCTTTGCGCTTGATCAGCTCAATCGGGTCCTTCACTTTTTCGAACAGGGCTTTTGTGCAAGTACGCAACACTTCATCGCCCTGGTTCTCGAGATCGTTCAGGCGAATGGTATACTCACGGATCGCCAGCAGCTTTTTCTGGGACAGCAGGTGCACCGCTTTTTGAATTTCATAGGCGCTTTGACGGAGAATTTCTGCAAATTGCACAATATATTCATCCGCGTCAAGCAAGTTATACATATAGAAACGTGAGGCTGAAGCTTCCAAACCATCAATGACATCGTCCATGCTCGTGATCAGGTCCATAATGTCGTCGCGTTCTAGAGGCGTAATGAACGTTTTGTTCAATTCTTTGATAACGGTGTGCGTGTAAGTATCACACTGCGATTCGTACTTCTTCATCTCTGCGGCAAAGCTCTCCACGTTATTCTGAAGATTAGTAATATTTTGAGCAAAATAATCCGCAGCTTGGACAATGGTATCCGCCATGTTTTCCAGCGTTTCAAAGAATATGTCCTTTTTTCTCAACTTCATCATTTTAAACCCCTTTACATAAATTACATAAAATAACGGTCTAAACGCGAAGTCATCCAAATGAAAAAGCATGAAAATGAATGACAACTCTGTTATCTTAACATAACAGTGGAAGGGATAGAAGTAAAAAACGACAACTTTTTTACAGTATGATAACAAATTCGTTGAATAGCAATAATATTTCTACATTCACGGAAATAATGGGACATACTGGATTGATAAAAGGCTATGTTATGCGCTTTTTCAAGTAGCTTGCCTTCTCTGCCAAGCGGCTGGGGGCATACCTTACTGTTCGCCTGTACGAATGAACTTATTCTCTAAGTTGTTTTCTCCGCCCCCGGATAAGTAATGTGACTGTTGAATGACGGTGCATTGGGCACAATCAGGATATGCGTGACACCTGGATACATGAGTGCCTCCTTACCATCCTTCACAAAACGAATGATATCACCAGGCTTACGCGACCAGCGGCCTTGAATGATTTCTCCGCGCTGGAACAGCAGCGCCTCTCCTCCAAGTTCCACATCGACCTGGAGCCTGCCGACATCATCCAGCACCTTATGGTCACTCCCCATTACGACAACATTCGCAGCTTCCACGGGGTGGTCATTATTCAGATCCAGATGCGGCTTGCCGTTCACCCATCTCTGGTAAGTCGCCCGCTCGACATTATATTTATACCCGACATCATAGCTCTTCAATAGAAAATTCACGTTGAATTCGAACGCGACTTGTCCTCCGGTTGGCTGGGCATCAGGATTGTTGAAAAGATAACCGGGCACTGGCGTATCCTGCGCATATCCTAGCTTTTCCGACCCTTCCCTAAGCTTTGCTGTGTTGCTGTACAGATTATGTGGGGCTTTACGATCCTTGTCCCGCCAGAAATAGGCCCCGGCCCTTCCGATTTCGTCGAGGTCTTCCTTCTTCTGTCTCTGCAGAATGGCATAAGCGTCAGGACTGCCTCCCGCATGCACGGTCACACCGCCGTGGCTCTCGCCAATATCAATAAGATATGGCCGGATGCTGCGGATCGGGCCGATTTTCACAACACCAGTATGACTCTGGAACACACCGATCAAACGTGTAATCCCACCCTCAGCCAGCACCTCATACAGAATATCCGCCTCGCTTACCCCCGATTGTGGACGGGCGGCTGGTGCATTGTTGATCATTATGGATAAGGGCCGCGGCAGCGCGGTTTCCTCCGGGACTTGCAGTCCCGTCAAACCGGATATTGGCCCTCCGACAGGTACCGGAGATGGCGAAGGCTCACTGGACACCGTCGGCTCGGGGATAGACTCAGTAGTTGCTACCGGCTGATTCAGTGCAGCCTCGGTTCCACAAGCGGACAACAGCCCCCCGGCAAGAAGAAAACTGCACAGCAAACGGGAAGAAGCACGGTTCAATATCATAAGGTGGTCGTTCCTCTCTTTCAAGCGTTTCTTCCATTTAATCACAGCCTGTCCATTTTGTCTTGGTTTCGCTAGGATTAGTGATCTCTACGATTGACCGCTGTATTTATAAGTAATATTATATAAATTGAATACATAAGTTTCCTATTTTTGGTTTATAGTGAGGGTGGTGTTCATATGGAACCGACAACCACGATAACCGCACAATTAGAAAGCTTTTTAAAAGAGAAAAAGATAACTGTCAGTCAGTTTGCAGAAGCAGCCGGGTTACATACTGGAACACTAAGCAATATTCTTAACGACAAAAAAACAATCTCCATGCAACAGTTAGACAAGATCACGTCAGCTATGCGGCTCGAAGAAGGACATTTTTATGATCTATACATTCAGGACTGCTTCTTTCATTCTTCACCAGATTGGCGTAGGTTAGGACCGTATCTTAATCGCTGTGCAGAATTGAATAAATTGGATTATATTCGGCAGACCGTTCATTTGATGCTGGACAGACTCTCTTATGCACCTTTGCTGTTTGAGGCTGCTGAAGAATTCTTTAGGAATGGCAAGAGAGCGGCAGCGTTGATTCTCTATGAAAGTCTGGCCGAAACTGAGAAGTATCAACATTCCGAACGACTGGCCCTTTGTCATTACCGTTTGTTCATCATTAACTTATGTGAAGACCAGGATCTAAATACGCTTGCTGCTATTCAATTTGAGCCCTACATTGACCGGCTGGACGAAATGTACCAGTTGGATGCGCTTAATGAATTGATCAATGTGAATATCTCTCTCCATCGTTGGCAGGCAGTTGAGCTGTTATCGCAAAAAATGGGACACAAAGCTATGATTCAATACGAGCAATCCCGTGGACGAAGTCATCCGTACAATGAACCGAACAAGCCCCTTGTGTTTTACGTCCTATACGCTCACTTATCGCTCGGTAATGTTTACAGTCAACATGGAGATTATGAGACGGCCTTGGAATATGCAGATTTATATGGCACAGCAGATTGGGTGGATTCCCCTTCTGACGAAGAGGCGCAAATCATATATCAGTTCCATGAATGGTCTGAAGCAAACCGTTATATGTACAAATTAATGCGAGGGCAAGCTGAGGTTTTGCCGGAATACATTGACTATCTCTCAACCAGACAAGACGAGGTTTTCGTCGGATTATGCAGAATCGTTGCGGCTTCGAATACGTACCATTTCAATATAGACCCTGTTCTTGAACGCTTTGATCCACATCTTCGATTAAAAGACCAAGAAGGACTCTTTGGGGAAGTGAACAGTTTGATCACGATGGATCGTCATACACGATTGCTGGCTGAACTAGGTCTTTATTATTTAAACAACAAAAAATTTCAAAAAGGTATATTACTAGTATTGGAAAGTTTGGAATCTTCTATTAAAATAAAGTGTGATAGTGCAATACTGAGATGTGTGGGATTATACGAACAATTCAGGCATCATGCACCTGCAGAATCTCAAGATAGATATACTATTCTAATTAGAGAGGTGCAAAAGTTAAATGAAAAGAAAATTGGCTTTTCTCTTGGCTACATGTAGTATTCTTAGCGCTGTTGCTGTTGTTGGTCTTCCCAATCCATCCAATGATTCAGAGAAACCTGTAAAAACGACTATCACTATTAATAGTCATGGCGTTGGAAATTAACAATTCTCTCCCCCACCAGTGTTAATCCATAAAAACAACTCAAAAAGGGTGCAGCCGGCAAATTCCGACTGCACCCTGTATTCATTTATTCTCAAGGTCTCATATTCAATTCTAGTCGAGCATCCAGCAATTCAGGCTAAGAGTTCCGTATTGATAAGCCTGGATCATTAGCTGTGCCTGTCTGCCCTCATCTGCGGTTCCCATCACATAGAAGAGGGGCACAAAATGCTCTTTTCCATAGGTGGGGACAGCTTCTCGGGCATGAGGGGCCTTCTTCTCATAGGCGAACAGCTCTGGGAGATCCCAAGACTGGAGGCCTTTAGCGACCCAGGCATCGAATTCCTGCGCCCATGCTTCGGGCTGATCATCTTCTCTCAGCAGTCTCAGATTATGCACCAATCCTCCACTGCCGATAATGAGCACGCCCTGCTCTCGCAGCGGGGCCAGCATGCGTCCGATGTTATATTGCTCCTTAGGGGAACGCAGAGAGTCTACCGATAACGCAACTACAGGTACGTCTGCCTGCGGAAACAACTTCTTCAGGATCACCCATACGCCATGATCCAGTCCACGGCCAAGCACCGGCTGATGCGGCAGGTTCTGTGCCTTGAACAACTCCGAGATCTCGCGGCTCAGCTCAGGATCGCCTGGAGCCGGATAGGTCAGCGAGTACATTTCCTCAGGAAATCCGTAGAAGTCGTGCTTCGCCTCATGCTGAACATCCACAGTCAATAGCTGCTCCGGACTATCCCAATGCGCCGTGAATACAACGATAGCGCGGGGTTTTCCTAAATCACGGCCGAGTCGCTCCAGAAACCGGGTATATTCGTTATCCTCCTGGGCAAGCAACGGGGAACCATGCGCGATAAAAAATGCGGGTAATTTCATAGGATGCCAACCTCCTAACCCAGTATATGGCCTGCATCTTTATTTTACCCCTTCTTCCCCTGTTTGGCGAGTAGAGAAGAGCTTTCTATATCATCCAGTTCTGCCACTCCTCCTGCAGATGCTCCTGCTCGTTCATCCATTCCCGAGTCCGCTTAAGCAATTGCTCCTGCGCCGGGCCAGTGGAGAAGGTATGATCCCCCTGAAAAATAATTTCTTTATCGCACCGGCCCTCCGGCCGGGTCCAGAATAGCTTTTGGTAAAGAAAAGCGTAGTCTACCGGAATAACATCATCCGAAGTCCCGTGAACGACCAGCACATCACCGCTGAATTTGCCGGCCTCTTGGAATGGTTGGAACGCCGCCAGGGAGTTAAAATATACAGGGGTAAAGGAATAGCCAGCATGATCAGCCGAACCAGTCTTCACCGCTTGATCATATGCATCCCGGCCCACGATCTTCACAATGTCATTGAACGGGTAGCCCACCGCCGACCACAGGACAAGGTTCTTAACCCGGCGATCACGGATCCCTGTTAAGAGAGCTACGGCCCCGCCAAGACTGTGTCCGATCAGCGTTACCCGCTGCGGGTCCACATCTGCGGAACTAATCCCGTAATCCAGTACGGCACGAGTCTGGGCGATCATGGACTCCATATCCTCGCTGCCGTAATTCCCGCTGCTCTCGCCGCAGCCAGCATAGTCAAAGCGAATAACCATGTAACCGTCCTGAGCCAGCTCCCGGGCAGCTTTGACAAAAATCCGGTCCACCCCGATCCGGTTACCTACGAATCCATGGCAAATCACCGCCAAAGGAACCCGGTCCTTGCAACGCCCGGTGGTCCCTTTTTCTTTTGTCGGATAATGAATGCTTGCGGTTAGTTCCTCCCGGTTATGCCGGATTACAATTGCGCGTTCCATTGCCGTGTCCTCCTTCTAAAATACATATCTGCATCTGATATATTTTGTAATTCCGATAAATTTAGTATGAATTATATTCTTATTATACGGTATCCAACATTATTGTCAATAGAAAAGGAAAAGACCTCTCTTGTTCACCGGGAACAAAAGAGGCCACCGTTGCTGAAAGGGCCCGTCAGTCGTAACTGTTGTGGAACATGTCATGCGTTTCTTGTCTGCCTTCCCAATCCTTCATCCAGTTATCGGTTGTTCCCGTGGCAGCATCCCAGAGACTGAAGCCATCGGAACCACCCCAATCAACCATGCCATGGGTCGGTTCAGGCTCGAAGCCATCGCCCATGAATCTGTCCTGCTCCTTCTGATCACCATGTTCCATAACCTCGCCCTGCCCTTCCAAGTACTGTATTTGTTCAAATCCATTACCTTATCAGTGTTCACGCTTTGATAAGGATTATGCATCACAGGTCGAAACGCATTTCCTTGCACTGACCTGCTTGTCAAACGTATACTTTAGGCTAAGGTATTCATGATTTATGATATTGGAGGTAATATCCACCCCATGAAAGTTAAAGATATGATTAAGGAAAACAACGCACTTCGCGAGCAGCTGACACCGTTCAACCGCTCGTATTTTGAGGATATGATTCTCGCGATGCGGGCCAGCCGGGTTGATGCTCTTCGTACAGAGGAACTGCTCCTGGAAGCGGCCAAGCTGCTGGTTCAAGAACAAGGCAAAGGCAGGAACGCCAAACAAATTTTCGGGGAGCATCCGGAAGACTATTTCAGAGAAATCGTGGAGAGTGTACCGCCGGCTCCCGCCAGAAGTAAGCTGAGCTACTACCTAATGATTCCATGGGCGGCTCTGACCTGCCTCTTCGGCGTATTAGGCGCATTCGGCCTGTTGTTTCAATGGACTACCGGCTCATCGGGAATATTCAATCAGGTCAGCCTCTTCACCCTTATTGCCGTAGGTATTGGCTCCATTGTCGTCATTGAATTATTTATGAAGTGGATGGCTGCCTTGTCTGATAGCGACACACCGCAGACAAAGGGTTTTGACCTCAAGGGACTAAGCATCTATATTGCAATAGCCGCTGTAGTGATATTTGTCGGTACGTACCTGGATACGTTGCTGCCCGTCTTTTCGATTTCCCCTTGGATCAGCCTGATTATTTTCGCTGCCGGAGCGGTCGGCCTGAAAGTGCTGTTCTTGAAAAAATAAGTCTCTTACTTCTCTTACTTCTCTTACTCCATTTCAAATAGACAGGAGGAAGCACATATGAACAAGAAGCCCTATTTGTTAGCAGCCGTTCTTGCGGTTACCATCGGTGTACAAGCCATCCCCACCGCATCTATTTATGCAGCGGGAAGCGGATCAAGCACTCAGGAAAGCACCGGCAAGACTTCCACAACAAGCGCAGACAACAGTCATTCGGAAGCTATATACAAGGCTGCCCAGCCCCTGCTCTCGTCGTCGTCCAAGCTTCCGCAGGCTATTAAATATTTGAACAGCAACTTGTATGCCGTGACTTCTTACCGGGCCACAATGATGACTTTGCAGCTTGAGAACCTACATAAGGCCGCTCTTGGGGCATGGGAGAACAAATTCAGCAGAAGTGATGTGCAGCGCCAGTTGGCTACCGTATATAAACCGCAGGTTAGTATGGTCAAGCTGGCTGAAAGTGTTAAAGATCCTGCCCTGCGAACGTTGCTGGAGACCGCTGGAGAGAGCGGCTATAAGCTGGAGACGGCAGAAGGTACTTACTTTCCTGTAATTGATTATGCAGCCTACCGCAAGTACAAAGTTTATGTCACGAACGACATCAGCGATTATCTAACGATGATGGCTGCGGAGTCTGACCTTCCCTCTGCCAAGGACAACGGGCTGGTCATCGCCTGGACCGAGGTAGCCGCCCGCGCTCTGGCGGCAGAGCAGTTCACACGCAGCTATCCGAAGTCAAATCGGATTACGGCCGCGAAGCAGCTATACGCGAAGTACATCGCCAGCACATTCTATGGCCTGAACAACACGCCTCTATTCCATTACGATAATCTAGAAATGGATTTGGAGGCACAGAAGGCCTATGCCGGACTGTTATCGGCCAAGAACCCTGATAATAGCCCCTTTTTACAGAAGCTCGAAGGCTTCATGAAGCTGCTGAAAGAGAACGGCTATCTGCTCGACGACAAGGTAGAGCAGTACAGATCCAAGGAAGTCCCTCTAACTTAGCGTATAGCTGTGTGAAGATAGTCCTTGAAGACTCCACAAACCAGGATTGCAATGCAAACCTTTAGCAAGCAATACAAAGCTTCAAAGAGCAATACAAGCCTTCAGAAAACAATAAAACGCGGCATCAAACAGCAAAAGCCCGTCCCACTATTCAAAAGTGGGACGGGCTTTTTTATATCTCATACAGCTCTCTCAGCCGTATCCAATTAAATTAACATATTGAACAAATTCATATCCTTGTTGATTTCTGTATAATCCATGCCCTTCTGCTGCATCCGTTCGATCAGCGGGGCATATGATTCCTTACTGGACAGCTCAATGCCAACCAGTGCAGGGCCGTTCTCCTTGTCATGCTTCTTCGTATACTCAAAACGGGTTATATCGTCTTCCGGACCTAACACCTCTGCCAGGAATTCGCGAAGTGCACCAGCACGCTGCGGGAAATTCACCATGAAATAATGCTTGAGACCTTCATGGATCAGCGAACGCTCCTTGATCTCCTGCATCCGGTCAATATCATTATTGCCACCGCTAACGATGCAAACCACCGTTTTGCCACGGATTTGATCACGGTACTGATCAAGCGCCGCGATAGGCAGGGAGCCTGCTGGCTCTACAACAATGGCATTTTCATTATATAACTCCAGAATAGTCGTACAAGCCTTACCTTCAGGCACCATAACAACATCATCCAGAGAACGTGAACAAATATCGTACGTCAATCCACCTACACGCTTAACAGCCGCACCGTCTACGAACTTGTTGATGTGATCCAGGGTAACTACTTTTCCTTGCTTAAAGGCCTCACTCATAGAAGCCGCACCAAGTGGCTCAACACCAATGACCTTCGTAGAAGGGCTAACGGTTTTGACATAGGTTGAGACGCCTGCAGCCAAGCCGCCGCCGCCAATAGTCACGAAAATAAAGTCGGCAGGGTTGTCCAGACTTTCCATAACCTCCATGCCAATCGTTCCGTTACCGGCAATAATTCTCGGCTCATCGAACGGATGGATCAGCGTCATCCCGAAATCGATGCAGGCCTGCAAAGCTTCGTCATAGGCATCATCAAAGGTATCCCCCTTCAGAATGACCTCTACGAATTCCCCGCCAAAGCGCCGAACCTGCTTCACCTTCTGGCTTGGTGTGGTGCTCGGCATATAGACCTTGCCTTTAATTCCAAGCGCCTTGCAGGAGTAAGCTACGCCTTGGGCGTGGTTGCCTGCGCTGGCGCAGACAATGCCTTTCTCTCTGTCCTCTGGGGACAGGCTACGAATCATATTATAAGCCCCGCGTATTTTGAAGGAGCGGACAATCTGCAGATCCTCCCGCTTCAAGTACACATCGCAATCATATTTGGCAGACAGTACCGCATCACGCTGCAACGGCGTACGAACAATGACCTCGCGCAGCACGTGATGTGCCCGTACAATATCTTCCATCCCCAAGATCCGGTCTTCGTCTTCTCTCATGACTCTCCTCGCCTCACTGTCTCTGTCTAATCGTTTTGCTTCTTGTAACATACTATTCCCTCAGACTTTTTTCAAGGCCAGTTTTTCTTAGGTAGAAAACACAATAAGAGGTGTCCCGCAGTCATCTGTTCATGACTCCCGAGACACCTCTTCTTATACGTTGCTGAACGCCAGCATAGGCACCTCAGCGATCACTCCTGTACTATTGCTTCAACATCCACTTCAGCAGATCCGGCACGCTTGTCCAAAGGCGTGAATTCACGATGACATATTCGATCGCCTCATTGGCATCGCCTCTCCCAACATAGTCCGGGAGATTATGCGGCAGCCGCTTGGTGCCAAGCAGATATTCAGGCACATGCTTGTTCACATTACGGGCAACACGGTACAGCATTTTTAGCTGGGCAGTCAGCCCGTTCTTCTTGTACTCCAGCAGCATACGGCCATAGGCATAGGAAGCCGCGGCATCATTTTTACCATATAGCTTAAGAATCTGCTCCGCCTTACCCAGCTTATTGTTGTAGAGGTAGGCTGCTACCAACAAATAACGGGCACCTGTGTTATCGTCCGGATTCAGCTCCAGCACGTGCTCCAGCGTCTTAACCGCTTCTTCGGCATTTCCGCCGAACCAAGAGGAATCAGCATAACTCTTACAGATACGGATATAAGGCCGTGTCTCTACAAGCCCCCAGAAATGACCTTTATTCTCCTTGAAAAAGTCTTCGCCCAGCTCGCGTGCTCCGGCAGCCATCCCAGCTTTTAGAAAAGCACGGGCCTCTTCCTCATCCTCAGATTCCTCAGCCAGAACAAGATAAGCGTCCGGACTGTCTGGGTAAATTTCCAGAATCGTACGTGCAAGCTGTACCCGGCGTTTGGCCGACGGGGTTTCCATCACTTTTGCCAGTAGCGCCTGCTCCTTCTCCTTCGGACTTTCCAGGCTGCTCAGTTCAGCCAATGTGTCAGGCGCTTCGCCCATACCGTACTCTTCGATATAATTCAGCATTTCCTTCACTTTACGTGAGATCGTTGCCGCAGTAACCTCATATTTAATCGCCAGTTCCGCCTGGGTGAGAAGGAAGCCGTACTCTTCAGACAGCAAATATTCTATCGCTGCACAGAAGGAACCCATCTTCTTGACCGCAGGTTTGGTTTGACGAGAATAGCCGTTCCACAGGACAAGCGCCTCTTGAATAAGCTCCTTGTCGAATTTATTTCTCATGCTCTCTATGAGATGCAACCCCAATTGCTCATGGGACGGATGCTCCCATTTTAGGTCACGGGATACCATTTTTCTAAGCTTGGCCAGGGTAAGCTTGTTCTCCGGGCGTTCTGCGGGCTGTGCTGCTGCCGGTTGTTCTGTTTGCAGGGCAACTGCCGAAATCTCCTGCGCCGCGGCTTCTTCCGTTGTTACGAGCCGCAGTATGGATTCGACTGCATCCTGCTCCTTGCCGAGACAGCACTTCTTATATTTCTTCCCGCTGCCGCACGGGCACAAGTCATTTCTTCCAACCTTACTCAAAACCAATTCCCCCTTAAATCTGTGACTGAATGTACGCCATCAAGCGCACTGCTGCATGCCCTGGTATGTTATCTCCGGCACGGAACCTTTATATCATATGTGCTGTAAGATGACATTTCAAGCACCCCCAGAAAACGGCACAGCATAATTTGCACAAGCTGATGTTTAAAAAAGGCCTTTCCATGATCGGAAAGGCCCCTTTATCTGTATATATCCGCACATTTTCCCCCGTACGTGTTGTATTATAGCACTTTTTCTATCACTTGTCAGTCCTTTTTTAGGACTTATAGCGTAAAAAAATGCTAGATACAGTCCTTTTTCCTTAGACGAGTGCCTTCATCGCGATGTCGCTACGGCTTTGTTTTCCGGGAAAAGCGATCCTTTCGGCACGGGCATAAGCCGCTTCGCGAGCCTCGCGAATATCCGCGCCCAGTCCTACGACGCCCAGGACCCGGCCGCCGTTAGTCAACCAGCTTCCATCCTCACCACGGGCCGTTCCCGCATGGAAGACCAGCCCTTCTCCGTCCTCTTCCAGACCGGAAATCGGTTCACCCTTCGGGTAAGATCCCGGGTAGCCGCCAGAAGCCAGCACTACGCATACTGCGGCTTCCTCGCTCCACTCGATCTCTATGTCTGCCAGACGCCCTTCCACTACAGCCAGAAAGATTTCGAGCAGATCACTCTTGAGCCTTGGCAGAACCACCTGGGTCTCTGGATCACCGAAGCGGGCATTGAACTCGATCGTCTTCGGCTTGCCATCCGGCGAAATCATCAGCCCTGCGAACAGCACCCCGCTGAACGGGCGTCCTTCCGCTACCATGGCTTTCGCCGTAGGCTCAATGATACTCTCCACCGCTTCGCGGATAATAGCTTCGTCAATATGCGGCAGTGGGGAATAAGTACCCATTCCGCCTGTATTAGGCCCCTTGTCACCGTCGTACACCGGCTTGTGATCCTGGGCGGCAGCCATCGGCCGCACCGTCTCCCCGTCCACAAAGGCCAGAATGGACATCTCTTGCCCGGCCAGGAACTCCTCGATGACAACTTGAGCGCCCGCTTCACCAAATACTTTGCTGACCATAATATCTGCCAGCGCCTTGTCTGCTTCTTCTCTGGAGTAGGCTACAGTCACGCCTTTGCCTGCTGCCAGTCCGTCCGCTTTGATAACTATCGGCAGTGGCTGCTCTTGCAGATAAGCCGCAGCTGCTTCATAATCGTCAAATTTCTCATACGCCGCTGTCGGAATATTGTACTTGTGTAGCAGATCCTTCATGAAGGTCTTGCTGCCTTCGATCTCTGCCGCATTGCGGCGCGGACCGAAGACCGGAATGCCTTCTGCTTCAAAAGCGTCAACAATCCCTCCAGCCAGCGGGTCATCCGGCCCGATGACGACCAGACCAACCTCCCGCTCCTTCGCAAAAGCCGTTAGCCGGTCGAACTCAAATACGCCGATCGGCACGCACTCCGCCAGCTGCGCAATCCCGGCATTGCCGGGGGCGCAGTAGATTTTACCGGCGCGCGGGCTCTTGGACAGGCTCCATATAATCGCATGTTCCCGGCCGCCGCCGCCAACCACTAAAATATCCATAACAATGAAATCCTCCCAAGCCAGCTCTAGTGTTTGAAGTGACGAACGCCAGTGAAGACCATAGCGATGCCATACTCATTAGCGACCTTGATGGACTCTTCGTCCTTAATGGAGCCGCCCGGCTGAATAACCGCTGTAATTCCTGCTTTTGCAGCCATTTCCAAGGTATCGCCCATTGGGAAAAAGGCATCGGAGGCCAGAATGGCTCCTTTGGATTTCTCTCCGGCTTGCTCAATCGCGATCTTCGCCGCACCGACACGGTTCATTTGGCCTGCGCCTACGCCGACTGTCATATCATCAGCTGCGAGCACGATGGCGTTGGATTTCACATGCTTAACAACTTTCCAGCCGAACAGCAATTGCTTCAGTTCTTCTTCCGTAGGCTTACGGTCAGTTACCACCTGCAACTCATCCGGGTTAATGGAGTGCACATCGCTCTCCTGAACTACCATACCACCGTCGATGGAGGTCACGACAAAGCTGCTCTTACGCGCAGCTGCCGCACTTAGATTGCCGATTTTGAGCAGACGGATATTCTTCTTCTTGGTCAAAATTTCGAGCGCTTCATCCGTGAAGCCTGGCGCTAAAATAATCTCCAAGAAAATATCCTTCAGTAGATTAGCTGTATCCGCATCAATAATGCGGTTCGCAGCCACAATACCACCAAAGATGGAGGTCGGATCAGCATTGTAAGCTTTTTGGTAAGCCTCATACACGCTTGCACCTACGCCCACTCCGCAAGGGTTCATATGCTTAACCGCTACGACAGCCGGCTCTTCAAATTCCTTTACGATTTGCAGGGCAGCGTTGGCATCGTTGATGTTATTGTAGGACAGCTCTTTGCCGTGCAATTGCTCTGCCGCTGTCAGCGTATCCAGCGAAGCCAATGGCTTGCGGTAGAAAGCAGCCTTCTGGTGTGGGTTCTCGCCATAGCGCAGATCCTGGATCTTCTCGTAAGTTACCGTGTAGCGCTCCGGCAGCGGATCACCGGTTACATTTGACAAATAATCGGAAATCAGGGCATCGTAAGCCGCCGTATGGCGGAACACTTTTGCCGCAAGACGTTTGCGGGTCTCCAGTGTCGTATCTCCACCTGCACGAACCTCTTCAAGCACCGCTGCATAGTCGCTGGCATCCACTACCACACTGACAAAAGCATGGTTCTTCGCCGCAGAACGCAGCATCGTCGGTCCGCCGATATCGATGTTCTCGATGGCGTCTTCATACGTTACGTCCGGCTTAGCAATCGTCTCTGCGAAAGGATACAAATTGACAACAACGAGGTCGATGTAATCCAAGCCAAGCTCAGTCATTTGACGTGTGTGCTCTTCATTGTCACGAACAGCTAGCAGGCCGCTATGTACGGCTGGATGAAGTGTTTTGACACGTCCGTCCATAATTTCGGGGAACCCTGTCACATCGGAGATGCCGATGACCGGCACGCCTTCTTTAGCCAGAAGTGTGCTAGTTCCGCCTGTGGAGATGATTTCTACGCCCAATGCAGACAACTCGCGGCAAAAATCCACGATACCCTGTTTATCCGATACGCTGACCAGCGCTCTTTTGATACTCACTTTGAATAGTCCTCCTCCGGATGTTCCGTGCAATTTATAAAGCCGTAATAGCCAAGATAAACGAAAAGAATAAGGGACCACAATCTAAACGGGGTGAATCTGAATACGTGAGAATAGCTGTCTTGCTGGAAAATGAAAGGCTGTTAAGTTGTCATAAGCATTGTAGTCGCGGCCAGTAGCAGTAGCTACAACGGTGAACGATCTCAGCTAACCGCACGCAATAACCATAGCTTCAATAGTAGCTACAACAGTCGTTATAACAGCTTCAATCGCGACCACCTACCAATTAACAGGATTTCTTCCTGTTAATTTAGCCATGCATACCTTTTCTGACAACTTACCGGGAAAATCTCCTGTTATTTCGTCCGATATCATCGAATGCTGTACAAACGAGCCGATTAACTGGAATTTTTCCATTTAAATCGTCCAAAGCACGGAAATGAGGCACATTAACGGGAGAATTTCCTGTTAAACCATCGACCGGTATCCCCTGCCATGCGACATCACTCGCAGTTTGTGCAATATTTCCCGAGAAATATCACTCTCGCTGGAGAGTAGCTTCAAATGTCATTTGGAGTCGACCGATTCGCCTTAACTACTCACTTTTCGCGAATGATCGTCTTTCTGCCCACCAGTTCAATCCGCCCATCGGCAAAAGCAGCGACCACATCGGCATACAAGCCATGCTCTACCTGATGAATCCGCTCAGCGAGTGTCTCCGCCGTATCGTTATCCTCCACAGCGACCGTTCGCTGGGCAATAACTGGGCCGGTATCCATGCCACCATCCACATAGTGCACCGTCACGCCCGTCAGCTTCACACCATAATTCAGTGCCTGACCAATCGCGTCTATTCCGGCAAATGCCGGCAACAGCGAAGGATGAATATTGATAATCCGCTCTGCGTATGGCGTAAGCAGAACGGGGGTAATAAGCCGCATATATCCAGCCAGCACAATCAGCCCGATGTCCCGGCGCTGAAGTTCGGCCACAATCTCTGCTTCGTACAGCTCCCGGCTGGCAAAATCCTTCGGGCGCAGGAGCAGTGTCGGAATACCCGCCTCCACTGCCCGCTGTGCCGCCCCTGATTCCGGCTTGTCGGAGACAAGCAGTTCAATGCTCCCGCTACCAAGCTTGCCTGCCTTTTGCGCTTCAGTCAGCGCAGCAAAGTTGCTGCCCTGACCTGAAGCAAACACGGCGATGCGGTTCAATTGCATTATACTTCAGCCCCCGTAAAGGTAACGATGCGCTCGCCTTCGGTCACAGTACCGATGATATAAGCCTCTTCGCCGCTTGCTTTGAGCAGCTCAAGCGCCTGCTCGCCATTCGCAGCGTCAACAACCAGGACCAAACCAACACCCATGTTAAATGTGGTGAACATATCGCGGTTAGTTACGTTCCCTTTGCTTTGCAGCAGGTTAAAGATCGGCAGAATCGGCCACGAACCATAGTTGATCTCCACATTCACACCGTCTGGCAGCACACGCGGAATGTTCTCGATGAATCCGCCACCAGTAATATGAGCCATCCCTTTCACAGGAAGCTGTTCCAGAAGCGACAACAAAGGCTTCACATAGATTTTGGTCGGTGCCAGTAGCACATCTACAAGCGGTGCTCCCAGTTCATCAACCGTCTCATCCAGCGCGTACCCGTCCTCTTCCAGCAAAAGCTTGCGTACCAGCGAGAATCCGTTACTGTGTACGCCGCTTGAAGCCAGTCCAATAACTGTATCTCCAGGGGCAATGGTTGCTCCGGTAACCAGCTTGGCTTTATCAGCGATCCCAACTGTGAAGCCTGCGATGTCATACTCGCCCTCAGAATACATACCAGGCATTTCCGCTGTTTCGCCGCCAATCAGGGCACAACCCGCTTGATGACAACCTTCGGCAATACCTGCCACGATAGCTTCAATCTTCTCCGGCACTACCTTGTCGCAGGCCAGATAATCGAGGAAGAACAGTGGCTCTGCGCCTTGTACCACGATATCGTTCACGCACATGGCCACTGCATCAATACCAATGGTGTCATGGCGATCCGCCGCGAACGCGATTTTCAGCTTCGTACCTACGCCGTCTGTTCCCGATACCAGAACTGGCTCCTCATATTTATCCTTATTGAGGCCGAAAAGCGCGCCAAATCCGCCCAGCTCAGTCATGACCTCGGGACGGAACGTGCGTTTTACGTGCTTTTTCATGCGTTCTACCGCTTCATTGCCAGCCGCAATATCCACTCCGGCGTTCTTGTAAGCTTCCGACACTATTGGACACCTCATCTTTATAATTTAGTGTGCGTTTGCGGGGCGGCAGGGAAGGAGGTGGTTTTCAGGCGTCATTACGATGAATGTTTGGACTTCCGATCGCTGTTATGATTGGATTTCCTGATTTAAACCGCTATTCGCGGTAGAAATCCAATCATAAAGGCGAACGCTACGCTTCTACAGCTCCAAAATTCCTCTCCATGACTTCCAAACCACCGGGCAACCCTGCCCGCAAGCCGCAGTACGCACCTTGCACAGCAGCAAGGGTTCGGTGCTCTGGCGAAGCCGAGCACCTCACTAGGCGAGAAAAGCGCACCGCATTTGCGCAGCAAACAGGAACTAGCTTTTCAAGCCCTCGGTGCTTGAGGCGAAGCCAAGCACTTACCAACCACTGGCGAGAAAAGCGCAACCGCATTTGCGTAGCAAACAGGGAGTAGCTTTTCGAGCCCCTCGGCGCTTGGAGCGAAGCCAAGCGCTGACCACCCACGGGCGAGAAAAGCGCACCGCATTTGCGCAGCAAACAGGGAGTAGCTTTTCGAGCCCCAAGCGCTTGGAGCGAAGCCAAGCCGCCAACCATCCCCCGGCGTGCAGCATGCCGCCAGGGGGCGGAACGCCGTAGAGCTTGTCCCGCCTTTGCCGGAGGCAAACAGGGACAATGCGGGCACCCGCACCCCAGCACCCTTAGCAAGTTAAAACCAAACACCTACCACCAAGCTTTCGGGTGGCCGGAGGGCAGCGCCCTCCGGGGTCCCCCTTAGCAAGGGGGATTTAGGGGGATGGACAACCCTAGCAGGAGCAGCCATCCTTCTCCGCTCCGCCGAAATCCACCTGCGTCGGGTAATCATTATCAAAACAGGACAGGCACAGCCCGCCTTTATAGTCATTACTGTTATATCCACCGATAGAGCTGATCAGCCCGTCGGGTGAGAGGAACGCAAGGGAATCCGCGTTAATCTCTTCACACATTTCCTCAATCGTCTTATAGGAGGCGATGAGTTCGCGGCGGTCAGGCGTATCAATTCCGTAGAAGCAAGGATTCTTGAACGGCGGCGAAGTGATCCGCACGTGTACCTCAACAGCTCCGGCTTCGCGCAACAGATTAACGATACGGCGTGAGGTCGTACCACGCACGATAGAGTCGTCAATCATGACGACGCGCTGGCCTTCAACGACACGGCGCACGGCGCTGAGCTTCATCTTAACACCTTGCTCACGCAGTTCCTGACTTGGCTGGATGAAAGTCCGGCCAGTGTACTTGTTCTTGATCAGTCCTAGCTCATACGGGATGCCCGTCTGTTCAGCATAGCCAATAGCCGCAGAGATACTGGAATCCGGCACGCCAGTTACGATATCCGCATCGACAAAAGCTTCCAATGCCATCCGGCTGCCCATCCGCTTACGTGCAGCGTGCAGGTTCGAGCCATTCAGATCGCTATCTGGACGCGCGAAGTAAATATACTCCATTGCGCACAGTGCCTTACGCTTCGGCTCAGTGAAGCGGTCTTCGCGAAGACCGTCTTTATCAAGCACGAGCAGCTCTCCCGGCTCGATATCGCGTACGAACTCTGCACCAATGGTCTCCAGAGCGCAGGATTCCGAGGCGAACACATAAGCTTCACCGACACGCCCCATCACCAGCGGACGCAAGCCGTGCGAATCAGATGCGACAAGCAGTTTGTCATTGGTCATCAGCAGAAAAGCGAACCCGCCAACCAATTGCTCCAAAGCATCCTTAGCCGCTTCGACAAAATCCTTCGGTGAGCGCGCAATAAGATGTGCTAGCACTTCTGTATCGCTTGTGGTCTGGAAGATTGATCCGCTTTGCTCCAGCTGACGCCGGATCAGCGGCTCGTTGACAATATTGCCATTCGTGGCAATCGCTAGATCACCGTCACGGTATTTGAACACAAGCGGTTGCGCGTTGGTCAATCGGCTGTCACCACTAGTGGAATAACGGACATGCCCAATGGACATGTCGCCGACCAGCGAGGCAATTCTGTCTTTGTCGAATACTTCTTTAACCAATCCCATGCCGCGGTGATAGTTAAAATCGCGTCCGTCTGCCACGCAAATGCCCGCACTCTCTTCCCCACGGTGCTGCAAGGCATGCAGACCGTAATAGGACATAGATGCAGCTTCCGGGTGTCCGAAGACCCCGAAAACGCCGCATTCTTCTTTTAACGTATCAAAAATATCTCCCGAGCCCGTTCCTTCATTGTAAAAGTCGCCGGTCCACAGAATAGGTTCCGTCTGCTCTTTCCCGGTCTTTATTTCATAAGACATGGAATGGCATCCTCCCAAACGGACTTCAGCGCAGGTACCGGCTCATCAAGCGCGGCTACGTCGTCCAAGTTCACACGCAATCTGTCTCCGCCAACGGTTCCGATGACTTCTACAGGAACTCCAGCCGCAGCAATCGCAGCTTTCAGCTCTTCAGCCCGATCCGGTGTTGCTGTCAAAATAATCCGCGATTGGCTCTCGCTGAACAACGCCACATCACGGCGAAGCCCATTCGCTGACAGGTTCACGTTAGCACCGATACCACCGCTGATACAGCTCTCAGCCAGCGCCGCAGCCAGGCCGCCTTCGGACAAGTCATGCGCCGAGGTCACCAATCCACCGCGAATAGCGCCAAGTACGCCATCCAGCAATTTACGTTCGGTTGCCAAATCCAGCGCCGGAGGACGGCCTTCAGTTACACCGTGCACCGCATATTGGAACTCACTGCCGCCAAGCTCTGCTTTGGTCGTACCTAGCAGCAAGATCGCATCGCCTTCCTGCTTGAACGCTTGGGTCGTAATATGGTCAGTATCGGCGATCAGACCCACCATACCAACAACAGGTGTCGGATAGATCGCACCGGAAGCATTTTCGTTGTACAAGCTGACGTTTCCGCCGATAACCGGCGTATCCAGCACACGGCAAGCTTCGGCCATACCGTCAACAGCACGTTCCATTTGCCAGAAAATATCCGGTTTCTCCGGACTGCCGAAGTTCAAGTTATCCGTAATGGCCAGCGGTTCTGCACCGGAGCAGACAATGTTACGTGCTGCTTCGCTGACAGCAATACGTCCGCCTACTTCAGGGTCAAGATAGACGTAACGGCCGTTACAGTCCGTTGTCATCGCCAGACCTTTGCGTGTACCTTGAATCGTCACTACTGCCGCATCCGAACCAGGACGAACCGCTGTACTAGTACGTACCATGTAGTCGTATTGGTTGTATACCCATGCTTTACTTGCTACGGTTGGTGATCCAAGAATGCTGCGGAGTGCGCCGCCCAGATCCGTCACTTCTTCATAACGCAGCGTATCTACCGCTGCATTTTCTTCATAATAAGCAGGTACAGTAGATGGCTTGTCATACACAGGGCACTCATCGACCAACGCCGTTACTGGCATATCGCCAACAACTTCACCGTGATGGAACAGCTTCAGACGTCCGTCATCCGTAACCTTACCTACTTTGCGGCAGATTACGCCCCAACGGTCAAAAATCTCCTGGGCCTGCGCCTCATCCTTAGGCTCAACTACGAACAGCATCCGCTCCTGGGATTCCGACAGCATCATTTCATAAGGCGTCATGCCTTCTTCACGCTGTGGCACCTGATCCAAATACAACTCCAGACCGTTGCCCGCTTTACTAGCCATTTCTGCACTGGAGCAGGTCAGACCGGCCGCGCCCATATCTTGGATACCGAGTACGATGCCGCTGTCGATCAATTCCAGACAGGATTCCATAACCAGCTTCTCCATGAACGGATCGCCTACTTGTACAGCTGTACGTTTAGCTTCAGATTCCTCACTCAGTTCGACAGAAGCAAAAGTTGCCCCGTGAATGCCGTCCCGGCCTGTAGGAGGCCCTACGTAAAAGACAGGGTTACCCACACCTTTAGCGACACCGCGCTGGATTTTATCATGATCGATCAAGCCCACACACATCGCATTAACGAGCGGGTTACCATCATAGCTGTCGTCGAACATAATTTCGCCGCCGACGGTCGGAATGCCGATACAGTTACCATAGCCTGCAATCCCGGATACAACATGCTCAAACAAATATTTTACCCGGTCACTTTCAAGCTTACCGAAACGAAGGGAGTTCATCAGCGCCACTGGTCTTGCACCCATGGAGAAAATATCACGAATGATACCGCCCACACCCGTTGCCGCACCTTGGTAAGGTTCTACCGCGGAAGGGTGGTTGTGGCTTTCGATTTTAAAAACAACGGCCTGATTGTCACCAATATCTACGATACCCGCGCCTTCGCCCGGTCCCATCAGGACACGCGGTCCAGTCACCGGAAAACGACGAAGCAGCGGTTTGGAGTTCTTGTACGCACAGTGCTCGGACCACATTACGCTGAATACACCGATTTCCGTGTAGTTCGGCAAACGGCCCATGAAGGACGTAATCAGCTCATACTCGCTGTCCGACACGCCGAATTGACTGTAAATTTTCTGCTCTTTGATCTGTTCTGCGGTCGGTTCCTTAGCGGATACTTGCTGCGCCATGACGATCCCTCCAGGTCTTCAAGATTGATGTGAACATCCGTTTACCGTCTTCCGAGCCCAGCAGGCTGTTAACTGCACGCTCAGGGTGAGGCATCATGCCAACCACGTTGCCTGCTATATTGCTAACACCTGCAATGTCAGCCACGGAACCGTTAGGATTGTCGCTGTATGTGAATACGATCTGACCATTCGCTTTCAATTGCTCAAGTGTTTCTTCATCACAGTAATAGTTGCCTTCGCCATGCGCGATTGGAACAACGATCTCTTCGCCTTCGGCGTAATCCACGGTAAATGGTGTCCCATTGTTAACCACCTTAAGCACCGTATCATGACAGCGGAACTTCATCGACTCGTTGCGGCGCAGCGCGCCCGGCAATAGTCCAGCTTCGGTAAGAATCTGGAATCCATTGCAGATACCCAATACGAATTTGCCTTGCTCAGCAGCTTTAGCCACCTCAGCCATTACAGGAGCAAATCTGGAAATGGCGCCGCAGCGCAGATAATCTCCATAAGAGAAGCCGCCTGGAACGAGAATGCAATCATAGGCCGACAGGTCTGTCGCCGTATGCCACACATAATCAACCGGTTCACCGAGGCTTTCTTCTACCGCTTTATAGCAGTCAATATCACAATTGGAGCCCGGAAAGACAAGTACCGCAAATTTCATGACTTTTAGTCCTCCAATTCGTAGCGGTAATCCTCGATCACCGTGTTGGCAAGCAGCTTTTCACACATATCTTTAAGGCGTACTTCCGCTTCAGCGCGGTCATTTGTATCCAAAGTCAGCTCCATATATTTACCGATACGCAAACTTTCTACTTCTTGAAAGCCAACTGAGTGCAACGCACCCTGAACTGCTACCCCTTGGGGATCGAGCACACTTTTCTTAATGGTGACATAGACCGTTGCTTTTAACATACGCTTGTAGTTCCTCCTAAAAGTTTGTGGGCATACCGTAGAGCATCTATAGAGACTTGCCGGTAAGACGATGATAAATATCCAGATAACGACGGGTGGTTTCCTCTACCACTTCACTTGGAAGCGGGTCAGGCGTGCTATTCTTGTCCCAGGAAGAGGATGCAAGGTACGAACGTACCGGCTCCTTATCCATACTGTCAATCTCAATATCAAGCTGGTAATTGTCCTTAGCCCAGAAGCGTGAAGCATCCGGTGTAAAAATCTCGTCGATCAGAATCACCTTGCCATCCAGCAGACCGAACTCAAATTTGCAATCCGCGAGAATGATGCCCCGCTCGGCGCAATATTCTCTGGCAAAAGCGAACAGCTTCAGGCTTTTCTCCTTCAGCTCAAGCGCCAGCTCCGCTCCGATCAGTTCCTGCATCTTCTCGAAGGGAATGTCCTCGTCGTGGCCGACATCATTTTTAGCTGCCGGGGTAAAAATCGGCTCCGCCAGCAGCGCATTCTTGCGCAGGCCTGCGGGAAGCCCAATACCATTGACCTTGCCGGTCTCCTGGTACTGTCTCCAGCCACCGCCGGTGATGCAGCCCCGAACCACGCATTCGATGTCGATACGTTCCGCCTTGCGGGCCACCATAACACGGTTGCGCAAAGCTTCCCGATCCTTGACGATACCGCCAAGCTGATCCACATCAATATGCACCACGTGGTTCTCGATCAAGCTCTTCGTCTGGCCGAACCAGAAAGCACTCAGCCGGTTAAGCACATTACCTTTCTCCGGCACTGCCGGATCCAGCACATAGTCGAACGCAGAGATGCGATCCGTAACGACGATTAATACGTTGTCCCCCAAATCGTACAGCTCACGAACCTTCCCTTTATAGAGCAGCGGCGCATCAATGAGTTCCACGGCTGTGGATATGGCCGGTGATGTCATGACCTTTCCTCCCTTGAACGAATGATCCTATAACTTTGCGAAGCCTGTAATTTTGCGAAAAGAGTACCTTTGCAAAAAGAGTATCTCCTGCTACGTTGCTTCTTGTAACCCGCATGTACGGTATTTCGGTATTGCACTACGAAGAAGATTGGGCTTCATTTCGAATTGTAGTTTGGACTTCAGTGATTAGTGCCAGCGTGTCGGCAAACAAAGCAGGTTCGACGCGTAAATAACGGCATTTTTGTACCTTAATTTGTTGCAACCAGGGGGCAATTTCAGATTAAGGGCATTTTTGTACCTTAAATCTGTCAAATTCCCCTTTAGGAGCGTTTATCACCAAAAATAAGGTACAAATATGCTCTTATATCCCATTTTCAGCCCTAAACAGGGGATATAAGGTACAATATTGCCGTTAATTGCAAATCGAGCTAATGCTAGCATCCTTCGCAATCGCTACGTCCGTTATACTGCTTTTCGGTGAGCAAAACCATGTGACACTGTATCCGTCCTACCGCGACTTGACTGGAAAAACCATGAAGTCCTACGTTCATCGCACTACTGCTTAGTAGTCAAAACCTTATAGCAATGCATCCGCTCTCTACTGCTACTTAACAAACAACCCATGAAGTCCTACGTCATTTCCACCGCTATCCGGTAGGCAAAACCATGTAGTACTGCGTCCGCCTACCGATACTTAGCAGTTGGATCCATATAACTTCTATTTGATCAAATTAGCTCCAGCTTGCGGAAAATGGTATCCACATGCTTCAAGTGCCATGAAGGGTTGAAGGCATCTTCAATTTCTTCCGGGCTGAGCACGTTAGTGATCTCAGGCGTAGCTTCTACGATGTCGCGGAATTGTGTCTGCTCTTCCCAAGCCTGCATCGCGCGCGGTTGTACGGTATCGTACGCCTGCTCGCGACTGAGGCCTTTGTCGATCAGCTTCGTCAGGATACGGCCGGAGAACGGTACACCAAAGGTGCGGTTCATATTGCGCTTCATGTTTTCCGGGAAGACGGTCAGGTTCTTCACGATGTTCCCGAAACGGTTCAGCATGTAGTTCAGCAACATGGTCGCATCCGGTAGGATGATCCGCTCTACAGAAGAGTGGGAGATATCACGCTCATGCCAGAGCGGCACGTTCTCGTAAGCAGTAACCATATGACCGCGGATCACGCGGGACAGGCCGGAGATATTTTCGCAGCCGATTGGGTTGCGTTTGTGCGGCATTGCCGACGAGCCTTTTTGTCCCTTGGCAAAAGCTTCTTCCACCTCGCGGATTTCGCTCTTTTGCAAGGCGCGGATTTCAGTAGCGAACTTGTCCAGTGAAGTCGCAACCAGTGCCAGTGCAGCCATGTATTCTGCATGACGATCACGTTGCAGGGTTTGTGTCGAGATTGGCGCCGGGCTGGTGCCCAGCTTGCGACAGACGAACTCTTCTACAAACGGGTCGATGTTGGCATACGTGCCAACCGCACCGGAGATTTTACCGAACTGCACACCATCAGCTGCGCGGCGGAAACGCTCCAGGTTCCGTTTCATTTCCTCGTACCAAAGCGCCATTTTGAGACCAAAGGTAGTTGGCTCGGCATGAACGCCATGTGTACGGCCCATCATCGGGGTATCTTTATAGGCAATCGCCTTGTCTTTCAGAATCTCAATAAAGTTAATAATGTCCTTCTCCAAAATCTCGTTCGCTTGGCGCAACAGATATCCTAGCGCGGTATCAACGACATCCGTAGAAGTCAGGCCGTAATGCACCCATTTACGCTCCGCACCAAGGCTCTCGGACACGGCACGGGTAAAAGCGATCACATCATGGCGGGTTTCCAGCTCAATCTCATTAATACGGTCGATATCGAATTTGGCATCCTTACGCAGCTTAGCCGCATCTTCATGCGGAATTACGCCGAGTTCAGCCCATGCTTCACACGCGCACAATTCTACTTCCAGCCATGCGGCAAATTTATTCTCTTCGGTCCAAATGGCCCGCATTTCCGGTCTGCTGTAACGTTCGATCATATCTTTTCAGTTCCTCCAAAGGTTAGATTGCTCTACCCAGGACAGCCCGTCTTCGGTGTCCTTGCAGAGCAGGTTGATATGGCCCATTTTACGACCATTTTTGCTCTCTGTCTTGCCATATATATGAAGCTTAGGGGTAACCCCCAGCTTATTGGCTATTTCATCATAAGCGCTGACCGTATTTACTGCACCTTCCAAGTGCTGCCCGAGCACATTGACCATGACTACCGGGGTCAGCAGCGTCGTGTCTCCCAGCGGCAGATTGGTGATCGCCCGTACATGCTGCTCGAACTGCGAAGTCGCACAGGCGTCCATAGTATAATGCCCGGAATTGTGCGGTCTTGGTGCCAGCTCATTGACGAACAGCTCACCATCCTCCGTAACGAACATTTCTACAGCCAGCAGGCCTACAGCGTTCAATCCGGTGATCAGTCTCTCCGCCAGCTCGCAAGCTCTGCGCTGAATTTCTTCCGGCACCCGTGCAGGCACAATAGAGAGGTGCAGGATGTTGTTCACGTGAATATTCTCCGCAGGCGGGAAGCTCTTCACCTCGCCAGACGCGCTACGGGCGGCAACGACGGAGATTTCGCATTGAAAAGCAACGAATTTCTCCAGCACCAGCTCCGGCACGGCTGCTGCGGTCGATGCGCCCGCTTCACCGGCGGGCGTGCCAGCCACTGCGGCTCCCGGCGCTACCTGCCGGAATGCCGCTTCGAGCTCGGCAGCCTCGCGGATGACGGCTTGTCCCTTGCCGTCATAGCCCCCTGTGGCTGTCTTCAGCACACAGGGCAGACCGAGCTCGGCAGCCGCGGCCTCAAGCTCGGCCAGGCTGCCCACCTTGCGGTACGGGGCGACCGGCACGCCGGCAGCCTCGATCGCAGCTTTTTCACGCAGGCGGTGCTGTGTCGTATACAGCAGCGCACTGCCCTGTGGCACGTACGATTCCTCCGCCAGCAGCGCGGCTACGCCTGCGTCGACGTTCTCGAACTCGTACGTGATGACATCGGAGCGGCGCGCCAGCTCACGCGCCGCGTCCCGGTCGTTGTACGCCGCTGTAATCTGCGGCGTCACTTGCCCGCAGGGCGCATCCGGCGCAGGGTCCAGCGCCACGAAGCGGTAACCCATGGCGCTGCCGGCCAGCGCCAGCATGCGGCCAAGCTGGCCGCCGCCGAGCACGCCGATAGTCGCGCCCGGCAGCAGAGTCCGGGCCGCTGCCGATCCGGACGTCCCCGCGCCGCCCGCCACATCTGCAGCGGGCAGCTTCTGTGCCTCCGGCCTCATAAGCTGTCGCTGCTTTCCAGCACTCCGGCGGTAATAGCATCCCGCCGGAGCTGCACTCGATCCTGTACCTGCGGATCGAATGCGCCGATGATTTGCGCGGCCAGGAGGCCCGCATTCACGGCTCCGGCACGGCCGATCGCTACTGTCGCCACCGGAATCCCGCCTGGCATCTGCACGATCGAGAGCAGCGAATCCAGGCCGTTCAGCGCCTTGGATTGCACGGGCACACCAATGACTGGCAGTACAGTTTTCGCTGCCACCATCCCTGGCAGATGCGCTGCTCCGCCTGCGCCTGCAATAATGACGCGAAGGCCACGCCCTACCGCCTCCTCTGCATATTGGAACATCAGGTCCGGCGTACGATGCGCAGACACTACCTTTTTCTCATAGGATATTTCCAGTTCGTCAAGCACTGCACAGGCGTGCTCCATCGTTTCCCAATCCGATGTACTGCCCATGATGACACCGACTTGCACAGACATGATTTGACCCTGCCTTCCGTAAAAATAAGATGGGTACACATTAGTTTTCCATAATTCCGAAAAAAAAAGCCCGATTTCCAGACGCATTTTGCTGCGGGAGGATCGGACTGCCAAGGAAATACATGAGGGCGGGTCCCGCTGCCCCTGAATGACGCTTCATCCGGTGCGGGAAAAGCACATACAACATCGGCATGTTACACAGACCCGGTGCTGCTGCGGCTATCCTTCATCACATCTCCTCGTAGTCCGGCAATTTACGGTTCCCGGGTAGAAACTTCCGGGCCATATCCCCGGCTTTATACGAGCTGTTCATAGCTTTAGTTTAACAACGCCCTACACATCATGTCAACTTAAACACGAACATTGTAAAATACAAAAGTTGAAACGTTCGCTTTTGAGTATCTTTCCTTTCGTAATAAAGGGCTATTATTCTGAAAAACAGATTTATTTTCTTACAAAGGCTAACAGGAATGGATAGTCTCCACCTTCAAGTTTGTAAGGCCATAACGGTCTGAACAGACCTGTACGCAAAAAAGGGGAAAGCCGTCAGCGGCCTCCCCTGCAATCTATTTATTTAACAACCAGCACTGGAATACGTGCACTCTGCACGACATTATGGCTGACACTTCCTAGAACAAATTCACGTATCCCACCAAGTCCACGACTACCGATGACAATAACATCCGCACCATTCTCCTTGGCATAATTCAAAATGACCTCCGCAGGTGAACCCTGCAGCAGCTCTACATGGGCATTCAGCCCTTCCGCCTCAAGACGTCCCTTCACTTCTTCCGTCGTCTGCACTGCGAGATCATAATATTCCTTATTCACCGAAGCCGGCAGAGGCGCGAGAGCTTCCCCGATGAAAAAGCGAGGGAAATCAAATGCGTGTACGACATGCAGGGATGAACCTGGTGTGACCTTAGCCAGTTCAATTGCGCGCTCCAATGCTTGATTGGAAGCCTTAGAACCGTCATAGGCGAGCAAAATTTTAGAGAATAACATGTACGCCACCTCTTTTTCTGTTTTGTATAGCAATCATGAGATTCATAATGCCATCATCTTAGAAAATAGCTGTAGAGCAAGGCATTCAGAAGCAGCAGCAGCGGAATTCCGATCCTGAAGGACAGATGTCGCGTCTTGTGGCGCTTGCGGTACATTGCGATCAGCACACCTAGCGCTCCGCCCATGGCCGCTAACAGAAACAGGGTCTTTTCCGGCACCCGATCCCGTCTTTTACGGGCTTTGTTCTTGTCCTCGGACATGACCACGTACCCGATAACATTAATCACCACAAACCACACCATGACCAATTTGACCATTCTTTCCGGCCCCTCCTCCTTGCAACCTATCTACTTCTTATTATATTACCCTTTTCACAAAAAACCAATAATCCGCACCAGCGTTCTGACATTCCGGTGTCCCGGGTTTCCATGTCCTCAAGTTTCGACCGTTTCTGTGCTCTAGACTTTCGGAGATCTCATCTTCTGACCATTCCGATGTCCCGGGTTTCCGTGTCCTCATGTTTCGACCGTTCCGTTGTTCTGGCATTTCGAGTTCTTACATTCTGGAATTTCTCGATGTTCCGGCCTTCCGTGTGCTCATATTTCGACTGTTCCGATTTTCCGGCTTTCCGCGTTCTCATGCTTCGGCCGTTACGATGTTCTAGCATTCCGAGTTCATATTTCGACCATTCCATGTTCTAGCATTCTGAGTTCTCAGGCTTCTACCGTTCTGGAGTTCTGGAGTTCCGAACATTCTGGTATACTTACGTCCCTGTTCCTCTACTCTGCATTCAGCTCTTACGTTCTAACATTCTGCCAGCCATCTCTCAGCGCAAAACCTTTTTCGCGGGCACTTTCCCTTCAATCCACACTAGGGACAACACTGCAGCCAACGTAGCCGCAATCCCTCCTAGCCAAAAACCACCCTCAAGGCCATACGCCGAGCTCATCCAGCCAGCTACGAACGGTCCGGCCGACATCCCTGCAGCATACACCGCCTGGTAAAAACCCATAGCCGTAGCCCGTTTAGACGGATCAACGCCCGAGACCGACTTACCTAGCAGCAGCGGGAAAATGAGTCCCTGCATAAACCCGTTGCCCACTTGAGTGATGCATAGTGCGGCAAGCGTCGGCATGAATGGGATGGATAGAGTACACAATGCCGTTCCGACAAAACCCAGCAGCAACGTCCCACGGTCACCCAGTAGCTTTCCGAACATACGAGAACCATAGAGAGTGGCTAACGCATGCGGGACCATGAAGGCCAGTGTCAGCCAGCCCAGACTTTCTTTACTTGCCCCGATGCTCAGCGCCTGATTTGGCGTATAACCAAACATCGTAATGAACAGCACACAGTGGGCCAAGGCCGATAACAGCGACACCCTAACCAGCAGCGGTTCCTTGATGACAAGCGCCAGATCCTTGACCTGCATAGCGCCCTCGCTTCGCTCCAGCCTTTGCTCCGGCAAACGTAGGGCCAAGAGCAGGGCCAAGATAGCTACAATACCGCCGATCAGGAACGGTGCACCCCAGCCCCAGTGATCGACAATATAGCCGCTTATCATCATACTGGTGAGTTGGGCAATCACTGTAGTAAACTGCAGCATGCCCATCGCCTTTCCAGCTTCGTCCTTAGAAAAATATCCCGTGAACATCACCGTGTACACCACCCATGCCGACGCAGAAATGCCGGACACGGCTCGTGCCGCAAGTGCCCATCCAGGCGCTGCACCCCACATGAATAGAAAACAACTCGCGGCCGTTGCAATAAGTCCCAGATAAATAAACGGTCGCCTGCGGTTCATGTAATCCGAACCAATGCCCATTGGCAGACGGAACAAAATCTGCATCAGTCCGTACACACCAAGCACCATGCCAACCATCATGTAGGAAGCACCCAAATGCTCCACATAAGGTGAAAGCACTGGAACATAAATATAAGAAGAAAACCAATAGAAATAAACAATGATCAAAAAGAAAAATCGGCTGTTCCGACCTCGCTTTGAGGTTCCTGCCGATGCAAGTTGATCTGCCTGCCGCAGATCGGACATACCATCACCTGCTCCATCCTTCATAGTCCGAAGGCTTGGTGTTTCACAGGGTTCGTCTTCGGCCCTTTAAGTAAAACACATCCCTCTCAGGTTTGGAAGATGATGGGGCAAAGCTCTTAATACCCTTCGGATTTTACAGTAAGTCAAGTCGGTGCTGCTAAGAATGTTCCAACTACCCGGCTCATGTGAGCTCCAGGTCCCTTTCTCTCTATATCGACAGATAATCTCTCAGTGTCCGGCAGATGCCGTATCCACATGTGTTAGATACTTACGTCCGAATATGACGATGGCTACCGCCACCACAACGAATAATGCCCCAATGTAAAAAGGAACATGCGGGTTGTACCATTCCGCCAGCTTGCCGGCCAGCCAAGGTGCCAATGCACCGCCGATGAAACGCACGAAACTGTACGCAGCCGATGCTGTGGACCGCTCTACAGGTGCCGCCTCCATAACAGCGGTTGTTATAAGCGTGTTATTAGTTCCGAGGAAAGCTCCGGCAATGATTACTGCCAGAATCATCGTAATTTGTGAAGAGGTCCAGATCCCCATGACCAGCAGCGTAAGGGCAAAGAGCAGCAGCACGGCAGACATGGAGCGGATCGACCCGAACCTTTTTTGCAGACGCGGGGCCACAAAGACAGAAGTAAAGGCCAGCAGCAAGCCCCAGCCGAAGAACACATAACCCAGACCATGCTCATCCAGATTCATTACAAACGGCGTGTACGCCATCAGTGTGAAGAACCCGAAGTTGTATAAAAACGCGGTAATCGCCAGCACCAGCAAGCCCGGATGTCTAAGCGCCTTAAAAGGATCAGCCAGGGAAGCCCGGCTTTTCTGTTTTGAAACCTTCGGCATCAATAGCCCTATGGATATAAAAGCAATTGCCATCAGTGCGCCTACGCCGAAGAACGGCCCGCGCCACGAAATCGAACCCAGCTCACCGCCCAGCAGCGGTCCGACCGAAATTCCCAGCCCCAAGGCCGCTTCATATAAAATAACCGCCTTGGCCGAGCCGCGCACCGACAGACCTACAATGGCCGAAAGCGCCGTGGCAATGAATAATGCATTGCCGAGACCCCAGCCTGCTCTGAAGCCAACAAGCTGTCCAATGCTGCCTGACATTCCGCCCAGCAGGGCGAACAGGACAATCAATGCCGTCCCCGTCATCATCGTCCATTTCATCCCGATCCGGCTGGAAATGAAACCTGTAACCAACATCGCGATGCCTGTCACCAGATTATAACTGGAGAACAACAGTGATACCTGACTCGGCGTAGCATGCAGTTGTTTTCCGATGGCTGGCAAAATCGGGTCCACCAACCCAAGTCCCATAAAAGAAATTACGCAAGCAAAAGCCACGGCCCAAACCGCCCGTGGCTGAGTCAATCTTCCGGCATTTTGCTGCAAACCTTCCGAATTTATTCCCATTTTCTTTCCCTCCAAATGTAGATCTCAAGCTGTCCATACCCTGATGATTATCCCTAGACCCCATCCATTGCTCCACAACGTCCCTGGACCGCTGCCTCATATCCTCCTGCTCTGACGGAATGATGTCATCTTTTCCAGCTAGTATGATTCAACCCTCCTGTGACTCCAGTTGCTCCACAACATCCCTGGATCGCTGCTCATATCCTCCTGCTCTGCGCGGAATAATGTCATCTTTTCCAGCTAGTATGATTCAACCCTCCTGTGACTCCAGTTGTCCCAGAAC
>NZ_JBHTYV010000009.1:0-6093 GCF_042790635.1 Paenibacillus sp. NPDC056722 | reverse complement strand
ATCCCTGGACCGCTGCCTCATATCCTCCAGCTCTGCGCGGAATGATGTCATCTTTTCCAGCTAGTGTGAGCTCAATCCTCCTGTGACTCCAGTTGTCCCAGAACATCCCTGGACCGCTGCCTCATATCCTCCAGCTCTGCGCGGAATGATGTCATCTTTTCCAGCTAGTGTGAGCTCAATCCTCCTGTGACTCCAGTTGCTCCAGAACATCTCTGGACCGCTGCCTCATATCCTCCAGCTCTGCTCGGAATGATGTCATCTTTTCCAGCTTCCGGTCCAGAGCTTCTAACTGTTCACCCAGCTTTTGCTCTAGTTCAATTAGCTTTTCCTTCCGGCCCGGTACTTCAGCTCTCCCTTTGTAATGGCTGCGATAGCTCTCCAGCAAATCATGAAAGGCTACAAACTGCTGCAAATCCACCAGTGAGATGCCCAGGACCTCCTTCGCATCCATAATCCTGCGGAGACTCTCAATATCCTCCTCGGTATATAGCCGCGTCCCCTTTTCGCTCCGCTGCGGTGATGCCAGCAGCCCCATCTCTTCGTAATAACGGATGGTGCGTTTGGTTAGCCCGGTTTCCTGCGCGACCTGTTCAATCTTTAACCAGCTCATAACGGCCTCCTGCTCCAATCTATAAGTTCATTGATTTTTGATTATTTTGACTACTCTTATATTATATATAATGTTAACGTTAACGTCAAATTTATATATCGATTACCCTTATTATAAGCTCCTTCTATATGCACTATACAAAAAAAGACTCGGCAACCAGCACCGAGTCCTTCTTCTGCTTTGATCCAAGCAGCTTTGTTCGTAGTTTGTTTTCTTTCCTATTATAAGCTGAACTTAAAAATTAATAAGCCTGAACTGACCAATACAATGTCCCAACAGGAATTGACCGATTCATAGCGTTAGTTTCATAACGTTTGAACCTTCAGCTTCCCCTCATTAGCGAAGCCTTTAGCTACTCCCGAGATTTTGAACAACAAAATTCCCTACTTGCTAGTGTTACTGACCCCGTTACTCCTTCTATCCAAAGTTACGGGGCCCTACTCGCTTCCTTTCTTTCCTTCCATTGCAGCCTTTAACAGCTCACCCAGGTTGGAGCCGATGCTTTCCTGCTTGCTGTACTGCTGCACCAGCTTCTGCTGCTCACGCTTGTTGACATGTTTGTGGTCTTTATCCATCGTCTCCGTGATGCCACAGCCCAGGCACTGTACATACAGTCCTGCCTTACCTTCTTTCAGTTCCATTTTCTTATGGCACTGTGGACAGCGGCGGTTGGATAGGCGCTTCTCTCCCGAACGGGTGTAGCCACAGCTGTCTGCCGGACAAATCAGCATCTTACCTCGTTTACTTTTCTTCTCTAGGAGTCTTGTTCCGCATTCCGGACAATGACTGCTGGAGACATTATGCGGCTTGTATTCTGCTGTGCTAGTTTTCACGCCAGATACAAGCTCTTGTGCCATGCTACGAATACCTTGCAGGAATGGCTCAGGACGGCCTTGACCGCGGGCGATCTTCTCCAGCTCCGCTTCCCAGCGAGCGGTGAGGTCTGGTGTGCGCAACTGTGGCGATACCAGACCGATAAGCTGCTTTCCTTTGCCAGTTGGATGCAGCGAATTCCCTTGACGCTCGATTGTATCCGAGCTAACCAGTTTCTCGATAATGTCGGCGCGTGTGGCTGGGGTGCCCAGCCCGTGCTTCTCCATTTGCGTCAGCAGCGACGCCTCCGTGTGCCGTTTCGGCGGCTGAGTCCGTCCGGCTTTGACCATGCAGCGCCGGATCGTCACCGTCTCGCCTTCGCGCAGCTCCGGCAGCTTAATACCGCTTGCGGCTGGTTCATCCGCCGCATTCTCATCTTCGTCGTCGTTACTCATATCGCCGCCGTAAACCTCACGCCATCCGGCATCTTTTACCGTGGTGCCTTTGACGTGGAAGCTCTCGCCCTCCACCTGTACAGTCACCGCTACAGCATCGTAGCGGGCCGGTGGATAGAACAAGCTGATGAAGCGCCGTACGATCAGGTCGTACAGCTTCCGTTCCTCCGTGCTTAACCCGTTCAGCAGCACCGTCTGCTCCGTAGGAATGATCGCATGGTGATCGCTCACCTTGCTATCATCCACAATTCGCTTCGTGATAGGCAGCGGTTTCCGCAGTAGCGGACGAGCCAGTGTCGCATATGGCCCGACAGCCACACTATCCAAACGCTCCTTCAGTGTACCCGTCATATCGGAGGACAAATAACGGCTATCCGTGCGCGGATAAGTCACCAACTTGTGCTGCTCATAAAGACGCTGCAATACACTGGATGTCTGCTTCGCCGAGAAGCCGAACTTGCGGTTAGCATCGCGTTGCAGCTCCGTCAGGTCATAAGCGAGTGGATGCGGCTCGCTCTTTTCACTTTTTTGTACCTTCGTAATCCGTCCGTTCCGTCCGGTAAGCTTCTCACTTAAAGCCTTTGTCTTCTCTTTATCAAAAATCCGTCCATCTCCACCATTGGCCCGCCAGCCAGCCTGAAAATGCCCAAAATCAGCAGACAAGGTCTCAAAATCCTGCGAACGGAAGCTGGTAATTTCATTTTCCCGATCCATGATCATTCCGAGTGATGGTGTCTGCACCCGTCCCGCCGATAGCGGTGCGCCGAACTTGCAGGTCAATGCCCGTGTGACGTTCAGCCCAATCATCCAGTCGGCTTCTGCCCGGCAGCGTGCCGATTCATACAACCGGTCAAAATCCTTGCCCGGCCGCAGCGCAGCAAACCCTTCCTTGATCGCCTTATCCGTCTGCGAAGAGATCCAAAGGCGCCGGAACGGCTTTTTCCAACCAGCCATGTTCATAATCCAACGCGCTAACAGCTCCCCTTCACGCGCAGCATCGGTAGCCACAATCAGCTCCCCGACGTCCTGCCGTTTCATCAGATGCTGTACCGCCTTGTACTGTTGGCTCGTCTCCCGCAGCACCTTAAGCTTCGCCTTCTCGGGCAGGATCGGCAGATCCTCCAAAGCCCAGGTCGCAAATTTATTGTTATAATCCTCAGGCTCCGCCAGGCCAACCAAATGTCCCAACGCCCAGGTGACTATATATTTAGGTCCTTCAATATAACTCTTCTGCTTCTCCTTACATCCCATAACCCGCGCAATCTCCCGCGCTACAGACGGCTTCTCCGCCAATACCAGTACCTTCATAACTCTCTCCTTTCCATACGGAATTATTATAGCATTAAATGAAAGACAGCAAATAACGTCAGGACTGATTATGCTGGCGGTTATACAATTACAATGTACTTCATATCAGAAAGGAGTCACAGCCATGTGTGAAAAAGAAAGCTATACTATAGTTCCGATAGGTTCAGTTATAACATCCGGGGGAAACCGACAGCGCATTCTAATCAGCTCTGAGTTTGCTCCCGCATTAAAGGGGTTATCCAGCTTCAGTCACTGCCAGATTCTATGGTGGTTGCATGAATTTGCGGAGGATCACTTCCGTCAGACCACACAGATCGACCCGCCATATGATGCGCCAATCACAGGGGTATTCGCCACCCGCTCACCTGTTCGTCCGAATCCTTTAGGTCTCAGTGTCGCAGCTATTCTATCCGTGGACGGAGACACCGGCATAATAGAGGTTGCTGGATTGGACGCTTATTCCGGCACCTCTATCCTCGACATCAAGGCTTACTTCCCAAGTACCGATCGTGTTAAAGATGTGCGCGTCCCTTCCTGGTCTGCTAACTGGGGTGATTGGTGGCTCCCCGATCCAAGTTAAAATATCTAAATCACGACTACAGGAGGCAGAACCATGAACAACCGCCAGCTTATTCTTAAAGCTCTGAATCTTATAGAGGACCACCTCACAGCGTCTCTTCCTGTAGCTGCACTATCTAATGCAATGGGATATTCTCTCTACCATTTCATACGCTTGTTTCAAGCGGTTACTGGAATGGCTCCTGGGGAATACATCATCCGGCGAAAAATCACTGAAGCCGCTCTGGATATTATCCACAGTCCGGATCGCTCATTTCTGGACATCTCGCTTCATTATCATTTTAATAACTATGAGACCTTCACCCGGGCTTTCAAAAGACTACTGCACACCACCCCCACACTTGTCCGAAAGAGGCAGGCCGGGACGATGCTCCCTCTGCTTCATAGAATGCATGAACGCGATCTACTGCATTTGTCAGCTACATTTAGCACGCCTCCACAGCTCGTTGAGCTGGGTGAGATCATCCTTCAAGGACCTCTCGCCAGGGTAAAAAATAATCCCGATGTCATCACTCAAACCTGGCCCCGACTATTTAATAGCATTCATAATATTCCCCAGCGCAAGCTTCCAGAAAAATACTATCAAGTCGCTTATTGGCCTGAAGAGGATGATCACAGTGCATTTTCGGTCATGTGCGCATGTGAGTTACTTGCTTCCTTGTTGGAGCAAAGTAAAAAACATCATGATTTCCAAAGTAGAGTCTTAGAAACTTCCTTCCTGGATGAATCTTTAAACATTTTGTCGCATACAGGCCCCAGCGCTGATTTTCCTATTCACAGACTCCCGCCAGCCCGATACCTCAGATTCATACATAAAGGCCTTTCTAGGGAAGTATCTTCTACCTATAAATACATTTATGGAATATGGCTACCCAAGACCGATTACCGTCTGTCACTTCCTTATGAGTTTGAATACTATGGCGATGCCTATCTCGGTCCGGACAATGAATCCTCTCTTAGCGAAATTTATATTCCATTAGAACTGCTATAATTCGATAGTTAAAAAAACAGTTAACCTAATAAATGTTTATATTTCTTCATAATAGGTTAGATAACAAAAGACCCGAGCCTCTAACCAGACCGGGTCTTAATTTTGTGCATACTCTATTTCTACTGCTATTTCTACTCCTAATTCTATTTTAGCTTGACGCATCTACTTTTACTTTCACTTCTACTTATTTTTCTAAACTAATACTCCTAACTTCGCGCTTCTACCTCTGCTGCTCTTACTCTGCAAATGTTAGACAAGCCGTAAAAATCACCGTATCGCCGGAAATCCCCTGGACAAACGTCCCTTCAGTTTCCACCGAAGAGCGGGTAATTGTTATCTCCTGTCCAAAGGTCGCTTCCTGCAAATAAGTAATTCTGAAACGTTTAATCGTTCTTCCATCCCATTCGTCCAAAGACAGCGTATCACAACATAAATCGCCGTATCTGGCATTGTTCAAATGCCCGTTATTGTCCAGTCCGCTGTATCTTACCTGATAACGATAAGCTCCCTGCATAAGCAGTTCCTCAGGGATTTCCACTTTGCTCGGTATCTCTCCTACTGAGTCACCTACATAGTGCTCCACTGGAACTGGTAGTGCTGAGGGACGGAGTATTTTACGTTTTTCGATATCAACCAAGGCCCAGATCGACCTCGCACTTGCAATCTCATTGTCATTGCTATCGAAAATCCGGTAATCCCGCTGCCATAAAGCACCCTTGGTTCCCTTGCTCCAGGTTCGAATAGATAGCGAGTCATTCTGCCGTGGCATGGATCCAAAATCAATATCGAGGGTGATTAGCATCCAGGCCATCCCTGCTTCCAGCAACTTCTCCAAACTAACCCCTAGCCCGCTTACCGCAGAATCTGCTGCACGCTGCATCATATCCAGGATAAAGGACAATTTAGCATTGGAACGATAATCCGTATCGCTAGCATGTACAATTTGCTTCTCTATCCACACAAGTTTGTTAGAGTTATCCATAGGTATCCTTCTTTCATATAAAATATGTATCCGTTTTGCAGGCTGTATCCACATATCCCACTGCCTATCCACATAATCTGGGGAGTACTCACCCAAAAAGCACTTAAAAACACTTAAAAGCCCTTATCCACATGTGGGTAACTTTAAATAGTTTACACTTTTCCTGTATTTACCCACAAACTTTTCTGGGATTTTTTCTGTAATTTGAATCTTTAGACAACAAAAAAGCCCTTGTTGATTAAATCAACAAGGGCTCATGTGCTTGGCGGCGTCCTACTCTCCCAGGACCCTTCGGTCCAAGTACCATCGGCGCTGGAGGGCTTAACGGTCGTGTTCGGGATGGGTACGCGTGGAA
>NZ_JBHTYV010000008.1:0-263542 GCF_042790635.1 Paenibacillus sp. NPDC056722 | reverse complement strand
TACCCATCCCGAACACGACCGTTAAGCCCTCCAGCGCCGATGGTACTTGGACCGAAGGGTCCTGGGAGAGTAGGACGCCGCCAAGCGGACAACCACAAAGCCTGTGGTTATTTTTTTGCCGCATTGCTTACATATGTAGTAAAAAGGGCCTTTAGCTCAGCTGGTTAGAGCGCACCCCTGATAAGGGTGAGGTCGGTGGTTCGAGTCCACTAAGGCCCACCATTTTCCCTGATAGCTCAGTTGGTAGAGCACTCGACTGTTAATCGAGTTGTCACAGGTTCGAGTCCTGTTCGGGGAGCCATTTGGAGAGGTGTCCGAGTTTGGCCGAAGGAGCACGATTGGAAATCGTGTAGGCGCCACAAGCGTCTCGAGGGTTCGAATCCCTCTCTCTCCGTTCGCAGTTTTTATCCTTAGTGGACAAGCGATGTAACGTTTAATTGATTGGTTTTGCAGCATGGCCCGTTGGTCAAGGGGTTAAGACACCTCCCTTTCACGGAGGTAACAGGGGTTCGAATCCCCTACGGGTCATATTTATGGAGGCTTAGCTCAGCTGGGAGAGCATCTGCCTTACAAGCAGAGGGTCGGGGGTTCGATCCCCTCAGCCTCCACCATGTAACCTCCTTCGGGAGACAATAAGATATGCTTTTAATGACGCGGGGTGGAGCAGCCCGGTAGCTCGTCGGGCTCATAACCCGAAGGCCGCAGGTTCAAATCCTGCCCCCGCAACCAATTTGGAACCGTGGTGTAGTTGGCCTAACATGCCTGCCTGTCACGCAGGAGATCGCGGGTTCGAATCCCGTCGGTTCCGCCATTCTTTACAAGTTTTAATTACCATTTCATGAACGTTGGGGATTAGCCAAGCGGTAAGGCAACGGACTTTGACTCCGTCACGCATAGGTTCAAATCCTATATCCCCAGCCATTTATGAGCCATTAGCTCAGTTGGTAGAGCACCTGACTTTTAATCAGGGTGTCGAAGGTTCGAGTCCTTCATGGCTCACCATTTCTTTAAAGTGTGCGCGTGTGGCGGAATGGCAGACGCACCAGACTTAGGATCTGGCGTTTCACGACGTGGGGGTTCAAGTCCCTTCACGCGCACCATGTTTTGCGGACGTGGCTCAGCGGTAGAGCATCGCCTTGCCAAGGCGAGGGTCGCGGGTTCGATTCCCGTCGTCCGCTCCATAATTTTGCGCCCTTAGCTCAGCTGGATAGAGCGTTTGACTACGAATCAAAAGGCCGGGAGTTCGAATCTCTCAGGGCGCGCCATTTTTATTAACACAACTGATTGTCGGGATGTAGCTCAGCTTGGTAGAGCACCTGGTTTGGGACCAGGGGGTCGCATGTTCAAATCGTGTCATCCCGATTTTATATCTATGCGGGTGTAGTTCAATGGTAGAACTTCAGCCTTCCAAGCTGATAGCGTGGGTTCGATTCCCATCACCCGCTTATAACAAGAGGCACTTGCCCATTCCGGGCAGGTGCCTTTTTTTGTTTAGTCCACCTAGCTGCTTGGATCGAGGGAGCGAAGCGCCAAGTGACACGGGCAGCCCGGATTGAAAAATCAGTGGGTAAGCTGGCCGAAGGACTCAGGTTGAAATAATGGTTTGGCAAAACATAGCTTCATCCGAACACGGGGGCTTTTGCTCTCCGTGTTTTTTATTATGCAATGGAACGGATATATGTCACCAGCGTAAAGACTGGAGAGGCTGCTATATTCAATTTGCAAATGGATGGTTTTGTAACATAGCAACAAAGGAGCAATGCATACATAATGACAGACAAAGTAATTCGTATTTTCAAAATTATCAATGCCGTCCAGTCTAACCCGGGAATCACTGCCTCCGATCTGGCGTTTAAATGTGATGTGAACATCCGGACAATCTACCGGGACCTAGAGCTGTTGAGTCACATTGCACCTATAACAAATGAAGGAAGGGGAACGGGATATAAATTTATGGGCAAGTTCTTCATGTACCCGCTGGACTTCTCCGAAGAGGAGGCGCTGGCGTTTTCCCTACTGCCTTCTGTCCTGAATCAGGATAACATCCCGCAGGGGTTTCATACTGGCTACGCTAAGGTGATGGGTACGCATTTGAAGGAGAAATCCAGGCAGAACGGTATTCTTGAGAATATTGCTGATATTATTCAGATGGGGACGCCAGCTTATCGTAAGGAGAGCAAAAGTTTTCTTCAGCCTATTATTGAGGCGATTCTGGAGCAAAGAAGTATCCGTGCTGTATATCACTCGCAGAGCCGTAATGCGGTCACAGAGCGGGAGATTGATCCGTATTATTTGATTCCGCGCGATCAGCGCTTTTATCTTGTCGGGCATTGCCATCTGAAGAAGGCCATTCGCACCTTCCGAATTAGCCGATTTCAGCAGGTGGAGATTACGGCAGAGTATTTTGACAAAGGCGGCTTCAACATTAAGCAATATTTGAAAAACACATGGTCAATTGATCGGGGAAACAAAAATACGAACTTCAAAGTTCGTTTTTCTCCAGAGGTGGCCCGGTATATCAAAGAGGAGGAGCTATTCGTACATCCACGGATGAGGGATGAGCAGGATGGTAGTTTGCTCTTTGAGGTTACCGTCAATAACGAGAAGGAATTTATGAAATGGATTCTCCAATACGGACCTAATGCCGAGATTCTGGAGCCGTCGTCTGCCAGAGAGCAGTTGAAGCTGCAACTGGAGCAATGGAGAAACCTGTATCGGTAGTGACCATTATCCAAATTTTAGGTATACTCCCATAGAGAGAGCTTGATTACATCTATTATTGCTCATGAGGGGGCGAACCGGTGTTCAACAAAGGTCAGCGGGAAGATGCCATTGGGAATATGAAGAAGGTACAGGCCACCTATGAAGCAGAGAAACAAGGCTTTATTAAGGATGCGAAGCAGCTGCTGGATAAACGACAGAAACTCCAGACGATAATTAATGAAGCATGGGACTTCATCAATACCATGAGCAACAAACCAGTGGTACTGAATACGGAGTTAAAGGTAATCAAGATCGAGACTAAAAAGTTCTGTGGTCTTCTGAAAACATTGGAGTTGAGGATTAGCAAGGCAAGTCACACTTCTGGTGGACTGCCAGCTACGGATATTATAGCCGGTAGGGGTGTCGCTTCTCATGGACGAACAGCGGTGCTGGCCATTGCCACTACGTTCGGTACAAGGGCTTCTGGAACTACGCTTAGCAGTGCAGGCTCGACCCATGCTGAGCTACCTTGGCTTAGGAATGAGATACAGGCTACCGCAAGAGAAGGAAATGCCACTAAGGAGACCTCTCTATTGGGACTAGCTGGCTCTCTGGGCTGCGGTGCTATCCTGAACGTCGATCTTCTTAGGTATAAAAAGAATAAAAAACTCGCTGAGCGAGCTAATACGGAGGCTGCTAAAATAAACCAGTATGTCAGCACGGTAGAAACGACGCGCAAATACATACAGGAGATCATTGAACTTAGTACACGCACCACGGATGCCCTGCTGGGAATGGTGTTGAAATGCCGCAAGTTTCCGGCCGATTACATACAGCTCACCACCGAGCAAAAACAACTGGTGGATACTATGGTGAATAATACGAAGGTGGGAGCAGAACTTCTGAACAGAGTGGTTGTAGACAAGGACATTAGCGAGTTGTTTGTTGATTATAAACCGGATTCAGGTCATAGAATCTTTAGTAGATACATATAGGCAGCCCAAAATGGCCTCTTCCTGTCTGAGACAGTAAAGAGGCCACTTTTTAAACGATCTATGTTATTTAGGCCAATCCTTCTGGGAAAGGAATCAAATGACCTGTCCCACTTCACCGCTATTCACAAATGTAATACTCTCAACGACGACGTCCAATTCACCAGAAGGAACTTTAAGACGCCTTGTGCTACCCACCTCTGCTAATAGCAGTTGCATGCCCACAGGCGAGAGCATGGAGACCTTGCTGTCACTGGGCTCCGCCTGATTGGGGAACACGATGGTGTAGATATCGGTTTCGCCATCCTCAAGATACCGCAGAGTGAGCTGGCTGCCAATCAGGACCCTAGAGTTCAGCTGCTCTTCATTAAAATCGGCGAGTAGCTGTTCGAGTGTGACACAATAGCAGGACAACAGCGCTTCGGCCGTGACTCTTTCCTTGCTTCGCTCGGGAAAATATTGATTTAGGAAGCCCAGCTTCTCCTCGTCAAAATACAGAAGCTGGCTAACGAGTTGCGTCCGCGAGCCCTGGTAGAGAAGACTATGGTTCATAGTAGATTTCCCCCCCTCTAAGCATCACGTTTCTTGTAGATAAAATATAAAACCTCGCCATTCTGAATCCCTCCTGCATTAGTCTATACGAATAGAGACCCCGCATCATTCGGGGCCTTCACCACAGTATAACAGCTGCCAACTGTAAATCCAATCCATCCCGTTGACTCTTTGCAAGGGGAATGCTAAGCTTAGCTCAAGTAAAGGCATTCTGCGTGTAGCTGCGGAGTGCCTTACTCTATGTTTGCGAATAGTTTACATTAAATGTTACCTTAGGAGTGATGCGTCATGTGCATTCTGGGGGCTCAGGTAGAAGCTGAGTAAATCGAAATTAATATTCTTACAAAGGAGAGATTAGGATGATTCAAGTCAAGGAGTTCGTGGATACGGACAATTCTTATGCGGAGAACAAAGCGAATGAATTTTTAGCAGGACTGCAAGAAGAACAGGTAGTGAATGTTTGTTATGGTTCTGTGGTCAAGTCTTCACGCGACGGTGCGGAACACCAGAGATCGACGATCCTAATCGTATACAAGACGAATGAGAAACAATAGCTGGAGCCTCTTTTTTACTTGTCTTTCTGCAATATCAACGATTGCTATTTTAATTGTTGTAATTTATTTTGGATTCATCCATTAGTAACATATGAAAGGACCTCAGACCCCACTGCAGAGTGGAGATTGAGGTCCTTTTTCTTATATAAATAAGGGTTAGGGGATTGGAGAATCACAAATTAAGTGATAGGGGCACTCCAATTTTACTTCTACAATAAGCTGCTCCTATAGATACCAGAACACCTTACACGCTATCGGGTACCTCTAAGCCCAATCCTGCGGCAATACGCTGTCCGAATTCAGGGTCCGCTTTATAGAAATGACCGATCTGCCGGAGCTTGATGTCTTCCCGGTCAACCGGGGTCATGGCACCGACAATGTTCTCAACGAGACGGGTACGTTCCTCGTCGCTAAGCAGACGGTACAAATCACCGGGCTGGGTGTAATGATCATTATGATCGTAAGCAACGCTGTCTGCCTGACCCGACACCTCGAACGCGGCGGGTTTGGCTGCAGGTGATTCCGCAGGGCCACCATAGCTGTTAGGCTCATAATAGACAGAGCTTCCGCCGTTAGTGCCGTGGTTCATGGCTCCATCGCGCTGATAATTTCTCACTTCCGCTTTGGGCTGGTTGATCGGCAGACTGTTGTGGTTGGCGCCTACCCGGTAACGATGAGCATCGGCATAAGCGAACAGGCGGCCCTGCAGCATTTTGTCGGGGGAAGCTTCAATGCCGGGCACGAACGAACCTGGGGAGAAGGTCGCTTGCTCTACCTCGGCAAAATAATTCTCGGGATTGCGGTCCAGCACCATGCGGCCCACTTCAATCAGGGGATAGTCCTTCTGCGACCAGACCTTGGTCACGTCGAACGGATCGAAGCGGTAGGTGTCGGCATCCTTCTCCGGCATAATTTGCACATAGAGTTTCCAAGCAGGGAAGTCACCAGCGGCAATGGCATTAAACAGATCTTCGGTATGATAATCCGGGTTCTCAGCGGCAAGCTTGGCAGCCAGTTTGACATCCAGGTTCTTCACGCCTTGCTCTGTTTTGAAATGATATTTCACCCAGACTACGGCACCTTCTGCATTCACCCATTTGAAGGTATGGCTTCCGAAGCCGTGCATATGTCTCAGTGTAGCGGGAATGCCCCGGTCGGACATGAGAATGGTGACTTGATGCAGCGACTCCGGCGATAGTGACCAGAAGTCCCAGACGGCGTTGGGATTCTTCAAATGGGTCTGGGGGTGACGCTTTTGTGTATGAATAAAGTCCGGGAATTTAATGGCATCGCGAATGAAAAAGACAGGTGTATTGTTGCCGACAAGGTCGTAGTTTCCTTCCTCGGTATAGAACTTCACGGCAAAGCCGCGCGGATCGCGTACTGTATCTGATGAGCCAGATTCACCGGCAACGGTGGAAAAACGGATGAACATCGGTGTACGCTTGCCTACCTCGGACAGGAAGTTAGCTTTCGTATATTGCGACAAATCTTGTGTGACCTCGAAGTATCCATGGGCTCCGGCTCCTTTGGCATGCACGACACGCTCGGGAATCCGTTCCCGGTTGAAATGCGCGAGCTTCTCTAGCAGGTGGACATCCTGCAATAGGCTAGGGCCACGGGAGCCAGCGGTCATGGAATTCTGGTTGTCGCCTACAGGCGCCCCCCAGCTAGTCGTAAGGTTATTAGGGTTGGAACTCATAAATAGAATCACCTCATGGGATTTGATTTTAGATTTAGTATAAGTTCTATATTAACAAGATTCGAGGAAATTGCAATCCTTTTTTATAATAATTTTAAATAAGAAATATTTATAAATAGAGCAAGGGGGAGTTACACAATTTGCATAGAATAGGTATTTATGATGTACTACCATTAGAAGATAAAGGATAATAAACCCGTTACCAGTAGATTACCGGGGCTTCTTCCCCGGCAAAGGGAGATTAACATGCTGAGTAGGTTGATCAGGCTACCATTCGAGTTAACTGCCAAGGAAAAGCAGCAGCTGCAGAATCAGATGTTCGAGGAAAATATTGCGCGAGGGTTGTTGTTCGCCAGAATCATCATCGGTCTGGAAGCTGCACTCACGGTTGCTGATGTGACGGCCTCTCTTTCCAACGCACATGAGAGCTTTCACTTCAGCTTTTATTTTGTTATGTATATGTTGATGATTGTTATGAATATCTGTTTTTTGCTTGCTGCTAGAAGATATGATCCTGACAAGACGTATTCACCTGAGCAATTCCGGAGATATCAAGGGGTCTTTCTTCTTTACTCGATTATATTCGTGGTATGGGGAAGTATTGTCGCTTTGGCGGATCAGCGGCTGTATGGCCAGTTGATGGCTTTTGTCGTGAATCTGATGAGTATCTCGGTAATTTTCTACTTTAACAATAAGACCATTCTGCTGTTATATGGTGTTTCGACTTTGTTATTGGCAGCGGGGTTGCCATTCTATCAAGCTTCAGGTGAGGTGCTGGTCGGCCATTATGTAAATCTGGCCATTTTCGTATTCTTCACATGGATAGCTTCCCGGATTCTGTATGTGACCTATTGCCGCAATTTCTATAGCAAAGTTCTGCTAGGGCAAAGCAATGCTAGACTAGAGCAGGAAATACAAGAGAACTTAAGGGTACACCGGGAACTGGAACGGGCCAACGAGGAGCTATTGAAGCTGTCGCTGGTCGATGATCTGACCGGGATCCCCAATCGGCGTGCCTTCGACCAGCAGGTACAAACGATGCTCAGTAGCCAGGATGCTCCAGATACGGAGGTTTCTCTGATTATGCTGGATATTGATTATTTCAAGCAGTTCAATGACAATTACGGTCATGCGGAAGGCGATGAGGTGATCAAAAGGATTGCCGGGGTCATCCATGCGGCGTCCAGAGGGCCTGGGGATATCGCTGCACGGCTAGGCGGTGAAGAGTTTGTGTTTGCCGCTTTTCATACTGGCAGGGAAGAGATCGCGGAGATTGCCGAAACAATCCGTGAACAAATCAGCGGAATGAAGATCACCCACGAATTTTCCGTCACGGGCGAATTTGTGACAGGGAGTCTGGGAACGGCCACGGGTAGAATCCGTAATAACGGCCAGTTTGCCGAGCTGATGAAGATTGCAGATGAGGCACTGTACGCGGCTAAAGCAGGGGGGCGGAATAGCGTAGTCCGTATGAATATGCCAAAAACCCGCCCACTGTCAGTGGACGGGAAGAAGCCGGAAGACTGGGAAGTCTAGACGGTGTAAGATACGGCTATGGTTCATAACGGCTTATTTGATATACATTTTGTTATAGTATTCTTCCAGCATGCGTTTGGTCGCGAATGTAGTAATCGTAGTCTCAATACTTTTTTTCATCATCTGCACCCATTTGCTGCGATTCTCATAGAAGGTCGGAACCACTCTGTTCAAAAGGGTATCATACAGCGCATCGCTGTCGTGCTGGTTCTGAAAGTCCAGATCACCTGTCTCAAAGGTATCGCCAATCTTCCAGCCATTTTCACCGTCTATGCAGGCCTCAGGCCACCAGCCATCCAGAATAGAGCAATTCAGAACCCCGTTCATAGCGGCTTTCATACCAGAGGTACCGCTGGCTTCCAGCGGCCGGCGCGGATTGTTGAGCCAGATGTCGGAGCCACGGGTTAGCTTAGCGCCAATAGTCATGTCGTAGTTTTCGAGGAATACCACGCTTTTCGGATACTTCTTCATCATCCCTACCAGGTTGCTGATAATTTGCTTGCCGACATCATCCAGCGGATGCGCTTTGCCAGAGAAGGCGATCTGGATACGCCCGCTCTCCAGGTATGGCTCGATCAGCTTGGGCTTGGAGAAGATCAAATCACTTCGCTTGTAGGGGGCTGCCCGGCGTGAAAATCCAATCAGCAGTTTATCAGGATTCAGAGTAATTCCGGAGCGTTCAGCAATAAATTCGATCAGCTCGCCCTTGAGCTCCTGGTGAACGGCCCACAAATCACCGCCCGTCTTATAAGCTTTGGTGATACGTTCATCCACCCAGGTCGGGGTATGAATGGCATTGGTAATAGGGATAATCTCCGATCTACCCGCGACTGTCTTCCACATTTTATTGGCTGTTGCGGCATGTAGCTCCGCTACTCCGTTTGAAATCCGTGCAAGCCGGAGCCCGGCTACAGTCATGTTAAAAGGCTCACCGCCGATCCGTTCCATCTGATCACGAGTCAAGCCGTTGAAGCCGCACATATATTCAAGTCTGTCCAGCGGGTGCGCTTCGTTGCCTTCTTTGATCGGAGTGTGGGTAGTGAATACAACCTCTTCCCGGGTGGCTCTCCAGGCTTCCTCGAAGGTGTGCCCTCCGGACATTTTCTCACGGATCAGCTCGGTGGCGGCCAAGGCCGCATGACCCTCATTGAAATGATAGACATCGACCGCTATGCCAAGGGCCCGCAATGCCTTTACCCCGCCAATACCAAGCACCATCTCTTGAGCAATTCGTTCCTCGTCAAACCAGCCATAGAGCTGTCCTGTAATCCAAGCATCCTTGTTCTCCGGGACATCCGTGTCCAGCAGATATAACGGATTGTTGCCAAAATGATCGGTCTTCCACACTTTGCATACCACATCAATCTTCCGTATATTGACCGTCACCTTAACGCCAGTATCTTCAAGAAAATCATAGACATAATTGTGATAAGCGTCGAAGGGTTTACCGTCTCCACCTATTTTCTGATCCGTATAGCCCTGCTTCCACTTCAGCCCGATGGGAATGAGGGGAGCATCTATATCTTTAGCGCCTTTAATATAGTCACCTGCCAGAATGCCCAGTCCGCCTGCGTACAGCTTGAAATCGGAATGAAGGCCGTACTCCATACAAAAATAGGCGACCACCGGCAATTTCTTCTCGTTCACTGCTAAGCCTCCCAATCAGGAATGGAATGAACAACTTGTTGTGAAGCGCCTCTTCAGAGAATTTATCAGCAGAGGGCTCCTTATTATGTTCCCCTTTTATCGATAGGGTAATCATGATCTTGTCTTTTTACAGGAGCGGGCCAAAGAAAAGTTGTACCGGAATGCAGAGAATTATTTGATTAACTGGGGTGTAGGCCATAAGATAAAGGAATAAAAGAATAAGGGCTCTATCTAAAATCAGAGGTTGACATTACGCTGGCGTCAGAGCGGAGGATCGGAAGAACTCTCCGCAGCCGTAGCGGTTTTAATGAAGCGGCAACTGCTTATTTTGGTTTTGAGTCAGAAAAAGAACATTAATGGTGGTGTCTAGCTTGGGTATCGTGGTAATTGGAAGTTTGAATATGGATATGGTTGTTCGTACAGGACGTGCTCCGGGACCCGGAGAGACGTTGTTCGGACAAAGCTTCAGTCTGTCCCCTGGCGGAAAAGGGGCCAATCAGGCTGCTGCCGCAGCTCGCCTGGGCGGAAAGGTGACCATGATTGGCCGGGTCGGCCAGGATGGCTTCGGCAACGAAATGCGGGAGATTATGAGACAGGAGCAAGTGAATATAGAGCATATCTCCGTCAGTAAGGGGGAAGCGACAGGAGTCGCCTCCATCGTGCTGGAGGAAGATGGTGAGAACCGGATTATCGTCGTTCCCGGTGCGAATATTGAACTTACTGCAGCAGACATTGAAGCGCTGGGGGATGTAATCCGCCAAGCGGAGATCGTCGTCCTGCAGCTTGAGATGGATATGGCCATGAGCGAGCGCGCCGCGGCCATTGCCCATGCTCACGGGATTCCGGTGATCCTGAATCCCGCCCCGGCACAGGCGCTGAGCGATGAACTGCTCAGCCATGTGACCTACCTGACGCCCAATGAGACAGAGGCGGGCGTCTTGTCCGGAGTTGCGGTGGACAGTGTGGACACCGCGGGTGAAGCCGCCCGCCTGCTGCTGGCGAAGGGCGTGCAGAACGTCATCGTGACCCTTGGTTCCAAAGGGGCACTCATTGTCAATGAAGCGGGAACAGAGCATGTTCCCGGATTCCCGGTGCAGGCGGTGGACACCGTGGCCGCCGGCGATTCTTTCAACGGGGCACTGGCGCTGCAAGTGACCCGTGGGGCGGCATTGGCTGAAGCGGTAAGCTTCGCCAATGCGGTAGGCGCCCTGGCTGTAGGCAAGCCAGGGGCGATACCTTCTCTGCCGAGGCTGGCCGAGGTAGAGAAGTTTCTGCAGGCGGCCTCTGGAGCCGGGGAGCAGGAATAGATTTGGATACACAAGGAGCTGAACAAAATGAGTAGCATACTGACAGTGAAAAATGTAGCCATCGGCGAAGGTGTACCCAAGATTTGTGTTCCGCTTGTCGGAGTGACGGTGGACGAGCTAAAGCAGGAGGCTGAGGCGCTAAAGCTGCTGGCCCCGGATCTGGCGGAGTGGCGTGTGGATTTTTATGAGGGGGTCGAGGATATCGCAGCCGTTCAGGAAGCGCTGCAGGCCATCCGATCGGTTATCCCTGAGCTGCCGCTGATCTTCACCTTCCGTAGTAAGCGGGAAGGCGGCGAGAAAGAGATCAGCCGGGAAGCGTATGTGAACCTTAACAAGGCAGTTGCAGCAAGTGGACTAGCCGACATCATTGATGTCGAGTTATTTAACGAGGAGGATGACGTAAGGGCGCTTGTAGAAGCAGCACACGCCCATGGAGTGTTTGTGATCCTCTCTAATCATGATTTTCACGCCACACCGCCAAAATCGGAGATCATCTCCCGCCTTCGTAAAGCTCAGGCGCTCGGAGGAGATCTGCCTAAGATTGCGGTGATGCCGCAATCGCCAGCCGATGTGTTGACTCTGCTGGAAGCTACCCACGAGATGAAGTCGGAGTACGCTGACCGGCCTATCATTACGATGTCGATGGCTGGGGCAGGCGTGATTAGCCGTCTGGCGGGCGAAGTGTTCGGCTCCGCCGTAACCTTCGGTGCGGCCCGCAAGCCATCGGCTCCGGGGCAGATCGCGGTGGCGGAGCTGCGCGATACGTTGAACCTGCTGCATCGGAGCTTGTAGGCGGTAAATGGATGTTCCTGCCTAAGTTCTTAATAAGACGCCCATATTAGGTTGCATCGCAGCTTATTCGCGATACTTAGAGTGTTGCTGGGTGATGAAGTGCCAGAGTGTATGGAGTCCCGCTCGCATGTGGGTATGGTCTTATGAAGTTGAGAGTTTCGCCCACCACGTACCTGCCTAGCTAACCCGGGGCGTAGATTACAGGCCAGTGGAGCTGCGCCAAACGCCGAATCTGCTGCATCGGAGTTTCTGGTGGTTGTCTCCGTAAGGATGCATGAGGAGCCACCCGTATCTAGGAACGGGCTCTGATAAGTTGGGATATGCAGGCTTTGCTTTGTATACAAAGGCTGGTAGGCCCAGACGATAACAGAGAGACGCAGGCTAAGCAGCAAAAAGAACGGCACCGGGATATCCCGGTGCCGCTCTTGGTGTTCAGTGCGAAATCTATGATTACGCTTGCTCTGTGCCTGTGTAGATGTGCACGGCATCCCGCAGGAAGGAGGCCAAACCAGGCTGGTGCTTGTCATAGTAGGCTGTGAAGCGTTCATCATCCACATACATTTGTGCCACTCCGGCATGGGCTTCCTTCGAGTAGGTGTCCCAGTAGAAGTAGAGCCACTGGCGGTGGAGATCGGCTGCTTTCTGAGCGGATGCACTGGCTGGGTCACCCTGCTCCATAGCCTCTTCCAATACCTCAAACATTTCTTTTTCCAGCTGCTGAATGGCAGCGTATTGTTCTTCGCTCATACCTTTCAGTTTCCGGTTGGAACGGTCAATGGCCTCATCACCATATTTCGCACGCGCTTCCTGCCCGTAGGTCTGCTCGTTGTCCTCAATCAGCTTTTGTTTAAAGCCTGCGAATTTTTCCTCATTACTCATCATTATTCTCCCCTCCGTTTGCGCCAGAGTCTTCTCGACACTTTCGATTAACAGATCCAGCTGTTCTCTTTTTTGCAGTAGCTTGTCGCGGTGTTCCTGCAGTGCTCTGGCCCCGTCGAAGGACGGTGCTGTCACCAGCTCTTTAATCCGGTCAAGGCTTAGGCCGAGCTCCCGGTAAAAAAGAATCTGCTGCAGCCGGTCCACCTCGGCCTGACCATATATGCGGTATCCGGAAGAATTGATTCTGGCCGGCTTCAGAATTCCGAACTCATCGTAATACCGCAACGTTCTTGTACTGATTCCGGCGAGTGTCCCTAGCTTTTGCACTGTGTATTCCGTAGTAATCCCTCCAAAACGCTGCTCATTTGGCTGTCCAGCGGCCGCTTCGAACACCCTTTGTATTTCGTCAGCTTAAGCTTAAAATCAATGTACACCTTTACGTAACGGCAATGTCAAATGGTTTTTTGCAAGGAAATTTACGAATGAGGAGATGATTGATGGCATGAATCATTCATAGCCTGAATAATGAGGGAGAATGCAAAACAGCGGCGTTATCCCGCAGGATCACCGAATGGAATCACTGTAAGGAAACTGCCGCTGTTCTTATTGTTGGTTGTTTAATCAAAAGACCGGAAAAATAGAATACGAGAAGGAACTACTTCTTAGCGTTCCCCACTTGTGCTTCGAAAAACGCCTTCAGCTCCGCCAGCTTGCGGGGATCGGCAAGAGTATTCTTGTCGGAGAAGTAATGCTCCTCCACCAGCTCCCAGGTCGGGACGACCTTTTGTGAGGTCATTGCCTTGATGGCAATCTTGACGGTCTTGCGCTCCCTTGCGTTGGAGAAGGTGTCTACGTAATGCTGTGCCCGTTCCAAGTCCAATTCGCTGAATATAGCACTGAAAATCTCCGACGTCATCCGGGCATCATCCAGCGCCCGGTGTGCAGATCCGGTAGCCTCCAGCTCCAGGAGTGCCATTGCGCCCTCGACGCTGATGTCATTGCTTAAGCCGCGGGCGCGGAGCACGCCTTTCAGAAGATCAAAATAGGTGGCGGCCATCCAGTAGGCATCGTCCATTTTGTGCATACGGATATCCTGAATGATCCGCTTCATATCCTCGCCGCCCCAGGTGAGCAGCAGTACGCCGTCCGTGCTTTGGTCAAGCCACTCCCTGAACGCGGTGATGACCTTGGGGAAACGGGCTGCAACGTCAATATCCTCTTGAGGAATGCCTGTTTTTTTCTTGATGAAAGAGTTAAGGGTGGAGAAATATATAGGTTTAATCAGGGATGAGAATTCATCCTTATACTGCAATGAAGAGTCTAGCCGGACAGCTCCAATCTCAATGACCTCCATAGGATGCTCGCTTGCAAACTTGCGGCCGTTGAATTCGATGTCCAGAATAATATAATCCACAGGTACTTGCCTCCGTTTCCTTGACTGACGCTGTAATCTACGCGCCGACCCTTCTATTCTAACAAAAAAAGAGGGGCAACGGGAAATCTGCTGAACCATGCAGGTATTTTTATTGATGCACTTCTGCGGATTGACTTGCGTATGCCCCGCCCCTATGATGATTAATAATATAGAAGTAGCTAAAGACAAGAAGGAGAGAGACACCATGGGCCAGGAGATTGAACGTAAGTTTCTGCTACCGGAATACCCGGAGCAACGAATTGAGCAAGGAGAACTGAAGATTGTGACCCGGCATAGCATCGACCAGACATATCTGGCGATTGACGGAGGTCAGGAGCTGCGAGTGCGCAAGATTTCGGATTTGGACACGGGAGAGGTGTTTTACACCCATACGTTCAAGGATGGTAAAGGCATTCAGCGTGAAGAGATTGAATACCGCATTTCAGAAGGTTTGTACACTCAGATGGTTGAAGCTGTACGGGCGATCCCGCTGGTTAAGGAGCGTATTACCGCCCTCTGGAACGGGGTTACGGTAGAGATTGATGTGTACACCCAGCTGGAGCTGGCGGTGCTGGAGGTTGAATTTGATTCCCTTGAGGAAGCAGAAAGCTTTCAGGCGCCAGACTGGTTCGGCAAGGATGTTAGTACCGAGCGGCAGTACAGCAACAAGACGGTCTGGAAGGAACTTCAGAACAAGGCATTCCGCTAAAGGTGATGCTAAGTCTATTTTCAACAATTACAATACAAAAATAACGGACTTTAGCGCGTAAACGTGTTACTATATAGGGTAAATAAACAGGGGTTCAGGAGGATGAACATGAAGTATATAAGCACAAGAGGCCATGTGGAGCCTAAGGGCTTTATTGATACAGTCTTGATGGGACTTGCGGACGACGGAGGACTTATGGTTCCCGAGCAGATTCCGGCCGTATCCGCGGCTACGCTGGAGGAATGGAGAAGCCTCAGCTATCAGGAGCTGTTCCTGAAAATTTTTTCCCTTTACACGAACGACGAGATCCCATATGAGGATTTAAAAGAACTGGTAGCCACCAGCTATTCTACTTTCCGTTCGCCGGAGGTAACTCCGCTGCATCAGGTGAATGATTCCCTGTATGTGCTGGAGCTGTTCCACGGTCCTACCTTTGCGTTCAAGGATGTTGCACTGCAATTCATGGGTGAGCTGTATTCCTATATCTCCCGCAAACGCGGCGAGATTATCCATATTCTTGGAGCCACTTCGGGCGATACCGGTGCGGCGGCGATCCAAGGCGTACGTGGCAAGGAAGGCATCAAGATTTGCATCCTGCACCCGCACGGCAAAGTAAGCAAGGTTCAAGAGCTGCAAATGACGACGGTGGATGACAGCAATGTGCTGAATTTGTCCGTACATGGCAACTTCGACGATTGCCAGAAAGTCATCAAGGATCTGTTCGCTGATCTGGACTTCAAGGGCCGTTATCACCTGCGGGCAATCAACTCCATTAACTTTGTGCGCATCCTGGCACAGACCGTATATTACTTCTATGCTTATCTGCAAGTGGAAGGCAGTGCCGAGAAGAAGATCAATATCAGCGTGCCGTCCGGCAACTTCGGGAATATTTTCTCCGGGTACCTGGCGAAGCAAATGGGCTTGCCGATCAACAAGTTAATTATCGCAACGAATGAGAATAACATTCTGGAGCGTTTTGTGAATACCGGGGAGTACAAACCGGGGAACTTCAAGAGCACCTACAGCCCTTCCATGGATATTCAAGTGGCGAGCAATTTCGAGCGCTATCTGTATTATCTGTTAGGTGAGGATGCAGAGAAACTGTCCGGTTATATGTCCAAGCTGCAAAGTGAAGGCAAAATCACGGTAGACGGTGAGCTTTTGGCTCAGGTGCAATCCGACTTTGATGCGCTTGGTGCGAAGAATCAGCAGTGTCTTGATACGATTGGCAAATACAAGCAGGAGTATGATTATCTGCTCGATCCGCACACGGCTTGTGGTATTGCGGCATTTGAGGCGTTTAGCGGGACTGGAGAGACTACCATTACTTTTGCGACGGCGCATCCGGCGAAGTTCGATGAAGCGATTCAACTGATCGACATCAAGCAGGAGTTCCCGGCACCTATCGCTGCGCTTTTCGAAATGCCACAGCATCAAACAGTGGTAGAGCATGACAAGGAAGTTATTATCCGTGAGCTTCAGGCCTTTTACGAATAAAATGGATTAGAGTAAAAATCAGAATGGGCTTCGTATCAGTAGATGCGGAGTCCATTCTTTCGTGCGGCGGCACGTACTGTGTGAATTGAAGGTCAAATAAGCGTAAAATTTGTCGGAAAAATGTCCGTAAAAGTAGACAGACCTATCATGGAGTGAGAAAATAGCATATAGAGTCAGTAGAATAAAAAAGGACGGGATCACATCATGACAATTCGATTTGGGGTCATAGGGACCAACTGGATTACAGACCGCTTTGTTCAGGCCGGCTTGGAGAATGAGGAATTTCTTCTGACAGCGGTGTATTCTCGTACGCAGGAGAAAGGCCAGGCATTCGCCGCCAAATATGCGGGAGCCACGATTTATACCGATTTAGAGGACATGGTCTCCAGTAAAGAAGTGGATGCGGTGTACATTGCTAGTCCCAATTCCATGCATGCGGAGCAGGCGGTCATCTGTCTCAATCACGGTAAGCACGTTCTGTGTGAGAAGCCGGCTGCTTCCAACAGTGCAGAGCTTCGGGCAATTATCGAAGCAGCGCGCACTAACAACGTGCTGTTCATGGAGGCGATGAAATCGACCTTTATGCCGAACTTTAAAATTGTTAAGGATAATTTGTATAAACTCGGGCGTATTCGCCGTTATTTTGCAAGCTATTGTCAATACTCGTCGAGATATGACGCTTTCCGTCAAGGGACGGTATTGAACGCATTCAATCCTATCTATTCCAATGGATCTCTTATGGATCTGGGCATTTATTGTTTGTATCCGATGGTAGCGTTGTTCGGCAAGCCGGAGTCTGTACAGGCGGTGGGTGTACTGCTGTCTTCAGGTGTGGATGGAGAAGGAAGTATCGTTATGCGTTATGATGATATGGATGCTGTCGTAATGCACTCGAAAATTGCAGATTCCTATCTCCCCGCTGAAATTCAGGGTGAGAATGGTACAATGGTTATTGATAAAATAAACCAGCCTTATCAGGTGAAAGTCCATTACCGCGACGGAACGGTAGAGGAATTGACCCAGCCGCAGGTGTTTGAGTCCATGTATTATGAAGTGGAGGAGTTCATCCAACTGCTCAAGAATGGTGAGCGGGAGAGCACTATCAACAGTCATGCCAATTCGCTGGCTGTGGCTGAAATTATGGAGGAAGCCAGAGCACAGATCGGACTCCGGTATGCCTCAGATCTATGAATGAAATGGAGGGCCAGGCTTGAAGACATTTAAGAAGGTATATATTGAGATCACAAGTGTCTGCAACCTCGCCTGCAGCTTTTGTCCGCCAACGGCCCGGACGAAGAATTTCATGAAGCCGGACACGTTCACGAAGATTCTCGACGAGATCAAGCCGCATACTAATCATATTTATCTGCATGTCAAAGGCGAGCCGCTGCTGCACCCGCGTGTCGCCGAGCTGTTGGACATCGCGGATACCAAAGGATTCAAGGTTAACATTACGACTAACGGAACGCTGATTCATAAAGCCGGGCCGAAAATCCTGGGCAAACCTGCGCTGCGGCAGATGAACTTCTCGCTACACAGCTTCGACGGGCATGAAGGCTCGGAGAACCGCGAGGGCTATGTGTCGGAAATTATCGCATTTGCCAAGCAGGCAGCTGAGCAGGGGGTACTGATCTCCTTCCGGTTGTGGAATCTGACCGAGGATAATATGACTAATCTTGCGCGTGAGCGTAACCGGGAGACACTGGCACTGCTTGAGGAGGCCTTCGATCTCGATTTCAAAATCGAAGAGAAGGTCATGCCCGGTAGCGGCGTTAAAATCGCGCCGCGCATCTACCTGAACCAGGATCACGAGTTCAGGTGGCCCGCCCTCCACGAGCCGGAGGATGACGGCAAGGGCTTCTGCCATGCGCTGCGGTCTCAGGCCGCTGTGCTGGTGGATGGCACCGTCGTTCCATGCTGTCTCGACGGTGAAGGGGTGATCAATCTCGGCAATCTGCACGAGACTCCATTCTCTGAGATTGTTGAAGGTGAGCGCGCCAACAATCTGTTCTACGGCTTCTCCCGCAGGGAAGCCGTGGAGGAACTATGCCGAAAGTGCGGCTACCGCCAGCGCTTCGGCACCTGAATGCCCGGGATACCGGGCATTGGAGAGGCAGCAAGCCCCCTTGGGAGGAGGGGGCTTGCTGCTTTTTGTTTTGGGATTTATTTGGTTTGCTGCTTTTTGGTTTGTTGCTTTTTGGTTTGTATTTTGCTGCCGGTAATGGTCAGCAGCCTAATGTGTTGCGTTTGGTTAACCATAGTGTAAAGTAACATGGGATATTCCGCTCTGATTTTCAAGTGTGAGGCTGGAGAGGAGGCGTGTCGTATTGTGTTAACGCGCCCAGAGAGCTAAAGATTGCAAATAAGAGCAATTTTGTACGTTAATTTCAGGCATATAGTGTTTTTGGGGAAATTAAGAGCAATTTATGACCTTAATTTTGTGTATTAATCCATTTTGAGGATAATCGAGTAAATTAACATACATTTTTGCCGCTAATCACTCATAAGTCCAGTTTTTCGTGAAATTAAGATACAAATTTGCTCTTATTCTTCAGATATCAGCGAACCCAACCCAACTAGCTCACCCTCTCACCCTCTCACTCACTCACTCACCCACCAACCCACCAACCCACCAACCCACCAACCCACCAACCCACCAACCCACTCACACTTAACATATTTATCTCATGTCATCAGTACCTAAGCCCCGCTGACAATAAGCGTGTCCCGATAGGGACGAAAGCGCTCATACTTCTACCGTTCAAGACTCCTCAACCCTATCGCTTACGTCAGTTGCTCTTAGCGGGTGTCCAGAGGGTGCGACCCTTTGGGGTCCTCCCTTAGGAAGGGAGGGTTTGGGAGGGATGGAAGAACGATTTGGAAAACTAATAAGAAATGAAGTTCAAAGAAGTAATGATGTTAAGGAAGAAATGATGCCGAAGATGAGCAAGAAATGATGCAAAAGAAGCGAGTATGTTTAAAGAGACAGGAAAGGTGTTGATGGTATAGAGGAGGGTTTGGGTGCCCCAAGAAGGTGTGATAAAATAGCCCCATTATGTAGGGATGAGGGAGGCACTTATGCTGAAATCGCTGGAAGCTATTGAGTTGTATCGCCAAGGCAAGCTGGACAGCTTGAAGGATATCGTCTGGCTGAAGTATATTGCCGAAGCAGAGGAACAGATCGTGAATCTGGAGCGGGTGGATTCGCTGCAGGAGCTACGGAACCATAATCCGGTGCTGCAGTATGTTGAGCGGAGCCTGAAAGTGTTGGATGGATTGGCCGTATCCTACTGGATCAAGGACCTGGTAGAAGAGACTCTTGTCTGGTCAGAAACAGCCAAAGGGGGCACGCTACGTCAGCGCCACCGCTGGCAGGAGGAAGGGATTAATTGCTTTGTGCATAATGTCGGCTCGGCGCAGCTATACCGGCGTCATCTGGTCAGTAAGACATGGAGTGATGAAATGGACTCTGTGCCACAGGATCACACCAGGGATATGTCTGAGTACAAAACTTTCAACGACTCGGAACCGGAAGATGAATCGTACAATGAGGGTGCGCTTGCTTCAGTGGGGAGGATGGCCGATGAACTGAACGGTGCAATAGATATTTACCCGGCCAGATTTACCCTCGTCCATCGCTTGATCGGAACGCACGGATTGATCGGCCAGCAGATTCGTGGTGAGGTTCCGTCATCCGCGAACTTGCCACTCTATGACATTGTGCAGGAAGGGCTGCTGTCTCCGGAGGAGCTGGAGCGTCTGCTGCTGACACTGAACCAATGTATTATCGGGGCTGTTTCAAAGGATCTGTGGGAGAATGTGCGGCAGGAGGTGCAGGAGCTAGTTACTACGATTTGTTCAGGAATGTTGTATGAGGATTGGTCGATGCAGGAAAGACTGCGCAGAATGCGTTCTGGTCCGATTGCCCGGGGAGAGGATTTTGAAGGAGAATGGCTTCGTCTGGAAAAGGAAGCGTTCTGCACCAGCCGCCTGGAGTTATTGAAGGGTATCACCTTCTGGTATGTCGAGTCGGCCCTGCAGACGTTCTCCTTTGAGCAGTTCGCGAAGATCATGTTGCTGGCAGCGGGCAGTGGAGAAATAGAGGCTTTGAATCATATCAGCTTTGAACCCGTGATGAACAGCATCTATTACGACTATAAGGGCATCAAGAAGATTAATGTCTACAAGAAGCGGATTATTGAGAAATACCTCACCGGTCTGAAGTGGGAGGAACTGGCGAGTGGCACTGCGGCTTTTGGAAACCCCCATCTAAGCCACTGTCTGTATCGCAAAGCTCATTTGCCGGATACGGTTTTCTTTGAATTCAACTTCTCCCCTGCTGCAGAGAAGCTGATCGAATTTTGCATTGAGGCGGAAAAATCAGCGCTTTATGAGCGGGCTGTACTTATGTTGTTCGATCTGTTTGAACTGCGCCGGGATGCCTTTGATCGTTTCCATAATGAGGATGTCTATCTCAGCCAAATGAACGGGACGGCCGATTACAAGGCTGTGATTCTGGAACACATCACTGGCAGCAAGGTGCTGGATATCGGTCCAGGCGGTGGTGTGCTGCTGGACTTGCTGGAAGAGCGCATGCCCGGGATAACTCCGGTGGGGATTGATATCTCCAGCAATGTGATTGAGGCGCTCCAGCAGCGCAAGCAGCGGGAAGGGCGCCGCTGGGAGGTACTGCAGGGCGATGCGCTGAACCTGAAGCATTTTGTCGAAGCCGGATCAGTAGATACGGTTATCTTCTCGTCTATTTTACATGAGTTGTATTCATATGTACCGCTGAATGGTGTCAAGTTTAATCATGATACAGTTGCGGCTGCGCTTCGCAGCGCCTTCGATGTGTTGTCCCCTGGCGGCGCCATCATTATCCGTGATGGTATTATGACTGAACCTGTGACTGACTTACGGCGGGTGCGTTTCCTGGAGGCAGACGGAATGAAGTGGCTGGAACGGTACGCCAAAGATTTTCAGGGCCGCATGATCCAATATGAACAATTGGATGAACATGAGGTACATATGCCCGTGAATGATGCTATGGAATTTCTGTATACCTATACTTGGGGAGCAGAAGCTTACGTACATGAGGTGCAGGAGCAATTCGGTTATTTCACACCATCAGCTTATGCCGAATTTATTGGGCGGACTTTAGGTGAGGAGGCCACGATTGAGGTGCTCCGTCATTATTTGCAGGAAGGCTATACCGAGGCATTGCAGGACCGGGTAACCGTCATGGATGAGAATGGAGCCGTTGTAGCGCTACCGGACAGTACTTGCTTTATCGTTATCCGCAAAACTGGATGATTTGGTGTAGTATGCAGGATGTAAGTACATGTGAAGGGCAGGCTGAGGCGTTGGATAAAGTATCGGAGATCTGGAAGGCCGTAGATGGATTGTCTTTAAAAGAGGCCAAGTTGGCACTGAAGCACATTCTATTACAAGCAAATTTGGCGAAGAGTGACGAAGGAATCAAGGCGCAATTGTACGACAATTTAACGCAGCTGTATGACGAACTGATGACACCTAAGCCGGAAATCCAAGTTCGGGAGCCGGACAGTGATGCAAAGAGAGTACACATCGTATTCGGCGAATCCATGGCTGGGAGCTTGAAGCAGGCCTTTAAGGGAATGGGTTTGGTAAATACGGACGTAGTGACTGCGATCCCTGATCTCCTGTCTATTGGGCCAATCACGCATCTTCATGAAGAAACAGGGCAAGAACGAAGGTATCAATGGTTCAGCGACCATCTCAATCTGGGTGATAGTATGGACGGTAGTGAGTTTGGTGAATATTGCCGTGAAAGCCTGAGGGAAATTGCCAATATTCCGGATCAGGCTGAAGTCATGATCTGGAGCAGTAGCAACGCCCACGAGCAGATAGGGTTGCGCTTTGCTGCTTATTTGCTTAGAGATAAACCAAACAGGGTCTATGTTTGTAATCCGGCTGAGCTCTGCAGCCGAAGATACAACACTGAGAATTATAGGATCGACTACATGCATTCTGGCGAAATTCCAGCTGAAAAACTGCAAGCTGTTTATGAAGAAGCTGTGGCCAGTCCTGCTTTAAGCACGGAACTCAGGCAGGATCTGGAACAAGAGTGGTTAAGCTTGGCACAACAAACTGAGGTTCTACGGATCTGGATAGACGGACAGATACGCCCTGTTGATGCAGCCTATTTCGATGATTATATTTTGAAGACTACAGAAGGGTTACATCGTTCCAGAGGGAATGGGGATTTTATCAAAGCCGCAAGAGTTATCGGTGAAGCTTACGGACAATCTGACCAATACATTGGTGATATATATTTTGAATATCGGCTACGGCACTTAATCTACAGTGGTGAGTTGGAGATCAAAGGCGTACCCAAAGCGATGCGATATTACAGTGTAAGACGCCGGGTATAAGAAGAAGATAGTCCGCATTAAAAATCCGGCCTCGAGAGTGAGGCCGGATTTTTTGCAAATGCCAGGGGTCACCATTTTGCGACTGCTCGGGTCGCCAGTTTGATGGCCCGGCGGGGCTGATCGGCAGGGCTTGATATCACACACTAATGAGGCTCAGTGCAGCTTGCGGAATTGGTCCGGTGTCGTGCCAGACTGCTTACGGAAGGTCGCTACGAAATGGCTGACATCGCGGAAGCCGACCCGCTGCGAGATGGTTTTGACGGTCAACTGGCGCTCACTAAGGAGCATCTCCTTGCTCTTGCGCATGCGCAGCCGGACAAAATAAGCATAGGGTGACAGTCCGAAGGTCTGGAGGAACAGACTGTTCAGGTAACGACCGGACACCCCAAGTTGGGTGGACAGCTCCAGCAGTCCGATATCCGGGTTGCCATAGTGGATGTCCATCCATTTTAACAAGGGTTGTAGCTTGTCGAGATTGCGCGAAATGGTAGTGTTGTTATGAAGCTGTCCGTATTTGCTCAGAGTTAAGAGAAAACGGTACGCGTCACTGGAGGCCTCGAGGCCAAACATGTCACCGCCTGCGTCATGGCGGTCCAGCATCTCTTCCAGCATGTACGAGAGTGGAGCTTCACTCTCCCAGCGGTAAAAGGCGTTATCCTCCATCCCGAGTGTCTCCAGGATTTGACGGATAGAATTACCGCTGAACGTCAAATAATAGGTGTGCCAGCTATCGGTGACCCCTTCGTAGCTATGGGGAATATGAGGGAGAAGCAGGACGCCACTGCCTTCTGTCAGGGCGATCGTCTTATTGTCAAAATGAATCACCCCTTCACCCTGCGAAGTCTGAATCCAGTGATACGTATGGTAGCCATCGGGGCGTACGATTTTCTCCTGATCCGGGTAGTGGCCCATGCTGTCCAGCGAGACCGGCAAATGCTGTCCCCCCTCGGGGGCGAATACAATTCTGCGGTGCGTGGCTGCTGCCAAAGCACCCACCTCCTTTAGTTCTATATTATTATACTGATGGTCAGAAATTTTATATTTAAAGGGAGTGATTAACCGTTTACAATAAATATATAATTATACTATAAAGGATGTGCCAAGCATGATCAACGATAAATTGCCGAAGATTTGGTACGGTGGAGACTATAACCCTGAGCAGTGGGACGCCCCGACATGGGCCGAAGATGAGCGTATGTTCAAACTGGCTGGCATTGATGTTGCAACGATAAATGTATTCTCTTGGGCTATGCTTCAACCCGATGAAGATACGTATGATTTCTCTTTCCTCGATGCCCAAATGGATCGTCTATATAAGAGTGGTACGTATGTCTGTCTTGCAACATCCACGGCTGCGCACCCGGCTTGGATGGCACGCAAATACCCTGAAGTTACTCAAGTTGATGTGAAGGGTAGAAAGCGTAAATTCGGCGGACGCCATAATTCTAATATGAATAGCCCTATCTATCGTAAATTTGCTGAACGTCTAGCAAGCAAGCTGGCAGAGCGCTACAAAGATCACCCAGCATTAGTCGCTTGGCATATCAATAATGAGATTAGCAACTACGATTATTCAGAACAATCTGCGGCTGCTTTCCGTGTATGGCTGAAGAAGCGTTACGGCTCCCTTGATGTGGTAAACAAGGTGTGGAATACTCGTTTCTGGGGACATACATTCTACGACTGGGATGAGATTGTTCTCCCGAGCGAGCTGAGTGAAGAATGGGATGGCAATAATACGAACTTCCAGGGCCTTTCCCTTGATTTCCGCAGATTCATGAATGACGCACATCTGGAATGCTATTTGCTTGAATACAATGCGATTAAAAAGCATTGTCCGAATGTACAGATCACTACGAACCTGATGGGCTTCTATCCAGGGCTGAACTACTTCGAATGGGCTGAGCATCTGGATGTGATCTCTTGGGATAACTATCCTGCATTGGATACTCCAGTTAGCTTTACTGCCATGTCGCATGATCTGATGCGTGGACTCAAGAGCGGACAACCGTTCATGCTGATGGAGCAGACACCAAGCCAGCAGAACTGGCAGCCGTATAACTCCTTGAAGCGTCCGGGCGTAATGCGTCTGTGGAGCTATCAAGCAGTAGCTCACGGCGCGGACACTGTGCTGTTCTTCCAGCTTCGCCGTTCTGTCGGTGCATGTGAGAAGTACCATGGTGCAGTAATTGAGCACGTAGGTCATGAGCACACCCGTGTCTTCCGCGAGACTGCAGAGCTGGGCAGAGAGCTTCAGCTACTGGGCGATGAACTGCTGGATGCGCGAGGCGAAGCTAAGGTCGGTATTCTGTACGACTGGGAAAACCGCTGGGCGGTTGAATTGTCCAGTGGGCCTTCCGTCGGCTTGGATTATGTCAATGAAATTCACAAGTATTATGACGCCCTGTACCAAGAGAACATCGAAGCCGATATGATCGGTCTCAAGGAAGATTTCTCCAAATACAAAGTGATCATTGCTCCGGTGTTGTACATGCTCAAACCGGGTGTAAAAGAGAAGATCGAAGCTTTCGTGAAAGCAGGTGGTACGTTCGTGACTACCTACTTCAGCGGAATCGTCAACGAGAACGACATTGTTACCTTGGGCGGATATCCGGGTGAACTGCGCAATCTGCTTGGTATTTGGGCTGAAGAGATCGACTCTCTGCTGCCTGAAATGAGTAATGAGATTGTGATGGAGAAGAGCTGGGGCGAGCTGAACGGTTCGTACAAATGTAACCTCCTCTGCGATCTGATTCACGCTGAAGGTGCAGAAGTACTGGCCCGCTATGGTTCCGATTTCTACCAAGGCATGCCGGTATTGACTGCCAACAGCTTTGGTGAAGGTAAAGCTTATTATGTGGCTACCAGCCCGGATGCGGCGTTCCTGCGCGGATTCCTTGGCAACCTGTGCGCGGAGCAGAACATTCTTCCACTGGTGAAGGCACCAGAGGGAATCGAATCCGTACAACGGGTGAAAAATGGCGTATCCTATCTGTTCCTGCTGAACCATACGAATGGCGAATTGAGCGCCGACATTGGTTCTACAGAGCGTACGGACTTGCTGACAGGCAACAAAGTCAGCGGTACAGCGGCAATTCCAGCACATGGTGTGCTGATCCTGTCCGACAAGAAGTAAGACAGATGTATACAAGGGCGGCTTCACGGATGCGAATTATCGCATACCGGCAGCCGTCTTTTTTTGCGGAAAATGTAGATACGCTTGGTCTGATGATATCGGAATGAAGAGTGGGGAGTCTCCAGAAATTGGATGCTGCCCATTTTTTCATGCCAATTTGACTGCACGGAGAATCGTTTGCTGGCATCCCCAATTTATAACATGCCTTCATGTTCTTCTCAGCCCCGCAAAAAGTATGCGGTTTTCCTACATCACATATTCGGTGAGGGTCATGCTACAGCTGTGTTAAGGTAAGCGGGTACGGTTTATTGGGACAAAGATCACAGAACGACGGGGGTTGTATGTTTGATGAGTAGAGAAGGTGGCGGTACGGGGATGCGTACGATCAACTGCTATTTATACGATAACGAGGCTATTACTTTTTTGCTGCAGGGCGTAATTCGGTTTGTTCAGGCCAGAAGGCTGATGAATGTGATTTTTCAGAGGAGCTGGACACACGGATTCCATATGAAAATAAGCTTTCCCGCCGCTGAAGCGGACAACGGGCTTGAATCTGTTATTCGTCGCCTGGCGGAGCGCTACAGCCGGCCGAGACCGCAGACCGAATATGATGATTACGAGAACATCCTGCACAAACTGGCCCAGTTGGAGGGTTACACCGGACAATACCTTCCGCTACGCATAGATGGCGAAGTGACTGTCGTGGAGGAGAAGGAGTTTCAGCACAAAAATGCTATTGGCAGCTTCAAGATGAATTATGAGATCGAGCTGCTCAAAAGCCAGCTGCTGGTAGACCTGTTCGATACATGGACAGCTCTGTCCGCTGAACGGCAAAATATTGAATGCGCCAAAATATTTTTGATTAATGTCAATCGCTCTGCGGGAGGATTGAGATACGGATATTTGTCGCTGCGCGCCAATCTGGAATATATCAAAGGTCAGATGGAGCTGTCTAGCAAGCAAAACGGCGCGGATTGGAATATTTGGGAGAACCTGTTCAGCCGAACTGAAGAAGAGCAGCAGTTTATTCAAGTGGGTTTGCGGCGGTTTGCCGAAGGGAAATATGAGCGGGAATTCATCTTTAGTCGCTTACAGATTTTCATAGATTGCCTGCTTACGATTCTTAATCAGGCGTTCGAGGAAGGGGAGATAACATTTCAGAAGCTGCTGGAGGGCAGTGACTTCATCCAGAGGTATGATGCACTCAATGACTTTCACTTGATCTATCATTCACTGGAGGATTTCCAGAAGCATTGCCACGACAGAGGTTTTATCATCTACCGGATGATCGACTCCATCCTGTATTCTCTAATGTCGCTTCTTCAAGTATCGCCTGTCCGGAAGCAGCGGATTTCAGGACTGGTTGCGGAGACCGTGGAGCAAGGTCTGTCTTTGAACTGGCGCGAAGCATATCTGGAGCTCAGCGCGATGCTTATGAATGGAGAAGCAAATGAGCGAATGGTTCACTAGAGTTCTAAGGAAGGTAACTTTACTTTATAAGTAAAACTATGGAATAAAAATACTATATCAGATAAAATAGAGATTATATACTATCTATATAGTTCGATATAGGAGGAATATCGTGGAAGATGGCGCTATGAAGCTGGCAGAAGAGATGGAAGCCCAAGTACTCCGCAGTTTTGCCGAAGACTACCTGTACGAGGCAGCACTAGCCTCCGTAAAGGTAAAGGCGACGGAATCGTTAATGTGTGGGAGAATGACGCTGCTGCATTATCGGATGTTCGGCGGCGTTGGGGATGATATATATCGTGCGGCCGCTGCAGTGGAATTTATGATCCTGGCACTCGATATTATTGACGATATTCAGGACGATGACCACAAGGCTATGCCATGGAATGATTTGCCGAAGAATATTGCGTTAAATCTTGCGATCGCTTTCTTGACGCTCTCCCATGAGACGCTTCTACGCTGCCGTTTTCCCTCCGAACATATTCATAAAGCCGCAATGTACCTGAGCCGACAGGTGATAACAGCAACCAACGGCCAGACGCTGGATCTGCTGAACACGATCTCCACAGAGGAAGAGTACATCACCATGGTCAAGCAAAAATCGGCTGCACTTTTGGTTTGTGCCTGCATGATCGGCGTGATCCTGGCAACGGGCGATGTCTCCCCTCATGTAGAGGAATACGCAATGGAAATAGGCGTTTCGGCGCAGATCAAGAATGATTTCCGGGACCTTTTGAACTGGGATCATAAAAGTGACTTTCTTCAGCGTAAAAGAACACTTCCGCTCCTGTTCCTGCTCTCCTCGATCAACCAAGAGGACGAGCGCTGGGTGGCTGATTACTTTGAGGGCCGTCTGGAGCTCAGCGATATTCAGCACCGAAGTGAGGAGTTTGCGGTCATTGTGGAACGAACCGGAACATCCATGTACGCTTCCTTCCGGGAGCGGTCCTCCTATTATCATTTTCGCGAGATTCTCGATAGCATGGGGCTGGAGTCCCCCTGGAAACAGGCGCTGATTGCTGCTGCGGAATAGCCCGGGCAATATACCGCAAAGAGGTTTGCGGGAAATACGGGACAGGTTGTCGTTTGAGGATAGAGTCAAACCTGATATATTGGGTTCAGAAAGTGCAGTCTACTATCCTATTAGGAGGAATTTAATATGTTGAAAGAGATGTTTCAGAATATCGTGAAGAACCCACAGGCCCAAGTTCAGTTCCAGAGTGGACAGCTTCAGCTGGCAGGTATGACGTCATGGGAGCGCAAGGCACTGATGGATATTATCCGGAACGAAAAGCCAGGAAATGTTATGCGCACCAACCGCTATTGGTACTAAGAAATAATAACTGCTGTGATGGAGGCTTGTACCCTTGCCCAGATTGCGCACCAAACTTAAATTAATAATTTTCTTGCTTCCATTGCTGCTGTTGGTACTCTATTTGAGCAATGTTGTACTGAACCAGCAGAAGATTGGAGTCAGTGTGCGCATAAGCGATCTTGGACAAGTTGTGGTGGCCGAGATTGACGGGGATAGTTGGGCCAACGGCCAGTTACAGCAGGGGGATATTCTCACCGCTATCAATGGAGAGGCAGCGGCTGATTACGAGCTTGTCCAGAAGTATAAAGTGATTGAACGGGCAGAGACGCTTGATGTGATCCGCAAGGGAAATGAGGGGGAAGCCGCAAGGCTTCACTTTATCGTAGAAGGCAGGATATCCAATTGGAGTCTGATCCTTCACCTTGTGTTTCCAAGTGTCTCTTTGCTGTTGTTTCTCGTCTTTTCTTTCCAGGTATATTACAGACAAAAGCATGATCGGGCAGCAAATATCCTAATATTGTTCTTTCTGAGCACTGGTCTGAGTTATTTCAGCTCCACGGCTTCCGGTCTGGTCGATCCGGTAGGCAGAATTACCTTGGGATGGAGCTTTTCCCTACTGCCGGTTTTCTTCGCTCATTTCATGAGGGAGTATCTCGCACGCTATAAGGAGGATTTTATCTCTCTTATTTGCCTAAGAGTGCTATATTTCATGGCTTGTGTGGCGGGAAGCATTGTCACTCTAAGTGCTTTAACCGATTATTCTATGCTTTTAATGGAATCGAAGGTACTGCTGGTCTTCTTCAGCTCCACGAATGTATGGATTGTCTGCAAGCTGATCGCCAAATATTACAAACACCGTACAGGTGAGCTGCAGGTCCTGTTCAAGTTTACATTGACTGGACATGTGCTTGCTTTTTTACCGTTCTTGCTATTTTACAGCGTACCCGAGCTATGGGGAGTTCCAGTGGTGCCAGCCGAGATTTCGGCCGTGTTTTTATTCGCTATACCGGTAGTGTATTTCTATCTGTTTATGACGCGGCGTCTTTTTGATATTGATTTTGTACTGAACCGTTTTTTGTACTATACGGCAATTTCATTTATTCCAGCGGTGCTCATTATCGGGCTAATGGTTGGAATTTTGAAGCAATCACAGTATACCTGGCTGAAATGGGTACAGATCTTTCTGGTGGTCTATTTTATTCTGACGGTGTTCCTCTTTGCCAAGGAATTCATAGATTTCCGTTTGCGGCGCAGCTTTCTGAAGGAGTCTTATAATTTTCAGGGCAGCATTGAACGGTTCTCCAAGCAGGTCTCTCGGGTCATGAAGATTTCCGATTTAGAACAGGTGCTGGTACGTGAGATTCGGGCGATTCTTCCGGTGAGGGAACTGGTCTTTCTGAAGCTTACTTATGACCAGGAGACAGGATATCATTCGCTTACGGGGACGGAGCGGCTTAAGCCGGAAATTGTTCGTAGTCTTCAGGAACGGGCTCTGCATCCAGCTGTGGGCGAACTGATTGCGTTGCCGCAAGGCGTAGGTCTTGTCATCGGCCATTACCGTATGACTCATGAGCTGCTGTGGATCGATGACAAAGACAATCATACGAGCCTCAATTTGGATGAGCGCACCTGGCTGCAGACGGTTGCGCATTACTGTGGAATTGTCTACGAGAATCTTTATCTGATAGAAGGTCTGATTGAGGATCTTGAGGCACAAATGAAGGATCAGCAGGATGTGCCGTCCTGGGTGCTGCGCCTGATCTTTACCCTTTCGGAGAATGAGCGGAGAAGGCTGGCCGCTGATTTGCATGATGCCGCGCTTCAGGATCAGCTGATTTGGTACCGTAAGCTGGAAGCACTTATGCTTGATTATCCCATGAAGGACGAACTATGGAAGCAGTTGGAGTTGATCAAGGAAGGGCTACTCGATGTGATTCATCAGATTCGCCAGACCTGTAATGAGCTGCGTCCACCGCTACTGAACGAGATGGGATTGATTGAAGCTCTGGAGCAGTTGTTCGCAGAGGAACGGCTTCGTTCGAATTATTCGATCTCATTGCAGACGAATATGACGTCGATCGAATTAAATGATTCACAGATTCTTGCGGTCTACCGGATTGTGCAGGAGCTTCTTCGCAACGCAGGCAAGCATGCCCAAGCCACCGATATCCAGATCGAGCTGGAGCAGAGGGGGGAGCAGGTGTTTTTTCATTACAAGGACAATGGACGCGGATTGGAATTGTCCAAACTGCAGGATTCCTTCAGGCATATGGGAATATCGGGGATCAAGGAACGGGTTCGCAGCTTGGACGGAGAGGTTAGCTTTTTCTCTGAATTGAACAAGGGATTTGAGGTTCGCCTAATGTTCCCACTGGTGCCGACATCGAGAAATGGGGAGGGAGGAGATTCAGATGATCACCATCTTGCTGGTTGACGATCATCCGTCTGTTTGCGAAGGAACCAAAAATATGATTGAGCAGGACCCTGACATGCAAGTCACGGTTTGTTACACTTCCGTTGAGGCTTTAGAAATGGTAAAAACGCAGCAGTTTGATGTTATGCTGTTCGACTTGAACATTCCCGTCATTAGCGGTCTTGAACTGACCAAACGGATGCTGCAGATCAATCCTGACTATTGTATTCTGATTTATACCGGCTATGAGCTTAGCCCACATTTTAACCTGTTGGTGGAAGCCGGTGTTTCGGGCATGGTCAGCAAGACTGCAACGCGTGAACAACTACTAAGTGCTATCCGCTGTTCCCTCAGAGGTGAGGCGGTAATTCCTATCCCTCTTCTGCGGCAGCTGCGGCGCAATGAAGTCCGATTGTCGACCTCCCGGGAGGACCGGCGTCTGGAGGAGGTCTCGATCAATGAACGGGAGCAGGAAATTCTCCAGCAGGTGGCCGGGGGCAGCAGTAACAAGGAGATTGCCGGACGGCTGCTGATGAGTCAGCGAACGGTGGAATATAATTTGACGCGTATCTTTGAGAAGCTGGGAGTCCGATCGCGATCGGAGGCGATTATGGAAGCCAAGCGGCTGGGGCTGATACATACAGGGGATTTCTTATAGAGAGCACTCGTACCCTCCGTGAGGTGGATGCTGGTGCTTCTTTTTATGGGATGACTGTTGGTTTCGATTAGTTAATGTATTATATAATGTTAAGAAAAGCAGCGGAGAGAAAGAGGCAAGGTATGAAAACATTGTTAGTGACAGGCTATCGTGCGCATGAACTCGGGATTTTTGACAACAAGCATCCAGGGATTCCTTATATCAAAAAAGCCCTTGCCGCCAGGCTGCTTCCTCTTGTGGAGGAAGGGCTGGAATGGGTAATCACACCGGGTCAATATGGTGTCGATCTCTGGGCCTGTGAAGTGGTGCTGGAGTTGAAACGGCAGTATCCGAACCTGAAGCTCGGCATTATTACCGCCCATGCGGCACCGGAGGAGAAGTGGAAGGAAGATAAACAGAATGAATACCGGCGTATCGTGGCTGGTGCGGACTATTACGGTGCGGTTAGTAACGCTCCCTATGACGGAAGTTGGCAGTTCCGTGCTAGAGATGATCTGCTGTTCCGTAAGAGCGACGGCATCCTTCTGTTCTATGATGAGGAGGCAGCGGAAGGCAGCCCGAAATTCATGAAGGAGAAGGCGCTTAAGCTTCATGCGGAAAGTGACTATGGATTGTTATTGATTCATGCGGATGAAATCCAGAATATTGCGGATGAAGAGGCCCGAAGCGACTATGAATAACAGAATATGTGATCAGTTACGCGTATGCTTCTGCCGAGTATATATTATGTGTAATTGGGAGTGAAACGCGAAAAAAATATTTTTTTGTTAGAAAATGTTCTTATCTGGGTAATAGCTAACATATAAATAGTTGGCATATGCTTCCATGAGCATTTGTCATATACCAAAACACTCAGGAGGATCATGAACTTGAAGAAATGGACTACTGTATTACTAGGGGCGATTTTAACTATCAGTCTTACCGCGTGTGGAAACAATGAGGGAGCCAAGAACGCGGTCAACGCGTCTGACCCAACGGCAACCACAGAATCGAATGCAGTAACAACAAACGGGGATGCCAAATCGGGAACGCCGACTGTTGAAGAATTGATTCAAAAAACTACCGAAGCCAGCCAAACTCTCCAGAGCTTCGCGATGGAATCAAAAATTGAGCAAAACATCAAAATGAAGCAGGGCGAAACTTCGCAGGATCAAAAAGTGAATATGACGATGACATCTGAAATCATTAAAGAGCCTATGCAGATGCATCAGGAGATCCTGATGGACCTGGCGGGCCAGGGTGAACAGAAGATCGAACAATATATTACGGCAGACGGGATCTATACCCATACTGGGGAAGAATGGATGAAACTGCCGTCCGAGATGACTGCCCAAATGACCGAAATGGTAAAGGAATCGGGTAGCCCGGAGAAACAACTGGAGCAGTTTAAGTCTATTGCCAAGGATACCAAGATATCTGAAGAAGGAGATACCTATCTGCTAACGGCTGAAGTATCCGGCGATAGCGTGAAGGAACTGGCTAAAAGCTATCTGGACCAGGCGAGTAACGGGGATCCGCAAATGACAGCACTGATGGAGCAAATGAACATCAAAAGCATGAAGATTTCTTATGCTGTCGACAAGAAAACCTACCTGCCTACTAAAACAAATGTAGATATGGTAATGGATATGGAAGCATCCGGCCAGAATATAAGCCTCGACATGAAAATGACCGGGGACCTTTCAAAGCATAACGAGATCAAGGAAATCAAGGTTCCAGACGAAGCGAAGAACGCACAAGAGGTGCAAATACCGGCAGCCTAGTAATCGCTACGCTTGAAAAAACAGCAAGTCTCCAGAGGATTGGAGGCTTGCTGTTTTGTATTGTGGCAGCTTGTTGCGTGTCTTCTTAGAAACCAAATGGCGACAAGCCCCCGAAGAAGCCTCCGATCGCTCCGGCAATGACAGATGCAATCAGCTTATAGAAGATGTAAGCCGTAATGCTATTGGCAATCGCTAGCGTGAAGAGGGTGTCGATCGGCCCGGCGGATGTCCTTATAGGATATTGGAAGATGGCCGCGTTCAATGCAACAAAGATGAAAAGATACGATAAGAACAGCAAATACATAGAGAATGTAGTCAGACTCAGTGCAAGAAAAACAATAGCAAGCAGTAGAGCGGCTACCGCTGGGATTAGTAGTGTGCCGAACCGCGCTAACAGCAGCTTTGGGTCAAAGCTCACTTTTTCCAGCCGCAGGATCGCGTAGCCGGCTCCATACGCAATAGCAAGCCCCAATACGGTCAGTAGTAGCGGCTTCAAAAAGCCGGGGCCTATGGCTGGCGTGATGCTCCATTTTAAGAACCAAGTCAGAAAATAGAGTGAGGATAGAACCGCAACCAGCGACAGTGTAATGAGGGCATGCTGGAATTGTGCTGACCCGACGGATAACATGGTACGGTAAGGACGGGCTAGGGTACTGGCAAAAAAGCTGTAGTATTGTTTGCTCGCTTGCCTGGCTTGTTGAACACGTTCATCCTGAAGCAGTGTGTTCCATTGCTCGGTAACCGAGCTCTGCTTTTGGGATGGTTCCGGATCTGGCCTCTGACCTTCGGGATTATTGAACGGTGTTCCACCTTCCGGATTATTCATGGATGTACCTCCTTCTTGAAATGGAAATTCGACTATTTCGTTAAGTATATGATGATCTGCCTGATTATTTCATGTTGAATATTCAGTTATCGCAAGCCATCCTTCAGCAAAAAAGCCTGCTAGCTCCAACAGCATAAAGCTGTGGGCTTGCAGGCTTTTTCCGAATGGGGCCGCTGTCGAACAGGTTATCCGTTCGACGGAGCAAATCCTTCTTCTACCAAGTACTCTTCGGCTTCATCCACCGTTTCAAAGGCCATTTCCAAGTTGAGATCCGCATAGAGATACCACAAATCATCTTCCAGTCTCAGTGTAAGGGTATGACCTTCATCGTTCACCCAGCGGGTCTCTTCTACTGATGGAGCCTTCTTCTTGCGCTTATTGACCACTGGAGCTTCCGGCTTGCTGATGGACAAAGAGGCGATCGAGGCATCCAGCAGGGTGCGCAGTTCGTCCTCCGAGAAGTCGCGGATGTTAACTAGGCCCTTGCTGTCCGTCTCATATCCGCGCAGCAGTCCCCCATAGACAAAGCCATTGCCGTTCGGATGCAAGTGATAGGCCACGGTCTTTTTCTCATGCCGGCTTTCTTCGTAATGGTAATTCACGCGTCCAAGCGATACATTATTGCGCTGGAGCTGCGGGTAAGAATCAAGAATATTCAATTTCTGTTCAAATGTCAGCATCTATAAGCCTCCGGTTTCATTGTGCAAGTGATTATACCATGACTGGCCTGTAGCAGACTACTTCTAGCGCCCGAGCGGCAGTTCTAGCAGGAAGGTACTGCCTTGCTCCGAGCTCTCCAGCAGGTCTAGACTACCTCCCATGGACTCGGCTAACAGGCGGCTGAAGGTGAGGCCGAGGCCTAATCCGCGGACAATGCTGTTCTTCTCCCGGCTGCGGACAAAAGCTTCGAACACCTGGGATTGCATGTCAGGGGCGATGCCCGTACCATTGTCCGTCACGGTGATCTGGGCGGTGCCCTCCGGCTGCTCCCTTAGCTCCAGGGTCAGCTGCAGCTTTCGACCGGTCTCTCCGGCTTGCACGCTATTGTTCAGCAGATTTACAATGATTTGCTGGATGCGTAGCGGGTCTCCCAGCAAGTACAGGGGCTGAGCCGGTAATATCAACATTGGCTCACAGACCTCTTCCGCTTGCGTCAGCTTCCATTGATACACAACCTCGGAGAGCAGGGGGATGGCTGCAATCCGGTTGTGGCGAATCGGAACGATACCGGCAGTCAGCGCATTATAATCCAGTAGATCTTCAACCATGCGATGTAGCTTGTCAGCTTCCAATAGGGCAATATCCAGAAATTCTTCGGCCTCCTCGTTCTCAACGACACCTTCCCTTACCGCATGAATAAGCCCCTTGAAGGACGTGACTGGAGTCTTCAATTCATGGGATACCCCTGCCAACATAAAGGCCCGGGACTCCTCAAACTGCTGCAGCTTGCCAGCCATGTCTTGAAACGACACGATCAACTCGTTGATTTCCCGCTCCTTGGCACCCTTCTGAAGCTTGATATTGTATTCTCCACTGCTGATCTGGACTGCGGCGGCGGCAACGGTCTGGACCGGCTTGGCCAGCTTGCGGGACAGGAGGTAGATGGTTAGCCAGCTTAGGATGATCAGGAACACTTGAAGCAGCCCGAAGAAGAGGACCTCATTTCGTGGAATATGTTTGAGTGATCGCACCGACTGCAAGACAAATACTTTGCCCAGCATACCCTCTGGCCCACTAATCGTCGCAGCGGCCGCCCTGTATTCCGGGCTCCGGGCATTGTTCAGGCTCTCATTAAGCTCCATACGCATGCGTTCCTTGCTCATCTGCGGGCTGGAGAATAACATTTCACCGCTCTGATCCAAGATAATGACACACATATCCGTATTCAGCTTGAAGAACTGCTTTCGATTCTCAAACAAATCTCCGAGCCGAGGCGAAATGTTGATGGAGCCATCCTTGACACTAAGGTCGGCAAATTCCTGAGCGAGCAATGCAGTGGTCTGCATTCGGTTCTCCATGGCCTCCTGCTGAATCCACCAGAACGTGGCAGCTGTGGTGATCAGTAGGCCAATGCTGATAATTAACAAATAACGGATGGTCCAATAGTACAGGATTGAGGTACCTTTATTCAGTTTGTCCATAGCTGGTACCCTGTACCGCGCAAGGTGCGGATTTCCCCTTCGCTGGCAGGCCAGTGCGACAGGGCCTGTCTGAGTCGTTTGATCGATAGATCCACGGCGCGGTCGCTTCCGTCATAATCCATTTCCCACACATGCTCAAGCAGTTGATCCCGGGTGCAGATCTGGTTCGGCCGTTCGGCCAGGAATAGCAGTACAGACATGTCGCGCGGGCTGAGACTGACCTCAGCTCCGTTAAGGAAGACACTTCGGGCGCTATAGTCAACGAACAGACTGCCAAAATGCCGTTTGCGGCTGCCATCGGACCACTGGGAAGGACGTCGCAGCACAGCCTTGACCCGGGCCACAACCTCCTCGGGGATAAATGGCTTGGACATATAGTCATCCGCTCCGCCGTCCAATCCGGCGAGCCGGTCCTTAATGCCGCCTCTGGCCGTTAGCATAATGACAGGGCAGCTGCTTTTGGCGCGGATATGGGTCAGTAGCTCGAAGCCATCCATATTTGGCATCATCACATCCAAGAGAATCAGGGATGGGGGATTTAAGGTAAAGGACTCCAGCGCCGCGCGTCCATCGGACGCCCGGGTGACGCTGAAGCCTGCTTTTCGCAAATAAGCGCTGAGAACACGAGAGATGGCCTCTTCGTCCTCTACAATCAGAATGGACTGCATGATCACAGAGCCTCCTTCTAAAAAGTACACCAATTTTATCATAATCATGCTGGCGCTGCTTTGACTTCTTCCCGACATATTCCTTTGTTAGAATGAGGACTGGCCTTATAGATACAAGGAATTTGGGATGGAGGGAAGTATAATGAAGAAGAAATCGTTACTGATTCTTGTGGGCGTTGTTATTGTCGCCGGAAGTATTACAGGGTACACCCTGCTGAACAAGTCCCTGGGCAATAAGATCGCAATCGAGTCGGTTATCCCGGCTACAGGGCAAAACAGCACTAATAGCGGATCGGGAACCGCGGAAGCAGCGCAGGGACAAGCCCCAGGGGCGGCAGTTACAGCAGAGCAATTAAACGGCGAATGGAAGATTGCCGACACATCAAAAGTGTACTGGTCGGTGACCACCTCACAGGAAACCGTTAATTTTGTGGATAAGAAGGTACAGGGCAGTTGGTACGTGAATCTGGATGACAACACAGCTATGACTGGACAGGGCAATGTGGATATGAATGCCTTGGATTCCGGCAACGGTCAGCGGGACGAGCATGTTAAATCCGGGGACTTCCTGTCGGTTGCAGAGCATCCGGAATCTACTTTTACGGTGAAGTCATTCTCGAAGCTTCCGGCTGAATGGAGTGAGGGAACGCCAGTCCCGGTTGAGATGAAGGGAACCCTTACGGTAAAAGGAATTGAAAAAGACGTTACCTTCCAGACACAGGCCGTATACAGCAAAGGACAGCTTCTGTTGTCGGGAACAACTACAGTTACTTTTGGCGATTTCGGCCTAAGTAATCCGCATACCATTGTGCTGAGTACTGAAAATAATCTGGACGTGCGTTTGGAGCTTGTACTGACTAAATAACATAAGACGTATAAACAAAGGACGTTTTCCGGCCCGCGCGGCATTGGAAAGCGTCCTTTATTTGCGTGCAATGGTATACTCTCTTTAGAGAGCTAAGGCGTATTCGGGAATTCAGGGAGGGTTAAGCCGTGATTGAAGTTGCAGCGGCCATTATTTATGATGAGACAGGAAAGATACTGATAGCCAAGAGACGGGAGGGCAAGTCACAAGGGGGCCTGTGGGAATTTCCGGGCGGTAAGCTGGAGGCAGGCGAAAGTGTGCAGGATTGTCTAATCCGTGAGCTGCAGGAAGAAATGGGGATTGAAATCTGGCCCTATACTGCCTTCGGGGTGAATGAGCACAGCTATGGGAGCGTAGATCTTACATTAATTGCTTGGAAGGCGAAGTATGTACACGGAACGATTACTTTGACGGATCATGATGAGTACCGCTGGGTTCAGCCCGGAGAACTGGGGGTATATATTTTTGCGGCGGCAGATATCCCGTTTGTGGAACGGCTTATGCGCAATGACTGATGGAGATCTTTTTACTTAGGAACAACGGTTTGATAGAATCATAGGTATCTAGGAAAAGACATCAAAGGAGAGAGGCCAATGTCTAACGATAACGCTTACACGATAAAATGGGGGATTATTAGCACCGGCTCAATCGCCAGCCAATTTGTCTCGGATCTCATGCACGCTAGTAACGGTGTAGCTCATGCCGTAGGATCGCGTAGCCAGGGAAGCGCTGATGAATTTGCCCAAAAGCACGGCATTCCGCATGCCTACGCTACCTATGAGGAACTGGTTAACGATCCAGCGGTGGATGCCGTGTACATCGGCACTCCGCATCCGTTCCATAAGGACAATGCGCTGCTGGCACTGCGTGCAGGTAAGGCGGTACTCTGCGAGAAGCCGTTTACTGTGAATAGTGCAGAGCTGGAAGAGCTAATCTCCTATGCCCGGGAGCAGAAGCTGTTTCTTATGGAGGCGATGTGGAGCCGTTTCCTTCCGGTACATGCCAAGATTCGGGAGTGGATTGCAGAAGGGAGAATCGGTGAAGTACGTCTGGTTAAAGGCGATCTGGGCTTCCGTGCCGACTGGAATCCATCCAGCCGCCTGCTGGATCCCAAGCTTGGCGGGGGTGGACTGCTTGACGTCGGCATCTATCCGATTTCCCTGGCTTCGATGATCTTCGGGCCGCATCCTGAACATATTCAAAGCACCGTCCATATCGGTGAGACAGGCGTGGACGAACATTTCTCGCTGCTGCTCTCCTATGGGGATGGCAAGGCGGCGTCCATCAACGGGGGCGTCCGGTTAAAAATGCTGGAACAGGCCTATATCTTCGGCACAGAAGGCTATATTGTCATTCCCGACACATTGGTCAATCCGAGATCTGTCGAGCTGTATATCAATGATGAACAAGTGGAGACATTCAAGGATGAGCGTGTCTCCCACGGTTATGCCTTTGAGGCTGAGGAAGTCGGACGCTGCCTGGCGGAGGGGCTGACGGAAAGTCCGATTCTGCCGCTAGAAGAGTCGCTAGCGATTATAAAGCTGCTGGATGATATCCGCGCCCAGTGGGGCCTCAAATATCCGGGCGAATAATCAAGCAGGAGTCCAGCAAAGAAGAATAGATCATAAGACAGCACAAGGTGGGGAAGCATGATAGCTAAAATGGACCGTTATCTGGGTTGCCTGACTGGCTTGGCGGTGGGAGATGCGCTGGGAACAACAGTGGAGTTCAAACCGCCGGGAACTTTCGAGCCGATGAAGGATATGGTCGGCGGCGGGGTCTTTGGGCTGAGAGCAGGCCAGTGGACCGATGACACCTCGATGGCTCTATGTCTGGCAGAGAGCTTGCTAGAAAAGGGCGGCTTTGATCCTGGAGATCAGATGGATCGATACGTAAGATGGTTCCGGGAAGGGCATCTCAGCAGCACGGGTGAATGTTTCGATATTGGCAATGCCACGCGTGCGGCATTGCTTCATTATGAGGCTACAGGCGAAGCCTTTAGTGGCTCGGTGGATCCTTCATCAGCCGGAAACGGACCAATCATGCGGCTGGCCCCGGCCGTGATGTACTACGCGGAGCGGCCGGAGGAAGCGATATCGTATGCAGCGATTAGCGCAAGGACGACGCACCAGGCGCAAGCCTGTCTGCATGCGTGCCGCCTGTTGGCGGCCATCCTTGTGGGGGCGCTCAGTGGGTGGAGCAAGCAGGAGATGCTAGCTCCTGAAGCATACCGGGAGTGGCTGGAAGAGGGTTCATTGGCACCCTCAATAGAGGAAATCTTACAAGGTTCATACCAAACCAAGGAACCGCCGTCTATCGAAGGATCCGGTTATGTGGTGAAATCATTAGAAGCAGCCTTGTGGGCCTTCCATCGCTCCACAAGCTTCGCCGAGGGTGCACTGCTCGCAGTGAATTTGGGCGATGATGCCGACACTACCGGCGCCGTCTATGGACAGATTGCCGGAGCCTACTATGGGCTCTCCGGCATTCATGCAGCGTGGCGAGACAAGCTCGCCATGCGTGAGGTCATCACAGACTATGCCGAAAGGCTGTACCGCGAGCGTGCCTGGGGATAGGCGTGGAGGCTGAGCGAATGGGCGGCGATCTAGCGGCTGCCAGGCAACCCAGTACTCGCGTTCACAGTAATACTTCATCCGTCAGGCACAACATAAACAGCCAGACCCCTTACCGGGGCCTGGCTGTTTATGTTTAATCAGGATTATATCTTAGAACTGGAAATCCTCGTCTTTCAAAGGCTCCACGTTCATGGCACGAACGTAGCCGTTGCCTTTTTTGGAGAAGAAATCATGCTGCTTCGTATGGGTACTGATCCCATTTTGGACAATCGGGTTGATTTCCTCTTCATCAAAGAGCGGATCATGTCCGAGATTCATCATCGCCTTGTTGGCATTGTAGCGCAAGAAGGTCTTTACCTCATCTACAAGCCCGATGGAGGCGTAAATCTCTTCGGTGTATTTTTCCTCATTCGCGTGAAGGAATCGTACCAAACCTACAAGGGTTTGGTGCAGATCACGTTGCTCGTCTTCCTCCAGCTCCTCGTAAATCTCCTGGGCCAGCACGCCGACGTATACGCCGTGAATGCTCTCGTCGCGCAGGATCAGGTCAATGATTTCGCCGCTGCAAGTCATTTTGCCTTGACCAGCCAGATAAAGCGGATAGAAGAAGCCGCTATAGAACAGGTAGCTCTCCAGCAGCACAGAGGCCGCCATGGCGAGGTACAAGTCTTTTTTCGATTCGATAGCCTTGTAATATTGGGAGATGGTCTCTGCCTTGGTCTGGAGGCGAGGATTCTCTTCCACCCAGCGGAAGACGGAATCAATCTCTTCAGTGCTCGCCAAGGTTGTGAAAATGCTACTGTACGATTTGGCGTGAATCTGTTCCATCATCCCCATGAAGCCCAGCACCGCTTTGCGTTGCAGGCCGTCCACATGCTCCATAATCTGCGGCATACCGACGCCGCCCTGTACGGTATCGAGCAGGGTCAGACCGCCGAGTACCTTCATGTAGGCATCCTTTTCCAGCTCGCTGAGAGTCAGCCAGGACATTTTATCATCGGATAGCGGAATTTCGTCATCGGTCCAGAATTGCATAATATTCTGATTCCAGAACATCAGGGTGAAATCATCGTCCGGTCGGTTCCAGTTTACGGCTTGGATAGCGCTCATATCTTGTAATCTCCTTTTCTGTTCAAAAAAAGCCTACGGTTATACCGAGCAAGTGATACATTCCTCGACAGACAGCTTCTTGGTCCGGGTGTAATACAGCGACTTCAGCCCTTTGTGCGCCGCATAGAGATAGCAGCGGGCCAGCTCGCGGGTGGTAACATCGCTGTTCACGTGCAGGACAGTGGAAATCCCCTGGTCAATATGGGGCTGGATCTCGGCAATCAGGTCAATGACCTTGAACTGGTCCATCTGATAGGCGGATTTATAATAGAAGACATTGTCAGGTTGCAAATAAGGCATCGGATAGTACGTAGTGGAGTTGGCATAGGTCCGGGTCTCAATTTGCTCCACAATCGGCATCACACTGGAAGTAGCGTTCTGAATATAAGAAATACTGGCCGTTGGCGCGATCGCCAGACGGTAAGCATGGTACAGTCCGTTTTTGACAACAGAATCACGTAGTTGCGCCCAATCCTCTTGGGTAGGGATATAGATATCCTTGAATAGTTCCTGCACCTTAGGTGTCACCGGACGGTAATCCGTAGTCAGATAACGATCGAAGTAGACGCCTGTGGCATAATCCGATTCTGCGAAGCCATGGAAGGTCTCACCGGTCTCGGCGGCAATCTCCATGCTCTTCTCCAGCGAGTGGAAGTTCATGGTCATGAAGAAGGTGCGGGCGAAATCCCGGGCCTGTTCACTCTCATAAGCAATCTTGTTCTTGGCAAAATAACCATGCAGGTTCATAACGCCCAGTCCGACGGAGTGCATCTCTTTGTTCGCCTTCGCCACACCTGGGGCATTGGAGACGGTAGTCATATCGCTGACAGCCGTCAGAGCCAGCATGCCCTCGTGAACGGATTCACGGATTTTGCCATGCTCCATGACGTTGACGATGTTGAGGGAAGCCAGGTTGCAGCTGATGTCCCGGCGGATGGTGTCTGCCTGACCGTAATCAGTGATTTCCGAAGTCTCTTGTAATTGGAAAATCTCTGTGCAGAGGTTCGACATCTTCACTTGACCGATATTTTTCAGCGCATGTGCCTTGTTGGCATTGCTCTTGTTCATAATATATGGGTAGCCTGATTCCAACTGAATCATGGCGATCTTGGTCAGCATCTCACGTGCGCCCATCGCGACTTTCTTTTTAACGCGCGGGTCAGCAAGCAGTTTGTCGTACATTTCGTCCAAATCCATATCGTCCAGATGGGTGCCGTAGGCTTGGAACACACTATATGGTGCGAACACATGCAGCGGCTCATTATCCTGGGCCAGCTTGTAGAAGCGGTTCGGAACGATCAGCCCGATGGACAGTGTTTTGAGTCGCAGTTTTTCATCGGCATTGATTTTTTTGGAATCCAGGAACTCTAGTACATCCCAGCCAAAAATATTATAGTAAGCCGCCCCGGAGCCTTTACGCTGCCCCATCTGGTCGGCATAGGAGAATCCATCTTCCATGAGCTTCAGCACAGGCACGATACCTTTGGCCGCATCTTCTACGCCTTTAATCGTCTCGCCGCGCGAGCGCAGCTTCGAGAGGTTAACCGCCACGCCGCCGCCGATTTTAGAGAGCTGCATGCATGTATTCAGTACATAGTTGATCGAATTCAGAGAGTCATCCATTTCGAGCAGGAAGCAGGAGACCATCTCGCCCCGACGGCTCTTACCTGCGTTCAGGAAGGTTGGTGTAGCTGGCTGAAGACGTTGCTCCATCATCGAGCGGACCAGTACACGAGCGGTATCGGCATTGCCGCGGGCCAGATGCAGAGCCACCACAGCCACACGATCCGGGTAGTGCTCCAGGTATTGCTTCCGGTCATTGGTCTTCACCGCGTAGTCTGTATAGAACTTGGAAGCCGCCATGTAGGAAGGGAACTGGAAGCCATATTCATGTGCGATCCGGTAAACATCCTCAATCTCTGAAGCAGCGTAGCGTTCGTACAGGTTCTCATAGTAGTCATTCTCTATCATATAATCCACTTTGGATTTAGTGTCTGCAAAAGTAAGGCTGCGCCGCTCCACTTCTCCCATAAATTCCACAACCGCCTCGCGGTCCTTATCTAATTGGAAGAATCCTTCTTCGTCTCTCTTCAAAAGCATGTTGTTCAGCTCAATATGCCGCAACTCGGTTCACCTCCTGTTTAATCCGTTCTACATCGCCAAAAGTTCCCGACAACTCGAACTTGCCAATTACCGGCACATTGTACCGCTCTGCAATCAAATCTGCGCTATTCGCGAACAGTTGACCCCAGTTTTTGTTGCCGCTGGCGGCGATTCCTTTCAGACTTGTATGGTTGTTCTCCAAAAAAGAAGACACCTTCTCTGGAATTTGTCCAAATCCGGTGGTGTATGTAACAAGTACATAAGGCTCGTCTATCGTCATATGCTCTTCGATCTGTACGGCCGGAAGCTTCAGCTTGTTAATGAACCGTTTGACGTTGCCTGTTTTGGAATCATAAGCGATCAGCATGGTTGTTTTCCTCCTTAGTGGAAGCGAATGTTCCAGCTTATTAAAAATAGATTTTGGGACAAACCGCGCCCTGATAGGGTTTACCCTGTATATAAACCGTTTTCTTCGGAATAACACTATATTTAGAGACGCTTAATCATTTTAACACTAGATATGGAGAAGTCAATAGATCTCAAGGGGTAGGGAGAACGCGCAAATCACGAGATTTCATACTAGAAAAAGAGCTGAATTGAGAAGAATATTAGCGGGAGGGCAGGTGGAATAAGGGATTTGGAACAGATCCAGAATACGCAACTGCGAGAGCACTTCAGGGTAAAAAAATTTAAAATGATCCTTGTCTCTTTTGTGAATGGTGGAAAAGGTGCTGGCAGTAAATACCCCCTGAATGGCATTCAGGAGGGTGTCTGTACTGACTTGATTCGCTTAGTTCACTATACTCAAACTCCCGGCAGAAGTTACCACAAATACGGGGACGCTCTCCTCACCAGTTTCGGTCTGCAGTATACCGTAGTCGTTCTGGAACTGACCGCTTAGCAGCATGGGGCCTGTTATGGACCCTTGATAGCCCTGAAGCAGGATGTAGCGGCCATCGGCATAAGCGACAGCACTCCCTGAATTGTCGAGATAGATTTCACAGCTTATCGATACATTCTGCAAAGGATGAAGCTCCAGCTCCGACGCCTGAATTGGCGGGTAAGCCTGTACGATTTCGGAGAATTGGTAAGTTTCCCCCGATTTGCGATAAATGGCTGTCTGCCCCGCATTACCATCTCCGGCACCAGCACCAACATTATGCACAAGGATGGAACCATCTGGCTGAAGTTCGTAGCTATCCCCGCTAAAGGAGAACAGTTGTGATATTCCTTGCATCTGAAGCGCATAACCTGTAAAAAGTGTCCTGCCGTTGTCATCTGTGCTGTCGGCTTCAGCAACAACTACAGGTTCTCCGGTGGCTGCCTCAAGAGCCTCGTCAAAGAAGACCCGGTGCAAGGAGGGGAACCCGGGAATAACGCCCATGGAGAAAGATGATACAGCGTTATCCTTGTTCATTACGGCATAATGAAGGGACCCGCTGCTGTCAGTTGCCGCAACATAGACCTTGGCGCCGTACTTTCCTTTACCGGAAATCACATTATTGTAGCGCCCCTGCTCCCCGCCTCCGGGGAGCAACCGTACAGGATCAGCTATATTCCAGGCGAGGCGGACCGCTGCAATGTCCTCGGAATGGTCTTTTAATGGATATAGCTCGGTGTAGAGCTTGATTGCGTCCTCGTATGCTCCGTTTTTGGCTTTGCTCGCGGCACTTTTGAGCAGTTTGGCATTTTGAGCATCTATGTACTTCAGCACTTGGGTTGCCTTGAAGCCTGCGCTGCTTGCGAACTTGCGATAGGCGGCAGCATGTTCTGCGAAGGCGGATATGTTCTTGCCCTCCAGATCTTTCTTCAGGATGATACGTCCGCTGCTTTCCACTTGTTCCTTGAGCCAGGGCGCCGCATACTTATGGCTCTCGTACGCCTTATGCATGGACAAGGTGCTTTCGAGCAAGGGACCGAAGCTTCCGGCAGCGGCCAAGGCCTTTAACTGACCTGTATCGTGGCTGCGGAACGCAGCATTCAATTGCTCCTGCTTAGCAGATGAACCGCCAAAGAAAGCATCTGGTATCCGCAGCAGTTTCCATTTCACATCATCCCCGCCGTCGTTTCCGTTAGCGTTTTGGGCAAGGGTGTCCAAAAACTGCTTTTTGAAATGCTGAAAGAAGGTCGTCCATTCCTCTGAAAGGCCCGACGCGGCAGACAACTTGCGGTAATAGGCTTCGTAAGGGCCTCCGGGCTTCATATACTGGGCTTTCAGCTGGAGAAGATCATCATAGCTCTTCATGAATCCTTCGAAGTCACCTGACAGAGCCTGCGAGCTGGCGTACCGGGCAACGTTGTCCAGACCCGCACGGATGGCTGTGATCGGGGCCAGTTTCTCCAATTGTGTTGCTATCTCTTCTTCTTTGTATGAAAAGGAGTGATTTTCCCTCGCCTCGCGGTACTTTTCTTCTGCGCCGATAAGGTCGCCTGCCGCATGCAGACGACTGCCTTCCTGCACAGCATTCACCTTGTCAGACATGCGCTGGGCCTTCTGTCCCAGCAGTAAAACCATTAATATACACAAAATGATCATAAAATTTCGCAGGGATATTACTTCTTTGATCGTCATATATTATAGCCTCTTTTTTGCCATACGATGGTTTATTGAAATTCAGGGTCCCAACGGTACTTGAATTCACGAATTTCGGCTACGGTTTGGTCAAGCCCGTTCCATGGCTCATAAGGGTTGGCCTCGATCAGCCGGGCTAATCGTAAGAAGCGGTCCTTGGGCAGCTCATGCACGTATCTGCCGATGAAACGGGAGTGCAGCAGCGCATAACGTTTCATGCGAACGGCCGCCCCGGCCACGCCGGTCAGGATAGCGATCCCTCTATCCATTTGCCGGATCTGGGTCTCATAGGCTTGAACATAACGCAGTGTGCGGTCCTTGATCAGATCCCGGCGCACCTTGGCAATCTCTCCTATGTATTCGGCCAGCAGTGGCTCGAACTCTCTCAGCAGAAGCTGTTCCATTTCGAGATCCATATCCTTACGGAGCTGAAAGCCGTGCAGGAGGGCGACCCGTTGCCGGGCTACCCGGTCGCCATGCAGGAGAATGGCAATCTCGCGCAGCTTCTCATAGGCCAGCACATCATTTTCGCGAAGGACAGACACCGCTTCCTGGCGGTTAAGCTCCAGCCCCTCCTTGATGATTCCGATGTTGTAGGCCAGCAGATGCTCCAGAGCGCGCAAGTTTTCGTTCTGCCTGACTTTTCGCTGCGTATAGTAGAGAAGCCCGGTCAGCAGGAGTCCGCCTGCACCACACAGGGCCATTTGCAGCGTGCTGTCGCCAAAATAAACCGAAACCAGGGTAAGCAGTAAGACTAGCAGTAGCCGGGTGTGCATTTTGCGCCCTGCACGGGCGCTGGCATAGTTCTCCACCGAAACAAGTGAGGCTTTGCCGCATTTCGTGCAGCGCTCTTCGTTAAGAGCGGTATAGCGCCCACAGCGCCTGCAGATGCGAAGCTTGTCGAAGGAATAGCGGGGCGCCTTGAAGGGCCGGAACGTGACAGGCTTCTTCTTACTCATGACCCTTGTCACCTCCATTTAAGGTGGCAAGCAGCATCTCGTCCATATCATCCCGGGTTAGCGGGTTTCGCTGGCGAGAGGCATAGATAGCAATGTGAATTACGACATATAGGAACGCAACTCCAAGAATAACGTATGAAATCATGTGACTTTTCCTTTCTTCTGGAAGATAGTGCAGCGAAAAAAGTGAATTATAGCGTTCTTTCTTAACAGTTCATCAGTCCTAAAAGTTGAAGTTTACAAGGTTTAATTATATCATAATGGCATACTATTTACAGATTTTAGCTTTTTGGCTGATTTCCATATTTGCCTACTATAACACAAGAGGAGCCATCTTTATGCTTCATAATGACCACCGTAGAAAAACATCGAAGATTGTCTTTTGGCGCCTTATTCCGGCGCTGCTGCTGACCCTGTGTATCGCGGTTGCCCCGCTAGGTGCAGGGCTGGCTCATGCCGCAACCCCGGCGCCATCTCATATTGATGCCGTGCTGCTAATTGATGTCAGCAACTCCATGAACAAGAGTGACAAGAACAAGATTGCCAACGAAGCAATGAAGATGTTCATAGATATGCTGTCCGCGCAAGGGGATAAGGTCGGGATTGTAGCCTACACCGATAAAGTGCAGCGGGAAAAGGCACTGCTGCAGATCAATTCGGCGACCGACAAGCAGGATCTGAAGGACTTCATTGACGGGCTGGACCGCGGCGCGTATACGGATATTGCCGTAGGCGTGAAGGAGGCAGTAAAAGTGCTGCAGAATGGCAGCGATCCTTCCCATGAACCGCTCATCGTCATGCTCGCCGACGGTAACAACGATTTTAACAAAGCTACTGGACGGACTCAGAGCCAATCGGATCAGGAGCTGAATACAGCACTGGATGAGGCCAAGAAGAGCGGCTATCCCATTTATACCATTGGTCTGAATGCGGATGGCAAGCTGAACAAGCAATCTCTGGCTGACCTGTCCACGAAGACAGGAGGTAAGGCATTCTCTACAGATTCGGCAGATGATCTGCCGCAGATCCTCAGCGAAATTTTTGCCAGCCATCTTAAGCTCAAGATTGTACCGGTGCAGTCGATTACGGGGAACGGCAGCTTTCAGGAGGTGACGGTGAACGTCCCGAACGCCAGCGTGCTGGAGGCCAATATTTCCATTATGTCTTCACAGCCTGTAACTGCGAAGCTGAAGGACCCAACCGGGAAAGAAGTAGCTATACCTTCAGGCGATGTTCTGCTCTCGAAGTCGAAGACTTACAGCCTGATTAAGCTGTTGTCTCCGCAGCAGGGCGATTGGAAGCTCCAGATCAAAGGGGTGCCCAAGGATAAAATTGATATTAATCTCGTTTTCAACTATGACCTGGAACTTAAAATAGATGCGCTGCCTTCCGCATCCTATAAAAAAGGCGACAAGATCGATATTGCTTCCCACTTATTCAGCAACGGTACTCAGGTAACGCTCAGCAATTTGTATCAAAATATGAAGGCCGTTCTGCTGGCCAAGGACCTGGATACGGGCACTACTGAAGAAATCCCGCTGGATAACACCGGGGATGTCTTCAAAGGGACGTTTGAGGTGAAGGAGAGCCATGATTACGAGCTGAAGGTGCGTGCGGAGGAAAGAAGCTTTTACCGTGAGAGTGATCCTGTGACAGTCAGCGCCAAGAAAAGCACTGCTGGAACTGGCGGCGCTACAGCGGCCCCGGAGAGCAGTAACCCGCTCGCCGACAAGCCGAAATCTATGACTCTGTATTATATCATTGGCGGAATTGTGCTCCTGCTGGCGGCTGGAGTAGCCCTGTGGCTGCTGCGGAAGCAGGCGACACGCGGCTTTACCGGCCAGATCGTCATCGAGGTGCGGGACGAGAATACCGGAGAGAAGACGTATCCGCAGTATAAGAAGCTGGCTGCGTTCAGAGGCAAGTTCAACTTGCATCAACTGCTGCAGTTAGCACCTGAGCTTAAGGAAAGTGAGAAGCTCGTCTTCACTCCGGGCAAGAACGACAGACTGCTGCTCCGCAGCGGCGAAGGCATCACCGTGGAGAGATCCGGACGCGCCGCTGATGCGTCGCGTGGTCTGGAACTGAAAAGTGGTGACCGCGTTTCGGTATCACTGCATAGCGTGGACAAAACAATTTTACTGGAATACCTGGTGTAACCAGATTCTTTAGTACAGTTCAGGAGGAACGCTTATGAAACCGGTAGTACGAGAGCATATTCAGCAACTGGATGTATCGCTTGGCGGGGGAATTGTCAGCGATAAGATCAGAGTCGATACGATTGACAATCCTATACTCATTATCGGGCTGGGGGGCACGGGCATTGACGCCCTCCTCCGCCTGAAATACCAGATCAACCGCCGTTTCAAGCTGCCAGAAGACCCGTTGTCCAAGAAGAAGCGGGACAAGCCGGATAATGTAGAGTTTTTAGCTTTTGAAACCAACGAACAAGATCGTAATAAAAAATATAAAGGCATTGGGCTCGATTCGCAGAATGAATTCGTGCTCTTGGCCAATGCCGAAATCGGGGGACTGCTGCAGAACCGCAGTATTCTGGACCCGTATATCACGGATTGGCTGTCACCTGAACTGAGCATTACGGATGGTATGAACGGCGCTGCCGGCGTGCGTCAGGCGGGACGGCTGCTCTTGTTCACCAAGATTAACCAAGTGGTCGGTGCCATTGACAAGAAGATCAAGACACTGTCTGTAGGCACCAACAAGAAGCTGATGGTGTTTCTGCTGACAGGATTGTCGGGCGGAACGGGCAGCGGTGCTTTCCTGGATATCGCTTATATCGTGCGCGGAATTATTGAGCGCGACTTTGGCTCTGCGGGAATTGACCGGGTGAACACGCTTGGTTATCTGTTTACACCAGACGTGAATCTTTCGAACAAGAGCCTGAGCGAACATACCCGTGAATATATCCGCAAGAACGGATATGCGGCGCTGAAGGAACTGGATTACTGGATGAATGTGGACAGCCGGGGCGAAAGATTCCGTCAGCAGTACGGCAATATTTTGACCGTGAATTCGCCATTGCCTCCATTTAATCTGTGTCATCTCATCTCTGCGACCAATACCGAGGGCAAATTGCTGGAGAATGCCTATGATTACTGCATGAATGTCACGGCGGAGAATATCACGAACTTTATGGCCAGTGAAGAGAAGCAGTCCGGTGAAGAATTCGCTATTCATGACTATATTAGTAACATCCGCACCAATATTGCCCAGATGAACAAGGCTTATCCGGCCAACTATGAATACAATATTATTGGGGCTTCCTCTGCTGTGCTGCCGATCGAGGAAATGACGACCTATCTGGCTTACCGTCTGTTCGACAAAATGGAGAAAATGTTCGAGCAAGCACCGGGTCAGGAAGAGGTAGAAAAGTTCGCCCGCAAGCTGGGCATCGATCTCGATAGCATGGTCAAGACCTTTGAATCCCGTGTGCCTGAGCCGCTGCCGGGCTTCGAGAACAGCGAACGGCTGAGCCATGCCAATGTCATCAAGAACCAGGTCGTCAGCATGGATACGGAGCTGGAGCAGAACTTCCTGTCACGTGCGCGTGAGGAGTACATCAAGGCGAGAAAGCAGCTTCCGGGTGAAATTGTCGGCCGGTTTGGTGAGGAGCTGGAGCGGATTTTCCTCCATCCAGAGCAAGGACCATTCTATGTTTCGCGGCTGCTTTATACCGAAAAAGGCTTTTGTATCCTGAAGTCGATTCAGTCTTATATTGAGACGCTGCGTGAAAGTCTGCTGCGCCTGCCGCGGGATATTGAGACGGCGCAGGACAGTGCGGACGAGAAGCTGGGGGATGCCCGGAGCGCCTTTGTCTCCAAGGAGAAGAAGAAGAACGCTTATATTGAAGCGAAGATCAATGAGTACTGGCTGCATGCTGATGTAGAGCGTACCGAGCGAATGATTGAATTTTATGAGGATCTGTACGAGCTGCTGAACGAAGAGAACAGCCGGATTTATGGTGTGTTCACTGAGATTCTTAGCGCGCTCAGCTCGATTTTTGCCAAGAATGGGGACATCCTCATTAACGGTGAAGAGCAATCTGATCATAAAGGTAACAAAACTTATTATTGGAATATCGTCAATGTACCGGATATTTCCGCGACCATCTCCAAAATTATGGACCAGAAGGATGGCGACGATCTGATCCGTGACTTCACCCGGGAAATGCTCAAGCATTCGGGGCGCTGGGTCAGAGAGCAGGAGATTGATGTTGTTCGTTCCATTTCTGATTTCCTTAGCGATAAGTTCGGCGATTTGATCACCCGCTCAATGGAAGATTTCCTCGTGATGAAATACGGTCATGAGGAGCCGCTCGACAAATTTGTGGAGCGTATCATCGCTGGCAAGCTGGACGAGGAGGCCGTGCCGACTTTCCATCTTAGCAACAGTTCAGGCAATCTTCATTTTCCATCCTGGGGCTTCGTCTCGGTTCCGGTCAAAGCGCCGGGCATCCTGAAAGGTATTCGCAATTATCAGAATAATGCGCTGGGCAAATCGCACTTTACGATCAAGGAAAGCGAAGTTAAGAATCGTATTTTCTGGCTGAACACACGCAACGGGGTGCCGCTCTTCGTGTATACACCGCTGCGCGTATTTGAGGAGAACTATGAGCGTACCATTCTGGACAAGGAAGGCATTGGCCGTCATTTGGTGATGACAGACAAGAACAACTGGACTTATCTGCCGTCGCCAATTCCGGAAAAATCATGGGGCGACACCTATGTTAACGCCCGTGTCCGTGATTACAATGCCCGCGTTCGTGCCGATTTCGACAAGGCACTGGCGTCAGGTGTGATTGTCGAGAAGGGAACGGATGAAAACACAAGCAGCCGCTATTCGGTTATATTCACGAAGCCGTTTGATATTGAAACCTTCTTGAAAGGCTTTGATTTGCAGCTGCAAGCGCCGCGCCCGAATCTTGGCGAGGTCAAGAAGGCTGCAGATGAGCTGCGCTTGCTGCGGGAGAAGGGGCTGGAACGCGAGGCGGTCAAGGATATCTTCGGTAGTGTCAACCAGGATCTGGCGAAGGAGAATCTGATTCGCACACCACAACTGATAACCCGTGTTCGTGAAGAGCTGGCGAAGGTTGCTGAGCTGGAGGCCAAGGCTGCAGAGCTGGATGCACTGCTGCATCAATATCTGGATGAAGAGAAGTGGATGGACCAGTTCCTTGAAGCTCTATATACAGACAGCATTATCAAGAAAGGTGCGCTGTATGTCTATGATCGTGATGAAGAGGAAGATGCCTGGGAGCCATTCGCTAATCTGATGAAGGAACGCAGTTATGTGGAGTATGCTGTGTATCGTCATTTCCGCAGCCTGGACGAGAAGAGCCGCAGTGTGCTGCTACGCAAGGCAGCGCGCCGTGCGGGTGAGATGACCGCCGCCGAAGATGTATCTCCGCTGCTCTACAAGCTGGAAGGGTTGTATGTCTCCTTCCTGGAGGCTCGGGACAGCTTGGAGTATGAGCGGGTAGAGCATGCCAATGGCGACGAAATGTACGGATTCTACAAGAGCATGACCGGCAAGCTTGGCAGTATCCGCAGAAAGCTGAAATAATCCTATGATTAAATCATTAGCATTATCTTATGGTGAACAATATGCGCAGCAGGAGGAAGCGCTGCGCAGCAAGGGGGATGGACGCAGCAGTATCCATTACCCCGCCCTGTTTTTGTTTGTAGGTGACAAGATTGCCCCGGCCATCGCTCCGGTGCTGGACAGCTGCGAACGCAAATGGGATAACGCCGGAGGCGTTATGGCTATGCACGCATTGCCTGAAGGTGTAAGCCCAGTGGAGTACGGAGCCGGTGGGAGCGCGCGGGTTATGCCCTTGACCCTGCCCTCGGCAACAGGACATGATCCACGTACCGTCCGGGCAGATATTTACCGCGTCTTCCAGGAGGACAGCCGCTATTTGGCGGAGATGAACCGATCCTTGCGGCGGATCAGCAACAGCATAGCGGATTACGGACGGCTGTATTCTTCCTTTGACGTTATCCATCTCTCTATCATTACGCGGGTCGATGACCCGCTTAATGTGTTCTTGCCGGAGATTACGCTGCTGGCCCGCGCGGTGCTGGGCCAATCGTTCAAATCGGTGCAGACCGACTTGTACGCCCTGATCAACGAACGGGAGCAGGGCGACAACTTCGGGTATTCCAGCTCGGTCGGGCTGGCCTTTATGCGGGAGCTGGATGGAATGCAGATGCCGGACTACACGTTCCGTGCGCCGCTGCTTGTGACTGAAGATGGGCTATCCATTCCGGTGAGCCATGGTCCTTCCCAGCTGTTTGATCTGGTCTACCTGCTGTCCGATAAGAATGAGCGGGGCATGATGTCTACAGGCGGTATGCAGGACAATTACGAGATCATCTCCCACATCAGTCTGCTGAAGAACCGGGTTCGTCCTACATCCGACGAAGCCAGCGGACATGGCGGCTATAACAATATGACGTTTAAAAGCGGCATCCGGGGCAGCTCCGGCCGGCAGGGCTATGCTACGGCAGGTTTCTCTGGCGTAAGAAGGCCTAACATGCAGATTGCCCTGGCGGTCCTGTATCATGGCTTTCGGCGGCTGGCGGCGAATATGCGTGAAGGCAGTACGCCTGGCGTTCGTGAGCGGCAGGTCCTGTTCGGACTTGGTGCCGATACCCTGCGTGAGCGCTCCTCGCTGCTTCTGCCGGATGAAGCAGGGCTGCAGGAGATGACGGGACTGATGAGTCACGGTCGTCCATCTTACAACGAATTGAAATATTTGTCGTTGCGGGAGGCTGAGGAGTTGTTGTTCGGCAGCGGCGGAAGCGACTATTTCCGCAGCAATTTCACTGCCGCTGCTGCAGGGCGGCTGGAGTCGATAGAACCGCTGCGGGAATGGCGGCCGCTTCTGGCTGCGCAGGAAGAGGCTGTTCCGGCGGTGACTTTCTATCAGCTGGCAGAGTGGACGGCCGACCGCGACGATGCTGGCAGCTTGCTGTACGGGCTGCGCCAGCATATGGCCGGTCTCCGGTCAGTACTGGCGAATGCCAAGGCTGAACTTGAGCAGCTCTATAGTGACACTGTGGAGCGCCAGCCATTCCAACGTGTGCCGCTGTTCGACAAGCGTACGGTACGCAACTTTATCCAGTATCTTTTTACAGTCGTCTATGGCAAAAGATATGAACTGCTACAGCTTGAAACTGAGCTTGGTCTATGCCGGCGGTTGGAAGCTGCACTGGAACGGATTCATACGGAGAGTATCGCCCGCGTAAAAATCATGGAGACGCTTGAGGAAGAACTGCGTGGCATAGCCCAGGACAGCATCCAGCGGACACGCGATGACATCGGTCAGAACATCATGGAGTACTATGGTGTGGTTACCGAAGAGGTGATGAAGGAGATCGAGACCCGGCGTGGTCCCGGCGTCTTCTTCAGTGAACGGTATCTGGGCAGTCTGTCGCAGCTGCTGGACCAGGGTCAGGAGGCGGTTGTAGAACGCCTGATCGAGATCTGCCGGCGGGAGCTGCTGGCGGCTGAAGCCTTCGCACTTTCCTTTGAAGAGGAGCTGCTCCGGCGGGCTAATGTGGCTGTCGCTTATGACAACAAGCAGGTGTTGTCTAAGGAAGAGCTGTTCAAGCGGCTCTACCGCAGCCTGGAAGATGGGGCCATTGTCAATGTGCGGCTGTTCGAATATACGCAGGAGCATCGGCATGAGGAGAAATATTTCTTCGGCGACAGCACCTCCGAATTTCTGCGTTACGTCAATGGTGTGGATGAGACGACCCGGATCTACCGGCTGGGCTTCGTGCATGAGCAGCGCAGAAGCGGGGTGGAGAAGCTCAACCTTATGGGCGGCTTCCATCTGGAGGATCTGCTGTATTACCGGAATGGCCGCGTATACTACGAGACTTACGTTCAGAACGGTTACAAGCTGCATGCCATCGAAGAGGAACATCTTCCTGAGCTGCGTTAAAGATGTATACGCCAGGCAAGGAAGAGAAAATAACAGCTTCAAACCAGGTTTCACTTATGTTCCACCGGAAAGGATGAATGAACATGCAGCGTAAAATTAATATGCTCCTGCTCTTCTTCGCATTGATCGGGGGGGCCGTAGCTTTTCTGATCGGGGAATGGCTGCTGGGCCGCTGGCTCACAGACCTGCCATCCATCGTGCTTGTCGGCATTTACTTCGCGATCGTAGCGCTGGGAGTAGGCGTAGGCTGCCTGATCGCCGAGATTATCTCCCCGAGACTGAACGGCGCTTCTTGGAAGCAGCGGTACTTGGGATTATCCTGGAAGCTGTTGCCCCTGACACTGGTGCTGGCTTTTGGTGTCGGCGCAGTGACGGAGTTCGTGTATGAGCTAAACTTTGGCGGCATCAGACCGGTTAAAGATGTGGTCATGGCCATCGACGACTCCGGTAGTATGAATCAAAGCGACCCTGACAACCGCCGCTATTCGGCTGCTCAGAGTCTTGTCATGCGGATGGATAAGGATAATCAGGTGGCGGTGTTGACCTTCAATGGAGAGGTGTCCATTGCCCAACCGCTGACATCTCTTTCGAATTCGAAGAACCGGGAGAAGGTGTCGGCGGCTATCCTGAATCTCAAGACTACGGATGGCGGAACGAATATCAGTGGTGCGCTGCACGAGGCGCTGAATGTCATTAACAGCGACAGCAGAAGTGATCGTGGCTCCATGGTCATTCTACTGTCGGACGGCTTCAGCCAGATGGATACGGCCCGGGAGCTGCAGGATTATGTGGATCGGGGTATTGCAGTCAATACGATCGGGCTGGGCATAGAGGACCCGTCTGGTCCGGCGCTGTTGCAGGAGATCGCCCGCGTGACCGGAGGCCAGTATTATGATGTGACCGATGCCGGACGTCTCGGCGATGTATTCCAGCAGATCTATGACCGACTTGGCGACCGGACGCTTCTGACCGTGCGCAGCGACGCTACGGAGAACAGCCCTTATTATGCGGCGGTCCGGATCCTTGCACTGCTGCTAATCGGGGCTACACTTGGCTTGGGACTGGGTATCGTGTTCGACAACCGCCACCTGGCCAAAAGCTTCGGCATCGGCGGCGCCGTATCCGGTCTGCTAGCCGGGTTGATTCTGGAATACGGCCTTGGCGGCCACACCTTCAGCGATGCACTCATCCGGCTTCTGGCTGTGCTGGTTCTGGCTGCGATCATCGGGGTGTTCACCGGAGTCATTCCGGTTGGTGAAGGCCGATTGACTCGCAGAGGCACGAGAGCAGCTGCGGCGGGAACAGCATCGGGCAGTTTTGAGCGGCCGCGCAGGAATCGGGGAAGCAAAGGATTCTAGATGAAGCGGAAAGGAGCTATTGTCATGAGGTTTGCTGATGCAGAATCATCCACACCCCTGATCACAGAGATCACTACACAGGTGGAGGATCGGTTCTGCACGCTGAGATGGCGCTGGCCGGATGGTGTGCAGGCCGTATGCATTCATAAAGGCCCTGCAGATGAGCCTGTGGCCAGAGACATTCCGCCCAGCGGAATGAAGCTCTATACACGTGAAGAATACAAGTCAAACAACGGTTATCGTGACCGGCTTGATGATATCGGATTGGTCGCGTACACCGTCTACGTCCGTCATACGGAGAACGGCGGGACTGTGCTGGTGCAGCAGCGGGACGAAGCCAACCGCGTGCTTGTCAGTGCGGGCAAGGCACGGATCTATTACTCTATTGTTCAGAAAAAAGGGTTGTTCGCCAAACAAAAGACCGTACATATGTCGATTACGGCAGAAGTCCCGGTAGCGAGAGATGTACTATGTTATGTTAAGAAACGCGGCGGCCCTCCTGCGGGCAAGGAGGATGGCATCCGGTTTCCGTTCGTCCAGGATTTTGCACCCGGACGTAACCAGCTTCCGCCGATTGAGATCGGCAAGGATGATTTTGTACGCATCTTTTTCACCGATGGACGGAAGTATGGGCTTGTCTATGAACTGGTGCCGGAGTAAGGCGCTCTGCGTCAGGAACAAGGGGATTTACAACACTTCACGCAGTCCAGGTGACCAGTGTGAACGAAACGGGCTTTACTGCGTAAAGCTTTAAGGAGGATAAAAGATGTCTTTTTTTAGCCGCTTTATGAAAAAGAATCAGTCGCAGCCGCGGCCGCTCTATTACGATATCGTATGTCCCTTCTGCTTCACCAAGTTTGCGCCGGAGGACGTGGTCTTTCGGGCTATGCATAGCCGGGAGGACGATGAGAATTACGCGCTTGGCGAGGATGATGCGCTGAATAAATACCGTGAACGCTTTGGACTGGACACCGTGGACGACATCGAGGCTATTATTCGTCCGGCCGATATCCCAGAGGAGTATCATCATTACACAGATAATGTACTTACCGGTCTGACGGACCGTTATGGGGTACTTACACGCAGACGGCTATGCCCGTCCTGCCATAATGAGCTTCCGGTCACAGCAGGCAAGGTGCCAAGCAATATCATCTCTATTATCGGCGCTTCCCAAGTAGGGAAGTCGGTGTACATGACGGCATTGATTCATACGCTCCAGCACACCACTGCCGGGCATTTTGATGCTGCCTGTATGCCGCTGAATGCCGAGATCAGCCGCAAGTTCCGTACGCTCTATGAAGAGCCGCTGTTTGAACGCGGGGATCTGCTGGCTTCGACACAGAAGGAAAAGATGCAGGAGCCATTCATCTTCCAGTTTGTCTTCAAGGATGAGAACAAACCGCCGCTGACGCTGGTCTTCTTCGATGTCGCGGGTGAAGGTATGGTCGACCAGGATTATCTGGGTCTGCATGGCCAGCATATCAAGAATTCTGCGGGTATCCTGTTTATGGTTGATCCGCTGCAAATTCGATCGGTACGCGAGAAGATCCGCATCAACATAGGCGACCGTCCGGGCGAATGGGTCTCGCAATATGATGAGCCACGCGATGTTGTTCTGACCATGTTCGGCGATTTTATTGCTTATCAGGAGAAGAGCAAGACGGACATTCCTACCGCAATCGTTCTGGCGAAGAGCGACATGCTGCATTCCTTAAAAGATGAAGATGGCGATTACATCAAGTCGAACAGTAACGTATTCAATAACTATGTGCACCGCAAAACGCTGAATCTGGACGAATTCCATAACATCGACGGGGAAATTCGCCGGTTTATTGGCAAGGTGGACCGTCCGTTCAAGGATACGATGGATGTGTATTTCTCCAACACTGCTTATTTTGCCGTATCCGCACTCGGCAGCAATCCCGTAAATCAGAAGATTGAAGGGGTGGTCAGCCCGATTCGGGTGGACGAGCCGTTCATCTGGCTGCTCCACAAGCTGAATTACATTGAGGGGAGCGACGGCCCGTGAAGAATCATTCAGGGGCGATGATCACTCAGCAGATGTACACCCGGGAGCGGCGCGGGATTTTTCGCTCCACAGAAGGGTTCGATACGGTAGCGAAGTCGGAGGGGCTGGACGGCGGCTTTGTCAAAAAAATTCTTCATCCCTTCTGTCTCTATGATGCTCCAGCGGAGCTGACGGCGCGCGGGGAGAAGGACGAGGCGTCCTACCCTTCAGCGCTGCACCTGTTCCATACAGAGAACGGGGAGACCGTCATCGGGAACAGCCGCTATCAGTCGGCCGATTTCACGGGTCAGCGGAGCGCTTTTTTCGCCCATAACTTTGTTGTTCCTGCTGCTCGTGCAGAAGAGATTGTGGAGCATTATGGGGATTGGCTGCATGCGGATTTTGCGGAGAGCTACACAGGTGAACTTGGTGGTACGTTGCCAGAGCTGTCTTCTATCCCGGTGGCGGGCAGAACTCAGGTTGACCCTGGGACAGTGCTGTCTTCCTTGAATATTGGGGAGAGCTTGTTCAAGTCACTGCTGCAGGCGGTAATGACTTCCGTGGCCGGCAAGAAGAAGATCTATATAGCGCTGGATGTGCCTATTGGAGAGTTGTCGGGACGGGCAGCAGAGCTGACCGAGGTTATTTTCGGCGCACTACCCCATGAGTTCCGTCGCAGACTGGGTGTTATTACGTATGCCAATGAGCCGAAGAGCCGCAAATATATTCATTTGACCTTTGTAGAAAAAGGTTCACTTCGTCCCGGCGATCGCAATGTGGAGAAGGATTTTACGTTCGATCTGGTCTCTGGGCGCAGTACTAATGCTGAATTCGGGGATTCGCGGCAGCAGTACGCCGATCTGGCCTGGAAGATTACGAGCAGCGGCGGCAGCATGAATGATTTCGGTCATTTTGCCGACCGGATGCTGGACGGGGAAAACTTGGAACGCAAGCTATCGCTCGGGCTCTATAATGAACTGGCTGTATTTTACGAGATTGAACAAGGTAATGAAAGCTTGTATGAACAGAACAAGTACGCGGTTCTTGGCGGCTTGCTGGATTACCTCAAAGGGCCTGGCGCGCTGGAGTCACGAGTCCGGTTGAACGATATTTTTCTGGAACGATTTGACCGGGAATTTGATCAGATCAGACAAGGAGGTCTCCTGATCCCTGCGTTGATGGAGAGCTTCAAGGCTTACTATGTGCTGCCGGGACATAATTACAGGGGCCGTATCGTCGATTATTTCATTAACGGGATGCTGAACAACAGCAACCAAGGACGAGAGGACGACCTAAAGGCAGCGTATGCCATTATCGAGAGTGAAGAAGAACTGAGTGCGGCCTTTTTCAAAAAAGTGCTGGGTCAGCCGATCTTCCGCCGGAAGCTTTTGGAGCCGTATTTGGAGAACCGTCTGGCTGCCGCCGCATCAGCAGCGGATATTGCTGGCTTTGTACTCTATTGGGGACGCACGCTGCCTGAGGTGCTTCAGCAGACCTTTATTGAGGACAAGACAAAGGATTATTTATTGGAAAAGCTTCAGCGTGAAGCCAATCCTGTTGCCGCTGCAGCCGGGATTCATGAGCGTGTGGAGAAAGCTGAGAAGGACCGGCGGCGCAGCGGTGGTATCCAGCCTGAAGCGCTTGAACTTCTGCGCGGATTGGCTGCGGCCGCTGACCGTTTTGTGCTGAACCGTCTGTCTCTGGCAGAACTAACGAAGGAGCAGCTGCTGGATATTGCTTTCCTGCGTTATCCCAAGGGGGCTGCCAAATGGTATCCGCCGCTGGATCAAATCAGCAAGCAGAAGGAGAACGCCCTGCGGGCTGCCTACCGCTGGTTCGGGGAAGAGAAGCCGGATGAGGGAATCTTCGCCGGACTGACTCCGAAGGAGCTGGATGATGTGCAGCTTCTTGGACGGCGCTGGCTGAAGGAGTCAAGGTCCGCTGAACCTTTCGACCGGCTGCCGCTGGGCTTTTATTATAGCAGTCACCGTGAGGGCGGACCGCTGGATTACGAAGCGCTGCTGGAAATGGTTAACGAGAAGGCAGGTTCGGATAAAGAAACCGTCTACCGCTTCCTGGCTTGGACACAAGGCAATCCATTGTTTGTAGTCTCGAACAAGAAGCTGCAGCCGGGGTACCGCCGGGCCATTCTGAAATATTTCAATAGCTATGACCGGGAAGCTTTCAAGAATCGCGAATTCCGCAAAACCTATCTTGCAGCCGCACGACCTGCTCTGCAAACTGTATATGATGAAGCCCGCTCCCAATTGGCTTCACCGCTGGCGCGGTGGGTCAGCCGCAGCCGATTTCAAATCCTGATCTCGGGGCTCGCAATCGGAATTGTCCTGGTTATTGCAATTATAGCGTTTAGCATGCTGCGGCCCGACGGGAAAGAGAGCACGCTGCCGGAGGCCAGTCCGCAGCCAAGTCCCAACCAAACGGCTGGTACCGGTCTGCCGCCGGTCATGGCCTATCTGCTGGCACCTGACGGAGAGCAGGTGGAGGGTAGCAAGCTGCAGTTTATTTTCCCTACTGCTGCTGATTGCGATAGTTTCAAGCCGGCTGAGATTAGTGTGCTCAATACCGATGAAACCAAGACTACGTATAAAGTAACAGCTACGACCAGTACGTGCGCATTACCATCATCGGATCTAGGAGATTCTTCCGAAGAAGAGAATTCTGATGGGGGCAATGTAGCCGGAAACGCTGCTGGAACGGCAACGGATGCTCCTCCGCATTCATCTGCCAATGCCAAGGATGCAGTGACTGATCAAGCTAATAATGCTGTGAATCAGAAAGATCAGGCATCTTCAACGATTGATCCTGCTGCTTCACCTTCGCCTGCGCCAGAGGATGGACAGATAGATCAGAAAGAGGGCCCATATCAGGTAACCCTTGAGCTAGAGTCTGGGGCTGTGCTGGTGCCGGGCGACACAATTGAGGCTGGGGGCTATAAGTTGAAGTTGTCTGAGAAGGCTCCGGTACAAAGTTCTGATGAGTCTCCGGCAAAGGACGACACAAGCCCTGATCCAACGGCTACAGCAAAACCGAAAAAGAAATAATAATTGCTACTCCTGAACAGCTGCAGAGTTATGACTTGGACAAGTTATGGCTCTGCAGCATTCAGGAGCTTTTTCGCTGTGAAAATGGGCCAATACCGATTCCGGCAGTTTTTCTATGGACATACCGGGGGATTATAGCTATCATTAGGAATATTAAAATTTAATAGTAGTATACTTAATGGAGAAGGTGCAGACTCAGATGGTCTGGGTTTGCTTAAAAGGGAAGTCCGGTTCAAAATCCGGCGCGGTCCCGCCACTGTAGATGCGGAGCGACTTTTCAAAGGCCACTGTTCCTATAAAGGAGTCGGGAAGGCGGAAAGAAGCGATGAGGCATGAGCCAGGAAACCTGCCTTTTTCAAGGTGTTCCCATGCCTTCGGGGGGTGAGGCCGGGAACCAGTTGCAGATGGATGTGCTCCGGGAAAGAAATTCCCGTACGTCTGCCCTCAAGCCAAGTTTGTTCTGACCGCCCTTTATGTAGGGCGGTTTTTATGTTGTTTGTTTTCCAGCATAAACCAAAATTATAAAGAAAAGAGGTTCATGATGAAAAGAATGTTATCATCCCGGGCGCTTGCGCTTGGACTGGCGTTAGTGCTGGTCATCTCCATTCTTGGCTCTTCGCTGATACCAGCAGGACAAGCCTTCGCCGAAGCACAGCAAAGCCTTACTGATCAAGGAGCTACAGAAACTAGCGTGACAGACGCCACCTACGGCGCAGCGACGTTTACTGCTGCTGCACAAGAACAAGAAACCGTAGATGTTCAACAGGCGATTACAGACGCTATAAAGTATGTTCAGACTAAAGGAGTTACAACGGATTGGATCGCAATTAGCTATGGGCGTCTCGGGTTAAAGATACCGGATAGTTATACTGCGAGTCTTGAGAAGAGCGTGAAGAGTGCTATGACTGCTTCTTCCCCTCCTTATGTAACTACGTATGCCCGGTTGGCTCTTGCTGTTACGGCAATCGGTCGTGATGCAACCAACTTCGGCGGCTATAATCTTATTGAGCCGATTTATAATAGCAAGGACGTAGCGGCTCAAGGTATAAATGGCCCTATATATGCATTGCTAGCTATAACAGCCGGACAATATAATGTGCCTGACGATGCAGTCTGGAGCAAGGAACGGATTGCGAATAATCTCATCTCGAAACAAGATCCGTCGGGTGTATTCTCGGCTTTTGGTTCCAATGCAGATATAACGGGGATGGCGTTACAGTCTCTCTACACTTACAATGGCTTTCCTGAAGTAGAGACCGCAGGCCAGCGTGCCGTAGATTGGCTGTCCAAGAATCAGAACAAGGACGGCGGCTATGACAGCCGTTGGGGTGTGAGCAGTGAGGCTAACTCACAGGCTATTCTTGGCTTGACTACTGCTGGTATTGACCCGACAGGGCCGGAGTTCACTAAGGGACAAAATAACCTTATCACCAACCTGTTAGCTTACCAAATGCCTGATGGCGGTTTCCGTCATGCTATGTCTGGAAAATCTGATAACCTTGCTACTGAACAGGCACTGCAAGCACTTATCTCGTATCAGTTATTCCTTAAAGGGGAGAAGTTCTATAGCTTAAAGCAACCGGCTTCTCAGAAACCAGCCGTTCAGGCTTCAATTAGAATTGAAGGCCCTGAAGGAACGATTGCGCAGGGGAATGTAGAAGCGCCGACGGCCCTAAAGGCTCTGGAGGAAATTTCTAAAAAAAATAATATCCCGCTAAATATAGAGGATACTGCTTACGGTAAGTATGTTGCTGGTATAAATGGTATTGAACAAGGCTTGTACGGCAAGTCGGATGGCTGGATGTTTGCTGTCCAAAAAGATGGCTATTGGGAAATGCCAGATGTAGGTGCGGGGGATTATGTTCTTGACCCGGGACAACAAGTTGTATTTTATTATGGCGACTTCTCTAACACTAGCCTTATTAATCACGTAAATGTCTTGCCAGATTTACCGGCTCCGGGAGAAGCTTTTACGATTCAAGTCTACAAAGATGTTACGAATTGGGTTGACAATCAGCCTCAGACTAGTAACGTACCTGCCCAAGGGGTAAAGGTAGTCATTGGAGCGAACTCAGTAACTACGGACAGTGACGGTAAGGCCGTTTTTGCTGGTCTGCCCGCAGGCACTTACAACATTGAGGTTACGGGTTATAGTCAAGATTCGGCACCAACTGTGTTACGTACACTTTCAACGTTCAGCGTAACGGCAGAATCTCATTCTGCTATAACTATTGAAGGTCCGGAAGGTTCTGTAGCATCTGGAACTGTAGATGCAACAAGTCCACTTCAGGCCCTAAGAAAACTGTCTCAATCTAACAATATTCCTCTAGAAGTGACGGGGAGCGCTTGGGGCGAATATGTCTCTGCCATTAACAAAATAGAAGCAGGGAAGTATCACGGCTACGATGGCTGGATGTATGCTGTGAAAAAAGATGGACACTGGACCAGCCCGAATACCGGTGCGGGAGCATACTTGCTGCAGAGCGGAGAAGAGATCGTATTCTACTATGGGGATTACGGTATTACTTCCCTGATAGATTCCATTCAGGTAGAACCAGCACAGCCTGTAGCTGGACAGCCGTTCAAAATTCTAGTTAGAAAGAACGTTAATGACGGGAACACGGGTCAGGCGGAGTACCTGCCCATTAAGGGTGTTCAAGTTACAATAAATGGAGAAACGGCTACTACGCAGGATGACGGCAGAGCAACTTTTGCTTCTGGTAAGGCTGTTGGTGATTATGCAATAGAAGTTACGGGTTACCGCAAAGATGCGGTCCCAACAGTGGTTAGAACGGTAAGCCCAATATCCGTTGCTAAGGATAACGGCACTTCAACACCAACGCCTACACCTGCAAAATCGCAGGTCACCTTCTTGGTGGAAGGCGATGCCATTCGCGGTACGATTGTTCCGAGTACAACAGTCAATTTGAACCCGGGTGATACGCCTTATACCTTACTGGTTCGTCAGTTGGGCGGTAAAGTGGTTGCTACCGGTTCGGGCACGAGTTTATATGTTAGATCAATTGATGGCTTGGCAGAGTTCGACCGTGGTGAGAGAAGCGGTTGGATGTACTCGGTCAATGGAGTATTCCCGAACTACAGTGCAGGTGCCTATACTACGCTTGCAGATGGGGATACGGTTGCCTGGCGCTATACAACAAATCTTGGAGTCGATCTGGGTGAGCCATCCTTTGAAACCGATCCGAAGGGACCAACCACCGGTACTCCAGGAACGGGCACTGCGGTTGTCATCAGCCCGGATAATGCTCTGCCGCTCAACAAGGTGGGACAGACTACAACAGTAAGCAATGCCAATGAAAAAATGACATCTGCACAGGCAGCGGAACTGAAGCAGACTTTGGCAGCTAATACAGTATCCTTGTCGCAGGCGATTCCAGTCGGAGCAGCAGCGACATTGAAAGACACTGCCGGAGAAGTGCAGTTAAGTATTCCGGCTGGCGCAGTGTCCAGTGGTGTTACGATTAATGTAAAAGAGCTCTCCTCCAGCCGTTCCGAACTGGTATCCGGACTGTATGAATTTACTCCGGATGGCACGAAGTTCGCGAAGCCGGTGGATCTGGCCATTAAAGTACCTGTTACTACGGACCATCTGGATAACTTGACTATGGCTTGGCTGAACAAGACTACTAATGAATGGATTCCAGTTCCGACTACGGTAGATGCGAAGACTGGCATTGTTACAGGAAAAGTTAGTCACTTTACCGACTATGCAGTTATTGACCGCAGTCTATGGGAGCCACAGCAAGATCAGATTAAGAAAGATATCGCCGGGGCTGTAAAATACATTACATCCGCAGAAACAATCAGCGATTGGCAGGCCATCGGTTTGGCGCGTTCTGGCAACACTGTACCTGCTTCATACCTGAGCGGCCTGAAAGCTCAGCTGGCTGAGGCTAAAGGCGAGTTCCGCAAAGTGACCGATTATGAACGGATTGCGTTGGCTGCAGCGGCTGTGGGCAGCGATCCGCAAAGCATCAGCGGCTACAATCTTATCGAGAAAATCTACAATAATGCTAATATGATTGCTCAAGGCAGTAACGGTGTGATCTTTGCCTTGACTGCACTGGACAGTGGCGCTTACGCTGTACCTGCAAATGCGCAGTGGACACGTGAACGCCTGGTAGATTGGCTTCTGAAGCAACAAACGAAGGAAGGCGGCTTCCCGTTGTCGGTTGGCGGTGCTGCTGACATTGATATTACTGCTATGGCCGTAACGGCCCTGTCTAATTACAAGGATCAAGCGCTCGTAAAAGCGGCCATTGAGAAAGCGCTCGGCTGGCTATCCTCTCAGCAGTTGGAGAACGGCGGTTACAAGTCGTACGGCGCTGAGAACAGCGAAAGTGTGTCACAGGTGATAATTGCCTTGACAGCAGTGGGTACAGGTCTTAACGATCCGCGTTTTGTGAAAGCTAAAGGTGGTCTGCTAAGCAATCTGGCGTCGTTCAGACAAGGTGATGGTGGTTATGCACATGCTTTGAGTGACAAGACCAGCAATAGCATTGCAACAGAACAGGCGTTACTAGCACTGGCAGCTTACGACCGTTTCTTGAATGATAAGGACAAATTGTATAGCTTCTCCGCTGCACCGGTGGTTACGACTCCGGTTCCAGGCGTGACCTTTGCCGATGAAGGACAAATCTCAGCCTGGGCTCTGAAATCGGTGCATACTGCGTATGACAACAAATTGATGCAGGGAGTAAGTGCTGACAGTCTTGTATTTGCGCCAAAAGCTAATATTACACGGGCGCAGTTTGCAGCATTGTTGCTCCGATTGACAGGCAACCAGCCTGCAAATGCTTCCTCAGCTTCGGTATTCAGCGATGTACAACCAGGGGCTTGGTACTACGGGGATGTTATCAAGGCGAAGGAGCTTGGCATCATTGATGGTGTCAGCAAGACAACATTCAATCCGAACGGCACTATAACCCGTCAGGATATGGCTGTGATGATTGCCAGAGCCTTCAAGCTTGAAGCTCCGGTGAATAAGCCAAGCTTCAAAGACGAAGTGAGCATCAGCATGTATGCACTAGGATCTGTGCAGTCTGTGTCTGAATTGGGATACATGACTGGCTTTGGCGGATCGTTTGACCCATCCGCACCAGTAACCAGAGAAATGGCGGCGGTGGTTGCGGTAAGACTGCCTTAGGATCTTTCGGGTAGTGTCTGAAAAAGTATTTTGAATCATATAGTGAAAAGGATGGAACGGGGGAGAAGTTAGTGCCCTCGTTCTTTTCCCTTTTCTAATCCAATTTTGTACATCACTTGCAAGTAGCAGGTGCCGCTCTGATAGAGCGGCGAAACTGCGTTATTCTATGGAGGTGCTCAGGTTCATGTCCAACCATTCCAAGCGTTGGCTTGCTTTTGTAGCTGCGCTGCTGACCGCAGTGCTGCTGGTCGCTGGATGCTCATCCGGGGACCAGCAAGTCTCGGGGTCCAATCAAGCCTCACATGTAAATGACAAAGATAGCAAGAATAGTGAAGCTGCTAAGAGCGGCAACACCAGTGACAGTGCTAATGATAGTGACGCTGGAAGCAGTAATGCTGGCGGCGACGCGGCAAATACTGACGGCAGCAGTGCGGGTAACGCTGCGAATACTGGCCGCGCTGACGGCACCGGTGTGGGTAACGCCGCGAATACTAGCGGCGCTCCAAGCAGCGCTGCCGCAGGGGAGGCCGCCGGCTCCGCAGTCGCCGGCGAAGACAACGCTGCTGCGGCTGGTGGCCCGCAGCAGACCCCGCCGCCGGCAGCCGATGCTGCGCCGGCTGGCGGCAAAGCGTCGCCGGCCCCTTCGGCGGCGACGTCAGAGCAAGGCGCTGCGCTTGCAGCAGCAGCGCCCGTAACCTCGCCGCCGGCTAAGGCCACGGCGGCTCCAACCAAACCCGCTGCAAGCGTAGCGCCAGCAGCGGGGTCCATAGCTTCGCCGAAGCCATCGGCGAAGCCTGCAGCGACCGCCGTAGCGACCGCGCCGGCGGCAACAGCCAAGCCGACGAGCAAGCCGTCGGCTACGGCCAAACCGGCTACTGTAGCGCCGGTGGAGAAGCCGGATGCAGCAGCTACGGCCACGATTTCCATTGTGGGCGATAAGGAGCTGGGGACGATTTTATCCCCGGTAGCTATGGAAGTAGAGGAGGGCGATACCGTGCTGGACCTGTTGAAGCGGATTACGCGGAAGAACAAGGTGCAGATGGAATACCGCGGAACGAAAGCTTTTGCCTATGTGGAAGGTATCGACAACCTGTATGAATTTGATCGAGGCTCAGAAAGTGGCTGGATGTACCGGGTGAACGGAGTGTTCCCGGATAAAAGCGCGGGAATCTATGATGTGAAGCCTGGCGATGTGATCGATTGGCTGTACACACTTAATCTGGGTAAGGACTTGGGAGCCCAGTTTCCATGAGTAGCGGCTTCCGCTCCATGCACCCTACTGTAGCGATTGTGTATTATGCCGGGTTAGTGCTGTTCGCAGCGCTGTTGTTTCATCCTGTATATTTGATGACAGAACTGATTGGTGTGCTAGGTTTATTGCTGCTGCAAGGGCAGGGAAAGACCCTGCTGCGCGGATTGCCTTTTTACCTGCTGATGGCCGGGTCGGTGGCCGTACTTAATCCTTTTTTCTCACATCGAGGTTCCAATATTCTGTTCTACTTCATGGACCAGCCAGTTACGCTGGAAGCGATTCTGTACGGACTGATGATGATGCTGGTGCTCCTGACGATCCTTATTGTGTTTGTGTCTTACAACTATACAGTAACGACGGACAAATTCATGTATCTATTCTCTTCCGTGGCTCCAAAAAGCGCCCTGCTGACCCTGATGTCGATCCGTTTTGTGCCTTTGTTTCAACGGCGGCTCCGCCAGATTACTGAGATTCAGCGAACAAGAGGGATTGACACTGGAAAAGGCAGTGTGCGCAAAAGAATGAAGGACGGGATGACGCTGCTGAAGGTGCTTCTAACCTGGTCGCTGGAGGAAGCTCTGCAAACGGCTGATTCCATGAAAGCTCGCGGCTATGGGGTAAGCAAACGCAGCAGTTACGCTAATTATAAGATGGACCGGCAGGATATTTTCGTCCTGGTAATGCTAGTAGTTAGTGGCCTGATTCCACTGCTAGGCTGGCTGCAAGGTTATGGCACGATGCAGATTTATCCGCGGCTGAAGCCGCTGGAATACACCTGGCAGGAAGCGGTTGTATACGCAAGCTTTTGCCTGTTTGTACTGATCCCGTTAGGGCTGGAAGGAAAGGAGAAATGGATATGGAGATCATCACAGCGGACCGGCTATCCTTCCGCTATCCCGATGAAGCCCGGGACTCGCTTCATGAGCTCTCGTTCACGGTAAGGGAGGGCGAGTTCGTGGTGCTATGCGGTCCCTCAGGTTGTGGAAAGACCACGCTGCTGCGCCACCTGAAGCGTGAATTGACTCCGGTGGGGACCGGCAGCGGTACCGTGTGCTATCGGGGGCTACCGCTGGGGGAATGGTCACCAGAGATAGCTGCTGCCGAGATCGGGATGGTATTTCAGAACCCGGAGGCTCAGATCGTGATGGATACGGTCTGGCATGAGCTGGCCTTCTCTATGGAGAATCTGGGTTATCCACTTCCGGTAATGCGCAGCAGACTGGCGGAAATCGCCGGGCTGTTCGGATTGGAGCCGCTGCTGTACAAGCCGGTGCATGAGCTTTCCGGTGGGCAAAAGCAGCTGCTGAATCTGGCCTCTGTTCTGGTTCTCCAGCCGAAGGTGCTGCTACTGGACGAGCCGACCTCACAGCTAGATCCGATTGCCGCCCGTGAGTTCATCCAAATGCTGCGTCGCCTGAACGAGGAGATGTCTGTGACAGTGATTATTAGCGAGCATCGTCTGGAGGAGGTTCTTCCACTGGCGGATCGTGTACTGATGCTGGAGGATGGCAAGCTGAAAGCCGAAGGTACAGCGCGTGAAATTGCTGTAAAGCTTGGCGGAGGAACTGCTTCCCCGTCTGATCTAGCGTATCTTCCTGCTGCGACAAGGGTATATCTCGGTTTGACTGCTGAAACGGCCTTAGAAGGCGCTAATTCCATCCCTCTGACCGTTCGTGAGGGCAAACAATGGCTGCAAAGAGAATGGCGTACTGATCGTGAAGGAGAAGGTGCCCGTCCGTCTGCAGAACATGATTCAGCGGCCATAGAGGCTGGTGGTAGCCAGCGTTCATCCATCCCATCAGGTAGACCTTCAGGGGAATCCGCCTTAGCGGAAGAGATATTGAAGGCCAGGGAGATCACCTTCCGCTATGAGAAGGAAGGACCGGAGGTGCTGAAGAAGCTGTCTTTGAGTCTTTTCCGGGGTGAGCTTCTGGCTATATTGGGCGGTAACGGTGCGGGTAAGTCTACACTGCTTCATCTCCTGAATGGGCTGGCGAAACCGCAACGGGGACGTATAGATCTGGCCAAAGGCAGTTCTACGGGATATCTCGCCCAGAACCCGCTGCTATACTTTAGCCAGGATACGGCGCGGGAGGAACTGCGGCAGATGGCTGAGTACGGCGGCCTAAGCGCTACGGAGGCCCAGGAGGAAATCGATGGGCTACTGGACATCTTTGAGCTTGGAGAGCTGCTGGAACGTCATCCCCATGATCTCAGCGGAGGTCAGCAGCAGAAGCTGGCTCTGGCGATGGTGCTGCTCTTGAGACCGGATATCCTGTTGCTGGATGAGCCGACCAAGGGACTGGATCCCGCGGCTAAAGAGAAGCTGGCGAGTCTGCTGCTTCACCTGCGGGAACTGGGTAAGAGCATCATCGTCGTTACCCATGATGTGGAGTTTGCGGCTAGCTATGCGACCCGCTGTGCGCTGCTGTTTGATGGCGGGATTACGGCAGAAGGCCCTCCGGAGCGCTTTTTCAGCGCTAATTATTTCTATACGACGGCAGTGAATCGCATGGTGCGGGACTGGCTGCCGCAAGCCTTAACGGTAGAGGAGGTGACCCGGCAATGGCCCGCTTTCGTTTCCCGGTCCTGATCGCCCTGGCCGTATTTATCGTTGCCTTGGCCCTGACAGCAGCACTCAAGGACAGTCATTATATTCTGCTAAGTCTGGTTTTGCTGGGGGCCGCGCTGTTCCCGCTTTTTGCAGGGTTGGAGCGCCGGCCGATTGAATCACGGGAGCTGGTGCTGCTCGCTGTACTGTCAGCGGTAGCAGCGGTCAGCCGCATTCCCTTTGCCGCGTTGCCCAGTGTTAAGCCGGTATCGGCCATCGTAATACTTTCTGCCTATGTCTTCGGTGCAGAAGCGGGGTTTATCATCGGTGCTGTAGCAGCGCTGGTCTCCAATATCTACTTTGGCCAGGGTCCTTGGACACCTTGGCAGATGTTCTGTTGGGGGATGATCGGCCTGACGGCAGGCTGGCTGCGGGGAACCTGGTGGATGCGCAAAAGGACAGGAATGCTTATCTTCGGCTTTGTCTGGGGCTTCCTGTTTGGCTGGATTATGAACATTTGGTATTTGATCAGTCTGCCGGATGCGTTTAGCTGGAAGCTGGTCGTGTCGGCATATATCGCGAGCTTTTACTTTGACCTCGCCCATGCGGTGTCTAATGTAGTTTTTCTGTCGCTGCTCGCCGGGGGCTGGATCAAAGTGCTGGAGCGTTTTCGTAAAAAATATGGATTATTGCAAAAGGAGTGAACTACTATTAGTTCCTCCTTTTTTGCTTTATATATTGAACTGAAAATTTAGCATAAGGGGGACGGAATGGAGGGGAGGTTTGGAACTGAAGGAGCGAAAGCGACCGCCTGATAGTTTTCCGTAGGAAAGCTCGCCTCGAAAGCATAAACTCTCCGGATTTTACCTGCGAATAGCGGTACAATCTAAAGAAATCTGGAGACAACAGCGGCCGAAAGTCCAAACGTTTTCCGCAATGCAGACCTAACCCCATGAAAATCCCTAAGTTCAATTTTATATAGACACCAACCGACAACTAATATTTAAATTCGACAAATTATTCAAATATAACATCAAGAATTTGACGGTTTTCGCCGATAATTAGGATAGTTAGTCACCAAGAAGGCGGGATGGGATAATGAGAAATTTGAAAGTGAAACAAAAAATGACATTGCTAATGATCCTTGTCATTGGCATGCAGATTGCCGTAGGTATTCTGGGGATCATTACCACGGATCGGATGGCAGAACGCTCCGAAGAAACCTATGATGAGAATTTGATACCGATCTCAATCGTCACCCAACTCCGTGGGAATTCACGGGCGATTGATTCCTTTCTTCTGGAGAATATGCTTACAGAAGTAAACGGAAAGAGTAAGGAACTGTCAGACAGTATCCAAGCTACGATGAAAACGAATAATGAGCTATTTGCTGAACTCAAGACTGTAACTTTTAGCAATGAAGAAATCACAGCTAAAATGAATGAGTATTCTGCTTTGCTTCCAGACTACCGGAGTCAGCGCGAGAACATTCTTCATCTCGGCGACAATAACCTGAATGCCGAAGCCTACCGTTTGTTCAACGGGAAGGAGTTTAGTGAATCCCGGCAGCGAATGATTTCGATACTGAATGATATGGTAGATTTGCTGCTTAAAGAAGCCGAAGCTCACAAAACTTCTACATCAGTAAATGCAAGCAATTTTAAACTGCTGAATGGTATCCTAATTGCGAGTATTATGTTGATCAGCGTTGCGCTTAGTGTAATTATTACTCGCTTGATTACTGTGCCGCTCAAACAGCTTCAAGGGTTAATGAAGCGGGCGGAAGAAGGCGACCTGACAGCGACGGCTGTATATGATTCCAAAGACGAGATCGGTATTATCAGCCGCTCCTTCAACAGTATGGTGGGCAGCCTGAGAAGGATGATGCAATCCGTTTCGGAGAGTGCCGAGATGCTATCTGCTTCTTCCGAAGAGATGAGTGCCAGCGCCGCACAGACGGCTCATGCCTCACAGATGATTGCCGAAACTTCAAGTGAGATTGCCATCGGATTTGATGAGCAGGTTAGCAGTATTACCCGTACCGCGCAATCTGTGCAGTCCATGGCAGAGGATATTTCAGCGGTAGAGCGCAGCAGCTATGAGATGGCATCGCTCATGGATGTCGCTGCCGGCTCGACAGACCGCGGCGCGGAAGCGGTAGCTGAAATTATCGATCAGATGGTTCAGATTGATACCAGTGTGGCGGAGAGCCAGGAGATCGTTACCAATCTTGGACGTCTGTCCGAGGAAATCAGCACCATTATTACAACAATCAACGCTATTTCCAGTCAGACCAACCTGTTGTCACTCAATGCTTCCATCGAGGCAGCCAGAGCCGGCGAGCATGGCCGGGGCTTCGCAGTTGTCGCCGGAGAAATCCGGAAGTTATCGGAAGCAACTGGTAGCAGTTCTCTTAGGATCACGGATATCATTACACACATTCAGCAACAGACCGAGCTGGCAATAAAGTCTATGGCGCAAGGGTCTTTGATTGTATCGCACGGTGTAAGCCAAAGCAAGCTGGTTTCCGGGGCCTTTGACGAGATTCAAAGCTCTATAAAGGATGCTGCTTCGCAGACGCAGGAGATCAGGGAATCGATTGGGCATATCTCTAGGGAGTCCCAAGGCGTTACGGAATCTATGGAGCAGGTGAATACCATCTCGCAAAAAGGGGCTGGGGGCATTCAGGAGACAAGCGCAGCCAGTCAGGAACAGCTGTCAGCGATGGAGGAGATGTCGGCCTCGGCCCAGTACCTGGCGACCTTGGCAGAGGATCTGCAGAAGAGTCTGGCGAGCTTTAAGTTATAAGTCAAAAGCCATAAAGGTTATAGAGTATAAGCTCATATAAGAATAATTGGTGCAAGAGATATTTAAAGCCGTGATTCTCCACAAAGGGGAATCACGGCTTTTTGTTTATCTTTATCCTATACCAAACAAAAGGAGTGCCCCAGAAGCCATTCACGGCCTGTGGGACACTCCTTGTTAACTATCACACTATACCGCAATTCCTTCTGAAGGAATTAAGCGTACCAGCCCCATACGAAGATGAATAAGGTTCCGAAGATCGTTACCAGGCCGACAAACAAGGCATAGGCGATATTGAGATAAAGTTCTTTCTTGGTATCTGCCGACTCCCCAATGTGCATGAACAGGAAGAGCTGCAGGGATGCTTGAATGATCGCCGTAACGGCCAGAATTACCAAGTTTGCTGCTCTGGACAGATCCAGGTAGATCACAGCCAGCGCTGCGGCAGAAAGGACGAGAGAGGCGATATAACCCAGCACATGGCGAATTGGAAACAGTTGCTTCATCATGTCACATCAGTCCTTTCAGGTAGACGTAGCTGAAGATAAAGATCCAGACAACGTCCAGGAAGTGCCAGTACAGGGAGAAGATAAACGACTTGTTCGCTGTAGCTGGGTTGATGCCATGACGCTTTATTTGAATCAGGATGGCTGTTCCCCACAGGAACCCGAAGGTTACGTGAGCACCGTGCGTGCCGAGCAATACGAACAGACTGGACAGGAAGGCACTGGTTTGCAGTGTTGCCCCTTCATGAACATAAGTGAAGAACTCCGTAATCTCAATAGCAAGGAAGCCTAGACCCATAAGCAGGGTAATCCCGAAAAAGAACATCATAGCCTTCTTGTATCCATGCCGCATGGCATGAATGGCAAGACCGATCGTAAATGAGCTTGTCAGGAGCAAGAATGTTTCGAGCAGTACGGGACCAATCTCAAAAAGCTCGCTGCCATTTGGACCGCTGGCAAAGCGATCCACAAGTACAAAGTAAACCGTGAACAATGTAGCGAAGAGGGCGATTTCCGCTCCCAGGAAGACCCAGAAGCCGAAAATCTTGTTACTGTTCTCTTCTGTTGAATATTCAAGCGGCTTGGACGCATCTATTTTCATACAGTCTCACCCCGCAGTTTCTTTTCAGTAGCGATAATTTCCTTCTCCGGAATATAGAATCCGTGGTCTCTGTCGAAGGACATCGCACAAAGCGTGATCAGAATGCCGACTCCGGAAACAATCGCCGGAACCCACATGCTGAATACCATGAAGAATCCGAAGAAGAAGAAGATTACACCAAGGATGAATGGTTTGCCAGTATTGCTAGGCATATGAATCTTCTTGATTTCGTCCTTGAACAAAGGAATGTTCTCCTGCTTGGATACCCAGAATGCATCACGGTCTGTTACCGTAGGTACAACCGCAAAGTTGTAAGCCGGGATCGGGCTGTTAGTCGCCCACTCAAGGGTACGTGCATCCCATGGGTCTCCAGTGGTATCCCGTGGCATGTAGCGAGTACTCCAGTAGATATTGTAGACCAGAATGACAAACCCGATGGCCAGACCAAGTGCTCCTGCAAAGGAGACCATATTAAGCGGACCGAAGCCCGTCTCTGCCGAGTAGGTGTACATCCGCCGGGTCATACCCATGAGTCCAAGAATGAACAGTGGGAAGAACGCGACGTTAAAGGAAATGATAATCCACCAGAAGGCGTGCTTGCCAAGACGTTCGTTGAGGCGGAAGCCGAATACTTTAGGGAACCAGTAATGGAAACCTGCGATAACGGCGAACACGGCACCCGGAATCAGAACGTAGTGGAAATGCGCTACCAGGAACATGGTGTTGTGGTACTGATAGTCGGCGCTGGCCATTGCCAGCATGACGCCTGTAACCCCACCGATTGTAAAGATCGGAATAAACGCTAAGGTGTAGAGCATCGGTGTGGTAAAGGTTATTCGCCCTTTTCGGAGCGTGAATAGCCAGTTGAATATTTTAACCCCTGTCGGTACAGCAATCGCCATCGTAGTGATGGAGAAGAAGCTGTTGACCATTACGCCTTGACCCATGGTATAGAAGTGGTGAGCCCATACCAGGAAGGACAGTAGCGAGATAACGACCATACTTGCAACCATGGATGTATATCCGTACAGGTTCTTTTTGGAGAAGGTAGAGATGATATCACTATAAATACCGAAGGCCGGCAAAATAACGATATATACCTCAGGGTGTCCCCATACCCAGAAGAGGTTGGCCCATAGCATATCCATACCGCCGTTGGCCATCGTAAAGAATTGAGAGCCGAACAAGCGGTCGAACATCATCAGCGCCAGTGCTATCGTAAGCACCGGGAAGGCGAATACGATGATAACGTTGGTGATCAGAACAGACCAGGTGAACATTGGCATGCGCATCAACTTCATGCCTGGTGCACGCATCTTCAGGATGGTTACGATGAAGTTAACCCCTGTTAACATTGTACCGATACCAGAGATCTGCAGCGCTAGAGAGTAGTAGTTGTTACCTACCGTTGGGCTGAATTCAATGCTTGCCAGCGGGAAGTATGCGGACCAGCCGGCATCCGGCGATCCCCCGATAACAAAGGAGATGTTCAGCAGCATCGCTCCGAAGAAGAAGAGCCAGAAGCTGACAGCGTTCAGACGCGGGAATGCCACGTCTCTTGCGCCGATTTGTAACGGCACGATAACGTTCATCAGACCGATGATAAATGGCATGGCCATGAAGAGAATCATGATCAGACCGTGCGTGGTAAAGACCTCGTTATAGTGCTGTGCGTCGAGAAATTTCATTTCTGGTGCTGCGGTCTGCAGACGCATCATAAGCGCGTCGATACCGCCGCGGAACAGCATCAGCAGGGCAGCCAGGATATACATGACCCCGATGCGTTTATGGTCAACTGTAGTCAACCATTCGCGCCAAAGGTAGCCCCACTTCTTGAAAACGGTGAGTCCAATGATAATCGCCAGCGTGGCCAGCGCAATACTGACCATAGCTCCGTAGATTAGGACCCCTCCGTGAACCTTAAACTTTTCCAAATCCATTAGGGATGACTCCTTTCAGGTATTCACACTGGCAATAGAGCCTAGTGGTGTCCTTCGTGTGTACTCTCGTCTACCGGCTGAACCTCTGTATCGGGTTTGCCGTCAAATATGGTCTCACTAGAAGGCGCCGGAGATGGGTGAATTTTCTTGTTCTCCTTATGCTCCATATTGCCGTTATCCATATCCATTTCCATGCCGTCATGGCTCATATGGTCACCATGGTTGCCTGGAGGCGGACTGAAGGTTAAGTGGTTAGAGGAGTAGGTTTTGCGTCCAACAAAATCGGTCTTCAGCAATGTCTTGAATTCATCCTCTGTCAGCGGTTGTGCGGTTTCCTTAACATCCTTTACCCAACCATCATAATCTTTCTGTGGCATGACGAGTGTTTCAAATTCCATGTGGGCGAAGCCCTTACCGCTAAAGTTCGAGTTTCTGCCGAGATAGGAACCCACGGTGTCAGCTGAAAGATGAAGGGTTGTGAGCATGTCATTCATCGCATATTTTTGCCCTGCGAGCTGAGGAACCCAGAAGCTGGTGATACTGCTGAAAGAGTACAGTCTGAACTCTACAGCGCGGTGAACAGGAATGTTCACGTAGTTCACGGTTTCAATGCCTTCCTCCGGATAGCTGAAATGCCATTTCCAGTTCGAGGATGAGGCGTAAATCACAAGCGGTTTCTGGTTTTTATAATCTGCAGCAACGTTCTCTACAGCGCTTGTTGATTTTACAGTTACCACAGAAAGGAAAGATACAATGATGATTGGAATGGCGATCCAAATCGCCTCCAGCCATTTATTGCCCTCTTCATGTGGTGGAATGTACCCCTCGTTGCTCTTTTTCGCTCGGTACTTCACAATAACAAAGATGTATAAAATGTAGACAACAGCCAGAACGCCGAGCATCACCAGTATGGAGAGGATGATCGTGTCTGAGATCGTTCTTGCAGCCGGACCTTTCGGGTTCAATACAGTTATGGAACTGCAACCCGGCAGGAGGAGAATCAGGCTGAGGAACAAAGCGTATAACGGCCCTTTTTTGTTCATGTTGAACTCCTTCCTTCAATAATTCTTCATCTTTAGCCGAAATCATTAACCTCTATATATAGTAAGAAGTCCGAGGGTAGATTGCAAAAGACATATTTTATCATTTTTCCTATTTGCGTCCTTAAATATGGCGATCTCGTTAAATATTTGTGTTGGAATTGTTACAACTCTCTAATGATGTGACATAGATCACTGTAGTGACGCTGTTTTGTGGATATTTTTAATTGTTCGAAATTTGTTCAATAATTCACTAATGTTACTAATTTCGCCACAATTATTTTGCTCCAAATATGCGGTTTTTAACCGCTTTTTTATTGCTGTGACAGGATTCGACGAAAGTTGCGCTATTTTTTGAAAAAATACGCTGAACTTAATATAGTGTCTAATTGGTAACAACTTTTTATGCACTTGGTTACAATCTCTCAAATTTCATTGTATGTATCTATGGTAGAGTAATAGAAAATATACATAGATAGGGAGATCCTGCCGGTGTCTACTAAAAAGTTGTTGCTATTATTCATTGCATTTTTTGTAAGTTTAGGATGGGTTCATGAAAGTGAGGCTGCTGGCTTGCAAGCCCTGAAGCTAGGGGTTAATGATAAACTGACCGGAATCGAGGCTGTATCTGTAAAAGATACTTATTATGTTCCGCTGCGAGATTTGGCGCAGGAATTGGGCTGGACGCTGAACGGGCTGTCTGATGGAATCAGTGTGAATGCCGGAGGCTCTTCGCTCAAGCTGTTGAACGACCATGCTACAGCTACGCTGAATAATGGAAGCAAGGTCGCGATGGATACCTTTCTACGTGGTGGCAAGCTCATGGTTCCGGTACGAGTATCAGCACTCCTAGGGTATACTATTTCCTATGTTCCGGAGCAATATTTACTGAGAGTACAGAACAGTGCAGCCAAACTTAATGATGCGGCATTTGTTAGCCAGTATAAGAAGGAATTGCAGCCGATGACAGGGACTGGCTCTCAGACCCCAACAACGTCCGGTACCACTATGCCTGTTAATTCAGGAAAGCCAGGAACAACGGTATACATGACCTTTGATGATGGGCCGTCGGCTACCACTACGCAACTGCTCGATATCCTGGCAAAGTATAAGGTGAAGGCGACGTTCTTCATGCTGGGTCCGAAAATGAACACCTATCCTGAACAGGTTAAGCGTACTGCGAAGGAAGGCCATGGTCTTGGCCTGCATGGAATGACGCACCGTAAGGAGAAGTTCTACGCTTCCCCGGCCGCTGCTCTTGGTGAAATGAACAACGACAATGCCATCCTGAAGAAAATCACTGGGACTGGTACTTCCCTGATTCGTCCGCCATACGGCAGTAAGCCTTATTTCACCAATGCATTTAGAGACAAGGTTCTGACGCAAGGGTATCACCTCTGGGACTGGAATGTAGACTCGGACGACTGGAAGTACAAGGAGAACAGCGCCAAAATCTACAACACCGTTATGAGTCAGGTTCATAATCTGAAGAAGTCGCAGAGCAACCCGATCATTCTGATGCATGACCAGAAGGCCACACTGAAGGTGTTGCCGCAAATTCTGGAGACGCTGAAGAAGGAAGGGTATCACTTCGAGATTATCACCAAAGATATGCAGCCGCATAACTTCTGGAAAGACTATCGTTAAACAATAATTCGGAATAAATAAGGATGTTCCCGGCCATGAACGTAGGCTGCGGAGCATCCTTTTTTCTATTCAATGACAACAATTAATCGTATAAATATTTCGCAATCATATTGACCAGCTCTGATTTTAAGCGTTCTTCGGCGATGCTCCGGCTGGAAAAGACGACGGCATCCACAACCGTGCTTACGGATTCGAACACCACTATGGCAGCCGCTTCTACATCCGCGACATTGACCTCTTCCTTGTCTAACTGTAAGTAACCGAGTGTTATCTGACGTCCCACACTATATTGCTCGTCCATTAATCGCTTGATTTCATCATCACTAAGCTGCATGATAGACAATTCTTTATGGAATCCTGTATAGACCTGGTGCGATAAAATAAGGCTATCGACAAGGTGGCTGATGACTGCCTTTTTGTCAGAATTGTCGAGGTTAATCTCCGCAAGGGAAGCATCGACACGACTCAGAAGTGCTTCGTTATAATACTTCAGCACTTCTATAAACACAGCCTTCTTATCTGTGAAATAAGAGTAGAAACTTCCTGTAGAAACGCCTGCAGCGGCGGCTATTTGCTTGGTATTAGTCTGATGGTACCCCTTATTTGAAAACAGCTCCATAGCTGCTGTAACAATGGCTTGTTTGGTTTTGATGCTCCGGTCCTGCTGGGGCGTTCTTGTTTTATCGTCTGTGTCCTTCATAGCGTATATTCCCTCCTGTTATAACGATTGTAGTAGAGGGAAATTAGCGTGTCAACGAAAGTTGAACTATGGTTCAATTTTCGTTGACAAACATGAACTTTAGTTCATATAATCTAAAATGTGAACTAAAGTTCAGTTATTTGGAGGGATGAGGATGATGAGTGTACGAACAAAAAGGATTTTTTCTTTTACAGCTATCGTATTGGGATTTTTTATGGCGTTGTTGGACACGACGATTATTAACGTTGCTTTGCCAGAGATGACGAAGCATTTCGGAGGGACTGTCTCGCAAATTTCATGGGTAATGAATGGATACAATCTGGCTTTTGCGGCGCTTATCCTCACAGCATCGCGCTTGGCCGATCAATTTGGCCGCAGAAGGTTGTTTTTGATTGGAATATTCGTCTTTACTGCAGCTTCATTGTTCGCTGGATTCTCTTCTTCGTTAGAGATGCTGATTGTGCTGAGAGTCATTCAGGGGTTGGCCGGAGCAATTATTGTGCCGGTTACGATTCCGCTGACGACGACAACCTTCCCCAAGGAGATGCATGGATTGATCATCGGGATTTGGGGTGCGGTAGGCGGTCTGGCGGCGGCGAGCGGCCCGGCCCTTGGCGGCATTCTTACAGAGAAATTGAACTGGGAATGGATATTCTGGGTGAATGTGCCGTTAGGCATTCTCAGTATCATTCTTGTTCTTATCTTTATCAATGAATCCAGAGACAGCTCGGCTGGACGCACACTTGATTTTGCGGGGATGGCAGGGATTTCGGTAGGTATGTTTTTAATTACGTATGCATTAATTAAAGTCCAGGATTATGGCTGGCAGTCGGGTGCATTCTATGGCCTTTTAACCTCAGGTGTTTTGGTACTGCTCTTCTTCTTTGTAACTCAATGGAAGGGAAAGGAACCGATGATGCCGTTGTCGCTGTTTAGAATACGTCCATTTAATGGAGCGGCGCTGTCTTTATTGATTGTCGGGGCGGGACTTATGAATCTCTCTCTGCTTACTTCCTTTTTCCTGACTCGTATTATGGGGATGACAGAATTGAAGGCGGGTCTGGTCTTGTCTGTGATTGCGCTGGGGTCGATCTTGAGTTCAGGGGTTTCCGGACCACTGTCGAGTAAATATGGAAGCCGCTGGTTCGCAGCTGCAGGCGTAACCGTGATGACCGGGGCTACGTATGCTTTGAGCGGTCTTCAGGGGGAGGCTTCACTGTCGCAAGTGCTAATTACGCTTGGTATCGCCGGGCTGGGAATGGGGCTAGTTATGGCTCCTGTCATGTCTTCCGCCATCCGCAATGTCCCCGAAGAGAAGGTGGGGATCTCATCGGGAATAACGAATATGACGAAAGCCCTTGGGAGTGTGTTGGGTGTAGCCATCATCGTGACGGTGTTGCAACAAAATTTCAATGATAGGATCGGGGCGGCTGCTGAGCATGCTGCGCAATCTATTCGTGAGAATGCTGTATTACAGCCGATCGTGAAGCAAAGGCTTGGGGAAGAGCTCGGCGCTATGGTTAAAGCAGGCAGTGTTGCCGCATCCAATAGAGCAGCGGGTGGTGAAATATCACAAAGGCTTAACAATGATCTGGAGAAGGCCGTCTTAGCATTGCCTGAGGAAGAACGATCTGCCTTCAAGGCTGACCAGCAGCGCCAGTTAAGTGAAATTCAAGTCCTGATGAAGCAGGCGGAAGGTGGGTTGCGAGATGCGTCAGTGGAGGCCTTCAGTCGAACCTATGCTTTTGCGAGTATTCTGCTGCTTCCAGGCATCGTCTTTGCCTTGTTCAGCGATCAACGGAGGAAGCGCATCGTGCTGAATGAGGAGCCTCTTGGAAACGAACTTTAGGAGTTATACACACGGAAGCCCAAACATACCACCGAAATGAGGACCGAGCCTTACATCCAGATCTTAAGTTCATCTTATATATAAAAGCAGTGCACCCTTCCTCGGCGGATCGCGGCACTGCTTTTTCTTTTTTGACACAGATCGGGGGCCCAACTCTATCGACGACATTCATAGGCTATGTTATCATGATACTCTAATAACGTATTAACGAATTAAAGCGGAGAGATGCTTTCATTTACTAGGGGGAGAACAAAGATGAAGAAAATGGGATTATGGATGGTAACAGCGATGGCAGCGATTCTGCTCTTGGCGGGCTGCACCTCGTCGAATGGTAAAGCGGATAGCGGCAAGCTGGTGATCGGGATTGATGATAAATTCGCACCGATGGGCTTCCGGGATGATGCGAATGAAATTGTTGGTTTTGACATTGATTATGCAAGAGCGGCTGCTGAAAAAATGGGCAAGGAAGTCACCTTCCAGCCAATCGACTGGTCGGCCAAGGAATCGGAGCTGAACAGCGGACGCATTGATATGATCTGGAACGGTTATACGATCACGGATGAGCGTAAAGAGAAGGTATTATTCACAAAGCCATATCTGGAGAACAGTCAGGTTGTTGTAGTGCTGGCTTCTTCACCACTGTCTAAGCTGGAAGATCTGGCCGGCAAGGAAATCGGTCTGCAAAGCCTGTCCTCTGCAGCGGATGCCTTGGATGCCAACCCAATTAAGGATAAGGTTGCAGGCATTTCCGAATTTCCGGACAATGTCCTGGCCCTCACGGATCTCAAAACTTCGCGTCTGGCCGGCGTAGTCATTGACGAGGTTGTAGCCAGATATTATATGTCCAAAGAACCCGGCACCTTCAAGCTGCTGGATGAATCTTTAGCACCAGAGCAATATGGGGTAGGTATCAAGAAGGGGAATGAAGAGCTGCTAAACGAGCTGCAAAAGGCGCTTGATACGATGAACAGTGATGGAACAGCAGCTGAGATTTCCACCAAGTGGTTTGGAGAGAACAAGGTGCTAAACTAGGCAGGGAGCGGGTACAATGAGTCTCGATTATATAATTAAAATCGCCGGGCCTATGCTGGAGGGCGCGCGGACAACGATTCTGCTCTTTCTGATTGTAATTGTGCTGTCCATCCCGCTGGGATTTGTAGTAACGCTGATGGCGAAAAGCACGATGAAGCCGCTGGCCTGGATTGCTAACAGCTATATCTATGTCATGCGCGGAACACCGCTGTTGCTACAGTTGCTTTTCTTCTGCTTCGGTCTACCGCAGATTCCCGTCATCGGCGAGTATCTGGTCATGGATCGTTTTACGGCGGCGAGCCTCGGTTTTATCCTTAATTATGGCGCTTACTTTGCTGAGATATTCCGCGGTGGGCTATTGTCCATCGACAAGGGGCAGTATGAAGCTTCTAAAGTGCTGGGGCTCAGCAAATGGCAGACCCTGCGTAAGGTCATTCTTGCGCAGATGTTCCGGGTCGCACTGCCTGCGGTGGCGAATGAGTCCATCTCACTGGTCAAAGATACGGCGCTACTGTATGCCGTAGCGGTTCCGGAATTGCTGAACTATGCTAAGACAGCGGTGAACCGTGATTTTACGGTGACCCCGTTTGTGGTGGCAGGCGTGATTTATCTGCTGATGACGTTGGTATTAACGTTATTCCTTAAGACGCTGGAGAAGCGTTTCAAATTCGAGTAAAGGGAATGTCCATCTATGAGCAGTATGATCGAAGTAAAAGAACTGCAAAAATCATTTGGCAAGCTTGAGGTGCTGAAAAAGGTGACGTTCGCCGTAGATCCGGGAGAGACGGTGGCGGTGATCGGCCCGTCCGGCTCCGGGAAAAGCACGATGCTGCGCAGTTTAGTGCATCTGGAGGAGGTTAATGGCGGGAGCATCATCATTCAGGGCCAGGCGCTGGTAGACAACGGCAGCTACGCCGGGCATGCCCAGATCAAGGAAATTACGTCCAAGATGGGCATGGTGTTCCAGCATTTTAACCTGTTCCCGCATCTGACAGTGCGGGGGAATCTGGAGCTGGCTCCGCGGACGCTGAAGCGGGAGAGCAGTTCGGAGATCACAGCGAGAAGCAAGGATCTATTATCCAAGGTGGGCCTTGCTGACAAGGCCGACGCCTATCCTTCGATGCTGTCCGGGGGACAGAAGCAGCGGGTGGCGATTGCCAGGGCGCTGATGCTGAATCCGGACATCCTGCTTTTTGATGAGCCGACCTCGGCACTGGACCCGGAGCTGACGGGAGAGGTACTGCGGGTCATCCGCCAGCTGGCGGAGGAGAAGATGACGATGATCATCGTTACCCATGAGATGAACTTTGCTCGCGATGTGGCCGACCGGATTATCTTTATGGACAAGGGAGAGATTGCCGAGTCGGGGACCCCGGAGCAGATTTTTGGCAGCCCGAAGCTTGCGCGGACCCGTTCTTTTCTCAAACTCTAGCATGAATAAACTGGTGTTATACATTTCTTCACAGTAAAAAAATTAAAAAGAATAGTGAACAATGGGAAAAAGTGCATAGACTTCTATGCGCTTTTTTCATTGACAGTTGTTAGGGCCGTAACAATAATTATAGTACAGTTCATACATGTGGATACAGATTAAACGGCTGCTGGTGCAGCATTTAATTTTATACGACCGGGGCAGCAGGGGAATAATGAATGATGGACAATGGGCACAACAGAAGCTCGAAGGGAGACAGCGAAGTGCTAGAGATACGGGGAGTCAGAAAGTCTTTTCGCGGTGAAGTCGCCGTTGATGGCATTTCCCTGACTGTACATAAAGGCAAGATTTACGGGTTACTAGGTTCCAATGGCGCAGGTAAAACCACGTTGCTGAAGATACTTGCCGGTATCATTCAGCCGGAATCCGGAACCGTTAAGATGGACGGTGAACCTATCTTTGAGCGGCCGGAGGTCAAGCAGCGGATTATATTTATACCGGATAGCCCCGCCTTCTTTCCGCAGTCAACGATCAAAAGTATGGCCAATTTTTATCGCTCGGTGTATCCGCGCTGGAATCAGGCACAGTTTGAGCAGCTCGGTGATGTGTTTCGGCTGGACACGAGCCGCAAACTAAGCCGCTTCTCCAAGGGAATGCAGCGGCAGGCTGCATTCTGGCTGAGCCTCGCCTGCATGCCTGATGTGCTGGTGATGGATGAGCCGCATGACGGACTGGACCCCGTGATGCGGCGCCAAATCAAGAATCTGCTCTTTCAAGAAGTGGCCGAGCGGCAACTGACGGTCCTGATTTCCTCACATAATCTCCATGAAATCGAAGACATATGCGGCCCTGTTGGTATTATGCATGGCGGTAAGATGCGGGTCGAGATGGATCTCAATGATCTCAAGGCAGATACGCACAAGGTTCAGGTCGCGTTCCGTGACGAACGGCATGAACGAGCGATATCGTCCAAGCTGCAGGTACTGCACCGTGAAGTCAGAGGCAGTGTCAGCCTGCTTATTGTCCGAGGCGACCGTGAGCGGATTACGGCAGCCTTCGGGATTTATCAGCCTTATGTGTTTGATCTTCTGCCGCTGACGCTGGAAGAAATCTTTATCTATGAAATGGGGGATGCCGGGTATGACACGCGCCCGCTGCTTCTTTAATCTTGCGCTGATCCGCCAGAATTTCCGGCAATACGGTTGGATCGGCATCATCTATACACTTGGCTTGATTTTTGCGGTACCGCTGCAAATGTTCATGACCGGTAACCCCAGTCTGTTCAATCAAAAGGTCACGAGTCTATTTCAGCTTGGTGACGGGATGCAAGGGATGCTGATTGTCCTTATTCCCTTGTCTGCGGGGCTTATGTTATTCCGTTATCTTCAGGTTAAGGCTCCTGCTGATCTAATGCATAGCTTACCACTGCGCAGGGAGCATCTTCTGACCTCTCATTTGGGAAGTGGGATCGTGCTGGTGCTTGTACCGGTTTGGCTCTGTGCAGCCATAACGGCGATCACCCGGCCGTGGACCGGAGATCTCTATGATTTTACAGGCAAGGATATCTGGACATGGGCTATTGCAGTCAGCGTTCTATCCATTTTCCTGTTTTGTTTTAGTGTCTTTGTAGGAATTTGTACAGGACAAACCGTTCTCCAGGGAATTGCAAGCTTTGTATTACTTATACTGCCCTACATGCTGATGCAACTGATCTCATATTATTTTTCTTTGTATCTGTATGGATATCCATACGGAATTTATACCAATAGCATCCGTAGTGATCTCTGGTCGCCCCTTGTGCATCTTTTCTCTGTAAGCAACCAGGCGTTCGAGGTCAGTGAATTATGTGTATATGTCGGACTGACTGTTGTCGTCGTGGCCTTGAGTTACTTGCTGTACCGGAAGCGTCATGTCGAGATGGCCGGTCAGGCGATCGCCTTTACTTATTTCAATCCGCTCTTCAAAGCGGGAGTGATGCTGTGCTGCATGCTGATCGCCGGAAACTATTTTTCCATTAATATGAGCGGCAGACTGGCCTGGACTTTCGGAGGTTATGCGATTGGAGCAGTAGTCGGCTATATTTTATCTGAGATGGTTATTCGTAAAACCTGGCATATCATGAACCGCAAAATTCCGCTCGACTTTGCGATCTATACTTTGCTGTTGAGTTTGCTGCTCTATATCCCTGTCTCCGGTTGGACGGGATATGAAGCTAGAGTGCCGGATGAAGGGGAAATAACTCAGGTGTATGCCGGAAGTTTGTATAATCTGTACACTCAGAAGGAGAGCTCAACGAATCCCTACGAGGCGTATAGTCCGTTCAGTAAAGTCGATCCGTTCTCAGGTGACAAGGATTATATCAGGGCTGTTCAAAAACTACACAGTACACTCTCCGTAATCCGTCCTGCAGTGCCCACCGGGAAGTCTTTCTATAAGGATTCCAGAGTGCGCAGCATGAGCATTGTATACCGAATGACGAACGGACACACTTTGACCAGGCAATATCAGGTGCCTGTTGCCGGCTTCGAGCCGGAGCTGAGAGCAATCATGGAGACAGCAGGCTACAAGAAGTCGGAGTATGTCTTGTCACAGCTTGAGCATGACGTGAAGACTATGAATATTAGCACAAGGGAGGGCGTAGTCGTCCTTACCCATTCTGCGGAGATCAACGAATTCAAGGCACTTTTACGTCAAGAAATTTTGGATATGTCGTATGCCGATCAGATTGGTGACGATGTTCCGCTTGCGGATGTCGATATTCCGATAACGATGGAAGACAGGAACGTGATCTCTTTTTACAGCTATAGCATACTACCCTCCTATCACAGGCTGCTGAACTGGCTGGCGGACAAAGGTTATTCCGACAAAATTATGATAACGGCCAAAAATATTGCCTCTGTGGAGATCGCTGCCTTTGAACCAAAAATCCTTCAGGGTGACCGTTCGTACTATTACGACCCTGAGCAATACTTGGGAATTGCCCGCAAGCAAAATCGCTCTGTGGTAACCCAAGACAAGGACCAAATTACAGACGTTCTGAAATACCAGAAGAAGTATGTGATCCGCAAGGGCACTTATCTGGTTAAAAAGAATTATGAAGATGGTTCACCGGAATATGTACTGATTGAAGCGGACGATCTGTCGCCAGAATTAAAGAAACTGCTTCGATAAAATCATAGCTCGCTGATCAAGGAGGAGTGCTTGATGAATGAAATTGCCGACCATCTGGATGATGGACTGCAGATCCTGTTTATCGGGTTCAACCCGAGTCTGCGATCGGGAGAGGTGGGTCATCACTATGCCAATCCCCGCAACAATTTCTGGCGGATTTTGCATCAGTCGGGACTGACACCAAGATTATATGATGCCTCCGAGGACGGGGAGCTATTGAAGCTTGGATACGGTTTTACGAATATTGTTGCCCGGCCTACGCGTGGAGTCGAGGACATTGCCCGCGAGGAATACGTTGCAGGCCGGAAGCTGCTGCGGGCCAAACTGGAGAAGTACAGGCCGAAGGTTGCCTGCTTTGTCGGCAAAGGTGTGTACACGGAGTTTACCCGTAGAAGTAAAGTGGATTGGGGCTTCCAGGATACTGTGGAGCCGGTTGTCGATGGGGTGCGGGAATTCGTGGCCCCGTCTTCCAGTGGTCTGGTGCGGATGCCGATGCATGAGATCGTTGGCATCTACCGGGAGTTGTCCCAGTTCACGGAAGAGAACGAAGACTGAATGTTAAAGGTCAGCCAATCAATGTTAAAAAAGCAGCCCATCTCCGAAATTGGAGATGGGCTGCTTTGTCTCAGATCTAATGTTCTTCCCTGGGTACCAGGGAAGGCAACTGCGGCCTTAAGTCTGGATCAGCAGCAGAATGATGGATGACAGCGACAGGCAGATGCTGATCAGGCACAGCACAGCAACAACCTGCTTCTGGTTCAGCCCTGCCCGGAGCAGGCGGTAGTGAACCTGAGTGGCATCTGCTTCATAAATGGCCTTACCCTGGATGAGACGGCGAATGACAACAAAAATGTTGTCGAAGATGGGTACGCCCAGCGCCAGGATCGGGATAAAGATCGAGAGCACAGTCGCCTGCTTGAAGGCACCGTCCAGCGCAATCACGGCCAGTATGAAACCGAGGAAGGTGGCCCCGGCATCACCCATAAAGATTTTGGCTGGCGGCTTGTTATAGCGCAGATAAGCCAGTGTAACGCCCACCAGCGCGATGGCCATGATGGCAGAAGATGATTGACCTTTAGCCAGGGCCACTACGAATAGGGTGATGGCCGAGATGGTTGTCAGCGCACCGGCCAGTCCATCCATACCGTCCGAGAAATTAATTACGGTCGTCACGCCGAAGATCCAAAGGATCGTCAGCAGGAACTGCAGGATCACCGGCAGAACGATATAATCGCCGGAGAATGGATTGTAGAAGCCGGTAAAGGCATTACCGGACAGGTAGACCAGAATGGCTGCGGTGACCTGAACCAACAGCTTAGGCAGTGCAGGGAAATCCTTGCCTTTGGTCTTGTACCAGTCGTCTATTGTTCCTATGGTCAGAAGCAGAACGCCTCCTGCGAACAAGGCGACGGTCTCCATGTTGAATTCACGGGCAAATGCTAAGTAAGTAATGAAGAATCCAAGGAAAATAGCGTAGCTGGCAGTAAGTGGAATAGGCTCTCTATGTATTTTGCGTTCAACATCTTTTCTTGGCTTGTCCACAAAATCAAGCCTGAAAGCCAGCCTGCCCAGCGGAGGAATCAAAAAATAGACGATGAGAAACGACACCAGAAACGAAAAAACGTATAAAATAACGCTCACCACCGTTGATTATTTTGAAAACACCCATCTTTTCGAAGTATACCGTAAAAAGGGACAGGTTGTCGATTATATGCTTCATTTGACATTTTTTGTTACGTTAGAATTTTGTCCAGGACCCCCGTCATTGACTTGCCCAGAACCCTATAGTACCTTTGGGAAAAGACGTTTTCGGGAGGACTTTATGAACTACGAGGTTATTTTATTCGATGCGGATGATACGTTATATGACTACGGGATGGCAGAAAGCCATGCGCTGAGTCATACCTTTGCTCATTTCGGTCTGCCGACCGGAGCACAGGATTATGCGGCTAGCTACCAGGAGATCAATCATGCGCTGTGGAAGGATCTGGAGCGGGGAGAAATCAGCGCTGCGGCGCTGCGGGTAGAGCGTTTCAATCGGCTGTTCACTGCTCATAGCCTGGCCCTTGACCCGGAGGCGTTCAGTGAAGCGTACCTGCGCTATCTGGGAGAAGGGACTTTTCTGATCCAGGGAGCGGTGGAACTGTGCGAGGCACTTGGAGACTGCCGTCTGGCGATTATCACGAACGGTTATAAAGAGGTGCAGACGTCCAGAATTCAGGGTTCGCCGCTCAACAATGTTTTTGAGCAGATCATTATCTCCGAAGAGGCCGGATGTCAGAAGCCGGAGACTGGTATTTTCGATTACGCTTTTACCAAGCTTGGCATTACAGATAAGGCATCGGTACTGATTGTTGGGGATTCTCTGACCTCCGACATCCAGGGCGGCATTAATTACGGTATTGATACCTGTTGGTTCAACCCGCTGAATAAGCCTAATACTCTAGGCATCAAGCCCAAATTCGAAATCAGCGATCTATCGGAGCTGCTGGCGATTGTCGGGCATGGCGAGACGCCTGCGATCCTCTAGCGGACGGTTCATGACTGAGGCTGAGGCCCGGAAGACAAGGAGGGAAGCGAATTGCATACGAAAGAAAGTTTGATGAAGCAGCTGCAGATGCTCGGAATTGACCCGCGGGGAACCGTTCTGGTGCATTCATCCTTGAAAAGCATCGGGCAGGTTGAGGGCGGTGCCGACACCGTCCTGGATGCCTTGAGTGAATATATGACGGACGGGCTGCTAGTATTGCCCACCCATACATGGGCATATATTAACGCTGAGAATCCGCATTTCTCTGTTGCAGATTCGCCGTCCTGCGTCGGTGTATTGCCGGAATTGTTCCGCAAGCGTCCCGGCGTAATTCGTTCCTGGCATCCCACCCACTCCGTTGCGGCGCTGGGTACGGACTCGGCTGAGTTCACCGCCGGGGATGAGCGGTGGGATACGCCTTGCGCCCGCGGCTCTGCCTGGGGCAGGCTGCTGGACCGTGAGGCGGATATTATGCTGCTGGGCGTAGACCTGCGGCGCAACACATTCATTCACGGTATCGAGGAATGGCTGGATATTCCGGGCCGGATGACTGATGATCATGAGGATCTAATCACTGTGACGCCCGGCGGTGAGAGAATCGCCGTACCTTCCCGCAGGCACTGTGGCCTATCCTGGTCGGAGCATTTCTGGAAGGTGGAGGGGGTGCTCGAAGACGGAGGGGCCCTGCGTAGAGGAAGTTTTGGTGATGCCGCGGTGATGGTGTGTGGAACCGTGGAGACTACGGAACTGCTGAGCCGAATGCTGCGTGAGGAGCCGGACCTCTTCTCGGACAACGAGCCGCTGAACGGGGAGGACAAGCCCTTGCCCCTGCCTAAGACCAAACGTACACAACCAGTGTACCGTTAGATCCCGTGAAAAAAATTTTGCTCGTCCGTTTCGGTCAGGGAAACCAACTGGCTAGTCCCTACCATTGTATGGTATATTAATCTCACATAAACCAAAGTAAGGAGATTGGAAATGGAAAAAACATTGGTCTTTGGACACAAAAATCCGGACACGGATACAATCTGTTCGGCAATTGCCTATGCTGCACTGAAGAAAGAACTGGGCTGGGATGCTGAGCCGGTTCGTCTTGGAGAGGTTAATGGCGAAACTCAGTTTGCGCTGGATCATTTCGGAGTGCAGGCTCCTCGTCTGGTGGAGAATGTTGCTACCGAAGCTAAACAGGTTATTCTGGTTGACCACAACGAACGTCAGCAAAGCGCGAACGATATCGATCAAGTGCGCGTTGTCGAAGTTATCGACCACCACCGGATCGCCAACTTTGAGACTGCACATCCGCTCTACTACCGTGCAGAGCCAGTGGGTTGTACAGCGACCATCCTCAACAAGCTGTACAAAGAAAACGGTGTTGCCATTCCAAAGGAAATTGCTGGTCTGATGCTGTCTGCCATTATTTCCGATTCTCTGTTGTTCAAATCTCCTACTTGCACGGCTGAAGATGTAGCTGCAGCCCGTGAGCTGGCTGAAATCGCCGGTGTGGATGCAGAAAGCTACGGCCTCGACATGTTGAAGGCTGGCGCAGACCTTAGTGACAAGAGCATTGCCCAACTGATCTCTCTGGATGCCAAGGAATTTAAGATGGGTGAATATAAAGTCGAAATCGCACAAGTGAATGCGGTTGACACCAATGATGTCCTTTCCCGTCAAGCTGAGCTGGAAACTGCACTGACCGCTATTATTGACGAAAAGGGGCTCGATCTGTTCCTGTTCGTGGTTACGGATATCCTGAACAACGATTCCATTGGGCTAGCTCTAGGCCGCGTAGCTGGTGCTGTAGAACAAGCTTACAATGTGAAGCTGGATGACAATAAAGCTGTTCTGAAGGGCGTTGTTTCCCGCAAATCGCAAATCGTACCTGTGCTGACAGAGGCGATTGCCAAGCTGTAGGAAGCTTTAGCCATACAAGAACAATGTGCATGGATATAGAGCTCTGCCGTACCCTTTTGGGTAGCGGCAGAGCTTTTATTTTGCCAAAATAGTGATTGAAGCCTATACTTAGAGCATAAATAGAGATCACATCAGAAAGAGGGGCCATCATGACAAAGACGAGAAATACAGGATCTCTGCAGTACAAGTCGTTCGGATTGGCGCTTCAGGCCATGGTTATTCTCGCCCGCAAAGCTACGACCTGCTCCAGTTGTGAAATGGCGGAGCTATTAGATTCGGAAGCTACCGCGTTAAGACGCATTCTAGCCAGTCTGGTCCGCGATCAATTGCTTGTGACAAGAGAAGGCCGGGACGGCGGATATATATTGAACAAGGCTCCGGAAGATATTACGCTGGCAGAGATTTACCGGGCATTAGAAGTAGGCGAATCACGCAATAAGGCTGTGAGTGAAACCATATGCGACTCTAAATTCGGCAACCGAATGAAGGAGGCATGCGATGATATTCTGGATGAAATGGACCAGAGTGTAGTGTCTGTGCTGGAGCAACATACACTTGCAGATTTGACAGCCAGAACCGTTTGTTGACAAAGTTGTTTTTTCTGAATTATACTGTGCATATAAAATTACAGTTAAATCTGATGACATAGATTCAAGCGCAGCAGGGGAAGACACAGGGATAAATTTTTTTTGCAACTAACTGTGCATTTAAACACACAGAAATAGGATAGGAAGAGGAGGCGTTATTATGACAACAGAATTAAAGGTAGAGCAGGAATTTAAGAAGGTGATTTCCGAGCGGCGCTCCGTGCGTAAATACGACCCATCCTGGAAAATTTCCAAGGAGGAAATCGAGGAGCTTCTCAATGAGGCCATTTTGGCCCCTTCATCCTCCAATCTTCAGCCATGGCGCTTCATCGTGATTAACGACCAGTCGTTGCAAGAAAAATTGCTGCCGATCGCCTATAATCAACAGCAGACTGTGGACGCATCGGCTATAATCGCTGTTTTGGGCGATACCGAGGCTTATCGCAATGTGCATACAATCTATGATAAGGCGCAGGCTGAGGGATTCATCACGCCAGAGATCAAGGAAACGATGGTCAACAACACCTGGAATAATTATTCCAGCTTCAGTCCGGAACGGCGCAGAAATATCGCCCTAATCGACGGCGGTCTGATCTCCATGCAGCTTATGCTGGCAGCAAAAGCTAAAGGCTATGACACTGTTCCTATGGGTGGCTATGATCCTGTTGCTTTCCGTGAACTGTTCCAGATTCCGGAGCGTTATGTTCCCGTAATGCTGATCGCGCTAGGTAAAGCCGCTGCTGAAGGACGGCCAACCACAAGATTGCCGCTCGAACAAGTGACATTTTGGAATGAATTCCAAGGGGAGAAATAATTCTGCTTGTGTAATCATAAGTAATAGCCGACCGGTGAAAGCCGGCCGGCTTTTTTGAGTTTTTAATTTGACTACGGCTCGGTGAAAGGCAGTCATGTTTTTTCATTCGGAAAATCCTATGATCCTGACAATACAGGGTTTGGTCCCATCACCACTATTGGGTATGATCGCCGTGTTGTATCACATTGACATTTTTCTCCGCTTATACTAGCTTTGTTAGGGTAGCTTGGAACAACTAGATCAAGAGACAGGAGACTTGAAGACATGGAATGGTTTGCAGCAATGGAGCGGGATGACTACGAGGAGTTGTTATTCTGTCAAGATAAGGCATCAGGCCTGAAAGCGATAATTGCGATTCATGATACTACCCTGGGGCCAGCACTAGGGGGTACACGGATGTGGACGTATGCTTCTGAAGAGGAAGCCGTCATAGACGCCCTTCGCCTTGCCAAAGGGATGACCTACAAGAATGCCGTATCTGGATTGAATCTGGGCGGAGGTAAGACTGTAATTATCGGCGATCCGAAAAAAGATAAAAGTGAAGCCATGTTCCGCGCTTTCGGGCGATACATACAAGGATTGAACGGCCGTTACATCACGGCTGAGGATGTAGGTACAACGGAAGAAGACATGAACATCATCTATCAGGAGACGGATTATGTCACCGGTACCTCGCCTACCTTCGGTTCCTCGGGCAACCCTTCGCCTGCCACAGCATTTGGCGTTTATCAGGGAATGAAGGCAGCAGCCAAGGCGGCTTTCGGTACGGATTCACTGGAGGGCAAGACGATTGCCGTTCAAGGTGTTGGCAATGTCGCTTTCAATCTGTGCAAGCATCTGCATGAGGAAGGTGCTCAGTTGATCGTGACGGATATCAACAAGGAGGCAGTCAGCCGTGCTGTTGAAGCTTACGGTGCGAAGGCGGTTGATCCTGATGAGATTATCGGTGTAGCGTGTGATATTTATGCACCGTGCGCACTGGGGGCAACTCTGAATGATGAGACCCTGCCACTGATCAAGGCCAGCGTTATTGCTGGTGCGGCGAATAATCAGTTGAAGGAAGCGCGGCATGGTGAGGCGCTGCATGAGATGGGCATTGTGTATGCACCGGATTATGTGATCAATGCTGGCGGTGTAATTAACATTGCTGATGAACTGAACGGGTATAACCGGGAACGTGCCTATCAGCAGGTTGCGAAGATCTACGACAACATCACCAAAGTGCTGGAGATTTCGCGCAACCATGGCATTCCGACTTACGCCGCAGCCGACCGGCTTGCAGAGGAGCGGATAGCGTCTCTCAAAAATACCCGCAGCACATTCCTGCAGAACGGGCATCACACCCTCAGCAGAAGAAATCTGTCGGTAAGGTAATCATGGTCTTGTAGATAATCGAAAGACCGTCTTAAAGCAGAGGGGTATCTCAAAAGCCATGACATGCTTTTGAGATACCCTTTATGTTTGGAGCGGGGATTGACGTGAGAACTTAGAATGGATGCTGTGCGAAGGAGCGTCGTTATTCCAATTGCTAACGAATCCAGATTTTATTATTTTCTCTGTGTCCACCACAAAATCACGGATTGCTTCGTGTTGCCGCCAAGTAACGGACCCCAGAGGCCTTATTGTCTATCTATTCAATTTTTCAGGAAGATAACGGACTCCAGAGACCCTATGGGCAGAAATCCTGCCCAAGATCCGCTACTTGGGAGGAAATAACGTCACCTGAGTCCGCTAGCTGCTTAAAAAGAAGTTTTATGCGAAAATAACGACGATACGGTCCGTTAGCTCCTATATGGGAGCTCCCCAACCGCGAGCTCTCCAATGTTAGGCCTCATCCGCGAGCACTCAATGTTAGGTCACAACCACGAGCACTCCAATGTTAGGTCTCATCCGCGAGCACTCAATGTTAGCTCCATACGATATCTTGAACTGATTGGGTCGGTTGTGTTGATGAAGTTGTTTTGTGGAGAAACTTTCAATCCAAAAATCAGGCTTTAACAGTGGTCGGAAGACCTCCCGATCCGTGGCGGCACAATCCAGTCATATCCCTAACTGTCCTCTGAATTCCACATCTTTAGAAAGCATAACCATAATATTTCTCGGCATTTCTAAGGCTCGTCCAAATGTCGGGACTTTCTCCGCCAATGTACCAATAGGCGACACCAGCTAATTTTTTATTAGCAACAACGTTGTATTTAGCAATTAAAGACCGCCCGTCTTCCAACCAAATCGTGTGTTTAATAGCATTTTTCGTGTAGCTAGCAACATATTGACCCAAGGTATCATTCCACACCGGTCGCATGGAATAGGTGCTGATCCGTTGGTTCTGTTCAGGAAACGTTATATATTGTGATGAGGACACTGTTCCATTTGGCAGGAGCGTCCAGTCCCGATTATAGAATGGCATAGCTAAGATGATCTTTTTACTGGAGACGACCTTCAGAAGAGTATCTATTGCATTTGAAATATAGGGAAGCGAAGCATTAGAGCCAGGATAGAGACTGCTTTCGTAATGCTCATCGTACCCCATGATGACAACATAATCGGCTTGTTTGCCAAGCGCAGCATAATCGAATGCCTCAGTCCAATCAGTTCCAAGATCTGGTGATACATCTATAGACAGTGTAGCCCCCACGGCATGCAGCTTCACCGCCAATAATGTAATGAAATCAGTGAAATACCGCCGATCAGCACCATCTACATTTTCAAAATCAATATTAAGCCCATCAAGGCCATATTTACTCACCATAGCTACTAATTGCGTAATGGCTGTATTTCTGGCAGTAGTGCTGGATAACAGTTGATGCGTAGCTTCTTGATCGGATCGATTGCCGGCCATTGCCCAAATCTTTTTATGGTTACCCTTTGCCCATGAAATCAGTGAGGTTTCCGTTAAATCTGATACGACGCCATCCTTCCCTACAAAATACCAACGCGGTGACAAGGTGTTCACATCGGATTTCAAGATATCACGCTCATATTCTGCGGTGGATCCATACTGCCAACCGATGACGATTCCTTCATTTGGTGCATGCTCAAGTGCAGCAACCCAGTTTTTATTTTGCAACACCCGATACATCAGTACAGCGGCTTCCTGCCGGGTTATGGCTTCCGTAGGCCGGAAATATCCGGTTTCATCGCCTTTCATTAATCCTAGCTTACTAACGGCAGCAACAGAACCGCCAGCCCAAGCAGCGATATGATTACTATCCTTGTAGGTTGTCAGATTAGTAAAATTTCCACTCACTTGTTTCAAGGCTCTTGCCATCCAGACAGCAGCCTCTTGTCTTGTCACGGCTTGTTTAGGAGCAAAAGTAGTCGGTGAGGTTCCAGTTGCCAAGTTCAACTGCACAGCGGTTTGAATAGAGCCGTAATACCATGCGTTTTTCGCTACATCTGTGAAGGATGTTACTGGACTGGCTACGGGATCAAGCTTTAGCAAACGTTCCAGTATCGTTATAAATTCGGCTCTAGTAATAGACTCTGTTGGTGAAAAACTCGTTAATGAGGTTCCTGTAATAATCTTTTTATTATATAAATCGATAATTTCGTCTTTAGCATAGCTGGTGCTTATATCTTCAAAAGGCGGCAGTTTATCCGCCAACATAGGCTGACTCCAGGAGCTTATTGCGTAAATGATAACGATGGCTGCAAATATGAATCTACTGAATATGCTCTTCACGAGATTCCTCCTATTGATATCAATTATAAAATTGTATCAAAGATTGAATCGTTATTCATTGATGAGATATTGGTAGATTACATGCCTCATAACTTAAGAAACCCGGCAGCGCTCACGGTAATCTCACCGCTAACGTTCTGCCGGGTTTTTGTTGATTTAATGGTACTACTGTACTTTTTGTGGTTCCGGATACGTGACGCCAAGGGTATCGACAGTTACCTTCTTCATGACCGGTGGATGTTCTGGCCGATCAGAGCTGTCGCGGGGCAAATTCACGATGGCGTCTACTACTTCAAGACCTTCTGTGACCTTGCCGAATGCAGCGTAGCTTCCATCAAGATGTGGAGCATCAGCTGTCATGATGAAGAACTGGGAGCCTGCGGAATTGGGATCTTGCGATCTGGCCATCGACAGGACACCTTCCGTATGTAGCAGGTTGTTGTTGAACCCATTGCCGGAGAATTCGCCAGCGATGCTGTAACCCGGTCCACCCATGCCGGTGCCGTCAGGGTCGCCACCTTGAATCATAAAGCCTGGAATGACCCGGTGGAAGATGGTTCCGTCATAAAAGCCCTTTTGGATCAGGGAGATAAAATTGTTGACGGTGTTAGGAGCAACCTCAGGGTACAGCTCGGCCTTGATGATTCCGCCATCAGCCATTTCGATGGTTACTACAGGATGGCTTGCAGTGTCAGAGGGAAGCCCGCTGCCCTCGGCATTGTTCTGCGGTGTGCTGGTCTCCTGTGGTGCTGCCGTTTCCTGTGCGGTATTGCTGGTTTGATTCCCTGTCTGATTGCCTGCAGCGCTACTGCTATTATTGGCTGCTGGCTTCGCACCACAGCCGGACACTACAATCAGCAGCAAGGATAGCATTACCAGAAGGATGGCAGGGTTCTTTCTTGTCAACTTCACCTTTTTATTCGCTCCTTTAGCTTGAAAAATCATTGTCTTAGCCTATAATAACCTCTTTGTCCTGCTGCATGCAAAAAAATGCTTGTTCCTTCCTGGGGATTGGCACCTGTTGCAAAGAGGTTTACAATAGTAGGATGCTTCCAAGGAAAACGCTGAAAGGACGTGTACTTGATGAACTTTTCGTGGAAGCGGAACCTGATCGTGCTTTGGGTAGGAGTTTTCTTTTGCAGTACGGCATATTCGATCTCGATTCCGTTCCTCTCTATTTTTCTCTCCGATGAGCTTGGGGTAACGAACCATTTGGAGATCTGGTCCGGTATCAGTTTCGGCATTACATTTCTGGCCAGTGCTCTGATCGCACCGTACTGGGGTTCTTTGGCTGACAAATACGGTCGCAAGCCGATGCTGATTCGTTCAGGATTCAGCCTGGCCGCGCTGTATCTGATTAATTATTTTGTGCATGATCCATACGTCTTTCTGCTTGTGCGTATTCTCCAGGGGCTGCTGGCGGGATTCATTCCTGCGGCGATTGCCATGGTAGCGACCAATACGCCTGAAGAGCGGACCGGCTATGCCCTCAGCATTATGTCTACGGCAGGGGCAACCGGAAGTATCATTGGGCCGCTGATCGGTGGTGTAGTGAGCTATTATTCAGGGAACCGGAGCGCGTTCCTGTTCTCTGCAGTGATGGTTTTGGTCTCAGCACTGACTGCCACCTTTTTTGCCCATGAGCAGAGCATTGACCGCTCTGCCCCGAGATCCCATGTGCGGGATGACATCAGGGAAGCGGCGAGCAACCGGGTATTCATCACCCTTCTTATTTTGGGAGGAATCAGTACGTTCTCCGTGATGATTCTGGAACCGCTCATCCCGATCTATCTGCTCAGTATGGGTGTAGCTAAGAGTCATGCCTCTCTCAGCTCCGGAATTGTCTTCTCCGCAGTCGGCATTGCTACTGTGTTGATGGCGCCGCAGTGGGGGCGCATTGGTAGCCGCAAGGGCTTCGGAGTCATTTTGTTCATCGGCTTGATCGGCGGGGGGATCGGCAACATCCTGCAGTTTTTCGTCTCGGGTTATGTGGAATTTGCTCTGCTGCGCTTTGCCTATGGCTTGTTCTACGCCGGAGTCCTGCCATCCATTAACGCCATGATTGTACAGGTGACCGAGTCGTCCTTCCGTGGCCGGGCGTTCGGACTGAACCAATCTGCTTCCCAGCTTGCGACAATGGCAGGCCCGATTGTTGGCGGCCTGTTGGGTGGACTTATTCCAATCCGCTGGGTATTTGTTATTAACGGGCTGATGCTGCTGGGCGCAGCGCTGCTGGTGAAATCGCGCAGACTGGAGGCTAGGCTATCGGAGGTTCGTCATCCAGGCACTTCCGCTTCATCGCAATAATTGGCTGAAGCACCCTGGATTAGGTTGCTTACCCTATAAACGCCGCCAAGACGGTTAGTCTGGCGGCGTTTAACTTTCATGGAGATTCTGATGGTTAGTCTTCTTCTCCCTGTGAACCATTCAATACATCGATGCCCGGCATGGCGTCGATTGGGGGAGAGACAGGGTCGACGGGTGTTCCCGCTTCCAGATCATCTGCATCCGGGATGTCCTCCAGCGGTTCCTCTTCGTCGTAGTCGATCTCTGCTGAAGTCTCGTTCTCATCTGCAAAATCAATGGTTGTGCCGGTCAGGCCCGCAGCGTCGGCCGCCAACACAGCGTCGGATTCAAGTAGATCATCCCGTCTTGGTGCTGGAGAGGCTAGAATCGGACGCTCCCGTCTTTCTTGTTGGTGAAGGCCCCGCTCCGGAACGTTCAGACCAATATCTGCGGCCAAATATTCATCCCCGACCAATACCGGATCTGATCCTTCATCGATAACCCCGTCAAAATCTACAGGGATGGCTCCGACGGGCCTGTGGATGGCAAGCGCTGATTCCAGCGGGACCCGGTCTTTAGGGGTAGGGTCTTCGCTGTTACCCCGCGTGGTTATTGTTCCAACGGGACGAATAACATCTGTAGGAATCTCCTCTTCAGGCGAGGTATCGCGGCTTGAACGATATCGTTCGTAAGCGAAATCGGCTTCTGTCTTATTGAATTCATTGCCCATGCATCTCAGCTCCCTAAATATGGTGTAAAATACCAATGTATATTCTTTACCCTTCTATGCGGGTGCGAATCGTCTGACAGGTGGACAGGCCCCATCCATAATATATTCATTCCGGCCCGGCATTAACCAGATTAGGGGTGAAATCGTCTAATTTCGAGGTTATTTGCAGATAGAGGGAGGGATAGCTCGAAGGCTGTCGAAATTAAGAAGCGTACATACTATACATACAACTATCGACTTACTGAGGTGCCGAGATGAAGTTGCCACTACAAAAAACAGCGGCGGTAGTTCTTGTGCTATTACTACTGACGGCCATCGTTCCTATAGGGGTAGCCTTGGAATGGGGCGGACCATCAGGCAGATCATTGCCCGGCTGGGAACTGAAATGGGAGAATACAACTGCACCCGATGCCATGAAAGCGGCGGCATCTAGGGGTGATGAATGGATAGAAGTAATCGAACAAACACCAATGCCAGCGGCCCCCGAGGGAGCCCATGCAGCATGGTTGCGGGTGACAGTCCCGCGGCTGACAGAGAATTCAGCACTGCTAATTGATAAAGTATTCGGAGAGGATATTAAGGCCTTCCTGAATAATAAGCTTGTGTATGATTTGCAAGGAAAGAACAGTTTCAGCGGGAATAAAATTCTGATTCCTCTAAGTGAAGAAACCTCCGGAGGGCAGCTATATTTGTGGAGTAGCGGAGGCGGCAGCAAAGGACCCGGCATTGAGGGCCGCATTCTGGTGGGGAATTATGGGAAACTGCTGGATTACTATATCAAACAGGACTTTATGGATATTGTCATTGGTACGGCGCTTATTTTTATGGCGTCCATCTTGATCGTGTGTTCCCTGTTTCTCAAGAAGGAGCCGTTCTCCAGTGCTTTATTGCTGATGCTGATTATTTTATCATGCGGAATTTTGGTCGTGGTGTACTCACCGCTCCTGCCACTTGTATTAAGAAGTCAGGGCCGGCTGACAGAGCTGCTGTTTGATCTGGCATTGTTTACGTTGCTTCCGACTTTTACTCTTTACTTTGAGCGGATATTCGACAGCAGTAAGAACAGGTTTATTGTTCCCTTCCGGAAATTCCAGATAGGCTATTCCTTATTCAGTCTGTCGCTCTGGATATTGAATGCGGCCGCATCTTATCGCTTGGACGATATATATCGGTTCATGACGGTCAGTGTTGTCGGGATCTTGATGATGATCCAGTTTGTCTTTTTACTAACCCTGGCGGCTATCTATGCCTATCGCGGCAATTCGGATGCCATTATTTTCACTGCAGGCTTTGCCGTCTTTGCGCTGCTGTCGTTGACAGAGTTATCTCTATTCTTTGCCACCAATGAGAGGTATCACTTCTACTGGTGGAAATGGGGTCTGGTAGTATTCATCATCTCACTGATTGTGATCCTGGGCAGAGGGTTCGCCAGAAACCATGAGCAAGTGGTGGAATATTCACGTGAGCTCGAGATGTTCAATAACGATCTTCAGCGTTCTGAGAAAATGGAAATTATCAGCGAATTGGCTGCATCGGTGGCACATGAAGTTCGCAACCCGTTACAGGTGACCAGAGGTTTTCTACAGATTCTAGGGGAACGTTCCGGTAAAAAGGAAAAGGAATATCTGCAAATGGCGGTGGCAGAGCTGGACCGTGCCTCGCTAATTATTACGGACTTCCTCACCTTCGCAAAGCCAGGTATGGAGACGGTAGTCCAGCTCGATGTTTCCGCAGAGCTCAGACATGTGTCGGGTATTCTGCTTCCGCTGGCCCACATGCAGGGAGGGGAAATTGAGCTGAAGTTGCAGCCTTGTCTCTATGTGCTCGGCAGTTCCTCCAAATTCAAGCAGGCTTTTATCAACATCATCAAGAACAGCATCGAAGCTTTGCGCGAAGAGGGGATGATCGTCATCACCTCATGGAGATCAGGGGATCAGATTCTGATTAGTGTGAAGGACAATGGAGAAGGTATGAAGGTCAGTGAGCTGTCTCGCCTGGGCGAGCCGTACTATTCAAACAAGACCAAAGGGACGGGACTTGGGCTTATGGTAACGTTCCGTATCGTTGAGGCGATGCAGGGCACTTTGGAGTTCCAGAGCAAGAAGGGCGAGGGCACAGAGGTGATTATCAAATTTCCGGCGGTCGACCCGGAATAGATTTTATTCCGTATTTAAAGGATTGGGCGGCCGCTTGCGCGAAATAGAAGGTAAGAACATAAATGAGTCTCTCAATATTCCCCGCGAGGTGCTTGAATGCGAGTCTTTGTGAAAAGTCTTCATATAACAGCGGCACTTTGCCTTCTTCTGATGATCAGTAGCTCACTGCTGGCATCTGCGGCGAATTCCGGAACAACGTATGAGCTGACCAAGTGGCAGATGGAATGGGAGAGTCGTCCGCAAGCTCCGGTCCCGGGGACAGAAATGCCTTCGGGAATCACGGACGGGCAAGCCTGGACAACCGTGGATGGTAGTCAGGGCCGTATGGATCTGCCCCCAGGTATTTCTGCTGCCTGGAGCCGTATGATTATCCCAGAATTACATTTCACCTCTCCTTCGCTGTACATTAAGACCCTGTATGCGCTGCATGTCAAAGTGTTCGTGGATAACCGGCTAATTTTTGAAGGGGACCGCTCGTTTATCAAGGATAACTATTCTCTGCTTCTACCGCTAGGTAGCGGGGACAGCGGGAAAATGTTATATATATGGACGGAAACACTGCAGGACCGGATCGGCATCAAGGATAAAGTGGTCATTGGCGAGCACAGCGAATTGATCAACTCTTATGTCAAGAGCGGGCTGATGGATGTTATTTTGGGCAGCGCCTTTATTTTTGTAGCTTTAGTTCTGTTTGTATGTGTGTTTTATCTGAACCAGGCATATTTCTCCAGTATCGTGGCCCTGGCCATCGTTATCTTCTCCACAGGTGTGCTATCCATTACCTATTCTCCGTTTATCTATACCTTTTACAGCTATCTTGGCAATGTAAGTATCGTCATGCTGGATATAGCGCTCCTATCATTGCTCCCTTCCTTGACCTTCCTGTTCGAGAGAATCTTCGGAAGCGGCAAGTGTGCGGTAATTCGGAGGTTTCGCAAGTTCCAGGTCGCCTACTCTCTATTCTGCCTAGCCTGGCTAGTGATTAACGGATTATCCGGGAATCGCTTTGTGGAGTTCTATTATTTTATTTCCACGAATATTGTGGGACTTATCCTCATCGTTCAGTTCATCCTGCTTATTGCCTGTGTAATCATTTATTCGGCCAAGGGCAATAAGGAAGCTATTATTTTTGCCATCGGCTTCGGTACAGCTGCGCTTACCGGGGTAGTGGAGCTGATTTGGTACTATGTCCGCAAGGGAGACTATGACTTAGTTTATTGGAAATGGGCGTTAGTCGTATTCATCATGTCTCTCATTGTTATTTTAGGTCGCCGCTTGATGCTGAACCATCAGATGGTAATCAAGTATTCGCGGGAGCTTGAATTGTTCAACAATGAACTGCAGCGGTCAGAGAAACTAGAGATCATCAGTGAACTGGCGGCTTCTGTGGCACACGAGGTGCGCAACCCGCTTCAGGTAACAAGAGGATTTCTGCAGCTTCTTGGCGGGAAATCACATGGGGCAGAGAAGAAGTATTTGAACATGGCCATCAGTGAGCTGGACCGGGCCTCTAACATCATTACGGACTTCCTGACCTTTGCCAAGCCGGAATTCGAACAGATCAGTGTACTGAATATGAACGAGGAATTTCATCATATCGAGAGTATTATGCTGCCGCTATGCCATTTGAGTAATGGGAAGATGGATCTGAATGTAAAAGGTGAGCTGTGGGTCAAGGGGAATTCCTCTAAATTCAAGCAGGCTTTTATCAATATTATCAAGAACAGCATCGAGGCCATGGGGGAGGAGGGTCATATTGAGATCATGGCATACGGTGAAGGCAACAAGGTACACATTCGTATAAGAGATAACGGAGAAGGGATGGAGCCTGAGGTGCTGAACCGGCTGGGGGAGCCGTATTTCTCCAACAAGACGAAGGGGACCGGGCTTGGGCTGATGGTGACCTTCCGTATTATTGAGGCCATGCAGGGGGAAATTGTATTCTCCAGCAAAAAAGGAGCAGGAACCGAATCCATTACGACACTGCCGCTGGCAGAACGTCCGGATGCTTCCCGCTCCTTATGAAGTTGATCTTGGTGTATTACCAGGAACCCAGTGGTTTAACGTCGGTTTTCAAGGCGCCGGAAGCCGGACTTGGAGGAATGACAAGATAGAATTCATTGGAGTCTTCCTCGACTGCCTTTAATGTAACGCTGTCGGGAATGATGATGCCCAGAGCTTCTTGGATGGCTGACTTCGGATCGCTGAGCAGTCTTTGTTTGAAACTCGGATCTTCCCATGCCTTTTGAATCACTTGATTTCTAAGAATCGCTTCTGACAAAATAATCACCCTCCCAAAATGGTTATATTTTCCTCATTAGTATAGCATAAGGCCTATTCTGATTCTATTACTATTTATGCATATCTGTCATATTTTTGGAGAGCCAGTAAGAGAGTCCTCCGCTCTGCAAAAGACGTTTTTCCTCCTCGATTGAAGCAGAAATATGCGTTAAATTTTCAGATAACAACTGATGAAAAGTATACAAATGAGGGGCGTTTAGAGCATGTTCTGAAAGTCCGTCGTTGGTGGCTCTTGCAATGTCAGCGAAGTGTTCTATTCCCCCTGTCGTAAAAATGAAATCCCTAATCTCCCCGAGGGTAAGTTCGCTTTGCGCCTCTGGCCGATGGCTATTCGCGAGGGAGAGCAACGTGTTGTAGCTGCCCGATTTCCAATCTTCTTCCCAATCTTCGTAGTCATCCAGCATCTGCAAGGTGAGCAACACATCATCCATCATCGCCTCGGCAGAGGGCACGACTTCTTCATGGCCGGTCAGAAGCAAGACGGCGGTGCTACTGAGCTTAAGTGGGCTTGCTTTATGGGAGATTTTCACCCGGTTATTGTTGAAGTAATCGCCTGTGTGTTCATTGCTGACACTGTCGGCCCATTCGGTAATATAGCGACTGAAGAACGACCAGAAGGGGGAATCTGAAGGGAACAGCTGCCGGTAAATCTTGAGGAATTCGACATAGAATAAATTAGCCAGTGGCAAATGTGAATGAGCGAAGGATTCGTGACTGTCCATTAGATCATCCTGAATAAAGAAGTAGAGCATGAGGAACACATTGCCCCGTGACATCTGACGGGTGACCTCAGCTGGCAGGCCGTATCCGTCCCGCAGCCAGAATGGGAGCAGATAACAGATATAGTTCTTGTGACTCCCAGCCGTAAATACGTTAAAATGGTCAAGGTAGGACATGCCCTGACCTTGCAGTGGCTCTGGAAATGCAGAGATGGTACGCCTGCTATCTTCAAACACCAAGCGAAGCTCTTCCTCATAAGCATAAAGCCAGTCCATAGGTACATCTCCTGTCATAAATTTAAATATTATGTAATAAAATGGGACGTTTTTCCTGATTATAGCGTTCTGCTGTGACGATTTCAATCTTAATTTAGGGAGACATAGGACCATGGAATGGTATACTTTCGGGCAAATGCTAATGGCCATCCGGATCGGCCAGAAAGCTGTGACGCCAGATGGACGAACTCTACGGCGTTCCTCTGCAGGATTGTTCTGGAAGGGTGGACGCCAGGACGGTAAAATTGTAGAGATTAGGGACTATCTTTTCACCGATCTCTGGAGAATTGAGGAAGATGAAGAGAGTGGAGAAGAGGCGGGGAAGCGCGAAGCAGTGGAGCGTAAGGAAAGGGAAATGCTTGAAAATCAATACGAAGAGCTGCGCTGGGAATATCTGATTGAGCGGCGTGGCGGAGCGGACAATACAGGAAGAGGTGGCGAACATGGATAAGGTTGTATTTGGATTGGTTGGCGGCGGCTGGCGGGCCGAGTTTTTCTTGCGGATTGCGAAAGCGCTACCGGAACATTTCTCGGTTGGCGCGATGTACGTGCGGAATCCGGACAAGGCTGAAAACTTGAGCAGAGCTTGGGGCGTGACTGTATATACGGATTTGGAGCAGTTCATCGCGGCAGGAGGTTATTCCTTTGCGGTAGTTTCCCTGAGCCGGGAGGTCAGTCCGTCATTTATAGCAAAACTTGCTGCAGCACAGATTCCTGTGCTGACGGAAACACCGCCCGCCTCAGATTTGGAAGGACTGATCTCACTTTGGGAGACAGTAGGCGGGGCTGCGGCCAAAATCCAGGTTGCTGAGCAATATCTGTTCCAGCCGATGCATGCCGCCAGAATTGCGCTGGCCCGATCCGGCCGGCTGGGTGAGATCAGTCAAGCTCAGATCTCGGCGGCACATGGCTACCATGGGATCAGCCTGATGCGGCAGTTACTCGGTATCGATTTTCAGAATGTGACCATCAGCGGCCGGGAATTCCGTTCCCCGATTATCAACGGACCGCAACGTAGTGGCCCGCCGGCAGCCGAAGAGACGGTGGAAGCGGATCAGAAGATTGCTTTCTTCGATTTCGGGGACAAGCTGGGACTGTTCGATTTCACGGGTGAGCAATATTTCTCCTGGATCCGCAGCAACCGGATTCTTGTCCGGGGTAACCGCGGGGAGATTGTCAATCATGACGTCGCTTGGCTAGAGAGCTTTGACAATCCGGTGTACACAAACTTGCGCCGCATGGATGCCGGACATGGCGGAAACCTGGAAGGCTTCTATCTTAAAGGAATTATCGCGGACGGAGAATGGCTATACCGCAATCCCTTTATCCCGGCCCGCCTGACGGATGATGAAATCGCAATTGCGGAGAGTCTGGCCCGGATGGCCCACTATGTGCGGGGCGGCCCGTCCTTCTACAGCCTGGCCGAAGGCAGCCAGGATCATTATTTGTCCCTGCTGCTGGATCAGGCTGTCGCCACAGGCACAGCTGTGACTTCAGAGACTCAGCCTTGGGCCTTGTAAGGCTGAGTCACAATCTCACTGCCGCGCTGTGGCAGTGAGGCGGACCTGCTGCAAGCGATCTGCTGCAAGTTGAAGCAGATGGCACGGTGCAGCAGGAAGAAAGCGTATCAGCGCAGCAAGATATAGCGGTCACAAGCGCAGCTGCGCAGCAAGATAGCTTTGCAGCTGCACAAGCAGGCCAGCCTCCGAACGCGGGAGGCTGGCCTGCTTTGTTGTATGTCTGTGCCGATGCATCAGGCACAGCTTGTGGCGTGCGGCACGCTTACACGCGTGCCGGCTCCGCAAGGTCTGCGGCCAGCGCTGCGTACTGGCCGCGCAGGCGGACCAGCTTGGCGGTGCTTAGCGCCAAGCCGCCCGGCCGGTTGCGCTCCGTCCAGAGCAACCGGTACTCGTGGAGCAGCAGATCCAGATCATGGATCTGCGCGGCGAGCAGGCCGCGGTCCACTTGATCCCGGCCCGCTGCCAGTTGGAGCTTCAGTCTGCCAAGCTGCACCGCATGGCTTATGAAGTGCACCCCACTGCGCAGTTCCCGCAGCACGAGTTCTGCATCCTCGCACTGTAGAGCTAGCCCTTCGATCCGTTCAGCGATATTTCTAGCGTAGTTTTCCAGTTTGTCGAAATGTTCTGCGGTCAACTTCCCGATAATCCGTAGATTATCCAGGTCGCTGCGCAGCAGCATGGACAACTCGGAGTCGTTGCCGTGATAGGTGGCTTCTAGTGTATAGTAGTTGCCGAGATCTAGCAGCAGTTGCCCGATGTTTGAAGAATGGTCCGCAAAAAGGAATTGATTCAGATATTCTGTAACATTGACCTCCAGATTATCGTTAACACTCCAGGCAAGTGCAGCACCGTAGACAAATCCGGCATAGCTGACCGGAAGCTGCTGCCAATGTCCATGGTCGCCCCAATCTGTAATGAGGTAGCCAATGGCACCATTGGTTTTGCCGTGAACAGCAGCACTGCGTAAGTTGGCCAGCATGTTGTCAGTACGTCCGGTCAGGGAGTTCCAGGAGCTGGTTCCGGGACAGACATAGAATGGAATGCCTGCCTCGCGGAATTTCAGTGTGTCCGCTTCAAATGGATGCTCGGCACTATAGCCCCATTCCATCGCGATGATATTCTTGGGGAGCTGAGGGATTAACTCGGGATGCTGGATAATAATATCGCCCCAGAACTGCATGGTTTTACCGCGGGCTTCCACCAGTTCTTGAATCTTTTGCAGAAAGGACAGGTACAGTGAGCCCTTGCCTTGCTCCTCTGCCAGCGCCTTACTTTTGCCAAGCCCAAGCTCGTAGGTTTCGTCGCAGCCTACATTGAATTTGGAAGAGCTGAAGTAGGGCAATAGATCATCGTACATTTTCTCCAGCAGCTTAAGTACCTCAGGGTCTTCCGTATCAAAGGTGCCGGGATGCATAGGCAGTCCATCTGGATAAAATTCGCTGTAGTACATGCTTTCCGGTAGTGAGAAGCCTTCCGGGATCTCAGCCAGGTGATTGAATTCCGGCCGGGTCAGCCAACCCTCCATATGTCCGAAGCTGTTCTGATTAGGCACTAGCTCGATGTAGCGCTCCTTGCAGTAGGCATCCAGCTGAAGGATTTCTTCACCGCTGATTGGAGTTTCCAGTTCCCATACCTGAGGGAAAGACTCGTAGGCAAAAGGTGCGCCTTCTATATATAGCTGCAATTCATTGAGCTTTAGATCCGCCATTAGATCCACGATTTTGAACAGGGTGCCGAGCTTCGGAACTTTGTTCCGGCTAATATCAATCATCAGGCCCCGTGCGCCGAAGTCTGGTTCATCCCGGATCGTAAGGAATGGGAAGCTTCTTCCGGTCTGCTTCAGAATCTGCTTCAGTGTTGCTACTGCCAAGAAAGCACCCTGCGGAGAGCTGTAAGTTACGTTGATACCAGTCACGCCGGAATGAATCTCATACGCCTGTGGAGGTAGAGCGGAATCTTGATTGAATACGAAGGCCGGTTGAACCGTTGACCGGGTACCAATGGACAAGGCTAACTCAAAGTTCAAGGTTTGCGTAATGAACTGCTGAAGTCTGCGTGCAGCCGGCAAGATCCCGGTTGGTGTAGAACTGGCAATAACAATTCGGCCGTTGGCCGGGATAACATAGGCCCCTTCGGCCACGTCCAATGACTTGGGATGGGGTAGAAGCTGTAAGGAGACAAATTCAGGCATAGCATAGCCACCTCTTATTCATGTAGAATATGATCATCTTCCCTTTAACGATAACACCAGAAAACCAAGGAAGGAATGCATATGATGCCCAAGCTCATGGATTATACGATCAGCCCTTATCCGATTGTCATCATAGATCCCAAGGTGGATGCCTCCCGGTTGAAGCTGAAGCCTATTCGAGTCGGGCAGGTGGGTCATTTGCCGGGAAGAACACTATTTCGATCAGAAGTTGTGTTCGAGCAGTGGGCGATTGTGTATATCGTCTCCGGCAGCGGTACTTATATGGAGAATGGCGGCAAGATGCAGCAGGTACGCGAAGGCAGCCTGTTCTTCTTTAGGCCGGGATTTACCTACAACTTTGGCCCCGCTCCCGGCGGGAGCTGGGATGAATACTATATCAACTTTAGCGGAACGCGTATTGCTGAATGGCTGGAGTCAGGTCTTATTGCCGGGGGCATCGTATTTCAGGCGGAGGGTGTCAAGGGACTGCAGGAGGTTTTCGAAGCTGTACTCGGCCAGATGGAAGGGGGCGCTCCGGAAGATGCCGACCGGGCAGCGTTGTGTCTCGAACGAATGCTTTTGGAGTGTTCATTTATAATAGAAGAAAAAAATCGACCATCTCAGGTTGATCCCATGCCTCAGATCAGGGAGGACCTAAATTTTTGTGTCTATGGCACGATGGACTTGCACCAGATTGCCGCGAAGCACCACATCTCCATGTCCACCTTGCGCCGCCTGGTTCGCCGCAGTAGCGGGTATCCCTTGCAGGAATATATTCACCGGTTGAAGATGGCTGAAGCGAAGCATTTGCTGCTCAATACCTCACTTCAGGTGAAGGAAATTTCGGGACTGCTGCATTACAGTGATCCTTTTTATTTTTCCCGGTTGTTTAAGAAGTATATGGGCATTTCACCACTGTTATGTCGCAATAACATATGATTAAACGACATTAATTCCGCTTATTCCCCTTTATTTTGTCGTAATTTGCAGTTTCTTGTTGACTTTTTTTATAGAACAATGATACTGTTTAGTTTATATAAGTGAGTTCACTTTAGTGCTTACGTACTATTAGCGGAGATGAAGGTCATGAGGGAATTTTACTGCATCCGTTGTCACAATCTCCATAGTGTAGACACCAGAGCATCATCACTGCGCATCCTGACCACGGGGTATCATATTGTGGAGGGACAACGTTATCAGATTTGTATATGTGAATCCTCGAATTTGTATGATGCTGTTGCCAAGCAATCGGAATAACCGTCGGATACCAAGAGGTTTTCTTGGGGAATTATTGAAAATAAACTTAAAACAGCCTGTCCGAAAATCGGATAGGCTGTTTGTGATGAAGATCTGACATATATCTCACATTGAATTCGCTTTCTTTTCGATATTTGGATACAAATAGCTTATCCACCAGAAAAAAAGGGCGTTTTCGCGTTATTTATTTGTAATGTAAACGCTCACAACAATGCCGTCAACTTGTTATTGTGATTTTTCTCATGTATGATGCTTTTATCAAAGCACAAATATAGCTGGCATTTTCCACAAAACTGGGGAACAGGGTGGTGGGAATGAATATTAAATCAACTGCGGAAGACAAAATGATTGCCTTTTACCGATGCTTTTCATTGTCCCTTACGTCATTAATGTTTCTTTTTAAACCGGCGGGACCTTCCGTATTATACAAATCCCTTATCATCATTCTGTTATTTATTTTGGCTCAAGGCTTCGTTATGGGTTACCGAAGGCTTCGAAGCAGACCGCGCATCCTAATGATGGCTGTGAGCACAGAGATGGCACTGATTATTCTGCTTACTTTACTTACCGGGGGCTATGACAGCCCATTTAGGCTTTATGTACTTAATCCCGTCCTCATTGCTGCAGGATCATTGTCCTTGTACTTTGGTTGGAGCCTGCTTCTTAGTTATATCGGCATAGTTATTGCTTTTTGTTACCTTTTTCTCAATTCTGCGAATAAGTCTTTCGCCGCAGCTGTTCTTGAGAATGGGAACTTGTTTCTAGCACTAGTACTTACTCTTATCGTAATGCAGATGGTGGCCAGAATCAAACGTCAGCGGGAGGAAGCCAACGCTAGGACCAAAGAAACGCTCGAACAGATCAAATCGCTATACCATATCGTTGAAACATCCAGCCAGCATGATTTCATGAATATTGGCCAAGTGATTACGGACTATGTGGTGAAGCTTACGAAGCTGGATAAGGCGTTGTTCTGGTTCGCCAAAAAAAGCGGGGAGCCTGCACCGGAGAGCCGGCAGACCGGATGGCATCAGGAAGATGAGCTATTTCTCTTCTCCGAACTAGAGAAGCATGAACATGAGTGGCGACTACAACGCGATCCCGTATTCAAGAGTCTGCCCGGACTCGGTGATTTTCTGCTGATGCCTGTCCGTATGAGTACCCGGTTTGTAGGCATGATTGGCGTGAAGCTGGAATACGCGGAGGGTCTGGAAGGGCGAAGATGGTACATTCAGCAGTTGATGTTCCTGTCGGAGCTGAGTGCGATCATTATGGAGCGCCATGAGCTGGGTGTTATCGAGAACCGGCTGATCATCACGAATGAGCAGAATCGGATTGCCGACGAAATGCATGACAGTGTGTCGCAAAGCCTATTCGGCATCGTCTACGCAACGCATTCTCTGAAGCAAACCTGGAGGAAGCTGCCTGATTATCAGCTCGAGGAGCAGATAGACCTGATTCATGAATCAGCCACCAAGGTTGCCAAGGAGCTGCGAATTACCATCTACAGTCTCAGTTCCAAGAAAAGCGGTGGGCCTACTTGGCTGGGTATGGTTCGTTCGCACCTAAAAAGCTTATCCAGGTTGAATGATGTGGAGATTGAACTTAAAATAACGGGGGACGACTTCAGTCTTCCTTACCCTTACCATAAGGCGTTGTTCCGAATTATCTCGGAAGCTACAGGCAATGCCATCCGCCATGGGGCGGCGAGTCGAGTGGAAGTTGAACTGTCTCTGAAGCCCAAGTGGATCAGATTGTCCATTTCTGATGATGGGACCGGATTTGATGCAGCTCTGCTACACACCGAATCTGAAGAAAGCACTGGCGGACTCGGTATGAAGAATATGCAGTATCTCACCCAGTCGTTGGGCGGCGATTTTCAATTATCAAGCAGTAGGAATGCAGGTACCAAAATATTGATCCTGATACCTGTCGGCACGGCGGAACTGAAAAATGCATAAATTTTAGGCAGGAGGTCGTTTGAGTGAAAATCGTCATTGTAGATGATCACCCGTTGGTGAGAAGAGGATTGGCAGCGGTCATTTCGATGCAGCCTAATGTGCAGTTTGCAGGCGAGGCTACAAATGGCCAGGAAGCGTTGTTTGTGATTGAGGAGACGCAGCCGGATCTTGTGCTGATTGATCTGAAGCTGGCCGATGAGTCGGGACTGGATGTAATCAAGGCGGCACGTACACGCGGGATATCCAGCAAATTTATTTTATTAACTTCGTCTGCTAGTAGGGAAGACTTCCTTAAGGCGGAGGAGGTGCTCGTCGACGGGTATGTGCTTAAGGAGGCACTACCTGAGGAATTGCTGTTCGCCATCCAGTTGGTACACAAGGGGAGGAAATATTATGACCCCGGACTGATGGAGGACAAGATGCGGATGACGGGCAGCAGCCCGACCGACGAGCTGACGCCGAAGGAGAAGGAAGTGCTGATCGAGCTTGGGCAGGGGGCCTGCAACCGGGAGATTGCCTCAAGACTCTTTATCAGTGAATTTACGGTGAAGAAGCACGTCAGCCAAATCCTGGCGAAGCTGCAGGTTGCCGACCGTACACAGGCGGCGCTGTATGCCAATGCGGTTGGACTGACGAAATTCGAAATGTCATATGATTAAGGCGACCCGCCTTAGGCGGGATCGCCAGAAGAACACGGACTATTGTCCGTGTTCTTTTTTTTATGCCTACACAGCTTAGCACCTTAACCTGAACAATTTCTGAACACTACTTGATGTTATCGATATGGCACTAAAGTATACCGTACCCCCCTCTAAAGGCGTATGCCCCCTTATCCCAAAGTGAAAAGGAAAGTAAAGATATGGCCCATGTGGGGACATGATGTGATCGGTAGAATAAAAGTAAGATAACTGAAAATTTCATGGATGCTTTCAAAGCATTTTATGCGGAAGGAGGGTTACTGTGGAAAAGACGATTCTGGACTATATTCACTTGATCAAGAAAAGGCTATGGCTGATTACGGTATTTGTACTGATCTCCTGTGCTACAACCCTCTACGTCAGCAAAAACTTCGTTGTACCCGTCTACTCCGCCTCCGGACAGTTGCTTGTTAACAACATTGCAAATGTGCCCGCAGGTAGCAACCTCAACGAGTTGAACTTCAGCCTCAATCTCATCGAGAGCTACAAGGAGATCCTTAAATCTCCAACGATCTTGAAGGAGGTTGTAGCTGAGCATCCTGAGTTCGGCCTGACGCAAGAGAAGCTGAGAAAGAAGCTGGACATCAAGTCTTCGGACAAAAGCCAGGTGATTAACCTCAGTGTGGAGGATGAGAACTACACCAAAGCAGCCGGCATTGTAAATGCCGTGTCGCAGACCTTCATCCGCAGCCTGCCGTCACTGATGAAGCTGGACAATGTGACGCTTCTGACACCGGCTGATCCGGCCAACAAGCCAGTTGCAGCAAATGCAGGTATCCTGATGAATATTGTCATCAGCTTTGTCGTTTCACTCATGGCGGCGCTCGGCATTATTCTCCTGATGGAGACGTTGAACAGCACGCTCCGCTCGGAGAAGGAAGCAGAGATCGAGATTGGTCTTCCGGTCATCGCCAGCATCCCGGCCATTCGCAAGCGCGATCTGAGCAAGGGTGCAGGTCTCAATGAGAGAGTAGGGGAGGGCACCTATGCTGCCGCTAAATAGCAGTTTGATTACAGATTTTAATCCTTCTTCACATATTTCGGAATCGTTCCGTTCGCTACGTACCTATATCCGGCAGCTTGGCTTGCTGCACAAAGACGGTGGCCAAGTGCTGCTCTTTACTTCAGCAGAGAGGGGCGAAGGCAAGACAACGATTTTGTCGAATCTGGCGGTGTCCTTTGTGCAGGATGGCAAGAAAGTGGCAGTGGTCGACTGTAATCTGCGAAATCCGGGACTTCACACTGTATTCGGGGTCGACGGCGGCGAAGGGCTGGCAGCTTATCTTGACGGGCTGAAAGAAGCGGATGAGATTCCTGTTCAGGGGAAGCTCGACAATCTTACCGTGATTCCGGCAGGGCACGCCGTAGTTAGTCCGCCGGATCTACTGGGCAGTGATAAGATGGCCGCCTTGCTGAAGGCACTCAAAGACAGTCATGATCTCATCCTGGTTGATTCGCCTCCAGCCGTTGCTTACAGTGATGCCCGAATTCTGGCACCTCAGGCGGACGGAGTGATCCTTGTCGCTAAATACGGGAGAACCAAGCGTGACTCATTGCGCAAGGTGAAAGTGCTGCTGGAGCAGACCGGCTCCAAGATTCTTGGTATTACTATGAACCAGAGTAAATAACGATACATTCAGGCTATCGAAACTTTTAGGAGGTAGAGTGCGATGAAAAAGGTGAAAAAAGTAATTATCCCTGCAGCAGGTCTGGGTACGCGCTTTCTTCCTGCCACAAAGGCCATGCCTAAGGAGATGCTTCCCATTATCAACAAGCCCACGATTCAGTACATCGTGGAGGAAGCTATTGCCTCCGGCATTGAGGACATCATCATTGTTACCGGTAAAGGGAAGAGAGCCATTGAAGATCATTTTGACAACGCATTTGAACTGGAGTCCCGCCTGCTTGAAGACGGTAAGCTGGAGCTGCTAAAGGAGGTTCAGCGTTCTTCCAAGGTGGAGATTCATTACATTCGCCAGAAGGAACCGAAGGGTCTCGGTCATGCCGTTTGGTGTGCCAGACGTTTCATTGGTGATGAGCCCTTTGGCGTTATGCTTGGCGACGATATTGTCACTGGCAGAACGCCATGCTTGAAGCAACTGATTGATCAGTATGAAGAGACGCAGAATTCGGTAATCGGCGTGCAGGAAATTCCGGAAGAATTAACGAGCCGCTACGGGATTATTGAGCCTGATTTCCAGGATGGACAGCTGTATCGGGTGAACAACTTTGTAGAGAAGCCGCCGCTGGGCACAGCCCCTTCTAACCTGGCGATCATGGGTCGTTACGTATTTACACCGAAGATTTTTAAATACCTGGATCTGCAGGAAACGGGTGCGGGTGGCGAGATTCAATTGACGGATGCCATTCAGAAGCTGAACCAGAGTGAGCGAGTGTACGCGTATAACTTCGACGGTACAAGGTATGATGTTGGCGAACGGCTCGGGTATATCTTGACTACCTTGGAATTCGCGCTGCAAAACGAGGATTTGCGTTACCCCGTGATGGATGCTATGGCGGAATGGCTAAGCAAAGCCGGACAAACTACCCTGACAGGATAAGCTTAAGCCCGCCGGAATGATCCGGTAAGCTAACAAAATTTGTGAACATGAGGAGAGTTGAGCATGCAAAAACTGCCGGAAGACTATGAGTACGTCCTGCCGAAACTTTACATGCTGCATGCCAAGGAGGAGGCGAAAGATTCCGATTCCTATCTGGTAATGAAACGGATGATCGATGTCTTCTGTTCTGCCCTTGGCCTTCTCGTCTTGCTGCCGCTGTTCCTGGTAGTGGCTGCTATGATCAAGCTGGAAGATCCCAAGGGGAAAGTATTCTTCCGGCAGAACCGTGTAGGTAAGCACGAAAAGCAGTTTCCGATGTACAAATTCAGATCCATGGTATCTAACGCCGAGGAGCTGAAGGAACAACTGCTGGCCTATAACGAAGTAAGCGGAGCGATGTTCAAGATCAAGAACGATCCGCGGATCACACGGACAGGAAGATTCCTGCGCAAGACGAGCATCGATGAACTGCCGCAGCTATGGAACGTGCTGCTGGGCCATATGAGCCTGGTAGGTCCGCGTCCGCCGCTGCCGGAAGAAGTAGCACAGTACACAGAATATGACAAACAGCGCCTTACCGTCACACCGGGCTGCACGGGTTACTGGCAAGTCAATGCCCGTAACAGTGTCGGTTTCGACGAGATGGTGCAGCTCGACTTGACTTATATTCATATCCGCAGCACGATGCTGGATTTGAAAATTATCTTGAAGACCGGCCTCATGCTTCTGGGGTCCAAAGACGCTTATTAATCTTGTGGAAATTAGGTGAATGCCGATGCGTGAACACGGAGTCGCTCCCAAGATTTCCATCATCATTTGCACATATAACCGGGCAGCTCTACTGATCAAGACCCTCCATTCTCTGGTACCGCTGGAGAATTTGGAGCAAGCAGAGATCATCGTGGTGGATAACCGCTCGAAGGATGATACGGCGTCCCTGGTCAGGACGTTTATCGAAGATTACAGGACAGAGATGGATATTCGCTACATTTTCGAACCTATGCAAGGATTGTCGGCTGCCCGAAATACAGGGATACTGGCCTCCAAATCCTCGCTAATTGCTTTTCTGGACGATGATGCGATACCTTGCCGGACCTGGATTACAACCATTGTATCCACCTTTGAGGAACGGCCGGAAGTGATGGCTATGGGAGGTAAAATTGCCCCGATCTTTGAGACAGGCCGGCCGGAATGGTTGATCAAGCCATTCGAGCTGCCTTACACCATTGTCGATCTTGGCAACAGGGTTAAGGAGTATCCGGGTCGTCTGCATCCCTGCGGAGCCAATATGGCGATGCGCAAGCCAGTCTTTGATATCAGCCTGTTTCCACTGGATCTGGGCCGGAAGGGGGAATCCCTTTTGTCTGGCGAAGAGACCTGGTTGTTCGGGCAAATCAAGCGCCAAGGGCATGCGATCCTGTACCATCCGGACATGGCGGTGGATCATTTTGTTCCAAAGAGCCGTCTGTCCGAGGACTGGATTCTTAAACGGTATTACAGCCAGGGCATTTCCAATGCCATGAAAAGCGAAAGCTTGAAGGACCGGGTGGTCCTGCTGGGAACAACAGCTGCGAAAGTGCTGTACATCATGGCGGATTCGGTGCTTTCCCGGAGCCGGGGAAAACGGCTTTTGAACAAGTGCAGACTGGAAAGCATCCGGGGAACCCTGCACATGATCTGGAACCGGAAGAGAGAATCCGCAGCGGGGTGAGGGGAAGGACATGACTAATTTTGGATGGAGCTTCAAAGCAGGCGCTGTTCCGTATGGGATGCTCTATCTCATCTCCGCCCTGCTTCTGGGAACAGCGGTGATCTACCAGCCGTTGCTTGCAGCCGCTGTCGTACTACTGATTATTCTGCTGGGGATCTCGATCGCGCGTCCGGAATGGATCAGCTATTTTGTTCTGCTGACGACAGCAATCTCCGTCAACTTTCTGTATGAGGGCAGCCTCTTCGGGATAGAGATTCTATCGCTCTACAAGCTGGCTATTCTGGCCCTGCTGGTGCCGTGTATCCTGGTAAATGGTCTGCGGTTCAAGCTGAGTCAGCCCTTATGGGCCTTACTCGTGCTGGTGTTCATCACCTTCGGGTTCTCGATCTGGCTACCACAGATGACTTCATCCATCGCTGTTAAGGCGTTTATCGGTCTGTCGCTTCCCTTTGTATTTCTCCTGATCAACTGGAAAAAAGAAGTCGCTGAGCAGCAGATTCGTATCATTTGCCTGCTGCCGCTGGTCAGCTTACTGGCTGGAGCACTGCTGCAAGCTGCACATCTCCATTCTTTCTTTGATGTTGAATTCACAGGGGCGGTGCGGGTGCAGGGGGCTAACATCCCTTCGCATCTGGCGATGCTGGCCTTTCTGGGAGTCGCCATCCCGTTTATTGAGATTAAGCGCTACCCGCAGCGCGCCAAGTTCTTTTACACCCTGCTCGGTCTGAACTTCTTCATTCTGATTGGAACAGGAACAAGGGGGCCGATTCTGGCCCTGGGCCTTATGGTCCTCTACTACTTCTACGATATTCTGAAGCAATATCTGAAAGGGAAAACCCTGTACCTGATTCCGCTGCTCTGCTCGTTTCTCCTGATCTTTGCCGCTGTATATATGCAGCTCGACAACCTCAAGAAGCGTTCTTTTGAACGGACGACGGAAACGGGAGTGGATCTGTCAGGGCGGACGGAGGCCTGGGCGTATTTTCTGAACAAGGCGGAGGATTCCCCTTGGGCAGGAAGAGGCCTGGGAGCAGTAACAGTGGCGAATGACGGCTCTTTATACAAAGGCTTTGTCGTTCCTCACAACGAGTACATCCGGTTTTATTTTGATAGCGGGTATATTGGCGCCAGCCTGTTGATGCTCTCCTTATTGGCTGTATTTCTTCTGGTTTACAGAGCTTTGGCACCGCCGGTCAAACCGTATTATGTGTTTTTTATTGCAGCGTTTCTGATCTATTCGTTCTCCGACAACACGCTGTCGACGGTCCAATTTATTATCCCGTTCTGTTGGTACCTGAACTGCCTGTATCGATCTTCACGGTAGGCCGATCCCCACAAAAAGAAGTGATACGATGAATCAAGTAAATATGTTCGATGTCAAATTTGATAACTATGATTTCATGGATTTGCTCGATTACATTGACAAGACAATCCGGGAACGGAGCCAATCCTACATCCTGACCTGCAATGTCGATCATGTGATCAAGCTGCGCAAGGACAAGGAATTTCAGAATGTGTACTCAGAGGCGGGTGCGGTGGTGGCAGACGGAATGCCGCTCATCTGGGCTTCGAAAATGCTCGGCAAGCCGCTCAAGCAGAAGGTATCCGGCGCGGATCTGTTCAATCGGCTGGGCAATGCCTTTGAGCAGCGGAAATACCGGCTGTTCCTGCTTGGCTCAGCTGAAGGGGTGCCGGAGAAAGCGATCCGCAATCTGAAGGCGGCATATCCCGGAATGAATATCGTCGGTTCTTACTCTCCCTCCTATGGCTTTGAGCATAACGAGGAAGAGAACGAGCGAATTGTGAGAATGTTGACTGAGAGCCGGCCGGACATTGTGTTCGTCGGGGTAGGCGCACCCAAGCAGGAAAAATGGATCTATCGCCATTACACCTCTTATCAGGCACCGATCTCAATAGGTGTGGGTGCAACCTTCGATTTCCTCTCCGGTTCGGTGAAGCGGGCCCCCGACTTTATGCAGCGAACCGGTCTTGAATGGTTCTGGCGTCTGAGTCAGGAGCCGAGGCGATTGTGGAAAAGATATCTGGTCGATGACGCGCAGTTTTTGGTCCTGCTCCTTAAGGAGTTACGGAAGCGGGATAAAGCGAAGGGAGGCAGGGGGAGACAATCATGATGAGCCGGAATGAGAACAGCCTGACCCTGCCTTCACTGGCAACCTTAAAGACGGCAGGGAACACTTGGGCACTGGCTGCTATCTGCCTAGTGCTTCCGCTAGCCATTGGCTTTGCCAGCGCTAAGCTAAGTCCCGCCAACAGTTTACAGGGGGCGATTCTGGCGGGTGTATTATTCCCGGCCTTCCTCCTGGCACTGTTGAAGCCGCGTCTGCTGTTAGCCTACACGCTGCTGATCTGGGCCATTGCCCCGGAGCTGCGGCGGATCTCCGACTGGTCGGAGGGCGTGTACCATTCCGTATCCATGCTCAGTCTGGCACCTCTGCTGACCGGGGCGACCTTGGCTATTCCAGTGCTGCGGGAGATTCATAAGATCAAGAAGCCTTCTGCCCGCATCATTCTTCTGTTCGGAACTGCACTTATCTACGGTGCCCTGATTGGGCTGGCGAAGAACGGTATGAGCTCCGTCTATGATCTGGCTAACTACCTGGTCCCGCTGATGCTGATTCCGTACTTTGCGGTCATGCGTTTCACGGCCAAGGACATCGACCGGCTGCTTTACGACTACGCGAATATAGCTGTCCTGGTCTCGATTTACGGGATCGTGCAATATTTGGTTGTTCCGCCATGGGATGCCTTCTGGATGAACCACGCAGAGATGATCTCGATTGGTTTTCCGGTCCCGCTGGAAATTCGGGTCTTCTCCACGTTGAACTCTCCCGGTCCGGCCGCAGCTTTTCTTGTCTTCGCGCTGGTGCCGATGATCCTGGAGAAGCGCTGGCAGGGAACACTCCGCTGGGTCGGCGTTATGCTCGTTGTAGTCTGCCTGCTGACGACTTTGGTCCGCGCAGCCTGGCTGGTTCTGCTGGTCATGCTACTTGTCTACATTGCGTCTTCCCCCTCCAAGGGGAAGTGGAAGACATTGCTCCAGCTCATATTCGTCGCCGCAGCGCTTTTCTGGATTGTTCCGAAGCTGCCAGGTGCCGAAGGGCTGGTGGCGAGAATGGAGACCCTGGGCTCCGTTCAGGAAGACCACTCTTATAACGAACGCCTTGATCTGTGGCAGCGGATGGTGCCGATGGTCGCTTCCAATCCGGTAGGGCAGGGAATCGGCAGCGTCGGCCAAGGGACGAAGATTGGCAATGGTGGCGAGCTTGGGGAGTACGGCAACATGGACAACGGTTTCATTGCCTTGTTGCTGACCTTTGGTGCCTTGGGCGGACTGTTTTTCTTCTGGGCACTGGGAGCGGTGCTGAAGCAGATTGTGACCAGAGTGACCAGCAGGGATAGCCTGCAGCCGTATGCCCGGCTGTCCCTGGCGGCCTGGATGGGAGCAATCGCCTCGCTGATGTCCGATAACGGGTTCCCAGGACTCAAGGGATACCTGATCTGGATGCTGATTGGCCTTGGTCTCAGCGGCAAAGAGATTATAGAGAGCAGAAAGAAGGGAGAACCACATGCAGCAATTGAACGCAAAATCACTTCCGGCTAGCTCGATATGGTCCTCCCTCCGGCAGTTCACCAAGAGCAATGATAATAGCTCGGCAGCAGTTAAAACCATGTTCGTTAGTGTACTGATCCTGGTACTGAACATGCTGACGGGCGTACTGACCGCCCGCTATCTTGGTCCATCAGGTCGCGGTGAGCAGACCGCGATGGTGAACTGGTCGCAATTCCTGGCGTTCAGCATGAGCTTTGGCATTCCGTCGGCGCTGATCTATAACGCCAAGAAGAACCCGGAGGATGCCGGCATCCTGTACCGGATGTCGCTGCTGATCGGTCTTTGCTTCGGCGCAGCCGCTACGGTGGTTGGTGTTGTGGTGTTGCCCTACTGGCTGAAATCCTTCAGTCCGGAAGTCGTCCGTTTCGCACAGTGGTCGATGCTTCTGTGTCCACTGATTGTGATCTCACAGGTCAACAATGCCGCGTTCCAATTCAGAGGCGATTACAAGCGATTTAACTGGATGCGGTATCTGGTTCCACTGCTCACCCTGGTGATGATCGGGATTCTGATATTTACGAAAACCATCAGTCCCTTTACTACAGCAATGGCTTATCTGCTGCCGGCTGTACCGATCTACATCTATATTACAATCTCGCTGCTTCGTGCCTACAAGGTGAAGATGAGAGATGCCTACTTGAACTTCAAGCGATTGTTCACCTATGGGATGGGCTCTTATGGTAATGACCTGCTGGGGCAGTTCTCGTACTATATTGACCAAATTATCATTGCAGGTCTGCTGCGGCCTGCGGATCTCGGACTGTATGCGGTGGCGGTCAGCCTGTCGAGAATGGTTAATTTCTTCTCGACCTCGATTACGATTGTGCTGTTCCCCAAAGCATCCGAGCTGCCCAAGGATGAGGCGATCGCACTGACGTTCAGGGCCTTTCGTATCAGTACAACGTTCACCCTGTTAGGATCGTTGTTCCTGATGGTTGTAGCACCGTTCGTGATTCCTTTGTTGTACGGTAAGGATTTCAATACGGCACTGACCGTGTTCCGCTTGCTGCTGCTGGAAGTTACGATCAGCGGAGGCACACTGATCCTCGCGCAGGCGTTCATGGCGCTTGGCAAACCGAAATTCGTATCCATTCTTCAAGGCGTAGGTTTGGCACTGGTAATTCCACTGCTGTTTATCCTGGTACCGCGGTTCGGATTGTTCGGTGCCGGTGCGGCGATGCTCTCGTCGGCTGTTCTGCGGTTTGGTTTTATCATTCTGAATATTCGCTACAGCCTGAAGGTCAAGATTCCGCGGCTGCTGATCAACGCGCAGGATATCCGCTGGATGAAGACGACGATGAATTCCTACATTCGCAAGAAACCTGCGGATGCCCAAGGTTAAGGGCAAGAGAACTTAAGTAATAGAAGGAGGAACCCCTCATGGATTCAGTGACAAGCGTGCTTGGCAGTCCGGGTAGTTACCCGATCTCGGCTGTCATTATCGCTCAGGACGACGAAACTCGCATTTCCAAGGCCATTCTGTCCTGCAGACTTTTTGCCGACGAGGTTGTAGTCATCGACGGAGGCAGCAAAGACGGAACGGTAGGGCTCGCCGAGAGCTTGAATTGCCGGGTGTTCGTTAATCCATGGCCCGGATACGCGAAGCAAAGGGAATTCGGAGTGGAACGCGCCGTCCATGATTGGGTCTTTCTTATTGATACCGATGAAGTGGTCAGCGACGAACTGGCTGCCGATATTCTTGAACGCAAGCCCGGGCTGTCCGATCCCGGCGTGGCCTATTCGTTATACCGGATCGGAGATTTCCTGGGCCGATGGCTGGATCGTGGAGAGCGTCTGGTGCGGCTGTACAATCGCACCCAATATGGCATCCGCAACAGTCTGGTCCATGAAATGCCGGATGTGTCAGAGAAGGATACCGTCCGCTTGCAAGGAACCTTGTGGCATCAGGGCTTCCGCAGCATTAATGACCATGTGGCCCGGTTCAACAAGTATACCGACCTTGAGGCGCAAAGCGCCCATGACAGCGGCAAGCCGTTTCGGATCAGCCATCTACTGCTGAGACCCCCGGCGCGTTTTCTGCAGAAGTATTTTATACATGGATTGTTCAGGAAGGGGATGGCGGGTTTCGCCGTATCCGTATTTTGGGTGATGTATGAATTCATGGTTGCCTTCAAGCACTACGAGTTAAAAAGCGCAAAAAAGCTGGCGAAGCACAATGAGCTGGCACACAATCAAACACTGGCTGAGGTCCAGGCGCAAATTCAGGCCCAGACCCAGGCGGAGAAGGATAAGAAGGGGGAGAGAAGTTATGCCGTACAATGACGGATTGAACATTATGACAACAGGCCTTAGCTGGCCGTCATTACAGCCGGGTGGACTTAATACGTATTTCAAATCCATCTGTGAGCAGCTCTCCTCACGCAACCGGGTGCATGCCCTGATATGCAGTCAGGAAACGCCGCAGGTTCAGGGCCAGCTCATTATTCACAACGCCGGTGATCCCAAGGAATCCATATGGAAACGCAGAGATGCATTCCAACGTAAAGCGGCGGAGCTGATGGGAAGTGGCAGCGGAAGAGTGGATGTGCTGTACTCTCATTTTGCACCCTATGGTCTTGGTCCGGCGATTGAGGCCAAAAAACGCGGCATTCCGGTAATCATGACCTTTCACGGTCCGTGGAATGAAGAGATGAAGATCGAAGGCCGGGGCATCAAGCACCGGGTCAAAACGACGCTCGCCAAATCCATTGAACGCAAAGCCTATAAGCTCGCAGATAAATTCATCGTACTCAGCGAGACCTTCCGTGACATTCTGCATGAACTGCACGGGGTTCCGCTTCATAAGATCATCGTCATTCCCGGAGCCGCTAATGTGGATCGATTCCATCCGGCGACCAACAAGCTGGCGATCCGCCGGGCGCTGAATCTGCCGGAGGGTGCCACGACGGTGCTTACCGTGCGCAGGCTGGTGAACCGGATGGGGCTGCTGCAGCTGCTGGATGCCTGGAAGCAGGTCTCGGAGCGCTTCCCGAATGCGATTCTGCTAATCGGCGGCAAGGGACCGCTGCGCGGAGAGCTGGAGGAGAAAATAGCCGACTATGGACTGAACAATAAGGTTCGTCTGCTTGGCTATATTCCTGACCAGGATCTGGCTGGCTATTATCAGGCTGCTGATATGTTCGTGGTGCCTTCACAGGCACTGGAGGGCTTCGGTCTGATTACAGTCGAGGCACTAGCCACTGGACTTCCGGTTATGGCGACTCCGATCGGTGGCAACCGGGAGATCCTGCAGGGCTTCCGGCCAGAGCTGCTGTTCAAGAGCCCGTCCAGCGAGCATATAGCGGACGGCATTATCCACATGCTTGGCAACCGCAAGCTACTCCCGAGCCGGGAAGAATGCCGGGAACATGCCCTGGAGAAATATACTTGGGAGCATGTGGCGGATGACGTTGAATCCGTCTTCCATCAAGCGCTCGAAAAGGATGTGGCAGCAGGATGCTAAAAGTTGCTTACATCGATCATACCGCCAAGTGGAGCGGCGGGGAAGTCGCGCTGTTCAACATCCTTACGAATATTGGCGGACAAATTGAGCCGCTAGTTATTTTAGCCGAAGAGGGAACCTTGGCCGACCGATTGCGGGAAAAGGGTATCGACGTGCGGGTTATCCCGCTCGATGAGAGCATCCGTAGCCGGGGCCGCAATGCAGTGAATCTGGGTGCTCCAGCAGCTGCGTTAGGCCTGCTGACTTATGGCCGCAAGCTGGCACCGATCCTGAAGCAGGAGAAGGTGGACTGCGTGCATACCAACTCGCTGAAGTCGGCATTGTACGGAGCAATCGCTGCTAAGAAAGCGAAAATCCCGTTGATCTGGCATATCCGTGACCATATTGGTGTTCCGTATTTGAAGCCAATTGTTGCTAAAGCCATCCGGCTATTGTCACGTTTGCTCCCGAACGGCGTCATCGCGAATTCCCACTCCACGCTCAGCGCTTTGGAGCTGCCGAAGTCGAAGAAGACGCTGGTGGTCTACTCAGCCTTTGCCAAAGCCATCGGCAGCGGGATTGGAATCGGCCGCAAGGATCGTAAGGACTTTAACGTTCTGCTGGTGGGTCGGCTGGCACACTGGAAGGGCCAGCATATTGTACTGGAAGCTGCGAAGACGTTCAAACACGACGAGCGGGTGAAGTTCTGGCTGGCAGGTGATGCGTTATTCGGTGAAGCAGAATACAAGAATGAGCTGATCACAACCATCGAGCGCGAGAAGCTGTCCAATGTGAGCCTGCTAGGTCATGTGGAGGATATTCAGGGCCTCATGGCCAAAGCGGATTTATTGATTCACACCTCGGTGACCCCTGAGCCATTCGGCCAGGTTATTGTCGAAGGCATGGCAGCTGGCCTGCCGGTTATTGCCTCCAATGAAGGCGGTCCGGTGGAGATCGTAGTTCCAGGTCAGACTGGGTTGTTGATTCAGCCCGGAGATCCGGTTGTTCTGGCCGAGGCCATTACCTGGATGCTGAATCATCCGGAAGAAAGACGCGTGATGGCGGAACACGGCATGAAGCGTGTGAAGGAGCATTTTGTGATCGAGAACACGGTGAAGGATATTGTAGATTACTACAAAGGTCTAGTCGCAGGCACCTGACACCCCTGATCAATCTTCGGCTTTGACCGGAGCGAACCCATGAAGCTGACAATTTGACGATGAAATGACTTTCTGATCATGATGCTCCATAAAACTTTGAGGATGATTCACATGAAAATTGCGATAGCGCACGATTACCTGATTCAGATGGGGGGAGCGGAACGCGTGGTGGAGGTGTTCCACCAGATGTATCCGCAAGCTCCGATATACACCACGGTTTTTAATGGAAGCCGTCTGACCGATAACCTCAAAGATGCCGACATCCGAGCTTCCTGGCTGCAGAAAATCCCGGGCGTGAAAAGCAATTTCAAAAATGTGCTGCCGCTGTATCCGATGGCTGTCCGCGATCTGGATTTCAGCGAATTCGATATCGTTGTAAGCTCCAGCAGTGCTTTTATGAAAAGCATTGAGGTGCCAAAAGCGACATTCCACCTGTGCTACTGCCACACGCCTATGCGGTTCGCCTGGGATTACGATACTTACATGGAGCGGGAGTCCAATTCCAATCTGTTCAAAAAGCTGCTGAAGGTGTACATGGAACAGCTTAAGAACTGGGATCAGCGGACCTCGAAAAATGTAAACCAGTTCGTCGCCAATTCCTCTGTCGTGAAGACGCGGATTCAGAACTATTATCACCGCGATGCGGATGTGATTTTTCCACCGATTAATACGTCCCGCTTCTCAAGCTCGGACTCTATCGGAGATTATTACCTGATCGTCTCCCGGCTGGTATCCTACAAGCGGATTGATCTGGCGGTGGAAGCCTTCAACCGGAACGGACTGAAGCTGTATATCGTTGGCGACGGGCCGGACCGCAAGCGTCTGGAAGGCATGGCGAAGGACAATGTGTCCTTCCTGGGCCGGCTGGCCGATGACGAGGTTACCGGGCTGATGTCACAGTGCCGCGCGTTTGTTTTTCCAGGGGAAGAAGATTTCGGAATCACGCCGCTGGAAGCGAATGCTGCAGGACGTCCGGTTATCGCCTATCAGGCAGGGGGCGCGCTGGACACAATTGTCCCTTATGTCAACGGTGTGTTCTTCCGCCATCAAGAGGTTGAGGATCTGCTGGAAGCCATAGGCGAGGTGGAGGCTCATGCCTGGAACATCGACGGGATTATCGGTCATGCCCAGAAATTCGACGAGCAGGCGTTTATGACCCGGTTTAAGCAGTATGTGGAACAGTCATATGTGAATTTTCTAAAAGGAGGATGATTGTATGAAGCTGGCAGTAATCGGCACCGGTTATGTAGGCCTCGTGTCTGGCGTTTGTTTTGCGCTCAATGGAAATCAAGTCATCTGCGTGGATAAGGATGCGGAGAAAATAGCAAAGCTGAACCAACTGGAATCCCCTATCTACGAGCCGGGCATCGAAGCGCTGATCGAGATGAACACTCAGGAGGGCAGACTGTCCTTCTCCGCAGATCTCCGGGATTCGGTGCGCCGCTCCGATATTGTCATCCTTGCTGTAGGAACACCTTCGTTACCAGGTGGAGAGGCCGACCTTCGTTATATTGAAGGGGCTGCCGCAGAGATTGGTCAGGCGATGGAAGGCTATAAAATCATCATGACCAAATCGACTGTACCGGTGGGGACGAATGAGAAAATCCGCCAGATTATCTCTACACATACGCGGCATCCGTTCGATGTGGTATCTGCACCTGAATTTCTGCGCGAAGGTTCAGCGATCCAGGATACCCTGCATCCGGACCGGATCATTATCGGCTTGGATAATCCTGTGCTGGAGCCGCTCATGCGCGAGCTTCACCAGGGCTTTACGGACAACATTTTCGTGACGGATATCCGCAGTGCGGAAATGATCAAATATGCATCCAACGCTTTTCTGGCGACGAAAATCTCCTTTATTAATGAGATCGCTAATATTTGCGAAAAGGTGGGCGCCGACGTCACTGAAGTGGCGCAAGGCATGGGTATGGACCGCCGTATCGGCTCCTCCTTCCTGCAAGCGGGTATCGGCTATGGCGGCTCCTGTTTCCCTAAGGATACCAATGCCCTGATTCAAATCGCCGGCAACGTCGATTATGAATTCAAGCTGCTGGAATCCGTTGTCGAAGTCAACAAAGGCCAGCGGTTCATGATCATCTCCAAGCTGCATGAATCGCTCGGCAGCCTGCGCGGGGCCGTCATCGGCGTGTGGGGCCTTGCCTTTAAGCCTAACACCGATGATGTCCGCGAGGCACCAGCGCGTGAAATTGTAGAAGCACTGGTAGCCGAGGGGGCTACTGTGAAGCTGTATGACCCGATCGCCGCCGACAACTTCCGGCAGCAATACGACCATCCTCAGCTCCGCTGGTGCGGGCTGCCGGAGGAAGCTGCCGCAGGCAGCGATGCGATCTGCCTCCTGACAGACTGGAGCGTGTTCAAGGATATCGATCTGCACGGGCTAGCGGAAAGCATGCGCCGCCAGGTCCTGATCGATGGCCGCAACGTCTACTCCAAGGAGCAAATCGAAGGCACTGGCCTGGAGTACCATTCCGTGGGCCGTCCACAGATGGGCGGCTTGAGCGGCTACTCGCCAAGCGTAGCCGGCGCGGTATAAAACTGAGGCTGCGCCAGTTTGGCCGGTTTGGTAAGGCAGGGGACTGCACTAGCTATGCTAGTGCAGTCCTAGAGTCGATGAGGCTGACGCATAGGGGTACTCTAGTGGGCGCCCGTATCGGCGGATGCAGGGTAAACACTGGTGAGGCTCATACTAGCTGAATTACAGGAGAACCGGTAGTGGGAGCTCGTATTAGCTGATATAGGAGAACCGGTAGTGGGAGCTCGTATTAGCTGATATAGGAGAACCGCTAGTGGGAGCTCGAATTAGCTGAAGTACAGGAGAACCGGTAGTGGGAGCTCGTATTAGCTGATATAGGAGCAACCACTGGTGGAGAGCTCATACTAGCTAACATAGTAAGAACTTTCCTGTGCTCCTGTGCTCGCCAGTCCAGCCAACAGAACTGACTCCGTGGCCCTACGGGACAGTTACTTTCGCCCCAAACTGACCAGAATAAGAGTGACGGAAGTACAGGCAATTTCTAATTAGAATTCCCGAAGTGTAATTAACGGCATTTTTGTACTCTAAATATTCTGTAGCTAAGGTTTAGAGGTAATTAAGGGCAATTTTGTATCTTAATTATTCCATAATGCCCCTTTTAGAGTGGTTTTTTAAAAAATAAGGTACAATAATGCGCTTAATTCTCTTATTTACCTATTTTTGAGAAATATAAGATACAAAAATGCACTTATTTGGGAGAACCTTTTTTCACGGTTAAGAAGACGGAGAAAGGGAGGGGGCAGGTAGAGTTGTGCTCTAAAGCCCTAAGTTCACCAAAATCACACCTGCTCTTTTGTTTGAATTTTAATAGTGAGAGTAACTGATCAGCATGATCCACTTTTGTTAATATCAACAATCCACCCGACGAGAGCTGGCCTGAAACTTTGTTTGAATAGAGCTAGCCAGAACGTCCAAATGAAACGGGTCTGATAACGTTAGTAAGTACGACCAAATGGAACTTGGTCCGATTAGCGCCAGCAAGTGGTTCCAAATGACAAGTTGTCCGATTAGCGCCAGCAAGTGGTTCCAAAAGACACTTGGTCCGATTAGCGCCAGTAAGTGGTTCCAAATGACAAGTTGTCCGATTAGCGCCAGCAAGTGGTTCCAAAAGACACTTGGTCCGATTAGCGCCAGTAAGTGGTTCCAAAAGACACTTGGCCGAATAGCGCCAGCAAGTGGTTCCAAAAGACACTTGATCCGATTAGCGCCAGCAAGAACATCCGAGTTATCACTATCTATCTATCTATCTATCTATCTATCTATCTATCTATCTATCTATCTATCTATCTATCTATCTATCTATCTATCTATCTATTTTACCCACCATTACGTTTATCCTAACACTTCTTGTGAACTTTCTCTGTTTATCGCTTATGAAACACAGGCGAGAGAAAGGAAGGACTAGACCGATCTTGGCGTTAAGAGATTTAACATGCAGACCCGCCTTAAAGCGATTGATGTGCTGGAGTCTGTTTTACCGGGATTACTTTGTAGAGGTCCAATTGGCCCTTCTATATCGCATATACAGCAAGCATGGGATTGGTTTCGGTTTACCATACGAATGAGGAGGGTTCACTTATGAAACTGGTACTTTTATCAGGCGGTTCAGGTAAGAGGCTCTGGCCATTGTCTAATGATTCACGTTCGAAGCAATTTCTGAAGGTACTGGAAAGCCCGCAGGGTGAGCCGGAATCGATGGTGCAGCGGGTGTGGAGACAGCTCGAAGAGACTGGACTCGCAGATTCATCTTATCTGGCTACAGGTCGTGGGCAGGTAGAAATGATCCAGAGCCAATTGGGAGGCCATGTGCCGATTATTGTTGAGCCTGAGCGCCGCGATACCTTCCCGGCTATTGCGCTGACGGCGGCTTATTTATATACCGTAGCTGGCGTATCGCCTGCTGAGACGGTGGCTATTTTGCCAGTGGACCCTTATGTTGAGGCTTCTTTCTTTGAAACTGTAGCCCAGCTTGAACAAACGATAGAGGAGAGCGGCGCAAATTTGGCGCTCATGGGTGTGGTGCCTGAGCATGCTTCGGAGAAATACGGGTATATCATCCCGACCTCCGATGAGCCTGCGGTGAGCGGCTTTATGCAGGTAAGCCATTTCCAGGAGAAGCCGGATCGCGTTCAGGCCGAGGAGCTAATCAGCCGCAATGCGCTGTGGAACTGTGGTGTGTTTGCTTTCCGTCTCGGGTATCTGCTGGATATTCTGCAACGCAAGGGGCTGCCTCTCAACTATGAGGAACTGCAGAAGCAGTATAAGCTACTGTCTTCTATTAGCTTTGACTACGAAGTGGTAGAAAAGGAAGAGCGAATTGTTGTTCAGCCGTATGACGGCTTCTGGAAGGACCTCGGCACGTGGAATACATTGACGGAAGAGATGAGCAGTAATCATGTTGGCAAAGGCGTTGTCACAGCTGATTCGGAAGGCACCTGCCTCGTGAATGAACTGGATATTCCTATAACAGTCATTGGGGCGAAAGATCTAATTATCGCTGCCAGTCCTGACGGTATTCTCGTAACCCATAAGGCGGAAAGCCCACGGATCAAGGAGGTGCTGAAGTCGTTTGATCAGCGCCCGATGTACGAGGAGCGCCGCTGGGGCCATTATCGTGTCATTGATTATGTGAAATATGAAGAGGGCAATGAGGTGCTGACCAAACGGATTTGCATCTCACAGGGCAAGAATATCAGCTACCAGTTGCATCGCAAACGCAGTGAGATCTGGACCATTATCAGTGGGGAAGCCAGCATTGTGCTGAATGAGAAAATGCACAACGTGAAGGCTGGCGATGTGGTCCGTATTCCGGAGGGCACCAAGCATGCCATCCTGGCTTTGACGGATGTGGAGTTTATTGAAGTGCAGACAGGCTCTGAACTGGTGGAGGAAGATAATATCCGTATCACCCTGAATTGGGAAGATATTGGGCTGCATCAGTTTATCTCCTAGGACCGGATTCCAATGTCAGGAAATTTAATAGAACAAACTATCTATTTAACCAAATGCGAAGTTTACAAAACAGGTATAAAGACTCAAAAATGATATTTTTTTCATAAATGCACTAAAAAATAATTAAATAGCGTCGATATTTACGGTAAGAGGAATAAACCCTCTAATTCGACAAAAGGCAAACCTATCGAAAGGTAGGGACGCAAAGCCACAGGGCCTTTCGCAAGAATGGCAGCCTGGCTACCGAAAGGGAGATGTATGTTGAAAGCTTACCGTAAGTATCGTTTGTTGCGCGCCCTCCTGTCCCTTGTTCTGTTTTTGACAGCCCTTCCCCTTGGAATGGGAATCGTCCCGTCTGCGGCAGGAGCTGCAAGCTCCGGTACTCCGGTTAATCCCGCTGCCTCGCCTGAAGCTGTAAAGTTGCTTAATTATATGTACTCTTTATCTGGAAAAGGAATTATTGCAGGGCAGCATGACTACCTGGAGAGTCCCGACGAGTTCAATCTTAAGCTGCAAGACACCACCGGTAAATATGCCGCACTGCACGGTTACGAGATGGGGGCCATCAGTGGCCAGAATGAGAGTCAGGTTGCCTGGTATCGCCAGAATGTAGTGAACAGCGCCATCAACTGGAACAAAAGCGGCGGAGTAGTCGCCATGACCTTCCATGCCAACCTGCCGGGAACCAGCTATGATTGGTCCAATGTCTCCAGAAGTCTCAGCCAAGCGGAATTCAACAAGTACGTTACACCAGGGACGGTACAGTACAACAACCTGATTGCCGAACTGGATAAAGTGGCTGTACCTTTGAAAAGCTTGCGTGATGCAGGAGTGCCCGTATTATGGCGCCCATATCACGAAATGAACGGAGACTGGTTCTGGTGGGGGAAGAAAAATAATTTCGCTGCACTTTGGAATATTATGTATGACCGTTTTGTTAACGTTCATAAATTGAATAATCTGCTCTGGGTATGGAGTCCGAATGCCCCGAATGCGTGGGCTGATCCGTATGCCCTGACCTATCCGGGTGCGGATAAAGTAGACATTCTCGCTGCAGATATATATGAGAACGATTATAAACAAAGCCATTACGATAGTCTGCTGGCGCTGGCGGCCGGGAAGCCGATCGGTATCGGAGAGAACGGGGAAATGCCAGACGTAGCCAAGCTGAGAGAGACCCAGAGCAAATGGACCTTTATGATGACCTGGGGAAAAATGCTATACGATAATAACCACACCGACGATATTAAAGGTTTTATGAACAATAGTTACACAGTAACGAGAGACAAGATTGCGGCTGGAGCGGTGCCGGCACCTACGCCACCTCCACCTGCACCAACAGCTATGCCATCGAACACACCGAAGCCTCCTGCTGCGAACGTCCCTACAGGGAATGCTGGAACGGGGGGGACGCATAAGACGGCTAATGGGTTAACGGGAGAATACTTCAATAATATGCAGCTTTCCGGTGCACCAGTTCTTACCCGGGATGATGCAGTAATTGATAATAATTGGCGGCAGGGTTCACCAGATACAGCCCTGCTCGGCGTTGATAATTTCTCTATCCGCTGGACAGGGAAGATCAAACCGCTGTATAGCGAAGATTACCAGATCTACACCGAATCCGATGATGGCATTCGGGTATGGATCAACGGGCAAGCGGTCATTGACAGCTGGAATAATCAGAGCGGAGCTGAGCATCAGGGCAACATCGCCTTGAACGCCGGGCAGCTGTACGATATTAAAGTGGAGTATTACGAGAATCTGGGCGATGCTCGGGTTCGCCTGATGTGGGGGAGTCCTAGTCAGGTGAAAGAAACGGTTCCGGCTAGCGCATTGTTCATAGGCGCGTGAGGAACTGAGAATTACGTTATCTAGACATTACGCGTTTAAAGGGTAACAGCAATGAAGATTATTTTCAGCCGATCGGTAGCCCTGCTCTTTGGCAGGGCTACTGAACTATAGGCCTCCGGGAGAAGAGAGCGGGTTGACCTGGATGAAGGTCAGCTTAGTTACGACCGGACTGATATCCCGGCTACCGAAAGGAAGATGACACATGAAGCCATCCCGTAATTTTCGGCTGCTTACGACCTTGTTTCCGGTTCTTCTGTTTCTGTCTCTCCTGCCCTCCTGGGGCGATGTTCCCGATTCGGGTGCCTCTCCCGAGGACAAAGCGGCGATAGCCCCGGTCAATCCTTCGGCTTCGCCGGAGGCACGCCGATTGCTACAATATTTGACAGATCTTAGCGGTCAGGGAATCATCTCCGGGCAACATGATTATCTGGAAAGTCCTGATGAATTCAACAATAAATTAAAGTCAGCCAGCGGGAAATATGCTCTGCTGCATGGCTATGAACTTGGGGCCTTGAACCATCAGTCCGCTAAGACAATTGCTATGCAGCGCCAGGCTGTGGTGAACAGCGCCATCAAGTGGTATGAAGGGGGCGGAATTGTCGCTATGACCTTTCATCAGAACTTGCCGGGAACTTCCCCGGTATGGTCCAATGTTTCCATGAAGCTGAGCCAGGAGCAATTCAATGCCTACGTTACCCCAGGTACTCCACAATACAATAGTCTGATTGCAGAACTAGACGATATCGCCGGGTATCTGGGCGAATTGAGGGACGCAGGGGTACCGGTCCTTTGGCGGCCTTATCACGAGATGAACGGAGACTGGTTCTGGTGGGGGAACAAAAGCAATTTTGCCGCCCTCTGGAATCTGGTTTATGACCGCTTCACCCATATCCACAAGCTGAATAATCTATTATGGGTATGGAATCCGAACGCGCCGGGACCAACCGCGGGCCCTTACCGTGATTATTATCCAGGCCCCGGGACCGTCGATGTGCTGGCGGCCGATATTTATAATAATGATTATCAGCAAGTCTACTACGACGACCTGCTGAAGCTGGCTGGAAGCAAGCCGATCGGTATCGGCGAAAGCGGCGAGCTGCCGGACCCGAAGATACTGTCCAAGACCCAAAGCCGCTGGGTATATATGATGACCTGGGGGAAGATGCTGACCGGGAACAACAGTGCCGGACGGATTCAAAGCTTTATGGGCAGTCCGTATACGATATCAAGAGATGATTATATACGCACAGTAGGCATAGCCTCGTTATCTGAGAAGCTCACTGCCGCAAATGGTCTGACCGGAGCATATTTTAACAATGCAGAGCTGATGGGAAAGCCGGTGCTGCTTCGCCAAGACAGCGTGATTGATTTTAATTGGCATGGAGGCTCTCCGGCGGCAGGTATTGGCGCCGATACCTTTTCTGTGCGTTGGAAAGGGAAGATCAAACCACCATCCAGTGGAGACTACACCTTCTCGGTGTCCGCAGATGATGGGGTCAGACTCTGGGTTGGCGGCAAGCTGGTCATAGACAGCTGGGAGAACCGGAGCGGAATGGACCGGACCGGCAGCATGAAGCTGCGCAAAGATAGTTTATATGATATTAAGGTGGAGTATTATGAAAATCGTGGAGATGCCAGCATCTCTCTGAAGTGGGCAGGACCGCACCTGAAAGAAGCCGTTGTACCGCAGAATGCATTGTTCTTACCATAATGGAAGCAGAGCTTTCAGGGCACATCACCTAAAGAAAGCGAGGACAAGGGAATGAGCGTAACGAGATCAACCCGCAAACCTTTACTTGCCATACTAAAATTTATTGCCTTGACGGTCTTATTTCTATTGTCTGTCTCTGTGTTTGGAAAGGACGGCACGCGTAGCGGTGAGGTGGAGGTCGATATGTCGAAGCTTACCGCCGCCAATGATACTGGTCCTGTAATTCCCCATGGCACCTTAATTTGGAGGTTGGGTCAGCATGACGGTTCGGCGCGTGAATTCGCCGTCAGTGGTTCATCCGGTGCCAAAGCGGAGTTCCAGGTAGCTTCTTCCGGAGTGAGGGCGACGTCGCTGAAGAGCATTCCCTCCGGTCTGGACGGGACGACAGAGCCCGAACTGAGTATCGACTACCAACTGGACAAGATCCCGGTGAACGGGGTCTTGTTTCGCGTTAGTATCCTGGATGCCTACAAAGCCGTTCCGCAGATGAGTGTCTTTTCCAATCGACAGCTGTCGGGCATTATCCAGATTGCCGGTGTCGCAGGAGCAGAAGACCAATACAATTTCCGCAAAACCTATGAGCTGTACATTCCGAAGGAACAGCTACAGGTCGGGAGCAATGAACTGAAGCTTCAGGTGACCCGCGGTCTGTATTCTTCTAGTGCAGAGGATAAGTTCAACTGGTGGACATGGGATGACCTTAGTCTGGAATCACTGAATGAGCCGATTAAGGAACCGATTCATGGCAGCTACACGCTTACCGGAACGATGGTGAACAACAAGCAGTTTTATTTTGACGAAGGTGCGGTTGCGCATCTGCCTTATGTTATGAAGTGGCTGGGAGTGGCCTATAGCGGTAACATCATGCGTGCCAGCTGCGCCAGCGACGTGGGCCGGTCCTGCTCCAACATGGAGGAGTATTATAAGGTGCTAAAGGATTACAATATGCAGGCAGTTGCGCTCTATTTATACACCGGCGACATCAAGCTGAAGGATGATGGTTCTCTATCTGATGAAGCGGCCAAGAAATTGACCGATTATTTCCGCCAGTACAGCCCGTATTTTCAATACTATGAAGTCGATAACGAGCCGGGGCTGTTCAACCGTTCCAAGGCTGTTAACCTGGCTGTGGCTCATTGGCTGAATACTAAAGGGAAAGAGATTGCGCCGTACCTGAAGACGGTAGCCCCAGGCTGGGCGTATTGGCCGGAATACCAGCAGAATTCCTGCGGTAACCAGAAGGGGCGAGTACGTGAGTGCGGAGATCCGGATGGGTGGGAACGGGATCCCAAGCAGCGGCTGGAGCTGGAACAAGTAACGGATCTGACAAATGGACATTCCTATGGGGATTCTTATATTTTCAGCAACGGAGGAAGCTTCACGGAAAATTTGAAGACCTTTGGCGGAGCTGCGGACGGTCTGGCCAAAAAAATGCTGACCACCGAATTTGGTACCTCGGATAGTCATGTGGACGCCTACCAATATGGTGCGACCGAGCGGACGGCTGCCGTATTCGACCGGATAATGCGGGCGCATATCGGTTATGCGGATATGTTCATCCAGCACGCTGCATTTTTCAAGGATTTCAGCCTGTTCAAATACGGATTTAATCTGGAAGAGCATGACCCCGCCAAGACGGAGATTTATTATACGAAAAATAATGAGGATTCCCGGGTCAGCATTATGCGCCGTCTGAGTCTGGCCTATGCTACACACGGGGCTCCGCTGACCTATGAGGTTACGAATAAAGCAGCCCTGGATGATAAACTCGTTTACGTCCGTGCCGTAGATACCTCCACGCTGGACCCGCTTGCCGGTAGCGGAGCGACCTCGAACAAGGTGCTGGTGAACCTCGTGAATTTCGAGAACACGGTACAGACGGTGTCCGTGAATGTGACCATGCCGAAGGCTGTAATCTATGAGGGAGAGCGGTTCGGCAACGGGAATACCTATGAAGAAGCACGGAGTTATGTAACGGGGAAAAAAGCATCTCCTGTACTGACCTTTAAGGAGACGCTGGCGCCTGGGGAGGGTGTGCAATATATTTTGCAGCCTTCAGCTGAGATGAAACCGTCAGCGCCACAGAAGCTGAAGGCCGTTGCCCTCAAAGGCCCAGCCGTCCAGCTGAACTGGCTGGAAGCGCCCGGTGCAAGTTATGAAGTGCTACGGGGCGAAGGTTCTGGCGGTGCGCTGCAAGTCATCGCTTCCGGTGTGCCGAGCACGCAGTATACGGATATTAAATTACGTGAGGGCACCCTCTATACTTATAGGGTACGTGTCACTGGCTCCACAGTAATGTCGGAACCTGTACAGATCACAGCTACTGGACTGGTACCGCTGGACCGTAGCGGATGGCAGGCCTCCTCCAACGCAAGCGGCGGGACCTCTAATCCGCGAAGCGCTTTTGACGGTGATCGCCGGACCCGCTGGGATACCGGCAAACACCAAGTCTCGGGAGAGTATTATCAGGTGGATTTGGGTGAGGCCCACAGGATTGAAAGACTGGATCTTGATAACATCCTGTCCCCTTATGATTACCCTAGAGGTTATGAAGTCTATGTCTCGGAAGATGGAGCGGACTGGAGCAGGATTGCTTCAGGCAAAGGCAGAACAGAAGCAACGACCATTACCTTTACTCCGACCCAGGCACGCTATGTGAAGATCTTGCAGACAGGCAGCGGTGGAAACTACTGGTCGATTCACGAGCTGCAAATTTACTCGAGAGATTAAAGCAACGTGAAATTATTCTATTTAGTACGAACTTAATAGTCTAACATCATGGATAGGGAGTAACTCTTGGTGTACAAAGGTGTAACTTGAGGCATCACGTTCGAAATAAGAGGGGCTTTGGGCTTTGATAACAGGAAAATATACCTTTAATTATTTTCTTACACCCTTATTTGTGAAAAATAAAGGGAATTTCTCCCGTTAAAAAGCCTCTTATTAACGTTATTGCATAGTTACAGAGGATTTAACGGGAGTTTTTCCAGTTATTTTAAAAAAAAGAAGAGGATTTAATCAAAATAACAGGAATAATTCCCGTTATTCCCATGCCCTATGGAGCAAAGTCGGGCTTTTCGGTGCATTTGTCACCTGAAAGAATGGAATTCTTGTAAATCAAGGTCTCATTTTATACCTTAGGACAAAAGAGCGTGTTATCTAGATGTCGATGTCTATTTTCGAAATGACGTTGTGTTTTTAGATGCGTTTTAAATATCATTATAATAAAACAAATAAGCCTCCATCCGCAGATTGCGGATCGGAGGCTTGTTCGTTTTTGGTATCACGCCCGTGCTGTATTTAGCACGCTGGGTTGAATGAAGGGACAACGTGGCCTGTGGCCTTGTTTCTGGTTAAATAAAGTTCAACCCTTCCATATAAGGAAGGGGCAGCGTAGCGTCCCCTTCCGGAGTTCCAGCCGGGAGAAGCGGGCTGGCGGGATCGAAGAGCAATGAGATCAGCCCGCGGTCATCTGTTGCGGCGGAGAGGGCGATGTTCCGGCTTGTCCGGAACGCCTCGGTCTGCCGCAGCAAGGCTCCACGGTCAGCGATGCAGACCGTGCCGCTGTTCGCGCCGCCCGTCATAGCGGCGCGGGCATCGCGCAGCAGCGACAGCAGGCTGCGCTCCTGCCACGGCACGGGCACCTGCAGCTTGCTGGTGCCCGTGCACAGGGCGGCCTTGGCCAGTAGCGCAGCTACCGCTTCCGGCCGCCCGGCCCATTCCAGCGCCGTCCCTTGGTTCGGCGCGTCACTCTTCGGCGCCGTCAGCGCAGCCCCGGCGCGATCTCCCGCCGCCGGCTCCACCGCAACGGCGACAAAGCCCTCGATGCTGCCGTCCCGCTCGGCGACGAGGGTGCGCTGGGGCAAGCCCAGCGCACCCGCATACGCCGCGGCCCCCAGCAGCACACCCAGCTCGGCCGGACTGTGGACATGTCCGGCCTGCCGGGACAGGAGCAGCCGGTTGACCGCGGGCAGGTCGCCCGGCTGCATCGGCCGCAGCGTCCAAGCGTCCCCGGACGCAGCGGCAAGGGCCTGTGCCGAGTCCTGCGTAAGCTCGGCATGCACGGCTGCTCCGAAGGGTACGCAGCCCGCACGTTCATACAGGGAGCGGTCGCCGGACACGAAGATCAGCGACGCTCCGGCTCTGGCCGCATGGGCCTGGCACAGCTTGAGCAGCTGGCCGGCTAAGCCGACTCCCCGATAAGCCGGGGCAGTGCACACCGCCCCGATGGAGAAGACCTCCAAAAGCATTTCCTCAGCCTGAATGACAGAGGGGACAAGCCCCATGAACGCCGCCAGTGTCCCGTCACTGGTAAAAGCACCATAAGAATGGCTGATTCCCGGCTGGAAGATCGCCGGGAATAACTGCTTCATGGAGAGATCACCGTCTTTTCGAAAAATGGCATCTGCCAGTGCCGCGGCTTGATCCAGCTCGTTGTTTCTGATTAATCTTAGTTGCATTTATAGTCTGCCCCCTGGTATGGAATGTAATAATCGGTGCAATTTAATAATTAAAGTATAAGGACAGTGAGATTTAATATCCAGTCTTGTCCATACTACCAAGTGTCTCAAGTAGACGGATATGCGGGTAATAATGGAAGACACAGCCGCAGCCGTGCGGCCTGCCTAATACAGGAGGGGTGTGAAGATCTCGATGAGTCATCTGGCGGATCAAGTTATTATGTTGCTGGCGGCGCTGCTGCTGATTGGGGTGCTGTCTACCAAGTTCTCCACACGCTTTGGCATGCCAGCGCTTGTGCTTTTTATTGCTGCTGGAATGGTCCTGAGCCATTTCATTTATTTTAACAATGCATCACTGACACAGATTGCCGGTATTTTTGCCCTAGTTGTCATACTATTCGAGGGCGGCATGCAGACGAGTCTAAAGGATATCCGGCCTGTGATCTGGCCTGCCTTGTCGTTATCTACAATTGGTGTGCTGGTGACTACTGGCGTAGTTGGCGTATTTGCCAGACTTGTCCTTAATGTTCCCTGGACGGAAAGCCTGCTGTTCGGGGCCATCGTAGGTTCCACGGATGCAGCCGCTGTTTTTTCGGTACTTGGCGGGAAAAACATCGACAAGCGCCTTACCTCTACGCTGGAAGCAGAGTCAGGCAGCAATGATCCTATGGCCGTATTTCTGACGGTGACACTGATTGAATGGATTCAGCATCCGAATGCGGCGTGGTGGAGTCTGATATTTTCTTTTATATGGGAAATGGGGCTGGGCCTGCTGCTGGGAATTCTGCTCGGCAAGCTGGCTGTCTATCTCATTAATCGGATTAATCTGGAATCCTCCGGGCTCTATCCGGTGCTGGCTATTGGCTTTGCCGTGCTTACCTATGGCGTGGCGGCGTTGACGCATAGCAGTGGTTTGCTGGCTGTTTATGTCATGGGCCTTACTTTAGGCAACTCTGATCTGGTGTATCACCGGACCATTATGAATTTCAATCACGGGTTTGCCTGGATGATGCAGATTGCCATGTTTATTCTGCTGGGGCTGCTCGTTTTCCCGGAGGAGCTGTCGTCTATCGCCTGGCAGGGTATTCTGCTGTCCGTCATTCTGATGGTCGTCGCGAGGCCCATTGGGGTCTTCCTGAGCCTGATGTTCGCTAAGTTTTCCCTGCGGGAAAAGACGCTGATTTCCTGGGCAGGTCTCCGCGGGGCTGTCCCTATCGTGCTCGCCACCTATCCGCTGCTGGCTGGCCTTGATCATGGCCGTTTGTTCTTTAATGTCGTCTTTTTCGTTGTGCTGACCTCAGCAGTTATACAGGGGACGACGATTTCTCCACTGGCTTCAAGGTTGAAGCTGATCGGGCAGGACGATAACACACAGCCTTCACTTATGGAACTGGTGGCTTTAGGAAGAACGGATTGCGAGTTCAATCACATCGGGATCGACTCACTGATGCCTATTGCCGGCAAGCAGATCGCCGATATGGGACTGCCGGAGGATATTCTGTTTACGGCGATTATTCGTGACAAGAACATCGTGACCCCGCATGGCAACACGACGATCCAACCCGGTGATACGGTATATGTGCTCAGTCCGAAGGCCAAGCGGGAGGAGATGCGAGCTCTTTTCCGGTGTGGTCCGAGAAAGGCAGCAAGGGAGCATACGGTATAGCTTGGACTGCTGCTCCCGGCTTTCATCCACGACGAGGGGTCAATCGGTGGAGTGCCAATTTGCTTTGAAAATGGAAGAATTTTTCTTTAGTGTGACGCAAATAATATGCGATGAATAAGTGGTTATGCTACGTTTGGTGCTAGCTAGGAGAATAGATTGCAAAAGCATTAAAGATGTGTTAAATTAAATATAGATTTAGAACGAGTCTAAGTATAATAATTAACTTTAGGAGGTTTTACTAATGAGCACACAATTGAAGAATCAAACGGAACTGCAAGCTGCGTTGAACCGCCAGACCGCCAACTGGACCCTGCTTGGTGTGAAGCTGCATCATTATCATTGGTATGTGAGCGGACCGCATTTCTTCACTCTGCATGAGAAGTTTGAGGAGTTCTACAATGAGGCAGCCGGATATGTGGATGAATTGGCAGAACGCTTGTTAGCCATTGGTGGACAACCTGCCTCGACGATGAAGCAATATCTGGCCCTCTCCGGATTGGATGAAGCACGAGGCGGAGAGAATGCCCATGATATGGTAGCAGAGCTGGTTAAGGACTTTGCTTCCATCGCCGAAGAGACCAAGGAAGCGATTAGTGCTGCGGAAGAACTTGGCGACCAGCCTACAGCGGACCTGCTTATTGGTATCAGAAGCAGTGTAGAGAAGCATGCATGGATGCTGAACGCTTATCTTGGCTAAGACTGTTGCTGTAATTCCTATGTGAACAAGTAAGCGCCCTGCGGAGGTTTATGCGCATGGGCGCCTTTTTGTTGTGTACAAGTAAGTAAAGAACCTATTCTGAATAGCGCTTCGAGAGCGTTGGCAGTATATTATGGCGCAGTCTGTTAATGAACAGGCTCTTTATTTGTGTTACGATACTTTCATAAGTACGCAAACATACGATAAATATATTTTACTAGATGGGGTTAGCCTATTGAGTCGTGCAAAATATAGATGGTTTATAGTGGGTGTTGTTGCGTTGTTTTTTGGGTTGATTATTTTATCTTGTCTCCAGCCCACAGATCAGCTGGTGGCCCGAAAGGGCGTATTGGATTTGCGGTCAGGGAAAGGTCTGAACAGTGCAAGTACTGCCCTGTTGGGAGAGTGGATGTTCTACCCTGGACAGCTCTTAACCGGAGCAGAGAAAGAGACGACAGACTCTAATATGCACTTCATTCAGGTACCTGGAAACTGGAGGAAAGCCGTCGACCCTATTTTTCATAAGAACGCACTGGGATATGGCACGTACCGGCTGCAGGTACTGCTGGAAGATGGCGAGAATGAGATTGGTTTTCGGGTTCCGCTTATCCGTGCATCCCATCGTTTGTTCATAGATGGACGGGAGATTGGCTCGCAGGGAATTGTTTCTTCAGAGATAAAAGGCTACAAGTCCGGTGTCAAACCTTACATAACACATACTGAATTTAAAGGTGGCATTCTGGATTTGTACGTCCAGGTGGCTAACTATGATTTTTCATTCAGTGGGGGAATTATTCTGCCCTTTCAGATGGGGACGCTAGATTCCTTGTATAAGGGAGAGCAGCGAGACGCCGCTTTGGAATTCGGTATAGTCGTTATCTTTGGTTTTCTAAGTTTTTTCTTCGGATTTATGCACTTTCAAGCCCCGCGGAATGGATGGATCTATATTTCTCTGTTTTTCCTGAGTCTAATATTCCCAATCGTGTTCCAAGGGACGAGATGGATATTTACGATCTGGCCGGGAATTTCATTCCGCATGATATTGATACTCTATTGGCTGTCTATCTTTAGCATCACCTTCTGGATGTTTATGTTCGTGTACAGTCAGGAAAGCATGCGGACAAGCCAGTGGGTTAAACGTGGGATTATTATCTTTAATGTCCTGTTTATTGGTCTGATGCTGGGGCTTCCGCTATCGGTGTTAACCCGGCTTATTCCGGTGCTAATTTTGGAAACGATAGCCGTTTTTGGTTATGTTCTATTTATCCTTTTGCGCGGAATGAAGAATGAAGATCGATATAGTATGTATAAATTCTTGTCGTTTTTTCTATTTGCTGCGCATTGTTTTTCCAACATGCTGGTGCAGATTGGTGTTAATCATATTGGTGTCTGGTATTTCCTGCAGATTCTCCTGTTCACAAGCTTTTTCATTCTGATGTTTATGCATCAATTTCTGCTGGCCTATCGCAAGCTAAAGGTGCTGACCTCCGGGATCAAGCGGGTGGAACGGTTAAAGAATGAATTCACTGCGAGTGTATCAGAACAGATGATGATACCGCTGAATGCGGTCATCAGTATCGCCGATGCCAGATTGCATTCCGATGAACGGCTGACCCCGGAACAACGGGCGGATTTGCAGCTTGTAACATCAGTTGGGTGGACGATGCGGCGGCTGGTTGACGATCTACTGGATTTCTCCCGCCTGCAGGAGCAGGAGATCAGACTACATCTTCGTCCAGTGGATTTGTACGCAGTGATGGATGAGGTTATGGAACGCACCCGCTACATGATCTATAACGATTCAATTACGATGAACAATCGTATTGAGAAGACGATGTCTCCGCTGATTGCCGATGAACAGCGGCTGTATCAGATTTTGACGGGATTTCTTCAGCAGGGAATCAAGCTTATTATGGAGGGTTCCATTACCGTTGATGGGACTTCCAGCGAGGAATTTACCGAAATGCGTATACATCTGCACGGCAAAGGCATCACCTCTGTAGAACAATCCTTGGTTAGGGAGATATGGAGCCAGGCGGCGGATGCTAATTTCATGCAGAGTAATGACGGCCTCGGTCTGTTTCTGATTAAAAGACTTGTTGACTTACATAAGGGGACGTCAAGGATTGTTACAGAATTTGACCAGGAGATCACGTTCATCGTCACGTTCCCGTTGGTGGGGAGGAATGAGGTTGATATGTTAATCACTGGCCTGCCTACGCTTCAATCTAAGGACGACGCCGTTATGATGGACAGTCCTTGGGACGTTCATAAGAAGGATCGGGATAGCGAGATGGATTTCTCTGAAGGCAGCATTTTTGTGATCGATGATGATGTGCTGAATTTGAGACTTGTACGTGCTATCCTTGCACAGGATCAACACCGGATTACCGTAATAAGAGACCCCGAGCAGTTGAGGGCCCGGTTCCACGAGTTGTCCAAGGCAGATTTGGTAATCGTTAACCGTACTTTACCGGGCACCTCGGGATCTATGATCTGTCGTGCCATTCGTGAGCAATACACATTGTTCGAACTACCGATTCTCCTGTTGACTTCCCCGGGGCATGCGGACCAAGCAATAGAAGCGGGCCTGGCGGGAGCTAACGATTTTTTGAAAAAACCGCTTGAGGCCTCCGAGCTGCGTGTCCGTGTCCGCACTCTTGTACAGATGAAACGCTCGGTGACTGAACGGATCCGGATGGAGCTGGGTTTCCTGCAGGCGCAGATCAAGCCGCATTTTCTGTTTAACACCCTAAACTCTATCGCTGCGCTGAGCAAGCGCAGACCGGAGCAGATGAATCAGCTGCTGGCCGAATTAGGACATTATTTGCGGGAAAGTTTCCGGTTTGACAGTTCTCAGCCGCTGACGCCCTTTGAGCGTGAATTGAAGCTTGTTCAATCTTATCTTCATATTGAGAAGGTCCGCTTTGAGGATTGGCTAAATTTCGAGATCGAGCTGTTCACATCCACCCAATTCCGGATTCCGCCGCTGACGATTCAGCCGCTTGTGGAGAACGCAGTGCGGCATGGGATCATGCGCCGGTCTAAGGGAGGGACCCTTTGGATTGTAGTCAGTCGTGACATCGAGTACATTTGGATCTCCATCAAGGATGATGGGATAGGAATGACCCCGGAAACGGTAGCTAGTTTGCTTGATACAGCCTCCAGAGAAGGGGGCATAGGCATCCGCAATATTGATCGCAGGCTCAAGCAGCTATTCGGATATGGACTTCTCATCCATAGCGAGCTTGATAAGGGAACAGAAATTCAAATCCGACTTCCGGTCGAAAAGGTGGGTATCCATGAGAGCCATATTGATAGATGATGAACCCCTTGCTCTGACACATCTGGCGGAGGAGCTGCAGCGTTTAAGTGAAATTGAGATTATCGGAACGTTCAGAAGCCCGAAGCAGGCCTTGAAACATATTCTCCAGGAACAGCCGGAGGTTGTTTTTCTGGATATCGAGATGCCCGAGATGAGCGGAATTGATCTAGCCGAGCATATCTTGCAGCACCTTCCCCATACGCACATTGTTTTTGTCACGGTCTTTGATGAATATGCAGTGAAAGCATTCGAGCTGAATTCTTTGGATTATCTCCTGAAGCCGCTCCAGACTGAACGGTTGGCCAAGACGATTTCCCGGCTGGCCGCGACCGCAACCGGTACAGCTCCTGTAACCGACCCGGTATTTAAAATTCATTGCTTCGGTCCCTTGAAGTTTGAACGGGCCGGTCAGCCTCCGGCAGCCGTACGCTGGAAAACCTTCAGGGCTCAGGAACTGTTCTGCTTTTTGCTTCAAAACAGGGGCAAGCCTGTCCGTAAGGAAGTGTTACTGGAACGGTTGTGGCCGGGTGTCGATTGGAAGCGTGGTGTAACGCAGCTCTACACAGCCATTTACCAGATTCGCAAGCAACTGCAGGCCGAGCATATCAATATTCAGATATCCAATCTAGAGGAAGGATACATGCTGGAACTGAATGGCGCCGTGGTGGATATTGAGATTTGGGAAAAGCAGATGGCTATGGCGCCAGCTCTGAATGAATCTACATTGTCTGCTCATTTACAGATTGCCTCGCTGTATAAGGGAGACTACTTTGGCGATTATGCTTATGAATGGGCCGAGATGGAGCAGACAAGACTGCGTGTCCTCTGGGTAAGGCATATTCGTCAGCTAGCAGGTTATTATATGGACGCACAGCAGCATGAGGAAGCAGTGTCCCTGTATCTTAAAGTCCAACGGGTGCTGCCGAATGAAGAGAGCATTTACTTCGAATTGATGCATCTATACAACTTCATTGGGGAGCGGCGTTCGGTGGAATACCAGTACGGACTGCTGGCCGGGATGCTGCGCAGGGATATGGATATGGTGCCGCATCCGAAGGTGCAGCGGTGGTTTGAGGCGTGGAAACGGGAAGGGCCGGGAGATGCTGACACGGAATAGTGTATGCATTAGGTTTTAGACCCACTTGTTTGGCAAGCGGGTCTATTTGGCATGGGAATACAATTTCAGAAATCTTTCAAGTCGATCCCTTATAATGTTGATAATTATTAAGAAAACAAGAGGCCTAACGATGAATCATATTCACAGTTCACACGATTACATGCTGGTGACCATTTCTTATCTGATTGCGGTTGCCGCTTCATTCAACGTCTTGGATTTGGCGGAGGGGATTAACAACACCAAGGGAAGAAGGCGCTGGCTATGGCACTTTTTTGGCTCCATTGTCATGGGGATGGGGATTTGGTCCATGCATTTTGTTGGAATGATGTCCATGACCCTGCCGTTTCCTGTCTATTATGACCTGTCGGTTGTACTTCTCTCGGTAGCAGTGGGAGTTGTAGCATCCTTCGTGGCTTTGTTAATTCTGGGGAGGCAAAAGCTGTCTATGGGCCAATTGCTCGGGGGAGCCTCGTTATTCGCATTCGGGATTTCAGCCATGCATTACATCGGCATGTATGCCATGCAAGTCAATATCTCGTATAACATCGGCTATGTGGCGTTGTCTATATTGGTTGCGTTTGTGGCATCCATTACTGCGTTATGGCTTTCCCTTTATTTTGTCCAGCAGGGTAGACGGAGTAGTTTTATAAAGAAGTTCGGCAGTGCTTTGATCATGGGGGCAGCAATTGCTGGTATGCATTATACCGGGATGCTGGCAGCCCATTTTGAGACAGAGGCGTCTGCGGATCGAATGCTATCGCCCCTCAGTCAGATCCTGGACCAGACAAAATTAGGTTATATCATTGCTGCCGGCACTTTGTTTACGCTGGGCTTGTCGCTGATCGGATTGTACATCTCCAGGCTCTTTTCCAAACAGGCGCTAGAGAAGCAGGAGAATGAAAAGTGGTACAGGTCGCTCTATGAACACAATCAGGACGGCATTGTCTCCATCGATCTGCACCGAAAGATTATTGGTATCAATCCTGCAGCTGCGCGGATAACCGGCGTCCGGGAGAAGGAATTCAGGCACAGGCCTGCATCATCGCTCCTGACTTTGGTCGTCGAAGAAGAACAGGAGCGTATCCGGGAGCTCTTCCTGCGAACGATTGATGGTGAAGCAGTGCGTTACGAGACTGTGCTCAGGCATGGTAGTCAAGACAGAATTCATGTCAGTGTCGTACTGGCGCCTGTCATTGTAGATGAGCAGGTAGTGGGGAGCTACATTATCCTGCGCGATATTACTGAAGAGAAGCGGGCTGAGGAGAAACATCTTTATCTCGCATTTCATGATGAATTGACGGGTCTGCCCAACCGGCGCAAGTTCAATCAGACCATATCGGAAATGATAGAAGTCCGAAGTCAGGATCAGAAGCCCTTCGCCGTGATGGTTATGGACATCGACCGGTTCAAGATAATCAATGATTCACTGGGGCATATCTATGGGGATCTTTTCTTACAGGAAGTCAGCAGCCGGATTCTGCGAATTGTAAATAGTGATCAGGCGATGCTGGCGCGCATGGGAGGAGACGAGTTCGCAGTATTGTTTTATCCAGATACGGACGTGGAGAACTCCGCAGTTTTGGCGGATAAGATCATTCAGGAGATTGGACAACCGTACTACCTGAAGGATAATGAATTTTACGTCACGGCTAGCATTGGGATCGCGCTCTTCCCGGAGCATGGTCAAGATGCCGTACAGCTGTTGAAGAATGCTGATACGGCGATGTATGAAGTCAAAAAGAATGGGAAAAACGGCCATCAATTTTATTCCGTGGAGTTGTACGCTGTTCTCCAGGAACGAATGGAGCTCGAAGCCGATCTGAGAAAAGCGCTGGAGCGCAAGGAACTTGTACTGTACTACCAGCCGCAGATTCGGACAGGTGATATCCATATGGTCGGCGTTGAGGCATTGGTGAGGTGGAATCATCCCGTACGCGGATTATTGTCGCCCGATGTATTCATTTCGCTGGCAGAAGAGACAGGGCTGATTATGGAGCTGGGGAATCAGGTGCTGTATGAAGCCTGCCGCCAAATGCATGAATGGCACCAAGCTGGAGGGCCCGTTGTTCCGGTAGCGGTAAACCTGTCCTCCCAGCAGTTTCATCAGCCCAATTTGGTAGAACAGATCAAGCAAATACTGTCAGAGACAGGGCTTTCCCCGCAATATCTGGAACTTGAGATTACGGAGAGCATGATGATGGATGCGAAGCTATCCTTTGATATTCTGAATCAGTTGACCGAACATGGCATTCGGATCAGCCTGGATGATTTTGGAACAGGCTACAGTTCATTCAGCTATCTTAAAATGTTCCCGATTCATAAGGTGAAGATCGACCGTTCCTTCATTCAGGATTTGGCCGTGAATTCAAATGACAAAGCGATTGTCTCCACGATCATTACGATGGCAAAGCAGCTAAATATGGACGTTATTGCGGAAGGAATTGAGACCAGAGCACAACTGGACATCCTGGCCGAACAGGATTGCAATGAAGTTCAGGGGTATTTTTACAGCCGTCCTTTATCCGCTATCGATGTGGAGCAGCAGTTTTTTGTCCCGAGCCGAGCCGGGCAGGGTCTGAATTAATGGAGCAGCGCAGAGGCTAACAAATCATTCGGATTTGAGGTATGGAGGAAGAGATTGAAAATGAGCATTGAACATCTGAAGGATTCAATCAAGGAAGAAAATGTAATCAGGGCATTGGAGCTTAATTTGGCGATAATCCGGTTCGATTTGCAGCGCCGGGTGACGTATGTAAATGAAATCTTCGCCAAGACCATGGGATATACACCAGTGGAAATGCAAGGAATGCTGCACCGGGAATTGTGCTTTTCCGAATTCAGTGACAGTCCTGCTTATGAACAATTCTGGGATAGCATCATTGGGGGCACAAGCTTCCAAGATAAGATTGAACGTAGAGATGCCAAAGGTCATCCTATTTGGCTGGAGGCTACGTACATGCCAATCTATGATGATGCTGGCGAACACATGCTGGGAGTATGCAAGATTGCGACTAATATTACGAACCGTCAAAATCATATCTCCACTGTTGTGGAAGAGCTGAAGCTGATGTCCAGCAGCCTGAATACTCGGGCCGAGCAGGGAATTGAGCGCAGCCAGGAACTGCTGGATAGTATCTCTGTTATTGCTGGCGTATCCTCCAATAATACAGCAACACTGGCAGGGTTACAGGAACAAGCACATTCCATACAGAGAGTGGTGCAGACGATTCGTGACATCGCCTCCCAGACCCAGTTGCTGTCACTGAATGCCGCTATTGAAGCTGCACATGCCGGAGAATATGGCCGGGGCTTCGATGTAGTCGCCAAGGAAGTGAGGAAACTGTCGAATATGGCCCATGAGTCCATCATTGAGATCAGAGACAGTGTTGAGGGAATTGCGCGGGAAATAACGAAGATCTCCAAAGGGACGACGGAGGTGCAGCATTACGTGAGTATGAGCCAGCAGCAGATTGAAGTTGCCATGAATGAGTTCAGTAACATTCTGTCCTCTGCGCAGCAGTTGGATTCCAAGGCGGGTGATGTGACCCATATCGTCTAAGAGCTCATGGCCGGCTCTGCACAATTGCATATGAATAGCCCCAACTTCCTGACTACTTAATGAAGACACCGCCGAATGGCAAGGCTTCCCGCAAGAAACGCTTAAGAATCCCGTCATCGTTGTTGTCACGTTCAAAACGCCGGTTTTGGACTCCAGCCTGAAATAGCACGGGTCCATGACCAGTCATTTTCCAGTGATAGCTCATATGCTGGCTGGCGAGATGATTACCGTAGACGGTAAGCTCCAGCTTGGCGTTTTCAGGATAAGCAATAATGCTGCCGGCGTCTACATACAGAGGGTCATAAGGGTGCAGCTCAGCTTCACATACTGTGCCTTCCGTTAGAATGCCGATGCTTCCTATGCCAGAGAATTTGATTTTAACGATGTCGCGCGTGATAAACATATTCTTCATGCTGAGCACACGTGTCTGCATAGTTATGCCTTCGCTGTAGTAGAAGAGGTGTCTGAAATCGTAGAGCAGATCATTATTACCTTCCAGTTCGAGCGTCTTAACCCGGTAGCCTGGGGGCAGTGCCGCTACGAAGCGGCAGGGGCCGGTCATATCGGAACGGATCAACTTGTGCTTGCGATAGATCCCTTTCACATCCATTAGCCGGTCCGCACGGCCAGACGAGGGCCCTTGATAAGCTATGATCTGCTGTGGGTGTAGCACATGTACCGTTTCATTCTCACCGACGGAGAAGGACAGGGCTTGTCCGCTGGTGTTGTTGCCTTCATCCTGAACATCAATATTCAACGGGTCTTCCCCCTTGCTTCTGAGTCATTATTCACATACTCTTCATTTCTGCTTTACCTGAGGCGGTCATTTCTTCTGGAACGGCTTCGCATCCCTAGGCGAACCATCCGAATTAGCAGGAAATAGCCCAGGATCAGGCACAGTCCTGTAATGATAGTAACCTTAATTCGGTTAAAGTTGTTGTCGCGTGCCTGGCGGTCATCCCTTAACTCATTGACCATTTGGCTTAGCTGACGGTTCTGCTCCTGGAGGGCGGCATTCTGTGATACGGTTGCTCCCAGCTGATCCTTGGCTTCGCCGAGTTCGTTTTTGGTTCGTTCGAGCTCTTCCACCGTCTGACGGTAGCTTTCCTGCAGCTTATTGACCTCTCCGGGAAGCTCGGAGAACTTCTGGAATCCATTATATAGATCGCTGAAATAATTAGCTTGTGCTGAAGGAGCCGGAAGAGAGATGAGAATTCCGAGTAACAGCAGAGCTGAGCATAATAGTCTAAATCTTTGGGGTGTTATCTTTTTTCTCATGATTGCATCACCACCTGAATAGGCTTATTCTTCTTTTATTTTACCATAGCATTACAGTGTTCGACAGTTTACAGCAGGGAGCGGCAGGCGTTTTAAACGATAATACGTACAGAGAAGACAAGCGTTTCCTGGCTGAGCATCCTTCATTGAGAACAGCAGGGGTTTATCGTATACTGTGACGGGAAGAGGAGGTGCATGATGAATAAATGGGTGAAAACACTGCTAATCTTGGCCGGATCGGCATTCTTGACACGGTTCATTCCGTTCTCGTCTCTGTTCCGTAACCTGGACACGATGATTCATGAATTCGGCCATGCGCTGGTCACGCTGCTCTTATCGGGCAAGGTGCTACGCATTGAGTTGTATGCCGATCATAGTGGAGTAACCTATTCTGCAATCCAGGCGGGAGGACGGGCGATTGGAGTGGCATTGGCGGGGTACCCGCTGGCGTCTTTGTTTGCGCTGCTGCTGTTCTTTCTCTATGGAAAAGGAAAGATACGCTTCGGTCTGGGCTTGACCACCGGTATAGCGATAATTATGCTGCTGTTGTACGTCCGGAGCAGCTTCGGAATGCTGTGGCTGGGCGGATTTATCGCCTTGAACATCGTTATGCTATTCTTCTGGGACAGAGTCAGCAAGTATTACTATCTGCTGCTGGCGTTCCTTACTCTGGAGGAGTCCGTGACGGGGACTCTTTATCTGGTAACCGCTTCGGTGACTTCACCGTCCCGCGCTGGTGATGCTGGCAATCTGGCAAGGCTAACGGGAGTTCCGTCGCTTTTCTGGGCGGCGCTGTTCTTTCTGTTCTCCCTGCTGTGCGCAAAGTGGGCCTTGGAATTTTTCTTTAAAGCCCAGCGGATGCGTACAGGCAGAAAAGGTTAGCGGTAGGGATGGATATTTTTCTACATATATCGACATTTGAATTTTCACTTTTAAGGGGCAACCTGGTCTATTTGACGGAGTTGGCTCTTTTTTTGTCGATTTTATAACCCCGAACATATATTCCATGACAAGGAGTTGTCCGCCATTATTGGTACATTAATAGAAGAACCAAAAAAAGAAAGAGGTGGAAATATGCAAGCAAGTATTCAGCCGATATTTACTTGGAGTCAAGAACATATTTTTGCAGGTGGGATCCATAATATTGTTTTGCTGGTGGAATGGAGAGGTATTGTAAAAGTAGATCAACTTCGTAAACGAAGCCATAAAATAGCCGCACGTGACATCGAACTGCGAATATGGCTTGAACCCCACCTGAACCTCACCGCATGCCATGGCTGCAGGGCAGAAGCAGGAGAAGGACGTTCACTGCTGCTAAACCTGGGAAATATTCTTTGCGGACAGCACAAGTATCTGGCGCTGGAATTTTCAACCAGCTCTATGCCAGCCGGTAAACATGATGCCTTATGGGTGCAGTGGCTTTACAAACAGCCGCCAGGAGGGCGAATACGCGAACTGCCCTTGCAGAAATTAAGCCTGGAATATAGCCGTCATACAGCTGTTGCCAGAGACACCGTCTGCTTTCATGTAGAGAAGCACCTGGAATTGTTGAAAATCCCTATCATGCTTGACGAAATCGCGCTGCTAAAGGACAAGGGGCAGTACATCGAGGCTGCAGAGCGCCTTCGCCGTCATGCTGATAATTTGCTGCTATTGTCCGCAAGATCCGGTGATTTGTCTCTGCTGAGGGAAGCGGAAGCGTTGTACAAACAGAGTGACAGAGAGCTGCAGGCGAAGGAAAAAGCGGCCGGTACTGAACATAGATAATGCATATATGCGAAAAATACTTTATACATAAATAGCCTTATTTTTCATATTTTCAAGAACAAGAAACCGGGAATGTGATATATAATTGCGGTAAAATAGTAAAATAGTTCTATTATATTTTCCTAATCTCGGTTATTACTTCCTTGGTTTTTAGATATATACGACTAATTAATTCAAAAATAATGGGTCTATTTTACCATGAATCAAGGAGAACTGAATATGACAGACCGATTAATCCGGCTGATGCGCATTATTACGCTGGTTCAGGCCAAACCGGGTATTCTGGCCCGGGAACTAGCCGAGCGATGCGGCAACAGTGAAAGGACGATTTACCGGGATATGGATGCCCTTAGTGCTATGCATATTCCGATCACCCATTTGGGTCATGGGAAAGGTTATGCCTTTATCGGGAATTTTGCGTTGTACCCCTTGGACTGGTCAGATGAAGAAGCGATGGCATTTGCCCAGCTTCGCAACCTAATGGATGACATTAAACCGTTATTGCCTTCGGGCTTTGAGAGTGCCTATGAGAAGGTAATGGCGGCTGAATATAAGCATAGAGCTGACAAAGAAGAGAAGATGGAAATCGTGGGAAGAGAGGCGGGCACCGCCTGGATGGAAAGAGGTAGTATGCAACCGGAACATCCTGCATTTTTGATCGAGGTGTTCGTCGCCATGTTGAAGCAGAAAAGCATCCAAGTCGATTATAGCGAGAATTCGCATGAAGAGAAGGGGATCGCTATTGATCCCTATTATCTTATACCGCTGGAGAATAGATTTTATTTAATCGGTTATTGTCACCGCTTCGGTGTAATGCGTACTTTTCATACGAATGGACTCTCTAATGTTAAACCCCTCAAGTACGGATTCTCCAAAGATAATTTTGATCTGCAGGCTTTTATGAAACATAAATGGGAGCTGGATAAGGATAGTCTGCAGGTCGAATTTAAAATTAAGTTCTCTGAATGGTCCATGGAGCGGATCAGGAAAGAGGGGATGTTGATGAAGCCGGCCAGGATGGATCGTGAGAATCGTTTTTTCCAGTTTAAAGTGTCTGTGGATCAGGAAATCACATTCGTACGCTGGATCCTCGAATTTGGAGAAGAAGCTGAACTTGTGGAGCCATCATATTACCGTGAAGTCATGCGGCATCAATTAGAGAAAGGACTGTCGCTGTATAAATAGCGCAGTCTTTTTTTTGCACAAAATGTATTCTGACTAACCTTATAAGGTAATTTTATATAACAAATTTTTCTTGTATACCTTGGATTTATATAGTAATGTTATACATTAATTAGATATAATTACTTCTTAAGGCCTTATTCTCCCGCGATATGTTAACTACAGGTTACTTAAACTTCCCAATTCTCCGTTATTTTGTTCACCCTTATTTGACCTTTGTTCAATTTTTAAACAGAAGAGAGGTATCATTCTTTGTCTGAACCCATTTTAAAAATTGAGAATTTGCATACCCATTTTTTTACTGATCGCGGAGAAATTCCGGCTGTTGATGGTGTTGATCTTTACATTAATCCTGGCGAGGTGCTGGGTGTAGTTGGAGAATCCGGCTGTGGCAAAAGCGTAACCTCGCTGTCCGTGCTGAGGCTGGTTCCCAGTCCCCCTGGCCGGATTGTAGAAGGCCGGATCTTTCTGAAAGGCCAGGATCTTGTAACGCTCAAGGAAAAGGAGATGCGCAAGATTCGCGGAGATGCGGTTTCGATGATCTTTCAGGAGCCGATGACCTCGCTTAATCCACTGTTTACCGTCGGGCAGCAAATCATTGAGACTGTGCGCCTGCACCGGGGTATGTCCAAAAGACAAGCACGGGATCACGCCGTGGATATGCTGCGTAAAGTCGGTATTCCAAGACCGGAGTCCATTATTGATGAATACCCCCATCAATTGTCGGGCGGTATGCGCCAAAGAGTCATGATCGCAATGTCAATCTCCTGCAATCCGGAGCTGCTGATTGCTGATGAGCCTACCACCGCGCTTGATGTGACGATCCAGGCCCAGATTCTGGACTTGATCCGCAGGCTGAATGAAGAGCAGGGAACGGCTGTCATGATGATCACCCATGATTTGGGTGTAGTTGCGGAGATGTGCCATCGTGTGGCCGTTATGTATGCAGGCAAAGTAGTAGAGGAGGGCAGTGTGCATGATATCTTTAAACACCCACTGCATCCCTATACACGTGGCTTGATTCAATCCGTACCGAGAATGGACGAGACCCGTGAGCGTCTGTACTCCATTCCGGGCAATGTGCCTGTACTTAGCACAGAAATGCAGGGCTGCCGGTTCGCACCGCGATGTGCGGAGGCCATGGAGATATGTCATGAATCGCTTCCGCAGCTCACTCTACAGGAAGAACAGCACAGCTGCCGCTGTTGGCTGCATGAAAGAAGTCAGGAGGATGCGGTATGAGCGGAAATCTGCTGGAGGTCAAAGGACTGAAGAAATACTATCCGGTGCAAAAAGGATTTCTTAATTCTACAGCGGGGTTCGTGAAGGCGGTCGATGATATTTCTTTTGCGATCCGAAGAGGAGAGACCTTCGGGCTCGTGGGGGAAAGTGGCTGCGGCAAATCGACTGCAGGCCGGTCGCTGCTGCGGTTAATGGAGCCGACGGCGGGGGAGATTCTTTTTGAAGGCCGGGACATTACGAAGCTCTCTGTTGGAGAAATGCGCAAGCAGCGCCGCGAGATGCAGATGGTGTTCCAAGACCCGTTCTCGTCGCTTGATCCTCGGCACACCGTAGAGCGGATTCTAGAGGAGCCCATGATTGTGCACCGTACCGGGAATGCCAGAGAACGTCGTGCCGCCGTGGACAAGCTCGCTGATGTGGTGGGACTGGCAAAAAGCCAATTGCAACGGTATCCGCATCAGTTCTCTGGCGGGCAGCGACAGCGGATCGGTATTGCTCGGGCACTTGCCCTTCAGCCCAAGCTGATTGTGGCCGATGAGCCGGTCTCCGCGCTGGATGTATCCATACAGTCCCAGGTCATTAATCTTATGCAGGATTTACAGCGCGAATTTGGATTGACGTATCTTTTTATTGCCCACGATCTTAGTGTCGTCAAGCATATCTGCGACCGGGTTGCCGTTATGTATCTGGGCAGAATTATTGAAATTACGGACAAACACTCGTTATACTCCCACCCTCAGCATCCCTACACCAAGGCTTTGTTATCTGCTGTTCCCGAACCTGATCCTGATATCCGCAAGCAGCGAATCGTTCTCCAGGGCGAGGTGCCAAGCCCGGCTAATGCGCCGGTCGGCTGCTCTTTTCATACCCGTTGTCCCCAGGTGATGGAGGTCTGCCGTAAGGAACGGCCACCACTGCTGGAGACGGGCTCCGCCCATTTCACCGCCTGTCATTTGCATGACGGAACAACCCATTCACAGCTCGCTTAATCTGACAGCTTAGAAAGAATAGATACCGGTTTATGGCTGCGCTTTGGCACAGCTCTATATAAACACTTTAATACTTTCAATAGCAGAAGGGAGTTTTCGATGAGATGAAGAAATGGGGTAGTCTTGTACTGGTTTTAACGCTTAGTCTGGCGTTCACGCTGAGCGGCTGCGGAGGTAGCAACAATGCAGGTAAGGATGGCAATTCTGGAGGCAACGCAGCGGCAACCAATGCCCCTGTAGATGCCACGGACAAGCCCAAAGAGGTTCAGGATACGTTAATTCTGGGACGAGGCGGAGATTCTGCTTCACTTGATCCGGCAATTGTCACAGATGGCGAGTCCCTGAAGATTTCCCATCAGGTATTCGACTCTTTGCTGGAATATAAGCCGGGTACTTCCGAAGTGCAGGCTTCTCTCGCCGACAGCTGGGAAGTGACTCCTGATGGCTTGACCTATACTTTCAAGCTGCATCCTGGGGTGAAGTTCCATGACGGCACCGATCTTAATGCCGATGCTGTCGTGTTTAACTTCGATCGCTGGAATGATCCGAAGAGTGAATTCAAATTCGAGGGCGACTCGTTCGATTATTATGATTCGATGTTCGGTCCTGAGGGCAGCCGTGTCATTAAAGAAGTTAAGGCAGTGGATGACGGCACGGTGCAAATTATTCTGAACCAGCCGCAGGCGCCTTTCCTGCAGAACATCGCGATGACTTCCTTTGGGATTGCCAGCCCTACAGCGATTAAGGAGAAGAAGGCGAACTTCAAGAATGAACCGGTCGGCACGGGTCCGTTTGTTTTCAAGGAATGGAAACGCAATGATTCCATTACCTTGGAGAAGAATGCCGCCTATTGGAAATCGGGATTGCCGAAGCTGAACAAAGTCATTGTGCGTTCCATACCGGACAACTCGGCCCGCTTCACTGCTTTGCAGAACGGAGAGATCGATCTGATGGAAGACTTAAGTCCGGATGATCTGTCCACGCTGGAGAGCAACAGTAATCTGCAAAAGATTGAACGTCCGCCGTTTAACGTTTCTTATCTAGGCTTTAACTTCAAGAAGAAGCCATTTGATAATGTGAAAGTTAGACAAGCGCTGAACCATGCGGTGAACAAACAAGCCATTATTGATGCATTCTTCTCTGGTCAGGCTAAGCCGGCCGTCAATCCAATGCCGCCTTCACTGTGGGGCTATAATGACAGCGTGAAGGATTATGAATTTGATCTGGACAAAGCGAAGTCACTGCTTGCAGAAGCCGGGTATCCAAATGGTCTGCCCGACCCTGTAACCTTGTACGCTATGCCTGTGCCTCGTCCTTATATGCCTGATGGCAAGAAGGTGGCAGAAGCCATCCAGGCGGATTGGGAGAAGATCGGTGTGAAAACTGTGATTGAATCGCCAGAATGGGCTACGTATCTGGACGATACCAAGGCGGGCGAAAAAGATGATATCTACATGCTCGGCTGGACCGGCGACAACGGCGACCCAGATAATTTCATCTATACTTTGCTAGACAAAGATGCTATTCCAAGCAATAACCGGACCTTCTATGTCAATGAAGAACTGCATACCCTGCTAGTTGGCGCTCAGAAGGAAACAGATCAGGACAAGCGCTCTGACTTGTATAAGAAGGCACAGGAAATTATCAAAGCCGATGCTCCGTGGGTTCCATTGGTGCACACGACGCCGCTTCTGGCCGGCAAAGCTAATCTGAAGGGATTTGTACCGGGTCCGACAGGCACGGAATATTACAGCGAAGTGTACTTCGAATAGCTGTGTTAAGCTGTGCATGGTTTTAACCGTCGTTAGAGTACCATTACACCTTTGGAAGGTGAGCCGACTTTGAATGCCTACCTATTAAAAAGAGTCATGGTTTTAATTCCTGTATTGATTGGCATGACGATTATTGTATTCTCTATTATTCATGCTATTCCCGGTGATCCGGCCGAGACGATTCTCGGTCAAAAGGCTACGGAACAGTCCAAGCAGGCGCTGCGTGATCAACTCGGTCTCGATAAGCCCTGGTTTCAGCAGTATTTGAATTACATGGGAGATTTGGTGAAGGGAGATTTCGGTACCTCGATCCGCACAAAAATGCCGATTGCGAAGGAGATTCTGCCCTATCTGGCCGCAACGCTGGAATTAACGGTAGCCAGTATGCTGTTTGCTACCCTGGTGGGTGTGAATGCGGGGATCCTTAGTGCTTGGCGACAGAACTCGTGGTTTGATTATAGTGCCATGATTATTGCGCTCATCGGGGTATCCATGCCCATCTTCTGGCTAGGACTCATGGAACAATTAATATTCGCCCTGAAGCTCCAATGGCTTCCTTCGATTGGGCGGATGGACCAGCGTAATCCGGTGGATAGCATCACCAATCTCTATGTCATCGATACGATCCTGGCAGGACGCTGGGACCAGCTATGGACCGTCATCAAGCATTTGATTCTGCCAAGTATGGCACTCGGAACGATTCCGATGGCAATTATTGCCCGGATGACCCGTTCCAGCATGCTTGAGGTTATGAATTCCGATTATATCCGCACAGCCAAGGCGAAAGGCATGTCGCAGTTTCTGGTCGTGTACAAGCATGCACTGAAGAATGCCCTTATTCCTGTACTGACCGTAATCGGCTTGCAGACAGGCGCACTGCTGGGCGGTGCGGTGCTCACCGAAACCATTTTTGCCTGGCCGGGTGTAGGGCGCTACATCTTTGAAGCCATCAGTTCACGCGACTATCCTGTCATCCAGACGGGGATTCTGGTGATTGCTTTTATTTTCGTAATCATTAATCTGCTGGTCGATCTGCTATACGCCGTTATTGATCCGCGCATTAATTACAAGTGAGGGTGAATCTATGTCACAGCCAACAATCCATGCAACGTCTCCCAGTAATGTTCCCGCTAAGGAGGCATCCGGCCCCTGGCGCGATGCGTGGCGGGCCTTCCGTAAGAACAAGACGGCGATGCTGGGACTGGGGATCATCCTATTCTTCGTAATGATTGCGCTCTTGGCGCCGTGGATTGCGCCCTATGACTACAAGGAGCAGGAACTGGTGAACCGTCTGAAGCCACCTTCGGCCCAACATTGGCTTGGTACCGACGATCTCGGCCGGGATCTGTTCAGCCGATTGATCTATGGAGCGCGGATTTCCTTATGGGTTGGTTTTTTTTCCGTCATCGGCTCCATGATTGCCGGAACCATCCTGGGAGTGCTCGCAGGTTTTTACGGAAAATGGATCGATATGTTGATTTCCCGTATGTTTGATATTCTGCTGGCGTTTCCTAGCATTCTGCTCGCTATTGCCATTGTGGCGATTCTGGGCCCTTCCTTACAAAATGCGTTATATGCCATCGCCATCGTCAACATTCCAACCTATGGGAGATTGGTGAGAGCCAAAGTGCTCAGTCTGAGAACGGAAGAGTATATCACCGCAGCTCGGGCGATAGGCATGAAGGATAGCCGCATTCTGATCACCCATATCTTGCCGAACAGTCTAACGCCGATTATCGTGCAGGGTACACTCGGTATCGCACATGCGATTATTGAAGCCGCCGCACTTGGTTTTCTGGGTCTAGGTGCCCAACCACCTGATCCGGAGTGGGGGAAGATACTTTCCGACTCTCGGCAGTTTATTCAGAAAGCGCCGTGGACAGTCATTTTTCCGGGTCTGTCCATTATGCTGACTGTGCTGGGCTTCAATCTTATAGGTGACGGCCTGCGTGATGTGCTGGACCCCAGAATGAAAAAATAAACCATGAAGCAAGCCCTTTCGGTGCGCATTACCGAAAGGGCTATTTTATACTTCGAATTGAGCTTCCTATATAATAGAAGATTTTTATTATCTATCAGGGGTTTCGTCCGACCTGCTGCTTGCCTGCCCGCTGTGTGTCGGAGAGCTTGATTAGTTCGGAGACGGTGACGAACCGGTACCCCTGCTTTTCCAACTCTGGCAGAATGATCTTCAGCGCCTGTCTTGTTTGCGATTTTCCATGTACATGGTCGTGAAAAAGCACAATATCGCCGTTGTGGGCATTCCGAATCACCTTGTTCGAGATGGCATAGACCCCCGGTCTGTTCCAGTCACGGGTATCCTGATGCCAGGACCAGAGGATGGGCTTCAGCCCCATTTGATTGGACACATTAATCAGAGTCTCATCGTACATTCCTCCAGGCGGACGGAACAGGTTGCTTCGCTTGCCCGAGACCTTGATAATTTCTTTCTCCGTTAGATCCAGTTCCTCGTGCACTTGCTTTTCGGAGATAGGCCGCTTGAAATACACGTGATTATAAGTATGGTTAGCCAGTTCATGACCCTCGGCAACCACCCGCCGGGCGATATCTGGATAAGCAGCAATCCGTTTTCCAATTGCAAAAAATGTACTCTTGGCATTGTACTGCTGCAGCAAATCCAGAATTAGCTCGGTTTCCACTGGATCCGGACCGTCATCGAAGGTGAGGGCAATCACCTTTTGACTGGTATGTACCTCCCAGATCATGTCGCCCCGTTTCTCAAAATAGTAGCGATTCTTGACTATCGGGCTGGCCAGTGTATATGGCGTACAGCAGAGCAGCAGGGCTAATGCAGCCGAAATGACCCTATACGCTCTTTTCATGGATGCCCCCCCTTTTTTCTTAGGTTCAGTTATATAGAATGCACCTTTGGCAGGAGGAAATATGCAGAGGGAGGACGAGATGGGAAAAACTGTGCTGGATCAGGATCTTCTGAACTTGCCGCCGTAAAAACAGCGCAGATAAAAATATAAACCCGCAACGAGAAAGAATAAGATGCTCTCCAGCATAAAGATCCATAGTTCGGAAAATAGACCTTGTAACAGCTGCCGACATCGTGAAGCCCCCGCCGCAGCCAGGAGCAGAATTCCGATGTCACAGAGCATCAAAAGCAGGATCCCGTGAAGCTTCCGCTTATGAATATGTAGAGCTTTCAGGTTCCAGAGCGAAGACACCAGCTCCATGGATACAATGGCAATTGCCGCTCCGGCATACCCAAAACCGGGAATGCCTACGAGCATATATTGCGCAAAAGTGGAGCAGGCCAGTCCTGAAAGCAGACCCCAGAAGGGAGCCTTCTTGACATCTTGTGCCCAGAGAATGCTGGTGGTCAGTTCGCGGAAGCCTACCAGAAGCGGGATAGAGGCCAGGTATTTGATCGGTGCAGTCGCTGCCGTCGTATTAAAGATGAGGATGGAAAGCATGTCAGCATGAACAAACAGAAACAGCCCGGAGGCGATTCCCCACAACCAGGAAATCTTCAAGGCCAGGCTTGCCAGATGATTGAATTTTTCCAAAGTGCCCTGCTGCCATTCAGCTGCGATACGGACCGATAGCGTATGGCTGAGTGCTCCTGTTACGAGCGTAGGGGCATAAACGACAATAGCGGCCATCCCGTAAATAACGCCGTACATGGCGGTTGCTTCGGAAGTGCTGTGGCCTGCTGCGAGCAGACGGCTGGGAACTAGCAAAGCGTCAATAAATTCCGAAGCCGGGATGAACATACGCGTCATGGAGATGACGAGCGAAGTTTTAAAGAATATCGTAACTGGCAATACTTTGGAGCGGCCCTGCGGGCGCGGCGAATGGGTGTCCAATGAAAGGTATATGGTTAATAGGGAAAAAGAGATAAATGCACCAAGAAAGGTGCCGTATAACCCTCCACCCACAGCCTGGTTCATGCCGAGCGGCAGGAGCTGTGCTGTGATTAGCACCATGCAGGTTACGCGAACAGCTTGCTCAGTGACTTCTGATAAAGCAATGATGCCAATGCGTCCCAGTCCCTGCAAATAACCTCGCAGTAATCCGAGCAATGGAGCAGCAAACAGGGCAGGGGCCAGGCTGTGCAGCGCATGCTCCAGACCGGGATTACCAAGCAAAGTGGAGAGGGATGGTGAGTACCGGAAAACGACCAGACTAGCGGCTCCGCCTCCAAACATCAGAAGCACAGCAACAATCTTTAGAAACTGCCAGCCCTGTGCGGGTTTTCTGGCGGTTTCCAGAGCGAGCGCGGTGGGCAGCCCTCCGGCCAGCATCAATATAAAGCCGTAGAAGGAGTAGGCAATCTGATACAGCCCGATTCCTTCCGCGCCAGCAATTCTGGTGAGGATGATTCGTCCCGCCAGCCCGAACAGCTTGACCGCAACCATGGCGGCTGCCCGGATGGCAGATTGCTTGAATAGATGGGGCACAGCGCTACCTCCAGCGTAACGTATTCAATGTCGTGATCTTTAATTGTATGACATTGAAATGGCGTTATGCTGACAAGCTTAATCTCTGATATGGATCAACTCATATTTGGTGTACTTGTCCCATCCAAGGTCGAAAGGAACGCGGTAACGGTCTGCCGTATGAGAGTTGACCAGTGGATACCCGTATTCATCAAAGCCTGTGATAACTGAAAAATGATCCGTATCATTATGCTGCAGAATATAGCCGATCAGATCACCGGCCTGCAGCTGGGAGATGGCGCCATGAGCATGTTTTCTGGAAGGGGCTACTACTTCCTTATAGGTACCCTTGGCGACCATGGTGCCATAGCCGGAGCGTAGCAGGAAGTTGCGGAAGGCATCAGTCTGCACCCAAGTTTGAGTCCCCCCGGTCTGATAGAAGTATCGCCAGCCCGACTTCATCGGCAATCCTCCACCTTCCTCAGGATCACCAACCGCCTGAGAGGCAAAGTTAGTGCAATCGCCGCCTTTACCTGTATAGTCGAGATATTTGCGGTTATACCGATGATGATTGCCGGCCCCCCATGCGGTTCCTGCATATTTATCCGCATAAGCTACGGCACGAGAACGATTATAGCGACTTTTACCCGATGCGGCAGACGCAGGTTTTACAGAAGGGGCCAACCCATCTGGACTGTCGGCAATCGTATCTGGATTCTCGTCCAGCGGGTCCAAATACCATTCGCGGGCGATTTTCCAGCTTCCATTGATTTTCTTCAGGGTCATGAAATGCCGTGTACCGATGCCAAAGGACTGTGGCGGAATCACTTCATTTAAATACACATAACTGAGCTTGAGTGATTGCACCAGGGACACCTTGGCCGTATCTCCGTTTACATTCCGGCGTATGATTCGAATGCTGCTATTGGCTTTGACGAGTTTGACAGACCTTTTCGCGGCCCATGCATTAACATAAGCGGCTCGTTTGCTCTCGATATGATAAGCGTTTCTGCCCAGCGCCTGCTCCATCAGATAAAAGCCCTTTAGCTGCTGCGTTTGCTGGTCGATCAGCGTCTGTGCGCGATCTGCGAAGATTTGCTTTAATGCGGCATCTACCTCTTGATTTTCTTTGCTTTCCTCTGCATTCACCATAGCAGAGGGCAAAGAAAAGGAGGTCAGAAGAATAAGGATGAGGGACAGGATACTGGTTTTTTTAAGCACAATCATAACTCACCTTTCTGCTTCGTGAAAACGACCAGCCTTTTCTCATGTTCTTTTTTCTTTCTGCTATATTTCCCTGTACAGGTGATAAGGGTTAACCGGTGTTCCGCGGTATCCCCGAATATTCGTTCTAATGGGGCCTGTTCGGTGGGGTAAATCTCAACAGATTCGACTGTGTAAGTAAGCCTGTGTGTGTTGTTTGAGACAATAATGCTATCGCCTGGCTTTAATTTTTTTAATTTAAAAAAAACGGCAGGACCGGTATAGCTGTCCACATGTCCATCCAATACCACATTGCCCTTTGATCCCGGAAGGACGCCTGGATAAGAAATCCCAACCAGATCGGTTGATTCTGGCACGCCCATTTGCCCGCTTGGTAAAACAGACACCGGTTCAATTTCTGCAGCGACTTCTATAACGGGAATGGAAAGCCGGGTCGGCATAAACGGTTTTTCAGGTAGCGGAGGAGCGGAATGGACCGGTATGGGTTCTTTGGTTGGTTCAACTGTAATGTCATTTGCGGTTGTATTCGTCTGTGATTTTGTATGAAGATTATCTTTAGGTGTAGGTGCGGGCGTTGTTGCTGCGCAACCACAGCCATAGAAGGCCATACTGGTGAGTAGCAAGACAAGGATCCATTTTTTCATAATTATAAGAGAAAGAGGGAGTTGTCCTCCCCCTTTCGTCCTCCTTACTCCGTTTGTTCGCTCGCGCCGCCGAAGCCTGTTTTCGGCAATTTAGTGGCTTTGGTGCTAATGCCTTTTGTTTTGATGCTCTTAGCTTTCAAGCTCTTGGCTTTTAAAGTTTTGTGTCCCAAGCTTTTGGCTTTTAGGCTCTTCGCATGTGTTCCTTTGGCATGAGCTTTATGGTGTGCCTTAGCTTTGTGTTTAGTTTGAGCATGTGCTTTCTTCTCATGTTTCGTAGGCTCAACCGGAGCCGCACTAGCAGCCGATACAGCGGACATCAACAAGCAGGCAGAAATGGCGGCAACAGCTAATTTCTTCATAAATGTATTTCCTCCTCAAAATGTTTTTTCCCCTGCACAGTAATATCTCCAGACCGCATAGTAATTAGATTGTTAAATTGTTTCCAGTTGTTAATTACTAACCTTCTCGCTTTTTGTTACTTTCTTTTGTTTGGCTTATATAGGTGAAAGTTCGGGGTAATATGTTCTATAATAAATTACTAAATAAAGATTTCAGGATAGGGTGGGGAACATGACACTGATTGACAAAAGAGAACACCGGCAGTATCCGGAGATTACACGCCTGGAGACGTCGCGTGCTGCTTATGAACGAGATTATTCCCGCCTGATTCACTCGCCGACGTTTCGAAGGCTTCAGGGCAAATCCCAGGTCTTCGGCGCAGGCACTGGTGATTACTACCGCACACGCTTGACTCATTCGCTGGAAGTCGCCCAGATCGCCCGCGAGGCCGCTAAAAGCCTGCTGCGATCCTATCCGGAAGTGGAGACCGGACAGGCTGACAATCCTGGTCTGGTGATTGATCCGGAGGTGGTGGAGTGTGCGGCTATTGCTCATGATTTCGGCCATCCGCCCTTTGGACATAAAGGAGAAGAGGTCCTGGACAGCATTTTGCAGCAGTTGATTGAGAATAAAACGAATGAAGCAGCCCGCCTGGCAGGTGCTGATCCTGCAGAGAAGCTGTTTATCCAGGATGAGATGAAGCAGCGCTACGAGCATTTTGAAGGGAATGCTCATAATTTCCGTCTGATTATGTTCCTGGAGAAGCGGGAGAACATTGACGGTTTAAACTTGTCCGATGCTGTACTGCTGGGCATTAATAAATATCCTTTTCCAGGTACAGTGTTGAAGAAAGGCTTGTATTTGCATGAATGGGAATACATCTCTGAAATCCGCAGCGATTGGGGAATTCCTGCCGGTAAGAAAACACTGGAGGCCCAGCTCATGGATCTCTGTGACGACATAGCCTACTCAGCACATGATCTTGAGGATGGTATTAAGGCTGGTAAGATCGAAGTACATGAACACTTCATGCATGATGACTATATCCAGCGTCTGATTGTCGAGAAGATCACTACGCTGGAGGATTTCTTCTGGCAGGGCTGGGAGACCGAGAGCATTCGGGCTAAGGTGGAGGAGGTTCTCAGTGCATTCCTTCGTGTCTGGAAGGAGAAGCTGCCGACCTGTGAAAATGATTATTCCAGAACCCGCCGGGAAGTGAAGGCCTACTGGGTCAGCACCTTTGTGGCCAGTCTTGGCGTGATCACGGATGGGGACTGGAAGAAGGTTACCTTCATTAAAGAGGGGCAGGAGGATACGGATATGCTGCGTACAGTCAGTGTCCTGAAAAGCTTCGCATGGGTCACCATGATTCGCGATTTACGGGTACAGCGGCTTCAGAAAAGAAGTGAATGGATTCTTCGTCGGCTCTGGGGAGCCTTCCTGGACCCGGATACCTCTAAAGCCATTATTCCGTCCGACTGGCTGCAGCGCTTTGAGAAGGACCAGCGGCAGGCAAAGCCGATCTGGACCTGGGAGCATATGGTTATTGATTATATCGCTGGCATGACAGATGCCTTCGCTGAGAAAATATACAATGAACTGTACGGTCTTAAGGTTGGTTCAATTTACGATCTCGATTAGGGTGACGGTACCGCACATTTGAAAGGAGAGGCAGTTATGGAACCACTGCGGCTGGGCGTGCTGGATTTGGCTCCGCGTTTGTCTGGGATTAGCGCGGAAACAGCATTGCGAGAGGCGTTGCTGCTGGCTCAGTCAGCAGAAGCCTGGGGCTATCATCGCTATTGGGTAGCGGAGCATCATGATATTCAGGGATTGGCCTGTCCATCGCCTGAAGTGCTGCTGGGGCATATTGGCGCATTGACCTCCCGGATTCAGCTTGGCTCCGGCGCGCTGCTCCTGCCCCATTACAGCCCGCTGAAGGTCGTGGAATCGTTCCACCTGTTATCAGCGCTGTGCCCGGGCAGAATCGAGCTTGGTCTCGGTCGGGCGCCGGGTGGGCCGCCGCATGCATCGATGGCGCTGAGCGGCAATTTCCTGAAAGCAGTAGCTGAGCTGCCCGAGACGATCAGGGCGGTGATGGAATTGCTTCAGGACGGCTACGCTTATGAGGGGCAGCCCGTTACCGCCCGGCCGCTGCCAGCCGTGCCGCCTGTGCCATGGTTACTCGGCACAGGCGTGCGCAGCGCGGAATATGCTGCCCGGTTTGGGACGGGCTATGTTTTTGGCAGCTACATGAGCGACAAAGAAGCTGAGCCGGTTCTGAAACAGTACCGGCGTAATTTTGAGCCTTCGCTGCTGATGCCGGAGCCGCGTAGCATGGTTGCGGTGGCTGTGATATGTGCAAGTAGCGCGGAGGAAGCTGCGCTGCTGGCTGAAGAGAGCAGATGGCCAGATCATGTAGAGCAGGGTGAGAGAGGCGCTGGCACTGGCACTGGCGAAGATAAATCGGGACCGCCATTGCTATGCGGTACACCGCAGCAGCTTAAGGAGAATCTGGAGCAGATGGCCCATCGGTGTGGCACTGGTGAGCTGCTGATTTTTACACCACTCAAGGACTATGAGAAGCGGAGGGCTTCTTATCGCCTGCTTGCAGAAAGTGTACTATCCCCGGGCAAAACCATATAAATTAATGCACGCCACTTGCCGAAAATATAGGAAGGGGCGTTTTTTTTCGTCATTTTTGAAATGAAAAGAAAGATTTGTAAACTCAATGTAAAATGTTGAAAAAAGATGAGGGGGCTCAAGGATATGGACAAAGCTTCAGGATTCAAGAATAAAAGTAAAAACCCGGCTTCCCGCTTGCCGGCAGGCAGACTCAAGAAAATCATATCCAACGGCAAACGAAGCATCAGCTTTAAATTTACCTCGGCTTATGTGGCTCTGGCACTGCTGGTGGTGATCAGTGGGGTACTCTCTCTTTTTCAAATGAACCGGATGCAGTCAAACAGCAGTGAAATCATTAGAGGGCTGATCCCCGAATTGAACGAGATTCACAGCATCAATTATTATACGGAGCATATTATGTCGCTTACTTTGCAGCATATCCAAAGCTCTCACAAGACAGAGATGAGCAAGCTGGAGGAGGAACGCGACGCTTATATCCGTAATGTAGCTACTGCCATGAAGAGCTATCAGAGCAAGCTTCAAGGTGAGGAGCAGACCAAACGCTTCGAGTCCCTGCGCAGCAAATGGACGGAATACATGATGATGAATGACCAGGTACTGAAACTAAGTCAGGGGAACGATGACCAGTTAGCGCTGGAAGTGTCCCGGAAGGGTATCTCTGCTTTTAATAACATGCAGGAGGACATGGAAGCCCTTGTGAAACACAGCGTGGAAGAAGGCAACAGCAAGGATAAGATTTCGGCAAACATTTTCCAGGGCTCCGTTATCGTGACGGTCATAACCATGCTGCTTGTGCTTGTAGTGATCGGGATCATCAATCTGGTCATCAACCGGGCGATGATTGTTCCTCTGAAGAAAGTGACGGTCCATTTGAAACGAATTGCTACCGGAGATTTGCAGGCCGAGGACACTCTGATTGGCAACGAGGATGAAATCGGCGTGCTGGCGAATACCGTGAATGAAATGAATCATGCGTTGTTGGATATTGTTAAAAGAATCCGTAGTGTATCCCAGATCATTGGTGATCAGAGTGAAACGCTGGTTCGCTCCATCACCGAGACTAAAGAGGGCGGCATGCAGATTGCCGTTACGATGGAGGAACTTGCAACAGCTTCCGGAAGTCAGGCTGAGGCCGCAGTGGATGCGTCCAAAGCGATTGAGAACCTGAACAAGCTGATTGAAGATTTTACGGGAAAAAGTCATGAACTGGGACTATATTCACTGGAAGTACTACATAAAGGCGAACGAGGCAAAGTTCTGATGGACAGCTCTGTTACATATATGAAGCAGATCACAGAGGCAGTATTGCAGTCTATGGCTACCCTGGAACAACTCAATAAGAAAAATGAGGGGATTTTTCGGCTTGTGGGTTCGATCCGTGGTATCGCCGAGCAGACCCATCTGCTGGCCATTAATGCAGCCATTGAAGCAGCAAGAGCTGGTGAGAGTGGACGCGGCTTTGCAGTGGTTGCGACAGAGGTGCGTAAGCTGTCTGAGGATGTACAGCGGACAGTAACGGAGATTACCGGCATTACGAAAGGGATTCAGCATGACTCCAAGGAAGTAGTGAGATATTTGCAGGACGGGGTGGTGAAGACCGAGGAAGGCAATGTGCAGATTGTGGAGACCGGGGCTGCGTTGTCAGACATTAATCAATCGGTTCAGGTGATGGTTGAAACAATGGAAGAGGTAGGAAACGATTTGAGACAGATGAAACAGTCCAGCGAGACGATGCATGAATTTAGCCAGCATATTTCGGCACTGTCACAGGAATCGGCCGCTTCGGTGGAAGAGACTTCGGCTTCAGCCCAGCAGCAGGTAAGCGCCACAAGCGAGGTCGCTGCCGGTGTTGAATATCTCAAATCCTTGTCCAGTGAGTTGAAGGAGTCTGTCTCCAGATTTCAAGTGTGATTAGCATTAAAAACGCCTCCGCACCCTTTACGAAGTCTGTAAAGAGTAGTGCGGAGGCTTATTGAGCACGCAGACCTAGTATTGTTGACTATAGTCAACTTTATTGAGAGACGGGGAACCTGTAGCAATATAGGATTTCAGATTCTCGGTAATAATATCAACAATGCGGTCGGTATAGCGATCCGTATTGCCGGCAGAATGCGGTGTAATGATCACCTGCTCCATTCCCCACAGCGGATGATCCTGCGGCAGCGGTTCGGTCTCGAATACATCCAGGCCGGCACCGCGGATATGACCCGATTGCAGGGCTTCAATCAAATCGCCGGTATGTGTGGTGCCTCCGCGGCCGATATTGATATAATAGGAACCTTCCTTGAACGCAGAGAAGACGGCAGCGTTGAATAAATGATGTGTATCGTCTGTAAGCGGCAATGTGTTGATCACAAAATCGCCTTGGCTAACCGCATCCTGCCATTGGCTGATCTGGAAGACCTCATTAAACTCCGCTGCCGGCTTGCCTGTACGGCTGACACCGACGGTCTTCATACGGAAAGCTTTAGCGATTCGCGCCGTTTCGCCCCCGATGGCTCCGGTGCCGAAGATGACAGCTGTCTTGCCGGACAATTCGGTTTCATTTCCATAGGAATGCCACTCACGCTTGCTCTGGTTAAGCACAGCCTTGTGCAGATTTCGGGTGAAGCTCAAGATGAAGCCGAAGATCACGGCTGCGATAGGTTCGGCATGTACGCCACTAGCTGTGGTTAGAAGGACACCACGTTCCTGCAGGCATTGTAGCGGCATTTTATCGATGCCGGCAGACCAGCTTTGTACCCAGCGCAGCTGCGATTCTCCGTCAAGCAGAGCCTCTCCGACTCCCTTAGCCCAGCCAATAACGATTTCGGCGCTCGCGAGCTGCTGAAGGTCTGGTTCCTTGGCGCTTCCCAATTCAAGTGTATAGCCCGGGGCGGCCTCTCTGATTTTTGCCTGCTGGCTCGGTGTCAGGGGCTGAAGGCATACAATGGATTTAGTCATGTTGGTTCCCTCCCGTTATGCTCTATGGTTGAACGAATAGATATGTTTAAGGATAACAAATCTACCACGAAAGGTGAAATGACCATGAAGAATGAAAAGGAAAGCCACGATAAAGAGCGCCTGTTCGTTGCAGTTCCTGTGCCCCCGGCGATTCGCGAATCTCTCGGGAGTCTGTGTCAGTCGCTTGCTACGGAAGTGTCATTTGCTAAATGGACACACCCCGAAGATTATCATATTACGTTGCAATTTCTGGGAGATACAGCGAAGCAGGACATCCCGGGTTTGATTGCAGCTCTTAAAAAAGTTGCCGCCGCAGGGACCCCGTTTGAACTTTCTCTGGAGAGCTTTGATACTTTTGGCCTTCCGGCTTCACCACGTGTATTATGGGCCGGCCTCAGCGGTGAATTGGAGAAACTTAATGCTCTGCAGAGCGCGGTAACTAACGCTACAGTGCCTTTAGGCTTTGTGGCAGAGGACAGATCTTATAAGCCGCATTTGACGCTAGCCCGGAAATATCGCGGTGACATCCCTTATAAGGCCGAATTTGTCGAATTTTCGGAGGTTTTACGGCAAAAACGGGAACATTTGTCCTCTATTCGACACTGGACGGTAGATAGCCTTGTGTTGTATGCTACCAGAATGTGTGCCATTCCTATGTATGAAAATGTTGAAAACATGACATTCTTCTAAAAAATTCGACAAAGGACAGTTTTCAAATCTTCCATTTTCGGTTACATAGAATAGGAATGTGCCGTGATATAGGAGGAGAATTATGGTTATTTATAAACAAAACCGCTATATTGCGCTGCTTATTGGCGTGATACTGGTGAGTTTCTCAGCGATAAACTTGCTGCATCCCGAACCAACGACAGAAGGGAAGTTAACTAAAGTCCAGGGTAAACTGAGTGCGCCCCCAGTGACCTCGGCGCTGGAGCTGGCACCAAAGACAACAGCTTCTAATCATACGAGGATACAGATACAAAGTACGATACATCCGGTGATCAGCAGTGCTGTGATACAACCCAAGCCGGACTGGAGCCTTCAGCAGAAGGCTGAGTGGTTGAGCCGCCAAACCATTGCCGCCGCAGACACGGTTAAACCTGCTGTGGTCAAGGGAGCCGCCGTCAAAACAAAGGCTGCAGCTATACCAGTCACACCAGCGGTACAACAGACGCTGCAAAAAACGGCAACGGCATCAAAGGGGAGTCAGACCGAAGCAAAGAAGGTCGCGGCAACTCAGCAACATCCCCCCATCATATTGTACTTCTCCCGGACGGAGCTACTAAGCCAGGAACAGAAAGATAAAGCAACCTGGCGCTACGCAGTTTCCGGAGAAGACCTGCTTCTGCTGCAGAAAATTGTCATGGCAGAGGCGGAAGGCGAACCGTACAAGGGCAAAGTGGCAGTTGCCAACGTTGTTCTGAATCGGCTACGGTCAGCCAATTTCCCCGACACGATGCATAAAGTAATCTATCAGAAGAGACAGTTCAGTCCAGTGGCGAACGGTCGTCTTAATCGCGTGAAGCCTAATGAGGATTGTATCAAGGCTGTTAACGCCGCACTATCGGGAATCAAGGAGGTTACAGACGACACCTATTTCTTTTTGTCGCTAAAACTTGCGCAGGATTTGACGGTACATCATACCCAGAAGTATGCCAAAACAATCGGCAATCATACTTTTTATAAATAATTTGATTTTTTGGGGAACCTCAGCTCATTATAGGGTAAGTATTCTATTATGAACCTGGAGGTAGAACTGTTGTCATGAAAATCACTTATTATGGACATTCAGCCTTGCTGGTAGAGTCCGAAAGCTGCAAAGTCATCTTTGATCCCTTTCTGTCAGGGAATCCAAACTCCGGTATCTCTCCCGATGAAATTACGGTAGATGCGGTTTTACTTACCCATGCCCATTCCGACCATTTTGGCGATGCGCTCGCTATTGCTGCGCGTAATCAATGCCCTATCTTTGCTGTATATGAGCTGGCGGAGTATTGCCGTTCCAAGGGAGCAGAGGTTAGGCATATGAACATTGGCGGCAGCCATACGTACGGCGGGTTTACCGTCAAGTACACCCAGGCCATTCATTCTTCCTCGATCGCAGAGGGGGATTCATGGATATACGGAGGTGAAGCGGCAGGAATCCTGCTGACCACTGACGGCAAGACGCTGTTTCATTCCGGGGACACATCGCTTTTTGGCGATATGCGCCTGATTGGGGAGCGGAACGATATTGATCTGGCTGCACTGCCGATTGGGGACATGCTAACTATGGGACCTGACGATGCACTGCTAGCTGCACGTTGGCTGCGGGCAGATAAGGTTATTCCTCTTCATTACAATACGTTTCCTGCCATTGCCCAGGACGGCGACAATTTCTGCAATAGGCTGCGCCAAGAAGGGATCACAGGCTTTCCGCTTAAACCTGGAGAGAGTGTCGATATATAATTTCAGCTTCTGCACAAAATAAGAGGGTGCCGGCAGCCAATGGCTTGCCGGACACCCTCTTATTGTTTCGTTTCTATAATATGCAAGACAACCAAGTCGAGCAGGCAGTAGCTGCTTCCGCTCAAGGCGTCAGCAGAACAGCCTCCTCGCTTCGAGGCTGTGATCTTGATCCCCGGCTCTCAGACAGGCCGCTTGCAGGCTTGCCGAGCATCTCCAGGACCGTGGCCGCGCAGTGGCGCGGCTGGTGCCGGTCAGGAGCCAGCCGGCGCTTCCGCTGCTCCTCCAGCGAGCCTCTCTCCCGGATCATTCGGGTGAACCATTTGTCCACGACTGCGGCGTCCAGGACCTCCGCTAGCCCCAGCTCCACGAAGTATTGGCAGTTCTTTTCCTCCTGACCAGGAATCGCTTTGTAGAACAGCATTGGGATGCCTTTGGCCTGGCCTTCCGTACAGGTCATGCCGCCGGGCTTAGTGATCAGCAGGTCGGACGCGTCCATCAGCTTGTTGATCTCCTTGCTGTAGCCGATAATCTTGACATTGGGGTGACTAAGCAGCGGGTTGCTCTGCATTTTGGACACGAGCTTGTCATTGCTGCCCATACAAAAGATAAGCTGAATCTCGTTCATCTGTGAGGTGAGCGAGGTCATGACATCTTTGCCGAACATTAGACCCCAGCCGCCGCCCATAATCAGCACGGTGGGGATGTCAGCGAGGCCGAGTTCTTTGCGAAGCTGGGTTTTATTCGATCTTTCCCAGAACTTGGGATGCACCGGAATGCCAGTCACGGTCACATACTCGGCAGGAATGCCGCGGCCGGTAAGAATGGCCTTAACGCGGGCAGTGGACACCAGATAGCGGTCTACCTCGTCGTTCACCCAGCTTCCATGCGCGTCATAATCCGTAATCAACGTATACAGTGGCACATTAAGGCCCTGTCGCTTCAGGCGGGAGATGACGGCAGCCGGAATGGGGTGGGTACAGATAATCAGGTCAGGCTTGAGCTGCTCAATGACCTGTGCAGCGTGAGTATAAAAAATCCGGTGAAGGGCTAGTTTGGTCAACCGGTTCAGTGATTTGTTGTATTGGGTCTTATACATCATGCCGACCAGTTTGGGCTGGCTGCTGACGGTTCTTCGGTAAGCGGAAAGAATCCAAGGAGCGACCGTTGGGTTAAGAAATCTGCCCAGCTCGATTACCCGGCATTGCACATCCGGATTCAGCAGCTTTATTCCTTCGGCCAGAGCATAGGCTGCCCCTGTATGGCCTGTTCCAAAGCCTTCCGAAAACAGCAGTACTCTTTTCTTTCGCATAAGTTCACCTGCTACTTTCCTTCATGAGTAGAATTGCGGCAATCTATCTATACTATATACGTGGCAAATCCTCACTCTTCTCACATTATACAAATAAGACGTAAATAGAAAGTTAAAACACTGCAATAAAATAAAAAAATAAAATGTTTAGCCTCAAGGTATTGCAAATATATAGGCAAAGTGCTAAAGTAATAAATGACCAATTGACCGGATTAGTAAAGTGGTCAGAAGTTCAATGGTAACCATTATTTCTTGAGAAGGGATGTGTACGGGTGGCTGTGGTAGATCGAAGGCAGCAGGTGCTTCAGGCCGCGACCAAATCATTTTCATTATTCGGCTATAAAGCGACCACGATGGATCAGGTGGCCAAGATAGCTAATGTCGGCAAAGGAACCATCTACACCTTTTTTACGAACAAGGAACAGCTGTTTGATGAAATCCTGCGTGACATGATGACTGAGATGAAAATGATTGCCGAGCGGGAGATCAGGCGCGACAAGCCCTTCTTTGATAACCTGCACCGCGTGCTGGATGCCTTGTTGGAATTTCGAAGTGAACACGAGCTATTCATCAAGCTTTCCCAGGAAAATCGCGAATTCGGAACGCCGCAGGCTCAAGAAGGACTCGATAAGATCGAGAGCGTAGTATTGGAATATATCGAACGGGAGGTGGAACTCGCAATTCGACAGGGTGAGATCAAGCCCTGCGACCCTAAAATTGTATCGGTGGTAATGTTCAGGCTGTACATTGTGCTGACTGCCGAGCTGAACAAAACGCACACGCCTTTGGACAAAGAGCAAATTAAGGACTACTTTCGTTTGTTTCTCGCTGAAGGGCTGGCACAGTAATGTTTAGAATCGGCGTAGGGATGGCGCTCCTCATATCTGCTTTCCCTATCATTTATTTCTTCATACCTTGTTTGGCCATAATTTATGCAAAAAGGTTTCCTGCTTCGTCGCAAGCACACCGAGATGGTGCTTTTTTTATGGCTTTGATTGACTGAATGGGGAAAACGGTCACTTGGTGTTACAGTAATATTTCATACGTACAGCATTAAAGAAACACAACAAACACATTTAAAAAGAGCATATGTTCAAAAGGAGAGAACCAGAATGAAATCATTATCCGTGTTTATCAAGGACCTTGGTGCGGCTCTTAGAAATCCTAAGTTGCTGATCCCGATCATAGTTGTCCTCTTCATTCCGGTGATGTATAGCGGATTGTTCCTGAAGGCATTCTGGGACCCGTACGGCAAAATGAATGAACTGCCGGTCGCCGTGGTGAACCAAGATAAGGGCGCCAATTATGAAGGAAAAGAATTGACAGCCGGCAGTGACATGATAGAAGTACTTAAGGAGACGGATGGCTTTCAGTGGAATTTTGTAAGTCGTGAAGAAGCTGACGCCGGTCTTAAGAGCAACAAGTACTACATGTCCATTATCGTACCTGAGGATTTCTCCGAAAAGGCAACAACGCTGCTGGATAAAGATCCGCAGCCGGCCAAAATTATTTTTGAACCGAATGAAGGCTACAACTTCCTGGCTGGACAAATCGGGGGAACGGCCGTGAAGGAAATCAAGGCGAAAGTATCTGCTAAGATCACCGAAGCTTATACTGAATCCGTCTTTGATAAAATCACTGAAATCTCCAGCGGTCTTGGCGACGCAGGAGAGGGCGCGGGCAAGATTGCCGACGGCGCAGGCAAGCTGGATGACGGTGCGCTGAAATTGAAAGAGAACCTGCTGGTGCTGACCGATGGCACAGGCAAATTGAAAGATGGCGTAGAGCCACTTACTAAAGGCGTTACTGATCTGAATACTGGTGCAGCTGCCCTGGAATCAGGCACCAGCACATTGGCTGGTGGATTGCAGCAGTTGTCTGCTGCACAGAAGCAGCTTCAAGACGGCTTGAACCAAAGCTCGTCCGGTAGTAAGCAGCTCAGCACTGGTCTCCAGCAGGCCGTTACTGGTACAACGAAGCTGCAAGAAGGAACTAAGGCCGCTGTAGACGGCACAAGCAAGCTGCAAGCAGGCGCACAATCCCTGGTTGACGGCAGCAGCAAGCTGCAGGCGGGATTGAACTCCTCTACAGAAGGCAGCGCGCAGTTGGAAGCCGGTCTGAAGGCTTCCGCAGAAGGCAGCGCCAAAGTCACTGAAGGTGCAAAAGCAGTATCTGACGGCCTGCAGCAGCTGGCTCAGTCGAATCCGCAGCTTGCGGAGAATCCGGCAGTGCAAAAGCTGCTCGCCGCGAGCAAAGCGGTCGCTGACGGCAACGCACAGCTTCAGCAAAGCCAGCAGCAGCTGGCACAAGGCGCAAGCGCCCTGCACAGCGGCCAAGAACAGCTTGCCCAAGGTGCGGCGCAGCTGAACGCGGGCTCACAGCAGCTTGCAGGCGGCGTAAGCCAACTGCATGACGGTGCCAAGCAGCTGAACGCAGGCAGCACACAGCTGCTGCAAGGACAGCAGAAGCTGGCGCAAGGCGCTTCTGCGCTGGCAGCGGGCGGCGATAAGCTGACCGCTGGTATGAAGCAGTTCGGCGAGAAGCTGAGTGAAGCAGCAGCCGGCGGCAGCAAGCTGGCCGATGGCGGAAAAGCGCTGGGCGCAGGTACTTCGAAGCTTCTGAACGGAGTTGGCGAGCTGGGTAACGGTATCAACGCTGTAGCAGATGGCTCCAAGAAGCTGGCGGACGGTGCCGGAGAACTGAAGAACGGGATGGCTGATCTGAAATCCGGTTCCAATGAACTGGCTACCAAACTCGATGATGCTGCCGAGAAGACAAGTGCTGTAAGCAAAACAGATGCTATGGTTCAAATGTTTGCTGAGCCTGTTGTTATCGAAGATCATGCAATCAACAAAGTACCTAACTACGGTACAGGTTTTGCACCATACTTCCTGTCGCTGGGCCTTTTCGTAGGGGCACTTATCTGCACGCTGGTTATTCCTACGCGTGAATCAGAGGTTGCAGAAGCAACCCGGTTCAACCGCTTTATCAGCCGTACACTGACATTCTCGATGATGAGTCTGCTTCAATCGTTGATGGCGGCGATGATTGTCCTGTATGGTCTGGGTCTGGAAGTACAGAGTGTACCTCTGTTCTATCTGTTCACTTTCATCACAAGTCTTGCCTACATGATGATCATCCAGGCGCTTGTAACCTGGTTGGCTAACCCGGGCCGCTTCATTGTCATTGTCATTCTGATCTTCCAATTGACAACAAGCGCCGGTACATTCCCGCTGGAACTGATTCCAGACTGGATGCAGTTCTTTAACCCGATACTGCCAATGACATACAGTGTTGCAGGATTAAAGGCAGTGATCTCTACCGGAGATTACAGCGCAATGTGGGGCGATATGGGAAGACTTGCTATCTATGGCGTGGTCTTCATGATGCTTACCCTCGCTTACTTCATGACACGCAGTCAGGATAATGAAATGGCTTTGAAGAATGAAAAAGTATTAACTGTATAATCGGTAAGCTGTTTTGGTTTGGCCTATACAACAAGAAGCGCTCCCATGTGGAGCGCTTCTTGCGCATTTAGAAGTGACATTTTTCGTTAAAAAAGACGCTAGGTTAGGAAAATTTATGAAACATTTTTCAGTGCAAAAAAAATAATGCAAAGAATATGTATTACTCTACATGGAAATGCAAATAAATCTTTGGTTAAGTAAAGCTGTACAGCAAAAACTATAGTTATCAACATCATAAAAAACTATAATTTGCCCAGCATAAACCCCGGTGATACACTAGTAAAACCAAATCACCGCGGAATAATTATTTAGATTTTAATATGTCAAATTTTCTCGAGATACCGCCCCACTTTATTATAGAAAGGTTGCGTAAGATGAGACACACTGAACTGCCCCGCAAACAGGGCCTGTATGATCCCCAGTTCGAAAAAGATGCTTGCGGCATGGGATTTGTTGCCCATATTAAAGGCGTACCGTCCCATGAAATCGTAAGTAATGCTCTGACCATGCTCATTAACATGGAGCATCGGGGAGGCCAGGGAAGCGAGCCGAACTCCGGTGACGGAGCCGGCATTATGCTGCAAATCCCGCATCGTTTCTTTGCCTTAGAAGCCAAGAAGCTTGGCTTTGAACTGCCTGAGCAAGGCCATTATGGCGTGGGTATGATCTTTCTGTCTCATAACGAGGAGATCAGAGCCCGCCATGAGGCTCTCTTGAGCGAGATTATTGCCGAAGAAGGCCAAGAGGTGCTCGGCTACCGCGACGTACCTACTTTTGACGAGATGCTGGGTAAGACGGCTAAAGCCGCCAAGCCTTATGTGCGTCAGGTCTTTATCGGCCGTTCCGCAGCGGTATCCGATGAGCTGGCCTTCGAGCGGAAACTATACGTCATCCGCAGACGGGCTGAGCTGGCTATCCGTTACAGCGGTGCAGAAGAGGGAGAATCCTTCTATCTGCCAAGCTTATCTTGTCGCAAAATCGTTTATAAAGGAATGTTGACCACAGAGCAGGTGGGACAATTCTATCTTGATCTGCAGGATGAGAATCTGGAATCGGCAATTGCGCTGCTTCACTCTCGTTTCAGTACCAATACGTTCCCGAGCTGGGAACGCGCTCACCCGTACCGCTTCATGATTCATAACGGTGAGATTAATACGCTGCGCGGAAATGTGAACTGGATGCATGCCCGCCAATCACTGTTCAAGAGTGATGTGTTCGGCGAATCCCTCGATAAGATCAAGCCAGTCATCAATCCGGATGGTTCCGATACTGGGATGTTCGATAACACATTTGAGTTCCTGTACCTGAGCGGCCGCTCGTTGCCGCAGGTAGCCATGATGATGGTACCTGAGCCTTGGAACAACCATGACACCATGGATGAGCAGAAGAAAGCATTCTATCAATACCATAGCACCCTGATGGAGCCTTGGGACGGACCGGCTGCAATGGGCTTCACTGACGGCGTGCAGATCGGTGCGATGCTTGACCGTAACGGATTGCGTCCTGCGCGTTACTACGTTACAAAAGACGATAAGATTATCCTGTCTTCTGAAGCCGGCGTACTGGATATCCCGGCAGAGAACGTGCTGTACAAGGATCGTCTGAAGCCAGGCCGCATGCTGCTCGTGGATACGAAGGAAGGCCGCATCATTTCTGATGAGGAAGTGAAGGCAGCCATCGTCTCTGAACGCCCTTATCGTGAATGGCTGGATGAGCATCTGATTAGCCTCGATGAGCTTCCGGATGCGCCGGAGCTTCCTAATCCGAAGCATGACAATGTACTCCAATTGCAGCAGTCGTTCGGCTATACATTTGAGGATCTGCGCAAGGTGCTTGAGCCAATGGCATCCACCGGCGCAGAAGCTGTTACCTCTATGGGTTACGATGCTCCGCTTGCGGTGCTGTCTGACCGACCACAGCGTCTGTACAATTACTTCAAGCAGATGTTTGCCCAAGTAACGAATCCGCCAATTGATGCGATTCGTGAAGAGCTGGTCACTTCCACGACGACTACGATCGGTCCTGAGCGCAACTTGCTGAAGCCGGAACCGGAAAGCTGTCGGCAAATCTCCTTAGAGACACCGATCTTGTCCAATGAAGACTTCGCCAAAGTTCGCCATGTTCGCCGTGCAGGCTTCAAGTCGATGACCATTCCGATTCTTTTCCCGGCTGAGCTGGGCGCCGAAGGCATGCGTATCGCGATTGACCGGCTGGCTGAGGCGGCAGACCGCGTTATCGCCAAGGGCCACAACATTCTGATTCTGTCCGACCGCGGTGTGGACCGTGAGAATGCAGCGATTCCGGCCCTGCTGGCCGTAGCAAGTCTGCATCACCATCTGATCCGCCAAGGCACCCGGACCAAGGTTAGCATCCTGCTGGAATCCGGCGAGCCGCGCGAAGTGCACCATTATGCACTGTTGCTCGGCTATGGCGTCAGTGCGGTGAACCCTTATCTGGCGTTCGAAAGTCTGGACGATATGATCAGCCAAGGCTTGCTGCGCGGCATCTCGCATGCTAAGGCCGTGAAGAACTATATCAAAGCTGCGACGAAGAGCGTAGTTAAAATACTATCCAAGATGGGGATTTCGACCATCCAATCTTACCGCGGCGCACAAATCTTTGAAGCTGTCGGTCTGAATTCCGATTTCGTGGATCGTTACTTCACCTGGACGCCTTCCCGCATCGGCGGTATTGGCCTTGAGGAAGTGGCTGCGGAAGCACTGGCTCATCATAACCGGGCCTTTACCGAGAAGGACGGGAATGACAAGGTGCTGGATTCCGGCGGCGACTACCAATGGCGCAGCGACGGGGAAGAGCATTTGTTCAACCCGCAGACCATTCACCTTCTCCAGCACTCTGTGCGCAGTGGTGACTATAAGATGTACAAGAAATATGCTGCGCTTGTTCAAGGCGAGAGTGAGAAGCACTTGACCCTCCGGTCTCTGCTGGAATTCAACTCCCCTTATGAGCCGGTTCCGCTGGAAGAGGTCGAATCCGTAGAATCGATCATGAAACGCTTTAAGACTGGTGCGATGTCCTTCGGTTCGATCAGTAAGGAAGCGCATGAGACTTTGGCTATCGCGATGAACCGCATTGGCGGCAAGAGCAACACCGGTGAGGGCGGTGAAGACCCGGCACGTTACATTCCTGACAGCAACGGCGATTCCCGCCGTAGTGCGATTAAGCAGGTCGCTTCAGGACGCTTCGGGGTTACCTCGAACTATCTGGTGAATGCCGATGAGATTCAGATCAAAATGGCGCAAGGCGCGAAGCCAGGTGAAGGCGGACAGCTTCCGGGGCGCAAGGTATATCCTTGGGTTGCCGAGGTCCGTGGCTCCACAGCAGGCGTAGGTTTGATCTCGCCGCCGCCTCACCATGACATCTACTCTATCGAGGATTTGGCGGAGCTGATCTATGATCTGAAGAATGCCAATCCACGTGCAAATATCAACGTGAAGCTGGTCTCTGAAGTGGGCGTAGGAACGATTGCGGCCGGAGTAGCCAAAGGCCGGGCCGATATCATTCTGGTCAGCGGTTATGATGGCGGTACAGGCGCTTCGCCGATGAACTCGATCCGTCATGCCGGTCTCCCATGGGAGCTTGGTCTTGCTGAAACGCACCAGACGCTGATTCTCAACAATCTCCGTGACCGTGTAGTGCTCGAGACAGACGGCAAAATGCTTAGCGGACGTGACCTTGCTGTAGCGGTACTGCTCGGAGCAGAAGAGTACGGCTTCTCGACAGCGCCACTGGTGGCTGTTGGCTGTATCATGATGCGTGTATGCCAAATGGATACCTGTCCGGTGGGTGTAGCTACCCAGAACCCTGATCTGCGTAAAAATTTCACAGGTGACCCACATCATGTGGTTAACTTCATGAATTTCGTAGCACAAGATCTGCGTGAAATCATGGCGGAGCTTGGTTTCCGTACCATTGAAGAGATGGTTGGGCGTACCGATTGTCTCGATGCTGTGAAGGCTTCGTACCACTGGAAGAAGAAGGGCGTTGACCTTAGTAGCCTGCTTCATACACCAGAGCTTCCAGAAGGCAGCACGCGCTTCCGCAGCCAGTATCAGAACCATGGCCTGGATGAGACACTCGATGTCTCCAAGCTGCTTGAACTGGCAGCTCCGGCACTCGAGAATGGTACTGTAGTTGAAGCCTCCTTGCCGATTACGAACGTGAACCGTGCAGTAGGTACGATCCTGGGTAGTGAGCTGACCCGTAAATACGGAGCGGCGGGTCTGCCGGAAGATACGATTCGTCTTCACTTCTCCGGTTCTGCCGGTCAAAGTTTGGGAGCGTTCGTGCCGAAGGGGATCACGATTACTGTTGAAGGGGACTCCAATGACTATGTCGGTAAAGGATTGTCCGGTGGTAAGCTGATCATCAAGCCGTCACCGCAAGCTACCTTTGCAGCTGAGGATAATATCATCATCGGAAATACGGCATTGTACGGAGCCACTAGCGGGGAAGCCTATATTAACGGTATCGCCGGTGAACGCTTCGCAGTCCGTAACTCCGGGGCGAATGTAGTGGTTGAAGGCGTAGGTGACCATGGTTGTGAATACATGACCGGCGGGCGTGTAGTTGTCCTGGGTGAGACTGGACGCAACTTCGCGGCTGGAATGTCGGGCGGTATCGCCTATGTCTACGATCCGGACAATAGCTTCATCCAGCGCTGCAACCTCGAAATGGTTCTGCTGGAACGGGTAGAAGAGCCTGAGGAAGCTGAGGAGCTGTTCAATCTGATCTCCCGTCACAATGAGCTGACAGGTAGTGCGATTGGCGCGCGGGTTCTTGAGCAATGGAATGACAATCTGCCGCAGTTTGTTCGTGTTATTCCTAAGGATTACAAACGGATGATGCAACAGATTCGCAAGGTGGAGCAGACCGGCTTGTCCGGGGAAGCTGCCTTGATGGCCGCTTTTGAAGCCAATATGCGTGAGCTTGCCCGTGTAGGCGGTTAAGCGGAACGCAGGTCACTGTAATGATGAATTAAAGAATAGAGGGATTTGGTCCTGCTCTGCAGTGCAGGAGGGGCCAAATCCCTTTTTTATGATATGATATAATATTACATTTTTAGGGAAAATAAGATATGTGGTACACTGGAATGGTTAATTAGAAAAGAAAAGGTGTTTCTATACGAGAGAGGAAGTGAGACTATGCTGACGGCAGAACTTGCCGAACCGGTTGCCAGGCTACAGGGTGTGACCAAAAAAATCGGCTCTAAGACGCTGGTAAGCGATCTGACACTGGATATCCCGGCAGGCCAAATCTTCGGTTTTCTGGGGCCGAATGGCGCTGGTAAAACGACTACGATTCGGATGATGGTAGGCTTAATCTCGATCAGCCGAGGGGATATTTTGATCTGCGGCCGAAGCATTAAAGAACATTTTGAAGAAGCGGTGTCCCATGTCGGTGCTATCGTTGAGAATCCGGAGATGTACAAATTCCTGACTGGATATCAGAATCTCCGCCAATACGCGAGAATGGTAAGCGGCGTAACGAAGCAGCGGATCGATGAGGTCATAAAGCTGGTAGGGCTTGATAACCGAATCCATGATAAGGTGAAAACCTATTCCCTGGGAATGCGGCAACGGCTGGGTGTGGCCCAGGCACTGCTGCATCGGCCGAAGCTGTTGATTTTGGACGAGCCGACTAATGGACTGGATCCTCAGGGCATTCGCGAGTTGCGGGATTACTTGCGCCGGTTATGTCAGCAGGAGGGGACGACGGTTTTCGTATCCAGCCATTTGCTCTCCGAGATGGAATTAATGTGTGATAGTGTAGCCATTATTCAAAATGGCCGGCTGGTGGATGTTAGACAGCTGAAGAACGTAGGCGATACAGTGGTAGCGGCGGCAGAAACCTTGTTCGAAGTGGATCAAGCGGAAACTGCGATGGCCTTGGTTGGCCGGGGGATTGTAAAGGATGGAGGCCTTGTGCTGGAAGTGACACGCGAGGAAATTCCGGCTATGAATGAGCTGCTGGTCAAGGGTGGGGTTAAGGTGTACGGAATTAGGGCCTTGTCCCGTTCGCTGGAAGATCAATTCTTGGAAATGACCGGAGGTGAAGGCATTGGGTAAATTCACGGGACTCATACATAATGAGAATATCAAAATCTACAGCAGGGCGCGTACCTGGGTGATGCTGTTGATTCTGGCAGTCATGAGTGCGCTGATGCCAGTGTTGTTCTACTTCTCTGCCAGTGACAAGAGTCATCTCATGGGGCTTTGGGAGACCTTCCAAATGACTGTGAGTGTGGCCTTTTTCCTGAATACAATATTTACAGTTGTTGTGGCCTCAGACTCCATAGCGGGCGAATTCTCCTGGGGGACCATCAAGCTGTTATTGATTCGCCCGTGGAGCCGTTCTAAAATACTGCTATCCAAATACATTTCCATGGTGTTATTCAGTCTGCTAAGTACAGTGGTGCTGATTGCGTTTGGTCTGGGCTCTGCATACCTATTCTCTTCTCAAACGGGAGACGTTATGACTTCCCTGACGGGCTGGAGTCCTTCAGCCTATTCCTTTATGGATTTGTTGTTCCGTTATGTGGAGTTGTTCTTGACCGCGACGCTGGCCTTTATGGTATCCAGTGTATTCCGGGCCAGCGGCCTGGCTATCGGTCTATCGTTGTTTATTATATTTGCCAAAAATCTGATTGTGATCATCTTCAACCCAGACCGATATGAGTGGGCGAAGTATCTGCTGTTTACCCACATGGACCTGCGGGTATATCTGTCTTCGGATGTTGGTCCCGGAGGAGTCACACTAGGCTTCTCGATTGCCGTGCTGGCTGCGTATTATTTGCTGTTCCTGCTGATCTCCTGGATTGTGTTCCGCAAGCGGGATGTAGCGGCTTAGGCCCAAGCGATCATCCAGCTTCACGTGCATTCTGCGCTTTGGCAGCACGTGCGGCGGCCTTGTCCGGCTTTGCCTGCTGTTCTTGCCCGCCCGCTGATTCCGGGGCGGGCTGTTTCATGTCTACCGAACCGTTCAAGAGGCTGCCTTCCATAATGTTAAGCGTGGCGGCTGAAATATTGCCATGCAGCTGGCCACTGCCCGTCATGATGAGCCTGCGGTTCGCGGTGACATCACCGTATACTTTTCCGGCAATGATAATCTCCTCCGCAGTAATGCTGGAGCGAACAGTTCCCTGTTCGCCCACAGTGACTGTACCGCTGCACTCAATCTCTCCGCTGAAGGTCCCTTCAATCCGTAAATTGGTGTCGCAATGTACCTTTCCTTCCAGGGTGCCTCCGTGCCCGATCAATGAATCCGTAGACTTGATGGGTGTAGCTTTCCCTCGTTTGTTCCACATTTTATTTCCTCCCATTCCATATGGCCTGAATACACAGTTTTAAGGTTTTACATAGGTCAGCGGGTTCACCGGGCTGTTCTGTTTGACTACTTGAAAGTGAAGGTGGGGACCGGTGCTGCGTCCGGTACTGCCTACCAGTCCGATTTTTTGTCCCTTGGCTACTTTCTCTCCAGGAGAGACGTTCATTCCGCTAAGATGCATATACCATGTTTCCAATCCGTTCGGGTGTTTGACGACAATATATTTGCCTCTGGCGCTCTGCTGATCCACCGCAACAACTTCGCCGGAGAGGGCTGCAAAGACGGGATCTCCGGTTTTAGCCGCGATGTCGATCCCGGAATGGAAGGCAGATACACTTTTGAAAGGATCAGAGCGGTAGCCGAAATTTGAGGAGATGACTTTGGAGAGCGTCGGCCACGTTACCCCAGAATCCAGTTTTTGCTTCTGGGCCTCCACTTGTTTGGCTTGTTTCTGGGCTGCTTGGGTGCTGGCTTCTTTAGCCTGATGAATGGTATTGGAGATCCGGCCCAGCATTTCATCCAGGATACTGTGAATTTCCTCGAAATCATCCTTGGTATCCTCTATCAGCTGAAAAGGATCATTCTGGTGCACGGCGATATATTCACCGCCTACCTGTGGAGTTACCGTATCGCCGATGATGCCGCTCATGGCTCCGATCCGGAAACGGATAGCGGTGGAAGCGGGTGAGTTAGCAGGCTCCGGTACGAAAATTACAGAGGATGCTGTACTAGTGGATGAATCCTCTTGACGAATGCCCGCTGTCTTACTGACCGAGTTGACAGTAGCCTTGGAGGCGGAGGTGAGATCCACTGCAGCTGAGGCAGAGCTTCCTTTGCTCGCAGTAGCAGCAGAGGAAGAATTCGCATTGGAAGCAACAGAATTATCGTTATTCATTCCAGAACGACTCCCCGAGGCTGCTGCGGACGGTGCACCAGCTGGCGTAGTTTTCTCTTTGTCCAGAAGGGACTGCAGTTGCTTCTCCAGTTCACTTACATTCTTTAACCGGTCCCTGATATTCTCAGCTTCTTCCGACAATTCCGAGACCTGACTGCGCAGATGGAGTAATGTCTGGTCTTTGTCCGCGACCTGCATTTCCATACGAAGATTATTCAAGGACAGCGCAGCAGCTTCTGCTTCCAGTTCGGCAATCGACTTCGATGCATGAAAATGCATGGAGGTGACCAGACTGGAGATAGATAGAGCGGCTGCAGCCGGCAGGGCCAACGCCATCGGCCTGGATAGCTGAAGCTGTCGGACCGGACGCCCGGCATCCCGGACAACGAGCAGTGTAATCCCGCTCTTATCTGGCTGACTTTTCATAGCGTCTCCTTCCTGCGGCTTTAGGCAGCCGCTCCTGTATTGCTGCGGGCAGGCAGTGGATCGTTCCGCAGTTCTATCCGATTTGTCCTATTACTCTATGTATTCCATATCTTTCGGGAACATGACAATGGTTTGTTGAAAAAAAGAAGAGCTTTGGCCGCAGTGGCTGTGCTCTAATTACTGAGAGGGAGTCGGCTGTATGAAGGTGCTTGCCATAATTCTAGTTCTCTTTATTGTTCAGCTGGCTGTAATTCTGCTGCTTGAATTTAGGCGCCCGCAGCGGGCAGTAGCCTGGATGTTCCTCACTTTTTGCTGCCCCCCGCTAGGGTTGCTTTTCTATTATGCGCTAGGGCGCGATTTTCGGAGAAAACGTTCATTGAGCCGGAAGTGCATTACCCGGCAGCCTGAAATACACGCTCATGTCTCCGGCAAAAGCCGTGTAGTCAAAAAGCTGGAGGAGTGCGGGAACCCGGAGTTCGCCCAGCAAAGAGAGCTGTTATCTCTGCTTTCTGGACTGTCGAAAAGCCCGATTACCGGCTGTAATACCACTCGGCTACTTTCCAGCACAGAAGAAGCATACACCTCCATGCTGGAAGCGATGGAAGACGCCCGTGAGCATATTCATATGGAATTCTATATCTTTCGGGATGATGAGATTGGAGATCGGTTCCAGGATGTGATGATTCGCAAAGCCCGGCAAGGGGTTAAGGTGCGCCTGTTGTGTGATGGGATGGGCAGTCATGCCCTAAGCCGCAGATATATCCAGACGCTGCGCAGAGCCGGTGTCGAGGTGCATTTCTTTTTGCCGCCACTGCTTTCGCTGCTGGAAGGGCGTTTCAATTACCGCAACCACCGTAAACTCTTGATCATAGATGGATTAGTGGGGTTTACCGGCGGGATGAATGTGGGGGACGAGTATCTCGGCCGGGATCCCAAAATAGGCTACTGGCGCGACACACAGCTGCGTCTGGAGGGGGACGCCGTTTATTTTATACAATACGTCTTCTTAAAGGACTGGAAGCTGGCCTCCGGTGAAGGAGTAAGCCATCCCCGTCTGTTTCCGGTTCATGCCTGCGTGGGGGAAGAGGCGGTGAAGATTGTGCCGAGTGGACCGGATGGTCAAATGGATGCCTCGCAAGAGATGTATTTTGGAGCCCTGTGCGCTGCGAAGAGTCGGATTTGGATTTCCACGCCATACTTTATTCCCGATCCCGCCATTTGCCGGGCGCTGAAGAGTGCAGTGCTCAAGGGGGTTGATGTCAGGATTGTTATCCCGGCGAAGCCAGACAACTGGGTAGTTTATTATGCATCCTTGTCTTATTTGGAGAATCTGCAAGATGCAGGCGTGAAATTCTACCGCTATACCAAGGGGTTCATGCATGCCAAAATCATGGTAGCCGACGAATTGCTGGCTGCGGTGGGCAGCGTAAACCTTGATATGCGGAGCTTCTACTCCAATTTTGAGCTGACAGCAGTGCTGCTGGACCTTAAAGCTATATCAGCGGTTGCAGATGGATTTCAACGGGATTTGAAGCATAGTGAGTTCATAAATCCGGAGCAATTTAGAGAGAGAGGCTGGCTTGTCAAGCTGGGTGAGGGTATTTGTCAGTTGTTATCACCACTTCTATGACAGGAAAAGTGACAAACAACAAAATTCTTGAACGTTTTTTACAGGAAGCATTCATTATGGAACGTTTATTTATGATATAATAAAGTGTACAAATCAGAAATGTAAGAGATGAACCTCATAACTTATGTTTCAAAATTATACTGTAATTGTAGGGGGAGTTCTATGAATGTGAGTCAAGAACTGTTTGCGAAAGAAGGCAGACCACAAAAGTCCGGAGCAATCAAAACGGCGAAGCTCGCGCAACGAGTTGTTATGCTGGCCATAGGGGCAGCGATGATGTCGGTTGCACTGGAGATATTCCTTGTCCCGAATCAGATGATTGACGGTGGTATTACAGGGATCTCGATCATGCTGTCGCATATCTTTGATATTCCCCTCGGTATTCTGTTGACGCTGCTTAACCTTCCATTTCTGTTGATCGGCTATAAGCAAATCGGTAAAACGTTCGCTTTGTCCACTTTATTTGCCGTAGTCCTGATGTCCATAGGAACCCAGTTGCTGCATCCTGTGAAACCTTTCACCTCGGATCCACTGCTGGCTGCCGTCTTTGGCGGTATCATTCTGGGCGTAGGCGTCGGGCTGGTTGTCCGTTATGGTGGATCGCTGGATGGTACGGAAATTGTGGCGATTCTGGTTGCCAAGAGACTACCGTTTTCTGTAGGCGAAGTTGTAATGTTCTTTAACTTGTTTATTCTATCGGGTGCAGGCTTTGTGTTCGGCTGGAATAATGCAATGTTCTCACTTATTGCCTATTATATAGCATTCAAATTGATTGATATTACACTTGAAGGTTTGGATCAGTCGAAGTCGGTATGGATTATCAGCGAGAAATTCCGTGATATCGGAGAAGCGCTGACAGAGCGCCTTGGGCGTGGTGTTACTTATTTGGATGGAGAAGGCGGTTTCTCCGGCGAGAACAAGAAAGTGATCTTTGTTGTTATTACTCGTCTGGAAGAAGCTAAGCTGAAAGCCATTGTAGAGGATTGGGATTCTGACGCATTCGTTGCGATCGGTAATATCCATGATGTCAAGGGTGGACGCTTTAAGAAAAAATCCATCCATTAGCGAAGCTCGGGTGCGGGCTTTAACTCACTGAAAGAAGGTATATTTACGAACGATCGCTCAATAAATACGGCGGAACCATCTTTATGTGCCGTATTCTTATATAGAATACCTTCTAGATTTTTTATTAAAGGCATGAGAAAAAGCGCAAGCTGAAAGGGATACTGCATCCTCGGGCTTGCGCTTTTTTTGTATTGTTATAGTGTTGTTATGACGGTTGTACCGATTTCAATGTAATCTGTTGTTCTTCGGAAAAAGACTTCTGGGTTCCTGTGCCATCGGCATCTGCTCTAAAGCGAATAAGATAATCCCCGGCAGACGGAATTCGTTTATCATGCAGTTCGAAGGCGATGTCCTGTGAAGGGCCTGTTATGTTTTTAATAGTGAGGGTATGTCCCTCATTACTTATTTGGTCCGCTGTTATATTCCTCCACGGGCCTACCGCTATATAGTCATTTGTGGTAAACGTCAGTCCTTCCAATGTAACTTCCAAGGTTCCATTCGAATAAGCTTCCCCCATAACATAGTCAAAGCGGATCAAGAATGGAAGAGATCCTGCTAAAAATGACTTGGAGGGTACGAACGCGGCTGGGTCAGGAAACCCATAATAAGTTGAAGGCAGTGTTGGTACGGCTGGACGAGCTCCTTTTTGCAAAGTAAATGTAAAGGCATGTTCAGCATCGAGTGGAGACTCTTTACCATCATCATTCGTGGAGGTAAGGATATAGCTGTATCCACTTGCATCCAGATCTCCGATATTGGCGGCAGGGAGTGATCCGTCCGCCTGACTTAAGCCGAGATTAAGCGGGCTTCCCAAGAGATCCTCTTCATCCACGATGCCATTCTCGTTAAGATCCTCCCAACGATAAGCCTTTACTATAGCGTCCGGTTCACTAACCGCGCCAGCCAAGCCTCTAATTTGATCCTGTTCACCCTTGTAGTTATCAATCACTTCAAATTGTGAGATATCGACCGTTGGCACATTTGATTTGATGATCTGATTCAATGTTTTGGTAGCAGTGGTTCCTGTCATCGTTCCCGTTTTGGCTATAGGCGTAACCTCAAGTGTGATATAGCTTCCAAGATCTTCATCGGTCAATTGATAATATTGATTGGTGGCTCCAGAGATAGCTGTCTTGTTAGCTTCCATGGATTCAGAACGATACCATTGATAATTCAAGGAATCAACCTCATCGTTCTCTACGTCAATATAGTCAAAATCAGCAAGGAGTCGATCTCCCACAGTAGGCTCATCTCGTGAAATAATCTGCAAATCCTGAATGGTCGGAGCTTCGTTTATGCTGGATAGATTTGATCCGCGATACTCCTCTTTCCTAAACGCATATGACGTATCTTCGCCTCCGAAATAAAGAACAGCATCTGGTCCCGTCACATCTGAGACAATTTTAAAGCTAAATAAATCAACGACCGATGCCTTGGCGTTCACATGACCTTCTGCCAAAGCCGCATTTAAGACGCGCACAAAGTCTCTCATATCCTCATAGTTTTGATCTGCTGTGATCGTAGCTGTATTAACACCATCGCTAACTGTAAATGTCTTTGGCTGTTCCGTGAAGTTGCTATTGTAGATTCTTTTACTAAGTGCAAACGCAGACGATGTCCCGTAGACCGGAGTCGGCGTTGGAGTCGGTGTCGGCGTTGGAGTCGGTGTCGGCGTTGGAGTCGGTGTCGGTGTTGGTGTTGGTGTTGGTGTCGGTGTCGGCGTTGGTGTTGGAGTTGGCGCCGGTGTCGGTGTTGGAGTCGGAGTCGGGGTCGGGGTCGATGTTGGAGTTGGCGTCAGCGTCGGCTCAGGTGCCGCCGGCGTTGGCGAAGTCCAATTGCTGCTGTTAGTGCTTGTGGTAGTTGGTGTAGATTGTGGAACGACCACCCCTAATACAGGTTCCGGTGTTGCTGGCTGGCTCGGGTTCTCGGCATCCTGTTTAGATTTTTCGACCAGGAATTTAGAAGCCACTAGAGCAACTTCCTGACGAAGTGCGCTGCTCTTCGGCCGGAAGGAACCGTCAGGATTACCTCTCATTAAGTTTAATTCCAGTGCAGCGGCGACGGAATCCTTAGCCCAAGCAGAGATGGAAGATGTGTCACTGAAGGTTAAGTCTTTGCCTTTTCCCGTGATGTCAACAGCTAAGGCATTCATAAAAATAACAGCCATTTGTTCACGGGTCAGCGTATTCGCTGCTCCAAATAGTTCTCCACCTATGCCTTTCACGAGTCCTGCCTTTACTGCAGCTTCCACAGCATTGAAAGCGTATGAATTATTTGGTACATCACTAAACGTAGCTAAGGCAGGTGGGGAAGTCAGATCAAGATTCAGCGTTTTCGCCAGGATAATGGCGAAGTCTTGTCTGGAAATCAAGCCAGTCGGATTAAATTTGCTATCTGTTGTTCCATTTATAATCCCTTTGTCCATTAATTCTAAGATGGCATCTTTGGCGTAAGAATTAGAGATATCAGTAAACGATGCCGAAGCAAATGCGTGAGGTACTAAAGTACCAAGCAGCACAGTGGTAGATAACATAGCTATTGATTTCTTCTTTAACGATTGTTTCTTACTCATAGCCTTCTTTCCCCCTTAAAATTGCTACATGCGACAATTCCCTCGAAAAGTCGACAATATTTGCACGGCTAATTGTACAACTCGCTGCTGAACGTATTCTGGACAATCCCTAGTAGGAAACTTATTTTTGCCCTGAAAATGAAATGTAAAAAAGCCCCCATTTTTAAGGAGGGCTTCTTGATTTTTATGCTTTTTAGGAAAGCTGCCGTACAATGACTTCAACCGGCTGTGGGGGCACGCTGGCAATCAAGTCACCCGTCTGGGTAAGGCGTTCTTCAATGTTGAGCAGATGATAATCGGTAACAGAAACGTCTCGTTCAACTTCTTCCCAGGTCAGAGGTGTTGAGACGGTTGCGAGCGGACGAGCTCTGGGGGTATAGGGCGCTGATAGGGTTTTTCCGCTGTAATGTTGAAGATAGTCAAAATAAATCCGGTCTCCACGATGCTTCTTCAGCCGCTCCAGTGTGAACAGCTCCGGGTGCTTCTCGGTCACAAAACGTCCGACAAAATGTCCTACCCTTCGAAGGTCGTCAAAGGTTACGCCCGGGGTAATCGGAACGATAATCTGAACGCCGGTTGCCCCGGAAGTTTTGGGAACTGAGTTGAGGCCAAGGGATTTCAGCACCTTACCTACAATCGAAGCTGCTTCCATAATGCGCGGCTCCTCTTCGCGGGAAGGGTCCAAATCAATCATCCATTCACAGGGCAACGTGCTGCCCGCAAGGTGTAAGGACGGATGAAACTCCAGCGCTGCGAGATTGCCGAGCCAGAGCAGTTCAGGCAAGCCCTGCAAGGTAATGTAAGTAATGTCGTCGTGGTTGAAGGTCCGGACGAATGGCGGGAGCGGCTCAGGCGCGTTCTTTTGATAAAAAGACATGCCGGTTACGCCATGCGGATAGCGGATAACGGTCAGCAGCCGGTCCCGGCAGTAACGGAGCAGATAGGGAGAGAGAGCGGCAAGCTTTTGCAGATACAGCTTCTTGGTGATGCCGACCTCAGGCCACAGCGGCTTGTCGGGATTGGTGATGATGATCTCCTGCCCGTCTACTGTGATGGAGCCTTTGACTGCAGTGGGCATGCTTGACTCCTCCTTAGGCTTTATTTCCCCGCTGACTTAACAGGCAGTCCTGTGGTGGAATATCCACCTGGGCCTGAATGACAGGCTGGCGGAGTGTTCCTGATGTATTCCACTCTAGAAAATGGATCTTGAAGCAAAGCTGCGGCATGATCCAAAAGGCAGTTTTGCTCCGCTGGGGCAGCGCGGCAAAAGGCATGGTTGGAGCTGCCGATTCATGGGCATACCGGGTAAGCTCCCGCCAATCTTGTACGGTCAGCTTGCCTGCACCAGCATGGCCGATATAATGCAGTTTGCCCTCATCGTCATACAGGCCGAGCAGCAGCGCGTTGACTAGCCCGTCACGGAAGGTGACACCTCCGGCTACCGCTACAAGATCCTGAATGATTTTGCGCTTCTGCCAGCGCTTGTCCTTGCCGTTTAGGGCGTAGGTACTGTCCATTTCCTTACAGACAATGCCTTCCAGCCCGCCCTTTTGGGCGGCATTGAACAGCTCTGCCGGATTGGTATAACTGGGAACGCTCTGCACATGAGGATGCGGCAACAGTATTTCAGCCAGAAGCTGCTGCCTCTTATGCAGCGGCTGGTCGAGTAGCCACCCGCCATTACAATACAGGATGTCGAAGATCATATACATGACCGGCACCTGTCGCTTTACAGCTTGGATCGTTGCTTCCGTCCGCAGACTGTCCCGCCGCATGACCTCGTGAAAAGAAGGCTTGCCGCCGTTGAGGGCGATAATCTCGCCATCCAGAATGACTGAATTTGCTTTACAATAAGCAGCAGCATCCGCAAGCTCGGGATACTGGAGCGTGCGGCGGTTCCCACGCCTGTTAACCAGTTCGGTGCTATTCCCGTCATAATAGGACAGCATGCGAACGCCATCCCATTTGATTTGGGCAATCCACTGGTTACCCTGCGGAAGCTGATCGGCTAGTATGGGCTCGAAGGGGATCACAGGCTTCAGCTTCATCTGCCGGTCCTCTAAGAAATCGTTTCTTTAGACTTAGCGCTGCGGCGCTTAGTCTTAGTCGGTGCGATGACCGGGATGGGGCCGACCTTCGGAGCTCCGGCCGTTGCGGCTGTTGCAGAAGGAGAATTTTCAACAGATGGTGTGGCACCGGCTGGAGGCGTAGCCATAGGGGAAGTCCCGACGGATGAAGCTGCTCCGGCCAGAGGCGTAACCGCAGGTTCCGCCGGTGAGGTCTTTGCCGTTTTTCTTTTACCCGTACCGGCAGTCTTCGTCTTCTTGGTGCCGGACAGGGAGGGTCCAGGGTCTGTGGGAACATGCTGAACAGCCTCGATACTGGCCTGAAGTGCGGCCATCAGGTCGATTACATTGCTCTCTTGCTTGGTAGGTGCAATATGAAATTCCTCCCCTGCAATCTTATGCGAGATGAGATCCTGCATTCGCTGGCGGTAATCGTCCGTATATTTGGACGGCTCGAACGGCGTGGACAGCTGGGAGATCAGCAGCTTGGCCATTTCCAGTTCCTTGTCGTTCACGGCACCGGCACCCGGCAGATTGGGAACTTGAGAAGCCGGACGAACCTCGTCCGGGTAGAAAATCGTCTCAATAGCAATGCATTCCTCCAGCACCCGAATCGCTGCCAGGCTGCTCTTGGAGCGGATGGAGATTTTGGCGATGCCGATTTTGCCCGTCTGCCGCATAGCCTCCATCAATAGCCGGTAAGCGTTGCCTCCAGCCTGATCGGGGGAGAGGTAGTAAGTTTTTTGAAAATAAATCGGGTCAATCTCCGTCAAATCGACGAAATCGAGAATGGTAATGTTCTTACTGCTTTCTTCGTTCAACTGGTCAAGCTCTTCCTTATCGAAGGTGACAAACTTGCCTTTCTCATATTCGTAACCCTTACCAATTTCTTCCCAGGCGACCTCCTTGTCGCAGACCGGGCATTTGCGCACATACGACAACGGGCTGCCGCATTCTTTATGAATGTAACGCAGCGAGATGTCTTTATCCTCCGTAGCGGAGAACATTTTGACCGGAACATGTACAAGTCCGAAGCTGATGGCTCCCTTCCAAACGGTATGCATGATATCGCCTCCTGAACAATTATCTTGCTGCTTTTAATGTTATAAGAGCATAAGGACATGGATTTGCTTTGGCTTAGTATTAGGCTGGATACGTTTTTCTAGCCGGATGCATTTTTTGTGAACCATGGGAAAAAATAAGGTCAGGCAAGCGGCTGTAATTCAGCAATAAGCGTGCTGATATGACGTACGGCGGAGGGGAAAAGATGGGCAAATCTTGGAACGAGTGGAGCGACAGCTTGAGTGAGCAGGACATTCCTGCAGAGGTAGTCGACTGGAATGCCGTCACGTCGAACACGCCAGAGAATGAGGATAGCGCGGATGCGGACAAGTTGGATGCAGAGCAGACCATTGGCGAAGTCCCGCCGATCACAAAACAAAAGGATAAAGCGTAAATGATCCAATTTCACAAGGGAGGAGGACATGACATGGATGTACAACGGGCTAAGGATATTTATGCTTCGAAGGAAATGATTTCGGTTCATCTGGACGGCGATCCGGTCTGGATTGAGCATGTGGATGCCGAGAACGGCATGGCTACCGTGCAGGTGGGGTCACGTCCGACCAATACGCATACCGTTGGCGTGGAACGGCTGGAAGAGAAGCGTTAAGGAATTAGTTATACAATGAACGTCGTAATAATGAGAGCGAGATAAAGAACTGTGTAATAAAGAACTGCGTTGTAAAGAACGACGTGGTGAAGAATTACGTTGAGAAGAACTACCCAGTAAAGAACAGTATCATGCTGTCTAACGGCTTGATCTGCTTCAGGCCTTTTGCCCTTTTTGTGGGCAAGGGCCTTTTTGTAAATATATGAATTTATATGTTTTACGCTTTAAATTATCCTTATATTTCTCGCTGAAACGGATACCGTCCCTTAAAGGACGGCAAAGCCGTTTCTACTTGCGAATCTCAAAAATGACACCGTTGTTGCGGTAAAACAATCATACCGATATAATTAATTGTATTGTACTTCGACAGATTTCTTGGGTAATCTGACGATTACGGACTTATTCAAAGGTGGTATTGAAGTTGGACAATAATGTCGAATCGGTGCTCAAATACCATTCCTGCAGCCTGGAGGATACAGAGAGGCTTGCTGCTGCTCTGGCGGCTGCATCGGTACCTGGTACCGTAATCGGACTGGACGGCGATCTGGGAGCTGGAAAGACCGCTTTTTCCCAACGCTTTGCCCGTCATCTGGGCGTAGAGGGCATCGTCAACAGCCCTACATTTACAATCATCAAGGAGTATGCGGGGCGTTTGCCGCTGTACCACATGGATGTATACCGGATTTCGGTTCAGGAAGCGGACGAGCTGGGTCTGGATGAATATTTCTACGGGCAGGGAGTTTGCCTCGTGGAGTGGAGCAGTATCATCGCCGAGCTGATGCCTCCGCGGCATTTGCATATATACATGGAGACGGTTGGCCCGGACGAACGTATCATCACGGTAACGGGAACCGGCGCGCCTTATGATGAATGGTGCCGGACTCTGGAACAGAACGGGGTTAAGAAGAATGACGAATGAAAATGTAAAGCCGCGCAAGCGGTTTTTGGCGCTTGATACATCGACGGCCACACTGGGGGTTGCCGTCACAGAAGGAGGCGCCGTGCTGCATGAGATTAACGCATCCGGCGAACGGAATCATTCCGTTCACCTGCTGCCGATTATTCAGCAGGCGCTGGCGGCATCGGGAACGGACCCTGCCAGCCTGGCCGGTATATCGGTTGGCATTGGGCCGGGTTCCTATACCGGAACGCGTATAGCCGTGACCGCTGCCAAGACACTGGCCTGGGCTTGGAAACTGCCCGTGGCCGGTGTGTCCAGCCTGCATGCCTTGGCATGGGGCGGCTGGAAGGCCGGTCTCGCCGGAGAGGCTGCGGCGAACCGGCAGGATAACGCCGGCAGCGATGCCGATGCCGGCGTTCCAGCGGAGTCCGGGGCCGGTACCTATGGCCCGGACTGGATCATCCCGCTGCTGGATGCCCGCCGCGGGCAAGCCTATACGGCGCTGTTCGCAGCTGCTGACAGCGGTGCGCCGGTTCGCCTGGAGCCGGACGCCATCCGCCTGATGGCGGATTGGGTGCAGCAACTCGGCGAACGGCTGGAACAGGCTGCTGCGTCAGGCACCAAACCGCGCAGGCTCTGGTTTGTCGGCGAGACGGCGCTGCATGCCAGCGAAGAATCGCTGCGGCCGCTGCAAGGGGCCGCGTGCTTAGAGGCGGTGCCTTATGAATTGGAAGGACGCTGGGCAGGACTGCTCGGCGAAGCAAGACTGGTGCAGGGAGAGAGCGATGACCTGCACAGCATCATACCTAACTATACCCAGCTTTCGGAAGCGGAAGCCAATCTGCAGTTAAGCAGAGAAGGGAGCATAAATAAACGATGACGGAAGCGGAGTCAGTAAGAGGGCAGGGAGACGGTCTTGTTTTTCGCCTGATGAAGGTGGAGGATATTCCCGATATTCTGGTTATCGAACGGGAAGCCTTCACTATGCCGTGGACGGAGGAAGCCTTCCGCAACGAGCTGACACACAATCATTTTGCCAAATATATGGTGATGGAGCTGGCCGGTCATATTATCGGTTATGCTGGAATGTGGGCAATCGTGGATGAGGCCCATGTGACGAACATCGCCCTGCTGGAGGCCTATAGGGGCCGCAAATGGGGAGAACGCCTGCTGGACGAGCTGATGAGAACGGCAGCTTTTTTAGGCATGCAGTCCATCACGCTTGAGGTCAGGGTAACCAATGAAATTGCCCAGAATTTGTACCGCAAAAAAGGCTTCCGCTCGGCGGGTACCCGTAAAGGTTATTACTCCGATAACCGTGAGGATGCGCTCATTATGTGGGCCGACCTGCCGGCTTACGAGGAGCGAAGCATTTTGGAAGGAAGCGTGGACCATAAATGAAGACTGAAACGGGTGCAATTCAGCCTGTGATTATATTGGCAATTGAGACAAGCTGTGATGAAACCTCAGTGGCTGTGGTTAAGGACGGCAGTGAGGTGTTGTCCAACATCATCTCTAGCCAGATCGAGACGCACCGTGCCTTCGGCGGGGTAGTCCCTGAAGTTGCTTCGCGCAAGCATGTGGAAGTAATGACGCTCGTCATTGAAGAGGCAATGTCGGCTGCTAACATAACACCTGAGGACTTAACAGCCATCGCTGTAACGCAAGGCCCGGGTCTGGTGGGGGCGCTTCTGGTAGGTGTAGTAGCTGCCAAAAGCCTGGCGCTTGCCTGGAACAAGCCGCTGATCGGCACACATCATATCGCTGGGCATATCTATGCCAACCGCCTCGTTGCTGAACTGCAGTATCCCTGCATGACACTGGTGGTTTCTGGCGGACATACTGAGCTGGTCCATATGGAGCAGGAAGGTCGCTTTAACATTATTGGCCGCACTCGTGATGATGCGGTGGGCGAAGCCTACGACAAAGTCGCACGTGCATTAGGGTTCCCGTATCCAGGGGGGCCTCATGTGGATCGTTTGGCTCGGGAAGCCGAAGAAGTCGTGCCGCTGCCTAGAGTGTGGCTGGAGCCGGATTCTTATGATTTCAGCTTCAGCGGGTTGAAATCTGCTGTGCTGAATGTAGTCAACCAGAGCAAGATGAAAGGTCTGACACCGAATGTGGCCGGAATTGCTCGGGGCTTTCAGGAGTCGGTTGTAGAGGTGCTGGTCGAGAAAGCCGTTCGGGCTGTCCGGGCACACAGTGCCAAACAATTGCTGCTCTGTGGTGGTGTGGCTGCCAATAAAGGCTTGCGTGAAGCACTGACAGCCCGCTGTGAGAAAGAGGGCATCGAGTTGATTGTGCCTCCGCCGGTTTATTGCACGGACAATGCGGCCATGATCGGTGCGGCTGCTTATGTAAAATGGAAACATGAGGGTGGCATTCCTCTTGATATGGTGGCTGACCCTGGATTTTCGCTGGAAAAATGGTCCGTTCCCGCCTATTGACTTCAGTTCCTTGTCTGGGTATAATCAGTTCAATTATAAATTGACGTAAACGCAATGAATGGAAGCAGTAAGGAAACTCCGGGTTAAGAGAGCTGCGGGATGGTGCAACGCAGTCGAAGGAGACCTGAACTCGTCCGGGAGCGGAGCGGTGGAACAAAGGAAACCCTAGAATAGGGATTGACTGGCAGTGCACGCCAGGCCTTTCATACATCGTTACGGTTAACCTCCGTGAGAGGGTGGTCAAACAAAGGAAAGGACAGCATGTCCGGTTGATTTGTTTGGCTGTTAAGTGGATATTCCAGTGTCGGTGCAGATCAGCCGGTATCAGGAGTATCAACAAGAGTGGTACCGCGAAGGTTAATAGCCTGTCGTCTCTTGAATGAGACGGCAGGCTTTTTTGTATGGTTTTTTTCAAAAAATATACGCTGTGAACGGGAGTAGTAGAAGGCTATGGTGTTCAGAGAGCTGCGGTAAGGTGCGACGCAGTCACCAGAATCTTTGAAGCTCGCCCGGGAGCGGAGCGGCTGAACAACAGTAGGCCGTTACGGTTCGTCCCCGTTACCGGACCTTCCCGCAGGATGAGGATGAACTTCAGCGTCTTGCCGGGAAGAGGAGCTGGACGCATACAGCGAGCAGATGATGTTATACTGTTCGACTGTGCGTCAACAAGAGTGGTACCGCGGAGGGGAAACCCGCCGTCTCTTATAAGAGACGGCGGGTTTTTGCGTTCCTGCGGACCGGATGGAGCGTGGCTGCATCCGAATCCACAGGGCGCGGAGAGTGGGAGTTCCGCTGCATAAACAGCGGAATCCCTGCTGTCATCTAGCTGCCGGCAGCAGTGGGTGGGAATAAGCACAGCCGCAAGTCGACGTACGGCTGTGCGTAATGAACATAACGAATATACACAAAGAAGGATGTCCAGTGAGTCCAAAGCAAGTCCAAAGCAAGTCCAAAGCAAGTTCGCACGCAGTGAGTAAACAGTGGGTACACAGTGCATAAAACGACTTCATAGTTGGATACGAAGCGAGTGCAAAGTAAGTTTGGTGAGTACACAGAGCGCTCACAGAGGGGCATATGCGAGTACAGAGTGAGTACAAAGCAAGTTTAGTGGGTACACAGAGCGCTCACAGAGGGACATATGCGAGTACAGAGCGAGTGCAAAACAAGCGCAGAATGTGTCGTGACCACACGACTAGTACAGCTTCAGGGCCAATACCAATATGCTGACTATCATAAGGGCATGGGGCTAATGATGGGCTAACGATGAGCTAACGGACTCTATAGTCGTTATTTGCCCGTTAAGCCGCTTCTGGAACATGTAACGGACTCAGGGGACGCTATTTTCGCTCAAATCATGGATTTTACACAGGATTTCTACTCATAGCGTCTCTGGAGTCCGTTATTTTTCTGGAACGGTCGATGGTCAGGAAATAACGTCTCTGTGGTCCGTTACCAGACAAAACAAGAAGCAATCCAAAACAAATCTAAACGAGCCAAAACAAACCCAAAACGAATCTAAAGCGAGCCGAAAACAAATCTAAAGCGAGTCCAAAGCAAATCTAAAGCGAGCCCAAAACGAAACTAAAGAGAGCCGAAAGCAAATCTAAAGCGAGCCCAAAGCAAAGCTGAAAAAAACAAACCCAAAGCAAAGCAAAACAAATCAAACCCAAAATCAATCCAAATCTAACACATAAATCAGGAGGGACTTACCATGATTATTCCAGTCAAGAAAAGAATTCAGATTTTTGATACCACACTGCGTGACGGCGAGCAAGCGCCGGGTGCGAGCCTGACGCCGGAGCAAAAGATACTGTTGGCTTACAAGCTTGCAGAGTTGGGCGTAGATGTGATGGAACCGGGATTTCCCGTGTCCAGCCCTGGTGATTTTAACGCCGTGGAGACCATTTCGCGCAAGATACGGAACGTGGAAATTTGCGGATTTGCCCGTGCGGTCAAGGGCGACATTGATGCTGCTGTAAAAGCAACCCGTGATGCCGAGCGGCGGCGGATTCACTTGTTCATTTCCTCCTCGGACATTCATCTTCAGCATCAACTGCGGATGAGCAGACCCGAAGTGGTGGCAAAAGCCCGTGAGATGACGGCATACGCCCGTCAATTCACAGATGTTGTAGAGTTCACGGCGATGGACGCCGCTCGGACCAATATTGATGACCTGATTGAGATGGTGGAGGCTGTCATCGAGGAAGGCGCTACTATTATTAACTTGCCAGATACGGTTGGTTACGCGCTGCCGCATGAATATGGCGAAATGTTCCGGCGGGTGCGGCTGGGGGCCAGAGGTGGAGATAAAGTCATCTATAGTGCCCACTGTCACAATGATCTGGGGCTTGCCGTGGCTAACAGCCTGGCAGCCATTGAGGGTGGTGCGACACAGATTGAGGTCACCGTCAACGGTGTTGGTGAGCGAACAGGCAACTGTGCATTAGAGGAACTGGTCATGGCGCTGGAGACCCGTGGCGACGTTCTGGGTGCAGAGACGGGCATTGCACTGGATCAGCTCTATGAGTCTTCACGACTGATCAGTAGCGCGATGCATTTTCCCATTGCTTACAATAAACCGGTCGTCGGCAGAAATGCATTTCAGCATGAGTCGGGTATTCACCAGGATGGCTTGCTGAAGGATCGCAGCACCTATGAGATCATGGACCCGGAACGCCTTGGTATTCCGCGCAGTATGATTATCCTGGGCAAACACTCCGGCCGACATGCACTGAAAGACAGAGCCGCAAAATACGGCATTGCACTGGAACCGGCGGAACTGGATGCCCTGTACGAGTCGTTCAAAGAAACAGCTGACCGGCAAAAGGTTGTCAGTGACGAGCAGCTTCTGCAGATGGTGAGCAGTACCACTGGACAGCAAGCCCAGGTCTATGAACTGGGTGAGGTACAGGTACTGGCGGGAAGCGCAGCACGGCGTGTAGCTGCTGTGACCGTGCGCCATTTACAGAGCGGCAGCGAGACCTCTCATACCAGCACAGGTGATGGTCCTCTCGGAGCGATTATTGCTGCGATTGGGCAAGGAATTGCGGAAGATATTGATTTTGCCGGGCTGGAACTGCACTCGCTGAGCAGCGGAGAGAATGCCCAGGCTGAGGCTGCTGTGATGGTGGAATGGGGCGGCGCCAAATTCAGGGGTACGGCAATTCACCAGGATATTGTAATGGCTGCCGGATTGGCCTACATTGCAGCCTGCAACGCGGCGCTGCTCTCCACACGGAGTGTAGAAGCGGAGTAGCCAAAAGATGTGCGCTGGCCAACCTGTTCGGCAGATCGCCGCTAGAAATCGGCTTTACGATTGCGCCGGCGGCCGTTTTATCCGCGATTCTCAGCTCCATAGTTCTTCAGGTTTCGGCGAAAGGGAAGGCATGGCCCCCACTTAGCTGTCTTATATTGACTATACCCGCTGTCTGAACTGGAGATGGCGGGTTCTTTTTTGCCATAAAATCACGGGAAATATTAAGGGGAATTGCCTTTGTCAAGGTGTGGACAACGTTATCCACATATTCCGGCCGAATTGTGTAAAAAGTGCGTAAAATCAGCAATACCAGCTCTTTTTTTAAGGGCTTTGATTAGATGGGGGGATGTGAAGTTATTCTGTGGAAATTGTGGATAATGTGGATAGTATAGTGGATAATATTTCCTTGACAACAGAAAGGGCGATTTAATCCATAAAAAAAGCCCCGAAGGGCTGTGTTTAACAAAGAGTTATGCACGAAAACTGGGGATAGAGTTGTGGATAAGTATATTTGAACAAATTGGGAACTGTAAAAATATTTTTTTGAAGCAGATTTACATTATTCGTCAGCAAGGATTTCCCATTCGCTAAAAAATTGACTCAATCGTTCCTTCTTGTCCTTCAATTCTTCCTCATGTTGCTGAAGCGCCAAATAATCCTGGTAGACTTCCGGTTTGGTCATCTCATTCTCTATAACAGCAATCTCTTCTTCCACTGTCGCGATGCTCTCTTCCAGTTCAGCGATCCGGCGCTGACGGTTACGTTCCTCCCGCTTGGCCTGTTTGTCTGCTTCAAAGGAAGAGGCCGTGCCTTTCTCGGCGGGAGGTGGCTCTTTGTCGATGTTTTTAGCAGCAGACTTGAGCGCAGCTTGTTCGGCGGCCTCCTTGGCGATGTCCTCTAGCTCCCGCTTTTTCTCAATATAGTCGTCGTAGTTGCCGAGATACGGGTCGATGCCGTCCGGGTGCAATTCCAGCACACGCTCTGCCATTTTATTGAGGAAATAACGGTCATGGGAAATGAACAGCAGTGTGCCTTCAAAATCAATCAGGGCTGATTCCAGTACTTCACGGCTGACGAGATCCAGATGGTTCGTCGGCTCATCCAGGATGAGCATGTTAGCGCCGCGCAGCATCAGCTTGGAGAGCGCCACCCGCGCTTTTTCCCCACCGCTCAGTGCAGAGACTTTCTTTAGAACATCTTCACCACTGAACAGGAAGTTGCCGAGGATCGTACGAATTCTGGCTTCCTCCAGCATCGGGTATTCGCTCCACAGCTCTTCCAGAACCGTATTTCGCGGATTTAGGCGTGTCTGTTCCTGATCATAGTACCCGATTTTAACCTTGGTGCCCCAGTTTACGGTTCCAGCAGAAGGCTCGCGTGTGCCCATCATGCATTGCAGCATCGTGGACTTGCCGATCCCGTTCGGTCCAATTAACGCGGCGGTCTCACCCCGGCGTAGTTCGAAAGAGGCGTTGCGGAACAGAGGCGGCTGTCCTTCACCGAAGGCAACGGCGACATCACGCACCTGCAGCACTTCTTTGCCTGACATGAAGTCTGGCTCAAAAGCGAAGTTGGCCTTTTTCAGGTCGCCCAGCGGTTTGTCGATCCGGTCCATCTTCTCCAGTGCCTTGCGACGGCTCTGTGCCCGTTTGGTTGTGGAGGCCCGGACGATGTTGCGCTGTACGAACTCCTCCATTTTGGCGATCTCGCCCTGTTGTTTCTCATACTGCTTGAGCCGTGCTTCATATTCGGCTGCCTTAATATCTACATAACGGCTGTAATTGCCCGTATACCGCCGGGACTGGTGCCGTTCAATCTCTACAATCGTTGTCACCAGCCGGTCGAGGAAATACCGGTCATGGGAAACCACGAGAATGCCGCCGGAATATCCGCGCAGGTAATCCTCCAGCCAGGTCAAAGTCTCGATGTCTAAATGGTTGGTCGGCTCATCCAGCATAAGCAGGTCAGGGGCCTGAAGCAGAATCCGGGCTAATGCAAGCCGTGTCTTCTGCCCGCCGCTCAAGGTAGAGATGCGGGTATCCGGTGCGAAGTCGCCGAAGCCCATACCATGCAGGACGCTGCGAATCCGGGTATTCATCTCATAGCCGCCGTGGTCCTTGAACCAGTCAGACTGACGGGCATAACGCTCCAGCAGATCCTCGTACCGTTTGGGGTCTTCAGCGAGTGCGGGATCGGCAATTTGTTCCTCCAGTCGCCGAAGTTCAGATTCAGCTTCTATTAACGGAGCGAAGACCGCGAGCATTTCTTCTTCTATGGTCTTGTCCGATTGTAGTCCGCTGTTCTGGGCCAGATAGCCAATTGTTGTTTCTTTGGATTTATGAATTTGCCCGCTGTCAAAAGACAGTTCACCCGCCAGAATTTGCAGAAAAGTGGATTTCCCGGCTCCGTTAACGCCGACTAGGCCTACCCGCTCTTTTTCATTAACCTGAAGGTTGATACCGTCCAGCACGCTTTGTATTCCATATAATTTCGTAATTCCTGTTGCTTGAAGAAGCATAATGATGAAACCTCCACCCTTGCATATTACGCCTTGGCGCTGTCGCCTCAGCCGCTATAATCACGTATTCCCTTTAGTTTACATGAAAAGCGTTTCCGGTGCGAGAGCTTGCTGGAGGGAAGAAGACCCGAACGTTTCACGAACAGGGCCCGGGACACGGGGAACGCCCGTGCGCAAAACCATGTCTTCGGGCTATCTTGGCGAACCGGGGAGAAGAGTGGTAAACTAATCTTACAAACTAGGAGAAACGACGGACAGAAGAGGGAGGCGGCTGCTTATGACGGGCTTGCATGAAGAGCTCGCGCGAAGAAAGCGTGAGCTGCGGGTGCAGCAGGCTACCGCTCGGGACAGTCTGTCCCTGGGGCAGCGCAGCGAGTTGTCCGCGAAGGTCTGCCGCAAAGCTTGGGCGTGGAGTGAGTCTGAGACTCTGTCTTCAATTATGGCCTATGTATCCTTCCGTTCAGAACTAAACACCAGGCCGTTAATCACACGCGCTTGGGAAGCTGGGTGCGAGGTGCTACTGCCCCGGGTTGTTCCCGGCAGCGGAGCAATGACACTGCATATTGTCACTTCCTGGGAGGAGTTGTCCGTCGGTACGTATGGCATCATGGAGCCGACAGCGGCCGGAGAGAATGCGGGGACCATATTCTCCCGCAAACTTCCGGCCGCAGTATTCGTACCGGGACTGGCATTTGATATCCGGGGCGGACGCCTCGGATATGGACGGGGTTACTATGACCGTCTCCGTGCATCTTGGGAGACTAGCGGTCTTTATGAAGGAGTGAGCCCCCCGCTTTGGATCGGGCTGGCCTACGACATGCAGATCGTGGAAGAAGTACCGATGGATGATCATGATGCTGTTATGGACATGCTGATTACGGAGCATGGCGTGCTGGATTGCCATAACGGAGAGTTTTTCAAGGGATAACCCCTGACAGCAAGAAGTGCAGAAGCTCTAGAAGCGCGCTGCACTGCATAACGATACATAGCATATAAGAGAGGGAGGGCGAACCTATGGCGTGGAAAACAGCAATCCTGACGGCCAGCGATAAAGGGGCCAGGGGCGAACGGGAAGACACGAGCGCCCAGGTGATCCGGGAGCTGGTAGAGGAAGAACTTGGAGGGGAGATTGTTGAATATCGAATTGTCCCCGACGAGCAAGATGAGATTATTGCGGCTTTAATAGAATTGACTGATTACTTTCAGGCGGACCTGGTGCTTACTACCGGGGGGACAGATCTTGCCATCCGCGATGTAACGCCAGAAGCCACTCGGCGTGTTATTGAGCGGGAGGTGCCAGGGCTTTCCGAGGCGATGCGTAGCACGGTTATGCAGAAGAACCGTGCAGTGATGCTGTTTCGCGGCATTTGCGGGATCCGCGGGCGCACGCTGATTGTGAATCTGCCAGGCACGCCGAAGGGTGTTCACGAGAATCTGGCGGCCATCATGGACCAGCTTCCTGAGGCATTATTGATGGTGACTGGACAGTACCGCCAGTAACACTGTCTATCCGGGTCATTTTCTTGTCATGTCACCCTATCACTCGAAGAAAATCGATGGATGTGTGATATAAGTTATGGTATTATTAAATCGTCGTAAACGGTATCATGAACGGACAGAATGACAAGGAGGATAAACAATGTTAAGTGGAATTGGTACTCCGGGAATTATCTTGCTGGTGATACTGGCGCTGTTGCTCTTTGGTCCGAATAAGCTTCCCGAACTGGGCCGGGCGGTTGGACGAACCTTCCGCGAGTTCAAGGAAGGCGCACGTGATATCGTCGGTGATTCTGAGCCGGCCAAGAAGAGCGAAGCTCCACCAGCGCCGGAAGCCCCGCAGAATGCAGCGGCCAATGTTCCGCAGGACAGACGTCTACCGGAATAATAGAACAATTAAGGCGGGGGTTCTCTTAAGTCGACTAGTGACTATGGAGAGTGCCCTCTTTTTTTAAATTGGTATCAGAAAACCCCACAAAGTATGGTGACAGAGCAGCGAGCTCCCTGCTGTACTTTGTGGGGTTATTTTGTGTCATGGGTGGTGTCTGCATGTCTGTGAAGGGTGATGAGATGTCGTTGGTAGATCATCTCACCGAATTACGCAAACGGATTATTTATGTGCTGATTGTCTTTGTTCTGGGCTTGGTGGGCGGATTGTTCTGCGCTAAGCCGATCTACGAATATCTGATCCGTTCCGATCTGGCAAAAGGCTTCGTGCTGCACGCCTTCTCCTTCTGGGACGGGATTGGCATGTACATGAAGATTGCCATGGCCGTATCTCTGGCCATTTCCGTTCCTTTTATCATCTATCAGCTATGGGCATTCGTTAGCCCAGGGCTGCGTCAGGTGGAGCGGAACGCGGCGCTGCGTTATGTGCCGTACGTATTCATCCTTTTTATCCTCGGGGTATTATTCGCTTATTACATTGTGTTTCCAATGGCGCTTTCTTTTACGATCTCTATCACAAGAGATATGGGACTAGAAGAGACCTATGGCATTGCTCAATATTTTGACTTTATGTTCAGCTTGGTCCTGCCGATGGCACTGCTGTTTGAGCTTCCGCTGGTGGTTATGTTCCTGACTAAAATCAGAATTCTTAACCCGTTGCGCTTGCGCAAGCTGCGGCGTTATGCGTATTTCGTCCTGGTCTTTATCGGGATTGTGATTACTCCGCCGGATTTCATCTCTGACTTTCTGGTAGCGATTCCACTGCTGGTTCTGTATGAATTCAGCGTGTTTCTCTCTGCCTTTGTATACCGCAAGCAGCTTGCTGCGGATAAGGAGCTGGAGGATCGTTACGTTAAGCGACAGGAGGATTAACGGAAGTGCTTGCAGGGTAATGCTTTCCTGAAGCAGCATTGCGTAACAAGCGTGACTGAATTCTCTCCATGCTCAGGGTGAAAAGGGCAATCAGTACGAACAACGCGGTGCCGTTCCAGAGATCCAGGACTATACCGCCCAGAAGTGGTCCAAGCGCCCTGGAGACTTGAGGACCCATGCCATAGATGGCAAAGGCGTACCCTCGCTGATCGGCCGCAGCCATCTCGGCCACGGCTTTCTGCGCATGAGGTCCATGCAGCATCTCACCGACAGAGAAAATAAACTCTGCGGTTAGCAGCAGGACAAGCGTAGGGGCGAATCCGTAGCCCAGTGCGACCACAGCGAAGAGCAGGTAGGCGATGCTGAGCATGCGGCGTGCTGTGAAGCGTGACGTCACTTTGGCAACCCACAACTGGAGCAGGATGACCGTCACACCGTTGAAGGTCAGCATCGTGGCAAGTACGGCTTTATAGTTATCGAAATGCGTCTGGAGCTGGAAAGGTAATGTAGAGTCCACCTGGGCATATAGAAAGCCAACAGGCAGGTAGCAGAATGTCAGCCAGAGAATCATCCGGTTCTCTGGCTGTTTTGCTGCCGTTAGCCAAGGTACGGCTGGCCCAGCAGTTTGTCTGCTTCCCTGCAGCCTGGACGGTGCCGATTCTTTCAAGCGGAGCCAGAGCAGCCCTGAATAGGCAGCCAGCAGCAGTGCGGCGATCCAGAAGACGATATGCACGTTCCAGGAGAACAGCATGAGTCCGAGGGCGGGACCGAAGGCAGCGCCGAAATTAAGCGCCATGTGCAGCAGCGCATAGACCTCTGCCCGCTTCTCCGGCTGGACAATGTCGGAGATTTGAGCGCTGGCCGCTGGCTGGAACAGGGCGGAGCCGATCCCGTTCAGGATAGAGGCGGCTGCGAAGAGGATGATTCCATCCGCCAGGGCATAGCCGGCGAAGGAGAGGGTTTGTAACAGTAGCGAAGCAACCATAATAGGCTTTCGTCCATACCGGTCACTGAGGCTTCCGCCGCCGATTCCGGCGAAGATGCCGAATAAGGGCTGCAGGCCGACAATTAGAATCGGGAGCAGCACAGAGCCGTTCATTTGGTCATGCAAGTATAAGACCAGAAAAGGCCGGATCATGAACATCGTTAATGAACTGAGAATAGTACCAGTGAACTGGAGCCAAACGGCCCCGTCGTAGGACCGAAAGAATGATAATGGGTTGATTTTTTTGGCTGTCATGAAGTGTTTTCCCCGCTTTCTTTCACTTGGCTAGTGCATTCCCCGATCTGCACAACTGGAGTATACATGCCGCTATTTTGTTAGTAAAATTAAGGTTGATGATGTTGATATTAGTTTTTACTAATGGCTGATTTGGGCTTGATGTGCCACAGAGGGGAGGATTCTTCTGCCGGCTTCCGGCAGGGAGGAAGATGACTATACTCCAGTTGCAAGTGTTTGCGGCCGCAGCGGAAGCAAAGAGCTTCACCCGTGCTGCCGAAGATCTTGGTTTTACCCAATCTGCCGTATCGCAGATGATTCAAAGTCTTGAGAAAGAATTGGGCATTTTATTGTTTCACCGCAGCCGCCAAGGCATTGTTCTGACCGGGAACGGAGAGGTGATGCTTAAGCATGCCCGTCTTATTTTGCATACAACCCAGGTTATGAAGGAAGAAGCCGCTCTTGCGGTGCAAATGCAGGCTGGTTCACTGCGGATCGGTGCCACGCCAGATATTGCCTGCCGGTTCGTGCCGGAATTGTCCGAGGTATTCAAGCAGTCTTTCCCTGGCGCGGAGATGGTGGTCTTCGAAGGAGAATCCGAGGAGATTAATGAATGGATCGCCAGTGGTGTTATTGATGTCGGCATAACGATGTTCCCGGACCCACAGTGGCATAGTGTACCCCTGATCCGCGATGAGATGGTAGTGCTTTTACCGGAGAATCATCGGCTGGGGCAGGAACCCTTTTTGAATTTTGAGCAAATCAAGGAACAGTGCTTCCTAATGCCGAAGGACGAGGATCTGCGCAAGCTGCTGCTGTCCCGCCATCCCGGCTTCAATGTTGTGATGGAAGTAAAGGATTTCAATACGATTCAGGTGATGGTGCAGGAAGGCTTAGGCCTGTCCATACTGCCCCGGTTCTATATTTCCAGACTCGGCGCAAAGCTGCCAGCTGTTTCTTTCGCTCCTGCGCTCATGCAGGAAGTGGTGATGGCGGTCAAGAATGAGAGTGATATTCCGCCGCTGGCAGCCGAATTCATGCGACTCGGCCTCGCCTATATCCGCAAGCACAGACAAGATGCTGTTACGGGTGAATGATAGAGAGGAAAGGCATATTTTTCCGATGGCTGGATAGAATGTAAAGGGGCATGTGTCGGACAACCCTCCAAAACCATTTTTTCCCGAAAACAAAATACGAATTTGTGTAAAAGGACTTGAAATCCGCTCTCAAGTTGAGTATCATAAAAATTGTTGTTAGCACTACGGAGTGTCGAGTGCTAATGATGCTGAAAAATATGGAATGACGGGCATTTCCTATGCCAGATTCATATTTTTCAAAATATCGCAGTCTGTAGACTACAGCGATATTCCTAATCTCTGTTTTCAAGATCAATCACATAATTTTAAAGGAGGCTATTTTTCATGATCAAACCTTTAGGTGAACGCGTATTGGTAGAACCGAGCGAGCAGGAGGAAACTACTTCTTTCGGAATCGTGCTTCCGGACTCCTCCAAGGAGAAGCCACAAGAAGGCAAGGTTATCGCAGTAGGCAGCGGCGCATTGAAAGATGGCGTGCGTGTGGCACTGGAAGTTAAAGAAGGCGACCGTGTAATCTTCTCGAAGTATGCCGGAACCGAAATCAAATACGAAGGCAAAGAATATTTGATTATGAAAGAAAGCGACATTCACGCGATTCTTGACTAAGAATCGTTTATAAGATTGAACTCAATTACTTATGAATAGTGCACGAAGAAGTGTACGCTAACAAAACTAGGACGATGCTTTCGAAGCCAGTTTTGACGGAGAAGATCGAGGAAGTATATTCACAAAACTTTTGGGAGGTATATTACACAATGGCAAAAGAAATCAAGTTCAGTGAAGATGCTCGCCGCGCAATGCTGCGCGGGGTTGATGCTTTGGCAAACGCGGTAAAAGTAACACTTGGACCGAAAGGCCGCAACGTGGTACTGGAGAAGAAATTCGGTAGCCCGCTGATCACTAACGATGGTGTAACCATCGCCAAAGAAATCGAACTCGAAGATGCTTTCGAGAACATGGGTGCTCAACTGGTTAAAGAAGTAGCTACTAAAACCAACGATGTTGCTGGTGACGGTACTACAACTGCAACGGTTCTGGCTCAAGCCATGATCCGTGAAGGTCTGAAGAACGTAACTGCAGGCGCTAACCCTATGGTTATCCGTAAAGGGATCGACAAAGCAGTTCGTGCAGCAGTAGAAGAACTGCAAAAGATCGCTAAGCCAATCGAAGGTCAACAATCCATCGCTCAAGTAGCTGCAATCTCCGCTGCTGACGATGAAGTAGGCCAACTGATTGCTGAAGCTATGGAAAAAGTGGGTAAAGACGGCGTAATCACCGTTGAAGAATCCCGTGGATTCCTGACTGAGCTTGAAGTGGTTGAAGGTATGCAGTTCGACCGTGGTTACATTTCTCCGTACATGATCACTGACACGGATAAAATGGAAGCCGTTCTGGAGAACCCGTACATCCTGATCACTGACAAGAAAATCAGCAGCACGCAAGAAATCTTGCCACTGCTTGAAAAAATCGTTCAACAAGCTAGACCGCTTGTAATCATCGCTGAAGATATCGAAGGCGAAGCACAAGCTATGCTGATCGTGAACAAACTGCGTGGAACTTTCAACGCTGTTGCTGTTAAAGCTCCTGGCTTTGGCGACCGTCGTGAAGCTATGCTGCAAGATATCGCTGCCCTGACTGGCGGCCAAGTGATCACTGAGAAGCTCGGTCTGGACCTGAAGAGCACTTCCATCGAGCAACTGGGTAACGCACGTCAAGTGCGCGTAACCAAAGAGAACACTACAATCGTTGACGGAAGCGGCGACAAAGCAGACATCACTGCCCGTGTGAACCAAATCCGTGCTCAACTGGAAGAAACGACTTCCGAGTTCGACAAAGAGAAATTGCAAGAGCGTCTGGCTAAATTGGCTGGCGGCGTAGCCGTTGTCAAAGTTGGCGCTGCAACTGAAACTGAATTGAAAGAGCGTAAACTGCGCATCGAAGACGCCCTGAACGCAACCCGCGCTGCGGTTGAAGAAGGTATCGTATCCGGTGGGGGTACAGCTCTTGTGAACGTATATAACGCTGTTGCGGCAGTGAATGTATCCGGCGACGAGAAAACCGGCGTAAACATCGTGCTTCGCGCGTTGGAAGAGCCAGTTCGCACAATCGCAGCGAACGCTGGTCAAGAAGGTTCCGTTATCGTGGACCGCTTGAAAAAAGAAGCTATCGGTATCGGCTACAACGCTGCTACTGGTGAGTGGGTGAACATGTTCGAAGCAGGGATCGTTGACCCTGCCAAAGTAACTCGTTCCGCACTGCAAAACGCTGCTTCTGTAGCGTCCATGTTCCTGACTACCGAAGCTGTTATTGCTGACAAGCCAGAACCAGCAGGCGCTGCTGGCGTTCCTGACATGGGCGGCATGGGTGGAATGGGCGGAATGATGTAAGCAAGTTTTAGAAAACCCTTGAGAGGCCTGATTTTACGGGCCCTTCAAGGGTTTTTATTTTGGGGAAATATGGTTAACAGATCATACCAGCATCCAGTACAATAAATGCAACGGAAGCAACGTGCCCTGCCAGTAATGGCGGGGCATTTTACATAAGGAGTGTTAGGGTGAAAAAAATATTCAGAGAGTTTGGTGTCCACTTTTGTGTGGCAACTATTCTTATAGTCATTTCGTTATTAATCAAAGATCATGATGATACGAATAGAGAACAGCTATCCTTGATGATCGTACTGATGTCTGGAGCGCTTATATCTATCGGCGGATATCGCTATCTGAGAAACAGAAAAGGTATTGAAATGATAATTGGCGGAGTTATTGTGTTAGGCATAGCTTTGTTTTACTTGTCTTTTGAAGTGTGAACAATTCAGCGCTAGATGCAAAGTGCCGACTGAAGGGGATATAATATGTTTTTAGCAGATGAAGATTATCAATTTAGAAATACATATTTTATCATTGCGCATTTGGAACCACTAATCTATGGTCTGCTTATATTGCTTTTAATAGTAGTGGGCTTGTTATGCTGGAATAAATACATAAAGAAGAAAGATAAGGATTAAGAATAATAGTTAGGACGAAGAGGCTTCCTGAGTAGATTAAATTAATGAATTCAATTTTCTGGACATTGTTCGGTCCACCGTATAAGGAATGGGCCACATGATGTAATAAAGGCCGACCATTCCTTTTTTAGCTCGTATAAGAGTAAAGCCATTACTCAAGCCCCGCCTTGATAGGCACGGCCGGAAGGTTTGCAGAAGGATTCTTTTTCCGCCTAAAAAGATAAACAGCATTTTCATCCGACGGGGGCATAATGAGAGAAGAAAGTCGTTCGTCCAACTCCATAGTAAACTTATCAGCGCTATAATAGGCATCGAAATCTCCGGTAAATGCGGGATTCTTTGTCCCGATAACGATATATAGGTCAACTGAGGGCGCCTTGAATACATGTTTTTCATATGAGTTTTTAGGCACAGGCCAAGAACATAGCACTACCTGGGGAGTGTATTTGAGCAGGGCCTTTTTGGCGTCCGCTTTTTCCACAAAAGTAGGGTAAGCTATATAATGGCTCCAGCTATAGTCATCGGTAGCTTGGCAGTTTATATGCTCACTCTTCAAAAAATTAGCCAAGGTGCCGTCACCGGCAGCGATTTCAAGACAGGATTGATTTCCGATCAGACTGGAAAGCTCTTTAATGAACGCTCGCGAATAGAAACAATAAATCCCTTTTTTATTGACCAGAGGCATTAATATCTTCTTATGGATGACGAACCTCCACCAGAACTTAAAAAGTCCGAGTGAGACGGGCTTCCTCTCAAGACCTTTTCTGAACAAAAGCTTCTGCAAAATAGTGCCATCCCAAAGATTGAACTTTACATTGTTCTCCGGGGTTTTGGATGAAACGGCGATATTAAGCTGCTCTAGCAAATAAATAGCAAATCGGGCCTTGATCACATCGGGCAAAAATGCATTTATTGTTGTTTCATTGAACCTGCTTTTTTGAATTTTAGTATGAGCAATCTTTGCGCTTACCGTGTATTTATCAAGGATGGCCGTAATAATCTGTGATTCTCTGCTGTTTCTTAGCACACTAATTTCTTGCAGAACCTCTTCTTGATACTCCGGATATTGTTGTAATAATACTTCCATGCTAATTTCATTGGCCAATATTTTCTTGGCGGTGCTGCTCGTAAAATTTCTCATGTTATTCTCCAGTAATCATTTAGTGATAAATCCTTGTGAATTCAATATTAATCCATATTATTCTTTAAAATTCCTAATGAAGAGTTTATAGGGAAATGTGAAAAAGGATAATGAAAAATGATATTGACACTGCTATTATTGAGGAATTGGACTTAACATATTGGCTGTACGAAGGAGAGGTTCATCAATGGGTATGACATGGGATCTGAACAGCCTGTATCCTTCTTTCGAGTCTGGGAAGCTGAAGGAAGACCGCAGTCGTCTGGGTCAATATATAGAGGATTTAAAAGAATGGGCTACGGCAAATTTGCATACTGAGGGGCCTACACCTGCTTCAACCGAGGCTTTTTTGCGAATATATAATCAATATAAAGGTGTATATGTTTGCCTGATGGCCTACGCAGAGCTAGTACTCAGCGCTGACGGCAGCAGTCAGGAAGCAATAAATCTTCTGGATGATATTGAAAATGCGAATGCAGGAATTGGCGGAGTGATCGCAGGATTTAAACGCTGGTATGCTAATTGTGAGAACCTGGACGAGCTTACCGGAAGTTCAGCGTATCTACTGGAGCATCGTTTTTATTTAAGCGAAGTGCTGTCCCAATCGAGGTTTGTGTTAAATGAAGAAGTGGAGGCCGCTATTGCCAAAATGCAGAGCACCGGGTCCAAAGCCTGGGAAAGGCTTTATATGGAGACGGCTTCGAGCGTGCTTGCAGAACTTGAAACGGGTGATGGGTCGCGTAAAGCAACACTGGCGGAACTGAGAAGCATGGCCTATGATCACAATCCCAAGGTAAGAAAAGCAGCTTATGAGGCCGAGACTGGGGCCTATAAATCAATTGCTCAAATCTGTGCGGCCTGCATCAACGGAATAAGCGGTGAGGCGCTAACAGTGTACGGAATGCGGGGATACGCTTCACCTTTGGACAAGGTACTGACAGCTTCAAGAATGGGCCGGGAGACATTGAACGCCATGCTCTCGGCACTTCAAGAAAGCTTGCCAAGCTTTCATAAATTTTACGAGAAGAAGGCGGTACTGCTGGGACATTCAGCCAAGCTGCCTTTCTATGATCTTTTTGCGCCAATGAATGAAGAAAAGAGTGGAATCTCCTATGAAGATGCACAGAATACGATAGTATCTAGTTTCGGAGCTTTTAGCGGAGAGCTAGCGGATTTCGCCCGGAAGGTATTTGAACAGCATTGGATTGATGCGGAGCCGAGAGCTGGAAAAGGCGGCTACGGAATGTGTATTGATATTTTTCCGATTCAGGAAAGCAGAATTATGACGCAGTTTACAGGTAATTCTATGGATATTGCTGTGCTTGCTCATGAGATTGGCCATGCCTATCATAGCTCCTGTCTGGCGGGTCAGACGATGCTGAATACGGATTATCCGATTCCGATTGCCGAGACGGCTTCGATTTTTTGTGAGACGTTGGTTAACCAGACCTTAATTGCTAGTGCAGCAGAGAAAGATATTGCGCCGATTCTGGAGAGAAGTATTTCTGACGCTGGCTATTATCTTGTGGATTTCTATGCCCGATATTTATTTGAGATACGCTTGTATGAGCGGAGGGCATTAGGAACGTTGTCTGTTCAGGAGCTTAATGAGCTGATGCTTACATGTATGTCGGAAGCTTATGGGGAGAGCATTGATCCGGACACGCTTCATTCGTATATGTGGCTGGGTAAGGCGGGATATTTTATGGCAGGGAATGAATTTTTGAACTTTCCATATTCATTCGGCCTGTTGTTCTCCAAGGGTCTTTATGCGGAATATTTAAAAAGAGGCGAGGACTTTGTGGATCAGTATCGTCTGTTCCTGAGTGCTACAAGCAAGCATAACATCGTTGATGTGGCCGCCAAAATGAGCATCGATGTTCACTCCGTTGATTTTTGGAGAGGGGCGCTCAGTCTGATCGAAGAAGATATTGCAGAGTTTATCCGCAGGACCTAAATTGGATAGCGAAGCGCTCATTAGTGCGCTATTATAAGCTGTACGTATGAACAAATGTCTACACTCGCTTGCCTAAGCCCACGTTTGAGTTTGAGCGGGGCTTTGATAGCAGGAAAATATACCGTTAATTCGCTCCCTTCGGCTTATTCGTCCTAAATAAAGGGAATTTATCCCGTTAAAAAACCTCTTTTCTCCGTAATTGTCCAGCTATGAGGTGATTAACGGGATATTTTCCAGTTATCTTTAGGAAAGACGTAAATTTAATCAAAATAACAGGAACTATTCCCGTTACTCCCATGCCCGATCGAGTGAAGTGGAGCTTTCTGGCGTAATTGTCATCTGGCTGAGGGAGCTCCTTAGAACGAAAGGGTCATTTTGTACTTTAGGCTACAGGAAGTTCTTTATTGAGATATCGAAGTCATTATTGAAATGAAGTTGTGTGTTTATAGGATCCCACAGTTATTCTCTAGTTCCCACAATCACTCGCCAATTCCCATCGCAAGTCGCCTCAATATGCCCCTTCTGCTCAATATAATGCGTCACAATCTCCGATATATCGATGAGAATCTCTTTAATGACCGGTTTTCCCAGATACATCTCATAGTCGCCCCCGCCGACCGCACGGTAATTGTTCATGACAACGTCGTATTCCCCGTCATTGTCCAGCGGCTTGCCATGGTAGTTCAGCAGAGTGACGCGCTGGCCGACTGGCCGGGCAATATCGAGGATGTACTCAATGCCTTCCCACATATCATAATTGTAATGTTGCGGTTTAGGCTCGATATAGGTTGGATTGATCTCAAGCTGGCCGTTTTCATCAAGCTGGAAGTAATTCGCGGTCTGCTCTAAGGCCTGCCGAATATCGCTTCCTTTCAGTCGCAGCACGGTCAATGTGTTGGGATAGATGAAGTTGGCCAGAATGTCCCGGCGTGTAATGGTCTGATCGAAACCTCTGCACTCGTTGCGAAGCAGCGGTGCTGTCGAAATGTCTACGCCCGCCGCTTCCATCTGCACCTTGTTCATGAATTCTATGAACGGGTGATCGGCCAATCGGCATTCAGCAGCGTTCGCAATGGAGAGGTCTCCCTGAACCTGTCCCACGATGTAGTCAAGCCAGACCTGCGTTTCAGCTTCAACCGCACGTGTCAGCTCAATAATACGCTCATCCACAGCAATAGTGGAGTCTACGGATAGCAACTCGGCTTGCTTGTCCCGAAGCTTCCATTTACCATTTTCTTCGGTGAAGGTGGCTGTAATCTTGCCTAGCGCCTGCCCATTGAAGCCGGGTTGAAGCACAGTTACTCCATTGATTTCACTGGTAATGGAACGGTGCTGGTGACCGGTAATCAGCACATCCAGTCCCTCAATCTCCATACACATCGCATAACCTTGGTTCTCTCCGGTAAGTCTTTCTGTAGGTTCCCCGGTAAGCAGATCCCGTTCGAATCCCCCATGATACGAAACGACCAGAAGGTCGGGCTGTTCGCTCGTCCGAATGTCCGCACACCACCTTTTTACAGATTCAAGGGCGTCATGGAATTCCAATCCCTCAAGATGAAGAGCATTCTCCCAATGGGGAATATAGTGTGTAGTTACGCCAAGAATCACAACTTTGATTTTCTGATCGATCCATTTGACAATATAAGGATTGCCGAAGGCCGGCTCACCGGTATCCCTATTGGTAATCCCCGCCGAGAGCCACGGGAAGTTGGAGTCCTGCACTGCTTGGCCGAGCACATCCATCCCGAAGTTGAATTCATGATTACCGAAAACTGCTGCATCATAGCGTAGCTCATTCAGGACAGAAATTGCTGGATGGCGATTCTCTTTGCCTTGAGTAGCTGAATAATATGCCAGCGGCGTACCTTGGATAAGGTCACCGTTATCGATCAGCAGCAGTTCAGGTGTATGAAGTCGTTCCCTGTGAATGAGGGTTGCGATTTGGGCCAAGCCTTGATGGTGCACCTCGCGAGTCCGGTAATCGACAGGCTGGATATGGCCGTGCAGATCACTTGTGACGAGAATTTCACAGGTGATAGTATCGTTTTTTTTCATGAGTAATAGGCCTCCCCAAGATCATTTCGCTATCATTCTAACAGAAAAAAAAGTGGATTTAAGAGGTTAGGGGAAGATTTTACGGAGAATTGACAATCCCCCTCCTTACTTTTAACAGAATCCCTTTATAGTTTAGAAGTACAAAAAATAGACAAATCTGGAGGTCTTAAGGTTGAAAAAAATCAGTAAATTCGTTTTGCCGCTAATGATGTCTTTTGCATTACTTAGTGGTTGTGGATCTAACAACACGAACCAGGCCAACTCCGCAGACCAAGGATCGGCTAATGCTACCAATGCCCCACAGGAAACGACGGCTCCAGTAGCGGAAGGCTATGTTCCCGAGAAGCTGACTGTACAATTTGTACCATCCCAGAATGCGGATACGCTCGAAGCTAAAGCCAAGCCGCTAGAAAAATTGCTGAGCGACAGACTTGGAATTCCTGTCCAAGTTAGCATCTCCACTGACTACAACACCGTGATCGAAGCAATGGCTTCTAAGAAAGTGGACGTAGGCTTCTTGCCGCCAACCGCTTATGTTCTTGCCAAGGAAAAAGGCGCAGCTGAAGTTATCCTGCAAGCACAACGCTTCGGGGTGAATGATGATACAGGCGCACCTACCGATCAACTGGTGGATTTCTATAAATCGATGATTATTGTTAAAAAAGATTCTCCGATCCAAACCGTTGCCGATCTGAAAGGAAAGAAGATTGCTTATCAGAACGTAACCTCTTCTGCAGGTTTTGTATGGCCGGCTGCGACGCTGATGGACGCAGGTCTTGACCCGTTGAAGGATGTTCAGGCGATCACAGTGAAGGGGCATGACCAAGGCGTACTGGCCGTGCTGAACGGTGATGTTGATGCCGCTGCTATTTTCCAGGATGCCCGTAACATCGTCCTGAAAGACTATCCGAAAGTCTTTGAAGACACGCGGGTACTGGCCTTCACGGACAAGATTCCTAATGACACCATCTCGGTTCGTTCCGACATGAACAAAGAGTGGGTGGAGAAAATCCAGAATGCCTTCATCGATATTGTGGCCGACAAAGAAGGTCATGAAATCATCAAGGATATTTATTCCCACGAAGGTTATGTAAAATCCGATGACAGCAAATTCGATATCGTTCGCGAATACAACGAGAAGGTTAAAACAGAGTAGGTCGGGTCTTTCACAACAATCTTACTGATAAGACATGAGGATAGCCGGTCCGGGCGCTTGCCCCGGTCTGGCTATCTCTTTTATTCGATAATATAAAGGAATGATTCCATTGATAGAGCTTCACAATGTATCCAAAACTTATCCGAACGGTACCAAGGGCCTGAATGGGATTAATCTTACCATCGCTCACGGTGAATTTGTCGTGATTGTGGGACTCTCCGGTGCGGGGAAATCAACGCTGCTGCGTTCGATCAACCGGCTTCATGACATTACTGAAGGCGATATACGCATCGGCGGTCAATCCATTACGAAGGCCAAGGGTAGCCAGCTACGGAGGATTCGCAGGGACATCGGGATGATTTTTCAAAGCTTCAACCTTGTGAAGCGCACTACGGTTCTGCGAAACGTATTGGCCGGAAGAGTTGGTTATCATTCTACGCTGCGCACGATCCTTGGCCGTTTCCCGAAAAGCGATATCGAACTGGCATTTCAGGCACTGGACCGGGTGAATATTGTTGAGAAGGCCTATTCACGTGCAGACCAGCTCTCTGGCGGACAGCAACAGCGGGTGGCGATTGCCCGGGTATTGGCACAGGAGGCGCGGGTGATTCTCGCCGATGAGCCTGTAGCTTCACTGGACCCGCTCACGACGAAGCAGGTTATGGATGATCTGAAGAAAATCAATACAGAGCTAGGCATCACTACGATTGTGAACCTGCATTTTATTGATTTAGCGAGACAATATGCCACCCGAATCATCGGGCTGCGGGCTGGAGAGGTCGTATTCGACGGACCGGTGTCTGAAGCGACCGATGAGAAGTTCGCAGAAATCTATGGACGTCCCATCCAGAAGGACGAGCTGCTTGGCGAACCTGTGACAGAGGTGCCTGTGTCATGAGTACCAATACGGAGAAACTTCGGCCGAAAGCACCGAGGAAGCTGAAGCACTATTTTACGGCGGCGATCTTGATTATTCTGCTGTGGAGAAGTGCTGTTCTGACAGATTCCAGCTTGGGAGAGCTGGTGTCGGGCCTGCCCAATATGCTGGACCTGTTAAAGGAAATGTTCCCGCCGAAATGGTCCTATTTTGAAAAAATCGTGGATGCGATGCTGGAGACGATCCGGATGGCACTGGTCGGCACTACACTGGGCGCTATTCTGGCTGTGCCGGTGGCATTATTTAGTGCAAGCAATATCACCGTTAGCCGTTGGCTGCATCATCCGGTCCGCCTGCTATTGAATCTGATTCGCACGATCCCTGATCTGCTGCTAGCTTCTATCTTTGTAGCCATCTTCGGGCTAGGGCCACTGCCGGGGATCTTCGCCTTGACGGTCTTCTCGCTGGGACTGATTGCCAAGCTTACCTATGAGGCGCTGGAGACCATTGATCAAGGACCGCTGGAAGCCATGACTTCCGCGGGGGCGAACAAGATTCAGCGCATTGTCTTTGGTGTAATTCCACAGGTGCAAGCGCATTTCATGTCTTATGTGCTGTATGCCTTTGAAATCAATGTCCGTGCGGCGGCTGTGCTTGGTCTGGTAGGAGCGGGAGGTATCGGCCACTACTATGAGGTTACGCTAGGCTTTCTGGAATACAACAAGACCTGCACCATTATCCTGTTCACACTGGCAGTGGTGCTGATTATTGATTATGCAAGTACAAAGCTGCGGGAGAAATTATTATGAGTAAACCATGGAGTGAGATTGTTCCCAAGCCACGAAAGAACCGTTTCCGCTGGCTGATTTATGTAGCGCTGGCTGCAATTTATATTTGGGCTTTTTCAGGTGTGCCGTTTAACGGATTTAAGGAGACGGCCGGGGTAATTACGAAGGCGATCTTTAGCGGAATCTTCTCCCCCGATTGGGGATTTGTTTATTTGCCGGACGGTGAGGACCTGCTGCACGGATTGCTGGAGACACTAGCGATTTCAGTGCTCGGGACATTTATTTCTACATTTGTTTGTATTCCGTTCGCTTTCTGGGCAGCTGTGAATATGAGCCGGGGAAAAGTAATCTCGGGTTCCGGTAAGCTGGTCTTGAGCTTTGTTCGTACCTTTCCCGAGATTGTTATGGCCTTGCTGTTCATCAAGGCCGTAGGCCCGGGTTCTTTCGCCGGTGTACTGGCTCTGGGGCTGCACTCAATAGGGATGCTAGGGAAGCTGTTCGCGGACGAAATCGAGAATATCGACCGTGGACCGCTGGAAGCACTGATTTCTTCGGGTGCTAGCCGCATGCAAGTATTGTGGTTTGCGGTGCTGCCCCAGGTGTTGCCCGGGTTCCTTTCCTATACACTGTACCGGTTCGAGATCAACGTCCGCTCAGCGACGATTCTTGGTGTCATCGGTGCCGGGGGGATTGGTACGCCGTTAATCTTCGCGCTTGGAGCGCGAAATTGGGACCGCGTAGGTATCATTCTGCTCGGAATTATTGTGATGATTACGGTGATTGATATTATCTCAGGTACGATTCGGAAGCGATTGGTGTAAACACAAAAAGCTACAAGACAAAACTCACACTAGCTAGATTCTGTGTGAGTTTTATTTATATTGAGACAAGGATTTCGAATTTGCGATAATATAACAGGGGGAAGTGGAGAATGCAGCTTTAAGAAGGAGAAGTGGTAGATTTGGTTATTCGTATTTTAAATGCTAACGATGCTGAGACCTATCAAAAGCTTCGGTTAAGAGCATTAAGAGATCATCCCGAGGCCTTTTTAAGCAGCTATGAAGATGAAAAGGATATGCCGCTGGCTATGGTACAAACAAGGCTGCAGGCCGATCAGAATAGGTTCACTCTCGGAGCTTTTAACGATAATGGTGAGCTTGCAGGTATAGTGACTTTTATCCGGGAGAACCGAGAGAAGGTCAAGCACAAAGGGCTTGTAGTAGCGGTGTATGTGAGCCCGGAAGCCCGGAAGCTTCGTCTCGGTTTTGCTTTAATGGAGGAACTTATCGCCAGAGCGGCACAGCTTGAGGGCGTGGAGATTCTGAACCTGGCTGTGATGTCTGGGAATGAAGCAGCGGTAAGGCTGTATGAGTCGCTAGGGTTCACTTGCTATGGCAAGGAGAAAAAAGCGGTTAAGATCGGTGATACTTACTACGACGATGAACATATGAGCCTGGATTTAAGTGAACGGAGAACATTTTGAATCCGAGGAGCTACAAATAATTGTAATAACATTCCTGCCTAGAGCATATGCTGGTCTATCCGACTTGTCCCAAAGGAGTTGAAGACTTGGCTACTGCGCTTCTAGGCAGTTTTTTATCGGCAATGGCGACTGTTCTCGGCGTAATCCCTATTCTGTTCGTGAAGAGACTATCGGAGAAATGGAAGGATATACTGGTTGCGTTCACAGCCGGAATCATGGTGTCTGCTGCCACCTTTGGCTTAATGCCTCAGGCAATCCAGGAGTCGGGGATCATATCCTTGACCCTTGGTCTGATCACCGGCGTGCTGCTGCTGGACTTGATCGAGAGCCATATTCCCCACATTGATGTGGAGAACAAGCCCGGCTACACCAATATGGATTCGAAGGCATTGCTCGTTATCATTGCGCTCTTTATCCACAACATCCCAGAAGGGCTTAGTACAGGTTTTAGTTACGCCAGTCAGCAGGCCAGCCTTGGGCCCACGGTTGCTCTGGCTATCGGTGCACAGAACATTCCGGAAGGGCTGATTCTGGCTGTATTTATGATGAATTCCCGGACAAGCCGATGGAAGGCGTTAGGGATTGCCGCTTTGACCGGACTGATGGAGATGGTATCGGCGGTGATCGGTTATTTTACGGCCAGTTCGCTGCAAAATGTAGTCGGCTACGGTCTTGCTTTTGCTGCAGGGGCGATGCTCTTTATCGTATACAAGGAACTGATTCCGGAGAGTCACGGCCATGGCTACGAGCGTTCATCGACTTATTCGTTCATTATCGGGCTTCTCATCATGGTGTATATCACACAGATTTTCCAATAGGGTGGATAAAGGATTTTTGGTAAAGTCTGTCGAACAAGAACATTTATGATGACCATATATGAAACGAAAAAATTGCCATTTTATACGTTGCTGTTATTTATTATTGCTGGAATGCTTGGAGCGGGTTTTTTTGAGCCCCGTTCCTTTTTGGCGTTAGCTGCGGTTCTTTATGCTGTAACAGCGGTATATCTGGCAGGGGTTAAAAAGTTTACGCTGCTACCGGTGCATATTTTTCTACTGATTATTATGGTTTTATATTGGCTGGCTGTCGGATATGCCGCTGATCCTGAGCAAGCTGTTCTGGAAGCGGTTAAAGTGTCGCTGCTGCTGCCGGTCACGCTGCTATTCTCAGGCTTATCCAGTTTTCAGCGTGACCGGCTTTGGGCGGCATGGTCCTGGGGCGGTGCAGGACTCACACTTTGGGGGCTCTTCTTCGGCCTCTTCCGTGAGGGCAGGCTGGAATCCACGTTAGGCTATGCCAATGTGTACGCTGTCGTGATGGCAGCGGGCTTGACCGCTGGCTGGCATGCCTACAGACGGTCCAGTCAGCAGAGATATTGGCTGCTAATGGCCATTCAATTGTGCGGGCTGTTGATGTCAGGTTCAAGAGCAGTATTGATTCTTGTAGCTGCCGGAACGGCCTTTCTTTTATTTTTAAATAGAAGAAGCAAAGGGGCTGTATGGGGAGCAATTATTATGCTTGTGGTCCTATTGGCAGCAGTTGTCGTCGGCGTACTCTATGGCGGCACTGGCAGCATTCGCAGCATTGGCTGGAACGCCACGGAGTTTTCTCTGCGTCGTATCTATTGGAGTGATGGCCTCCGGTTATGGAAGACGCATTGGCTGACGGGTACCGGCGGGGGCGGCTGGGCCGTGCTGTATCCCTCAGTTTTCGTAAAATATGTGCATCAGCAGTATTTGCAAATGGCACTGGATACGGGCATTGCCGGAGCCTTGGCGTTTATAGCCATGATTTTGACTGCACTCCGGGCCAAGTGGCGCCGGGGGCGGGAAGGCTTAAGCATTATGCTGGCCGTGTTGCTTTTCTGCGCCCATCTTGCTTTTGACATCGACATGGCCTATCCGCTGGTCTTCGGTTTGTTTGTCATGCTGCTGGCTGAAATGGAGCTTGCGGGATACAAGGGAAAAGAAATCATGCTCACCGGCCTGAGAACTACTGCAGTTGTGCTGCCTTGCCTTATCGCTATCTGCACTTTTGTCTGGATGACAGCAGGATATATGTTGATCTCTAAGGGAGAAGCGGCAAGTGCCCGGAGGGAGTGGAAGAGCGCGCTGCAAAGCCTGCAATCGGCGGAGAAAATGCTACCTTGGTCGGATAAGGTACACTACCAAATGGCTACTGCTTATTCCGGTTTGGCAGAGTCCCAAGGGGATGAGAGTACGATGAAAAAGGCAATTAACGAGATTAGGATCGCTGCGTCGAAGGTCCCTGCTAACAAGAAGTATCAGGAGATGCTGAAAAAGGTGGAGAAAAGTAAGAAATAGGAATATATCTATAGCAAATACATATTGTTATTTGTTGGAATTCATCTTATTATGGGGAAAGATTTCCAATACATAGATATCTATTTTTAGGAGGAATTATTCTGCACAAGATTATGCGAAAAATCAGCGTTTCCCTGGCAGTTGTCATGCTGCTGGCTCTGAGCGCTCCGGTCTTGACATATGCGGCTAGCATTCTCAAATTGAAGTATGATGCTTCAACCGGGGAGATCTCGGGAATTATCTATTCCGATCAGAGGGATATTTCTTTGAGTCTTGACCTGGGAGGACAAGAGGTTCCCGTCTCTTCGAACGTGGTGGGAGAAGTGTATCATTCCTATTCATCCAATATCTTCTGGGCGAATGTGAATGGGCAGATTGGAACGGGACTGGCTCCCTGGAACATTAAGGTCAGGGCGGGCGATGAGAATCTGATACCGGCCAGTGTAACGGGAACCACCTATGACTTCAATTTCGCCCCGTTGTTTCATGCTCCCGATATCTATCGGAATTTTCAATATGATTACTATAATGACGGCACTCATCTTTTTCTGAATTGGTCGCCAGTAAACCGGGGTAGCGTGTTCGGCTTTTCTCACTACAAGGTATACGACAATAACGAGCTTATATTCTCAACCCGTGACAACTCTATGTTTCCGATAACAGAACGATATGATCGACTTCCGGTATTTCCATACCATTCTTTTCACCAATTTCAGGTAAGTGCAGTGGACTGGCTGGGTCATGAGACGGAGAGGTCGGCGCCGTATATGATGAGAGCTCCGGGCTTGATGAAGGAGGCAAAGGCTGAGTATGGGGGAGCCAAACCAGGAACGAAGCTCCAGCCACTTGAGAGCATCGTATCCTTCACGCCAAGCTCGGATCAGCTGACAAGTGTCTCTTCGGACGCATTCCAACTGGATTTGAAGTTCACAGATGCCCTTGATTACGACTACAATGCCGTGCCTTATACGCTCAACTATGCTGCTATCCAGGCAAGTGATTTCGAACTGGTAAAATCGGACGGCACGGTCATTCCCGTGAGAGGATTAACGCCCAAGAATAAGACGATTAGCCTTTCTTTCCAACAGGTTTTAGATAGCAGAGCAACCTATACGTTGCGTCTCTCCAAACAGGCTTCTGGTGATGAGATTGCCCTACCCAAGGTGAACACAAGAAGCGCTGGTATTGATCTTTATGTGGAAACTCTGCCTGAACATGCCTTGAGCTATAGATTTGAAGCATCTGTAGAGGCGTTCATCGGTACATTTCCAGAACCTCCTACAGGCTTAAGAGCTACTCCAGGAGACGGGACACTAAGCTTGAATTGGAACCGTAATACGGAGGAGGATCTGGATGGGTATCTGGTATGGTTGGATGGCAAGTTGCTGACGCAATCTCCGATTCAGAAGACCAGCTTCTTCATTGATGGATTGACCAACGGAAAGACGTATCATGTCAACGTAGCTGCCGTAAACAAGGACGGTGGTCGTTCGCTGCAGGCCTTTATCTTCCCTGTACCTAAGGTACCGGATGGAAGTGGTGGTACAGAACCAGGAGGTTCAGGCCCTGGGAATGGTAACGGCGGCGGTGGTGGCGTAACGGCTCCAGCACCTGCAACATTGGAACCGGCCCCTGCAGGTCCGGCGCTGTTAGCCACTCTAGTGGACAAGGATGGTATCTCCAAGACCTTGGGTGTTGCGTTAAGAAGCGAGAATGGCAAGGTTAAAGTACCGGTTGCAGAGGATATCAAGCAGCTTCTGTTGCCAGCAGCAGGGGAGTTATTAATTAAGGACAACACTCTGGTGATTGAAAAAGATGACTTATCGCTGGCTATCCCTGGACAGGTGCTTGAACAGCTAAAAAGCCTGGTTCCTGTAGCGCAGCTAAACACTTCAAGAATTTCTGTCGGATTCGCCCCGATCGGTAGTATCGAGCTTGCTGAAGATACAGCCAGAGCAGCTTCGCAGTCTGCTAATTCTGTAATCACGCCAAGTGGTGCAGCCTTCAACATTACGCTGTCGCTTATCACAAATGATGGAAAGGAAAGTAAGCTTAGCGAGTTCAGCTATCCGGTAACGTTGAAGCTCAAAGTTGCAGAAGGAAGCAATCCCAATCTTACGGGCATCTATTATCTGAATGAACTGGGCGGAGTGCAGTATTTAGGAGGACGGCTAAGTGACGGATATTTGACGATAGATGTCAGTCATTTCAGCAAATACGCCGTGCTGCAATATGACAAATCGTTCACGGATGTGCCTGTCAGCCATTGGGCTTCACCTGCGATTAAATCCATGGTTGCTCAGCATGTGGCAACAGGAACAAGCGATACCCGCTTCTCCCCTAATCAGCAAGTGACACGCGCGGAATTTGCTACCTTTATTGCCCGCAAGCTGAACTTGAAAGCTTCCGGTGCATCTGACTTTACCGATGTACCTTCTACCAAATGGTATAGCGATTCCGTAGCCGCCGTAGTGGGGGCGGGGATTGCCAGTGGACAGTCCGAAACACTGTTTGTACCGGATCGCCCAATCTCTCGTCAGGAGATGGTCGTTATGTTGATGAAGGCTTATGCCTATAAATATATGCTGCCATTTAATGTAGGCGATGAAGGAATACCGTTCGCCGATCAGGCGCAAATATCGACCTGGGCCAAGCCTTATGCAGCCGCTGCCCATAAGCTTGAATTGGTTCAGGGTAGTGATAACAAACTTGAGCCGAATAAGAAAGCTACTCGTGCTGAAGCCGTTATGGTGATCTCTAAGCTGTAACTCACTGCTCATGCTAAGGCGTGACTGAATTGAATTATGCTATGACTCAAGAGGATGTCCCCAAAGCTATTAGCTCTAAGGACATCCTCTTTGGCATGATCCGCCCCAAAAGAATGGATGATGGCGGTTGGTGGCATATGGGCTCGTTGGCTGAACGCTCGTTGGCTGGGGGCTGCTCGTTAGCTGGCTGCTCGTTGGCTGGTCGCTCGTTAGCTGGTCGCTCGTTGGCTGGTCGCTCGTTAGCTGGTCGCTCGTTGGCTGGTCGCTCGTTGGCTTGTCGCTCGTTGGCTGCTCGTTGGCTGGCCGCTCGTTCGCTGAACGCTCGTTAGCTGGCCGCTCGTTAGCTGAACGCTCGTCGGCTCTCCTCCAGAAACGTACCCTCTGCGTTCCACAGCTCTATCGCTGCCCGTTCCCGCCTGAAAGCTTTCCATAGGACAGCTAGCACTGGAGTATAGACTGTTGACAGTTTTCAACCACTGGGAGCGGTAAATTCCCCTTAACCAGTCGCCTTAACAGTGGAAAAGAGGAGGCTGCTCCCCAACTAACAGCATTTTTGTACCTTATTTTTCTTCAATGTAGGTAAAAAAGTCAAATAAGGGCATTATTGTATCTTATTTTTTGAAAAAGCACGCTGGAAGGGGTATTCTGGAAGATTTAAGGTACAATATTGCACTTAATTTCTACTAACCGGTAGCTGCAGAGGATTTAAGGTACAAAAATGCCGTTAATTACACGTCGATCCTTCTTATAAAAGCTCTCTCTTTTTCCTTTCCAAGCCCGGGACAATTGATCAAGGGGAGAAGGGGAGAAGGGGAGAAGGGGAGAAGGGGAGAAGGGGAGAAGGGGAGAAGGGGAGAAGGGGAGAAAGGGAGAAAGGGAGAAAGAGAGAAAGAGAGAAAGAAAGGGATAATGCACTCAACGCAATAAAATAGGTGCTTATCAGCTAGCCCCTTTGTTATGCAAGTCATAAAGCAAAAACGGCAACCGAAGCCGGTGCAGCGTATAGCTACCCGGCTCCAGTTGCCGCTTTTTGGCACGCTTGTATTCAATTATCCGCGTAAAATGGACTCGATTTGCTCCAGCTCTTCCGCGCTAAGCTCAGGCGCGTTCAAGGAAGCTACGGCATCCTCGATTTGGCTCACCTTGCTGGCACCGATCAGGGCAGAGGTTACTCTTCCGCCGCGAAGAACCCAGGAGAGGGCAAGCTGCGACATCTTCTGGCCGCGTGCGGCGGCAAGCTCGTTCAGCTTCCGTACTTTTCCAAGAACCTCCTCAGTAATTTCATTCTCGGAGAGGAACACGCTTGGTCCGGCTGCCCGGGAATCGGCGGTAATTCCGTTCAGATAACGATCGGTCAGAATACCCTTTTGCAGGGGAGAGAACGCAATGGTGCCTACGCCTTCTTCGGCCAGCACATCCTGCAGTCCATCTTCAATCCAGCGCGACAACATGGAGTAGTTCGGCTGATGAATCAGACATGGAGTTCCGAGCTGACGCAGAATTTGCGAAGCCTTGCGGGTATCCTCCGCGTTGTAGTTACTGATTCCCACGTAAAGCGCCTTGCCCTGGCGGACAAGCAGATCCAGTGCGGCCATTGTTTCTTCCAGCGGGGTGTTAGGATCTGGACGGTGATGATAGAAAATATCTACATAATCCAGGCCCATCCGTTTGAGGCTCTGATCAAGACTGGAGACGAGGTACTTCTTGGAACCCCATTCCCCATAAGGACCTGGCCACATATAATATCCTGCTTTTGTAGAGATAATCAGCTCGTCACGGTAAGCGCCAAAGTCTTTGGCCAGAATCTGGCCGAAGCTCTCTTCCGCAGAACCTGCAGGCGGTCCGTAGTTATTAGCAAGATCGAAATGAGTGATACCAAGATCGAAGGCGCGTCTGACCATGGCTCTGCCGTTCTCAAAGGTATCGATGCCGCCAAAATTATGCCAAAGGCCGAGGGAAATGGCTGGAAGACGGAGACCGCTATTGCCTGTCCGGTTATATGTCATGCTGTCGTATCGGGTAGGGCTGGCATTGTACATGAAAGTTCCTCCTAAATGTTTTATGAAGCTTGCTCACTTGAGATCCTTCAAGATAAAACTGACTCTGAAAAGCACTGTCAATGGTACGGTTAGGCGAAGGATTTTACAGAAAATCAACGCTCTTTTCAGGTTTGGGCTACGTTCTTATTGTAGCGAAAGGAGTCATCCAAGCGTATGTCAGAAAGGAAGGGAATTATAGTACAATGTCTGTTTTGGCATGACTTAGTCGGAAATCCTTCGGAGAGCAGCCCTTCACCTTCTTGAACATGCGGGAGAAGAGTAGCGGATCCTGGTAGCCCACCGACCTTGCGATTTCACCTATGCTGCAGGGTGTTTCTGTTAGCAACTCGCAGGCTTTGGCGATGCGAAAGTGAAGCAGATACTGCTGCGGCGGTAGCCCGACAGTGCGCTTGAACAGTGCTGATAAATATTTTCGGTCCAGCTTCAAGGCGGAGGACATCATCTCCACAGTAATCGTCTCACAGTAATGTGAATGAAGAAAATGCAGACATTGCTCCACATAGGCACTCTTTTGCCGTAGCACGGGCAATTGGATCGGAGACGCCGGGACGGTTTTAAGCAGCAGAGAAAAGAACTCATACATAATCGCTTTTAAAGACAGGTCCAGGCAATCTGCTGCCTCTGCTGTAGAAGTTAACTGCGCATACAGGTTCGGCATCAGATGATCATCCATCGGAAATACAGGACAACCTGGAGATAAAGAAGTTTTGGACAGAATAGACTCCATCTGTTCACCGGTAAAACCGATCCAGGAATAGGACCAGGGATCATCTTGATCAGCGGCATAGTAAGTAACGATATGTGGATACGTCAGGAAGGCCTGTCCGGCGCCAAGGGTGTGGCTGCATCCGCCAACCTCGACCACACCGGTGCCTCCATGGATAAAATGAATTTTGTAATGATCACGCACACCGGGACCGACCGTATGTCCTGGAACACATTGTTCACGCCCCCAGTAGTGCAAGTGCAGATCTGGATTGCTCCGAAAGGGACGTTCCGGATTATAGTTATAGATCGCCATGGCTGCTTCAGCCTCTTTTCTCCGAAAGAATAGTTCTGATTCAAGAACAGCACCCTCATTATACCCCAATTCCTGAATAGATGGTTGTGTACCCCCCTGGTGGAATGAACAGGCATTCGTTTATCTGCTGAAAGTTTGGTTAATTAAGCTATGAAGCAGGGCAAACTAATGAGAACCAACAACAGGAGGGTACCGTTATGGATAAAAGAATTGTGGGTGTTTTTACAGCCGAACATGAGGCTTCCGCAGCCATTGAGGAATTAAAAAGACATGGTTTTCGGACCGATGATATCTCCGTCATTGCCCGTAATCCAGAGGATGCCCATACGATCCTTGAAGGAACAGGAACTAGGGCGCCAGAGGGCATGGCTTCAGGTGCAGCAACCGGAGGCGTGCTTGGAGGCGTGACAGGACTGCTGATCGGGATCGGTGCGTTGGCTATTCCCGGCATTGGGCCGATTATTGCAGCAGGACCCATCGCGGCAACTTTGGCAGGGGCGGCTGTGGGTGCCGGGACCGGCGGCCTGGTTGGAGGACTGATCGGACTTGGTATTCCGGAGGACGAGGCCGAAAGCTATGACCGATATGTAGGCTCGGGACATATCCTCGTGATGGTAGATGCGGGAGGCGAGCGTGAACAAGAGGTCCACCGTATTTTCGGAGGGTATCATGCCGTGAATGCCAATTACTCGGATAGGGAGATTGCGGAGGAGTTACCCGAAGCTCAGGCGCTGGATGTCCGTGAAGCTACCAATGATTCTGATTCCGTGCAAGATACCTTAGAAGCCGCTTTTAACGGTTCTGGTCTGGAGGACAAGAACGATACTGAGCTGGATAGCAGGAGTACTCCCTCTTCAGAAAAGCTCCCACAGGACCGGGCGGCACAGGACATTCACCGTTCAGGAATGACTGGCTCTGTTGAAGAATCGGATGCACTTGCGGCAGCTGACCAGAAGGATGCCAGATCCTTGGCCTATTCAACAGGCACGATGGATGCTATGGACACGCTCCCAAGCGAACATGGAGGTAAAGGCACTGTAGGCGAGCAGATCCGTGAGGAGCGACGGCGGGAGGCTAAGAAGAAGGACCTTGGTGAAAAGGAAGACTTATAGCAGTACGTTGGCCTTCACCCCCTCTATCCCCACAGCACTCCAACCCAGCGTCAACAATAAAAAGGCGACCTGTGCCCAGAACCAATATCCTGCATGCAGGTATTAGATCTGGGCAAGATCGCCTTAATTTGTTTTTCTGATACGCCTTGCTTGAATTAAAGCATTAGAACATGCTCAATGTCACTTTGCGGTCTCTGTTGCTGAGGGTCATGTTGACCTTTGTAGCGGCGCTAAATTCCCGTAAGGGAATCATCAGCTCGTTGTCTTTCATTTTAGGTACGGAGCCGGAAAAAGGCAGCGGAATGTCGTTGACCATGAGCAACCCTTTCGTTTCAGCATTCTCCGATTCTTTGCCTCCCCGTTTCATTCTGGCAATCAAATGCTCCGGTGTTTCTCCCGCCTTGGAAGCGTCCAAACGGTAGCCGATTCGGTCAAATTTCGTATTGATGCCTTTTCCGATCGTGAAGAAAAGATTGATGCCCTGTGACTGTGCTACTTCGAGGGCAGTCAGGCTGTATTTTCCGTAGGGGAAGCACAGGATGTTACGGGTATTGCCGAGTTCGGTCTGCAGCCGGTTATCCGCGTGCCGCAAATCAGCATCGATTCTGTTTCGGTATTCCTGCACGGTTTCTACCCGATTTTCTTTGGGCAGAAATTGTAAATGTGCCAGCGCAGGCTTCTGATCGCCTTCACTGTTAACAGTGATCATATGATGGGCATCGTAGGTATGGTTGTAGAAGCTCATACCGGACTTTTTCATCTCCCGCATTTGATCCCATGTTAGCTTGGGCAAACCTGGCACATGGCCGTCAACCGCGCCGACGATGACAAAGTTGGTCGCCGTATCCCCAAACTCCTTCAGGAGCGGATAAGCATAGGTGTAAAAGGATTCGTATCCGTCGTCAAAAGTCAGCAGTACCGCGTTATCCGGTATCTTGCCGCCCTTAAGCATGAAATCAGCATATTGATCCATTGTGATGATGTGGAAATTATTCTTTTTTAACAATTCAAGCTGGGTTCTAAATTCTGCCGTAGATATGGAGGAGGCTCCCTTCTGTACCTCTGGAGAAATGGCATGGTACATCAGCGTAAGCACCTTGTCGCGGTAATAGATCCCTTTACCGGTGGGAGTTGATTCTTGCGGCAACGGGTCCCATTTGATTTTCAAGCCCAGACTGTTCTCCAGAAAAGATGCGGGAACGAATAATTCACCGTGGCTAAGCTGAAATTTGGGTGGGGGACTTTCCTTGCCCTCCACTAGAAAGCTGTACTGTATCGGAAAAATCATTCGGTACAAGAAGACAAGCAGGACGGCGCTGATTACGGTGAGTGTCAAAAGCTTAACTTTACTCGATTTCATAGATGAATCCTCCTTGGCAACAGATAAATAGTAGAAAAATTCTGATTCCGTCCAGATGTTCTGACCGTATTCAGCGAAAAAAGGATGGCCCCTGCCGTTCCCGGCATTTGGACCATCCCCAATTTATCATATCTCGCTTAAAATTCTGTGAAAAAAAAGTCATTTTTCTGAAAATGTAAGCTATATTTTTTTTGGTAACGCTGGTGTGCGCTTGGCTTTGAAAATCATCTGCTTCAGGGCTTTTCCATTAATAAGTATGGTTCCAGCAATAATGGTTATTATGCCGAGAAGGGTCACCCAGTTGATCGTTTCATTGTAAAAAAGAACCCCCACCCCTACAGCAATAGGCGGTGAAACGTACAGCCAGGTTGATGGGAAAACCGGGTTGGTCTTGGCGACGAGCCAGTAGAATAGCGTATGACCCACCATGGACCCGATCACAATAAGATACAGTACTGATCCAGCTACAGGGAAAGACAACAGCCAATCTGGCTGTACATTCTCTGTAAAGAACGAGAGGATAAAGATGAACGCTCCGCCGTACATCATTTGGGCGGCATTCAGGGCGATAGGCGAGACTTCGGGCATATTGGTGATGACTTTTTTGGAATAAATTGCGCCTGCCGCATAGCAGAGCTCTCCGATCAGAATGACGATACAGCCTATAGTCCATAAGGGAGAGACATCCACGGTAAGATTAGGCAGAACCAGCAGCAGAACACCGGTGAATCCGATAAGACAGCCGTACAGGGAGAGTGCGGGGGTCTTTTGCCGCAGAACGAGAGTTTGCAAGAGCAGAATCATAATCGGACCGGTTGCCGACAGTACCGCAGCCAATCCTGAAGATACATATTGTTCCGCCCAATAAAGGGCAGCGAAGGTTCCGAAGGTCAGTGCGGCTCCGGTGAACAGCATTTCCTTGCGCAGCAGCAGGGAGAAGCTGGCTTTGCGTTTCCAGACCATCCATAGGAACAGAATGACACCAGCCAGGAAAAAACGCAGTCCTGCGGAGAAGAAAGGCGGCGCTCCGGCATCCACGCCGATTTTAATGGCCAGGAAGGTCGTGGCGAAGATCAGACAAACAAGAGTATAAGCTAAAAGAATCATGTTCAGTTCCCCTTTGGAAATATTGTGGAGTCGTGCTTGAAGTATTCGTTAATCATATAAGGAAGAGAACAGAACAGATTGATAAATACAGAACAGATGGTTACGGAGATAATGTACAATACGGTATAAGGAAATATAGAAAGTGCGGCAAGAATAGAAAGAACGGAAAGAACGAGAAGGAGGCTTGTGTCTGATGAAAAAAGTGAGGGAAACGGAGCAGGCACATCCCTTGTTCCGTCAAGTATATGAGTACGCCCTGAATCGTATAGAACGGGGAGAGTGGAAAAGTCATGACAAGCTGCCATCCATCCGGCTGTTAGCCGAGGAATTAGGAGTACACCGGCTGACAGTGTTTAAGGCTTACCGTCAATTGACCGAGGACGGCAAGGTGTATGTCAAGGATAAGTCGGGTTATTATGTATCCCAAGGCAACGGGCAAATGCTGGTCCAAGGTTTTGACGAAGGAAGCGGGGTCTCTTCGTATCCGCACAGCAATCCCATGTATGACATCCAGCGCATTCCTGTGAAATATCAGTTCTCCTTGGCTCTCATTGATCCGGGGCTGCTGCCCAATCTTTTCTTATCTGACTATGTGAAAAGAGTGTTCGACATGTACCCCAAGGTGATGGGGACTTATGCCAGCGTACAGGGTGACGAAGAACTGCGGGAAACGCTTAGTGGGCATTTTCGGAAGCAGCAGCATTTGCAACTGTCATCTGGCGAGCTCTTGATAACCTCTGGGGCCCAGCAGGCGATCAATCTGATTGCCCGGATGATGCTCGGACCTATGGATTCGGTGTTGATAGAACGACCAACATACAGCGTAGCTATGGATATTTTTCGCCGGGCAGGTGCACGGCTGGTTCCGGTGGAGATTACTCCGGACGGGTATGATCTGGATGAGGTTGAGGCCTTGATGGCCAAGCATAAGCCTCGCATGTTTTATATGAATCCGACGCATCATAATCCCACAGGTTATACGGTGCCTGTACGGCAGCGTAAGCTGCTGGTGGAACTCGCGGAACGTTACCGCTGCCTGCTGGTAGAGGATGATCCGTTTCGGGATATGTATTTTGAAGAAGAGCCACCGCCACCTATTTTTGCCTATGATACTGAGGGTTGGGTCGTCTATATTGGCAGTTTCAGCAAATACGTTGCGCCCGGTCTGCGGATATGCGCTGTCGCCTGCCGGTATCCGCTGATGGAACGGCTGATCATGATCAAATCGCTTGAAGATAACGGCACGCCGCTATTAAACCAGAAGATTTTCCTGCATTACTATACTTCGCCCCGGCTGCAGCAGCATCTCGGCAAGCTGCGGATCGCGCTTCAGGTGCAAAAGGAAATTATGGAACAGGAACTGTCCCAAAGCGGTTGGCGATGGGAGACTCCCGGTGGCGGGCTGACGCTCTGGGTAAAGCTGCCAGATGGAACGCCGGTGGATGCCCTTCTTCGCAAAAGTCTGGAGCATTCCCTATCTTTTGTGCCCGGATCGGTTTTCGATCCGCTTGGCGAGATGAGATCATGGCTGCGGCTCTGCTACTCTTTTGTAAGCGAACCGCTGCTGCGTGAGGGCATGCAGAAGCTGACGGCCTTGGCGCGAAAATTATAATGCGGGGGTAAGCTGTAACAATAGAAGGAAAACCTCCTGCTAATATGCGCTTACGGCCCTAGATAGGGTAGGTAGCATTAGCAGGAGGTTTTTCAGTTTGCCATTAAACCATCATTTTCTTAAGACTGTGAATATAGCGTGATTTCACGATGAGGAAGAACACACTTTGCAGAACGAGATAGGCGGCAAAGGTGACGAGGACGGGCTCAACTACATTAACGATCCCCATCTGACCGAGAATTGGACTGATCACGACTAGGCTTTGAATGGCCGAGATGAAGATAGGGATATAGAACAGGATAGCAATCTGCTTGGTTGCAACTGCAGACATCTCTACGGTACTTAGCCCAATTTTGGACAGCGCGCGGTACATGCGGATATCTGCGGCCAGCTCACTGTGCAGTTTGAAATACAGGAAACTTGCGGATGCGACCGAGAAGATTAGTGCTACAAAGATGCTGACGAAGCTGACCATGGCTGTGCTTTGCTTCAGTAATAGATAGTTTTCCCCACGAGCCACTAGGTAGGAAGTCAACTTCCCACTGCTTTTGTCCCGATTTGCGGCTTCAATCTGGTACAGCTTCGCCCCAATCATAGCTTCCTGACTGCTTGCTGTAGGCAGAGATCCTTTATCCCATGCCGGAACTTTGTAGAGATACTCTATATAAGGTGTAATTTCCCTTCCAACCTTGGCTGATTTGGCGGCCCGAATCGTTTCCAGCGTGGATTCTGGGATGATCACAATAGGAGTGCTTTTATTAAGGAAATCCGCTTGGTCTGAAATAATGATCTTTTTAACTGCGAGCGTCTCTGCCGGATGATCTTCCATAGTGATTCCGCCCTTGCGGATATAATCAGAGGCGATGTTGTCCGTACTGGCGAGCAGAGCAGCCTCATTGGGACCCAGGCTATTAATAGCCGGGAATCCGAGTATCCCTACAAGCTCCTTATATTGGGCCAAACCCAGCAAATAAAAGGTTTTGGGTCTATTTCCGCTTTCGCGAGAATTGGCCAACGTGGCATACAGCGTATCGATTCTCGTCTCTGTATACGCAACGCCTGCCGCTTTTAGCTCGCGATGAATTTCACTCCGGTCAGGTTCGGCGGAAGACGTCTCGTAAAAGGTCTTGGTCACGGCAAAAGGATTGCCGAAATACATATCGCTGCCAGCCTGGTTGATCGACAGAACGACGCCCGCGCCCATGCTGGCGAGTGCGGTAACCACTGTAATCAGGAAGAGCATCCGCGAATTATCGCGCAGCTTGTAGCTCATCTCTGAGACCCAGAGCAGACGTGTGCCGCGCCAAGTTGATTTCCTGCTGCGCTGGAGCAGGCGCATGAACAGTACGGACAGCTGTGAGTAGAAGAAATACGTTCCAGCGATTCCCGTTACGGCGGCAAGAATAATGGTCACAGGGTTCAGTTCTATGCGCAGCGCGAAAAATCCGGTCGTAAGCAGTGCGGCGCCAAACAGAGATAACAGAATGGAGGCTTTAGGCGGTTTTTTAGGTTTTGCGTTGCCTTGCAGCAGCTCCAGCACTCTGTTTTTACGAATGAACAGTAGGGTGAAGATCGAGATCACCAGGAACAAAGCGACAAAGGAAGCCGCTGTGAACAGCATTGGCTTGAGAGGCAGATAGAACGGAAGCTCATCAATGCCGATGATTTTGGTGCTAAGCAGCAGAAAGAACTTGGAGAGCAGCATGCCGCCTCCAATTCCCGTGACAATTGCGAGCAGACCAATCAGCATATTTTCCAGAAAGACCAGCTTATTGATCTGCCCCGGACGTGCACCCAGAATAGTCAGCAGCCCGAATTCCAGATTCCGCGATTTAAGGAACGTTCCAATGGAGTACATAACGAAGAAAAAGGCGAACACATATACAATAGACGCTGCCACCTTCATGCTGATTGCGGCACTAGGTCCCATGGAATTATTGGCTACATCCGGATGATAAATGAAGACGGTATATGCAAAAAAGACCATGACCATAAAGGCGCTACTCAGAAAATAGGCGATGTACGCCCTGGCATTGCGCCGGACATTATTAAACGCGAATTGAGGAAAGTTCATGACTATTCCCTCCCCAGAATGAAAGTGTATCGATGATCTTCTGGAAGAACGCCTGCCGGTTATCCCCGCGATGAATCTCGGCTGCGAGCTTTCCGTCCTTGATAAAGACGATCCGGTTGCAATAGCTTGCTGCCAGCGGATCATGGGTCACGAGCATCAAGGTGGCGCCGTCCTTGCGGTTGATCTCTTCCAGCGACTCCATCACGATTCGGGAGGAATTGGAATCCAGTGCCCCGGTCGGCTCGTCGGCCAGAATAATTGCGGGCGAGGTGATAATGGCGCGGGCGATGGCCGTCCGCTGCCGTTGTCCACCGGAAATTTCATAGGTGCGCTTGTTCAGGATGCCCGTAATATTAAGCTGTCCAGCCACCTTTTGCAGCAATGCTTCCATTTCACTGAGCTTACGGTTATCCAGGGTTAACGGTAACACGATATTTTCCGCTACGGTCAACGTTTCCAGCAGGTTAAAGTCCTGAAAGACGAAGCCGAGCTGTCTGCGGCGAAAATGGGCGAGCTCCTTCTTGTTCATCCGGTAGGGATTGCTGCCATTGATGTTCACTTCGCCCGAAGTGGGCTGGTCAATGGTGGAGACCATGTTTAGCAGAGTGGTCTTGCCACTGCCGGACGGGCCCATAATGCCAACAAACTCACCGCTTTCGATGCTGAGATGAATATCGGTTAGCGCTTGGGTGAGCACTTTACCGGGATAGACTTTGTTAAGTGCTTTAACTTCCAATACGTTCATGACGTTTCATTCCTTTCCTGTCTCAAGCGTTAATGTCGCTCTTGCCGCTTAAAGGGACAAGAGGCATGACTTCCTGCTATCAATGTACAGGAATGGGGCAGGTGTGTGCTATGGAATTACCTTAACATAATCTTACATATCCTTTAAGGTTATGTTCGTATTACTGGCAAGGCCGTTCCTTGAGGCAGGTTTTGATGTGCGGCTGTATTATTCCCCGGATCATATTCCTCATTCTGGATTAAGGTTTTGCATAGGGGATTAATCTCTGAATCCAGAGTTAAAAAAGAGGTCATCCGTAAAAAGCCGCAAGTGGCTTTTTACGGATGACCCTTGGGGTACTATCTTTGGGCAGCGCCGCTGAAAATAATCTGTACGGTCGTTCCCTCTTGAACCCGGGACTCCAGCTTTACCTGGTGTCCCAGCCGGGCGCAAATCTCGCGGACGAGATAGAGACCCATGCCGGTAGATTCATGGTATTGGCGTCCCCGTTCGCCGGTGAAGTAAGGATTGAATACCCGTTTCAGATCTTCTGGGGTTATACCGATACCTTGGTCCGCGATTTTAAGGACTGTATCCAGGCCCTGACGCTCTGCTGTGATGATCACCGTTTTACCAGAGCCGGAGGTGTAATTAACAGCATTGGTCAGCAACTGACTCAGCATGAACATCAGCCATTTGGCATCGCTGTACACCGAGAGGTCCGGGTCTACCCGGATCTCGGCATGAATGCCCCGCCGGATGAAGAGCCGGCGGTTCTCGGAGACCGCCGCGCTCACCGTCTGACGCAGGAGCAGCGCTTCCACCTGGAAGTCTTCTTCGAAACGTTCCAGCCTGGAAGTGTAGATTACCATCTCCAGCCCTTTACGGAGCCGTTCCACCTCTTCCTGGATGCTGGCAGCGGCATCGTCCTCCAAATCCTGGAGTGTGAGTTGGATCACGGATAGCGGCGTTTTCATCTGATGAACCCAGCGGTTCATGAAAACGATATGCTGATCCATCCGCGTGACATGCATGTTAAGCTGCTCCTGATAATGGCGGTCCATCCGCTGCATCAACTCATTGACTGCTTCCGGCAGTGGAGAGTCACCGAGCGGCGCAAGGTGATCCTTGGAAGAAGGCTCCTGCTGCAGACTCAGTACAGCATACAGCCGGCGGTGCTGTATATAACGGTAGCACAGGTAAAGCAACAGAATGACACTACTAATCAGCATACCGTACAGCACAATGGATAGCGGCCTGTTCTCCCCGGATATCCAGTACAGCACGGGTACTAGCAGCATTTGCAGCAGGTAGAACAGCAGCAAGGGGAGTTGATTCTTCCAGAATAGCTTCATAGGCTGCTGTCACCAAGACTGAGACGGTAGCCTGCTCCCCTCACAGTTTCCACGATGTCCTCTAGCCCCAGCTCCTTGAGCTTTTTCCGGGCCCGGGTAATATATACGTTCAAAGTGTTGTCATCAATGAAATGCTGGTCTTCCCACATGAGGTCCAGCAGTCGCTCCCGGCTGACGACACGGCCTTCCTTGAGCATAAGTGCTTCTAGCAACACAGCTTCTTTCTGAGTCAGTTCGGCAGTTTCCCCGGCATACTGCACAACGTACCGCTCCGGATAAAGGATCAGCCCTCCTGACCGCAGCGTACGTTCTTCCTGGGTCTGCGCATAGGAACCGTAGGCCCTGCGCAGGTGGCTGCGGATCTTGGCTAGTACCACCTCGTAGTGAAAGGGCTTCGTAATATAATCGTCGGCGCCGTTCTCCAGTGCCATAACCTGATCCATTCCGCTGTCCCGGGCGGAGATGAAGAGAATGGGACATAGAGAGAACTTGCGGATTTGGCGGCACCAGTAGAACCCGTCATACCTCGGCAGATTGACGTCCAGGAGTACGAGATCGGCAGCGCTGTGCTTAAAGTCCTCCAGTACACTGTTAAAATCGTCTACGATAACGGTCCGGAATTCATATTTGGTAAGATAGGCACTCAGCAGGGTGGCTAGCTTGGCGTCATCCTCGACAATGAAAATCGTCTCCATGTTCAGGTCTCCTTTGGCTCAGAGTAAAGGCAACAGCAGAAATTATTGATATTTGACGATCAGGGCATTGCTGATCTGGCGCCCAGGCGAGGTTAAATATTTTCCATTGTAGAATAGCCCGCTGGAGGCTCCGCCATCCAGATTCATCGCCTGATAAGCGCCAGCCTGCTTCATAATCTCTGCCATTTGCGGAATGGTAGCACCGCCTGTGGTCACAATAATCAGCTTATGGTCACGTGTCAGACCCAGTGCGCTGCGCGCGCCGCCGCCGGTCAGAATCTTGGGATCGCGGAAGCCTTCGGCGGCCACATTCAGGGATACCTTGCCGTCAAGCAGCAGACGCGGGCCAGCTTGAACAGCACCCTCAACTTGTCCGGCGTTGAAGCGAGCCTTGAAATCAAGACCAGCTACCAGTCCGGCCAAGTAATTCTTATCGTAAGCGAAGACGGCTCTGCGATCGGCTGGGCTGTCTTTGAGCAGCTTACCGTTGCTCACGATATATCCGTAAGGAGCTTTATATGATCCTTTGGTATAGGCATCAAAGAAAGTTCCGTTGACAGCAGCAATGGCACCACTGCGCTTGGCAATGCTGTTCAGATCCTCTACTTTTCCAACTGTATTTCCAGCCAGGACCATATCCAGTCTGACCTTGGGATGCAGCAGAGAGACGGTGACCGTCTGGATTTGGAAGCTGCGGCTTCCGACCTTAACGCTCTTGGCAGCCGCAACTACCCCTTGGCTCTCCGCGGGGATCAGTGCGCCACTAAGTACAGGCAGGGTGGAGGAAACGTCCCCGCTAGCGATCGTAATGGAAGAGGATGGCGCGTCCCACTTTAGCCCCAATCCCAGTGATTTGCTGACTACAGACAGGGGGACATATAAAGTGCCGTTATCTGTAAAAGCGCGTTCCGTAGTCGTTGTTGCTTTACCATTCAAAGAGGCTCCAACTTGTCCAGGTACAAGCGTGAGGACATTGTCGTCCTTAGTAATTTCAATTTTGTCTCCGGCAGCGCTCCATCCAGCCTTAATTCCATCAAAGCCATTCAGGAAGCGGAGGGGAATGTAAGAATGGTTACCCTTGTCAACGTATACCAGAGTCTTGGGTGCGGGGGCCGCACCGGCGGACGAAGGCGCCGAGGTGAGCGTTGGAAGTAGAAGGGCGGCGGTCAAAATCAGTGAACTGCATGTTTTTCTCATGTTCATAATCCGTATGTATCTCCTTTGGTCTGTGCAGCATCTAATGCCGTCAATTAGGATAATATGGCCCAATTTGCATAATCTTGGGCGTACTTATCATATAACTGGTCCCCGAAACCGTCAATTCATACCGTTTGGAGCGCAGGCAGAAACCCCTGTATTTTGGTTTAGGGAACCGCTTAGGGGAACCGTCATGTGCAACCGCAGCCGTCATAGTTTATACTTTAAGTAATCATGGAATATATAATGCATAAAGGCAGGTAATGCAATGACGACCACAATTGGCTTGATACGGCACGGGAGCACGTTCTGGAACAAGGAAGGCCGGGTCCAGGGCATTACAGATAACCCGCTCGATGAGGAGGGGCTGGAGCAGGCAGAAGCGATTGCTGAACGACTCAGCGGTGAGACATGGGATTATCTCTACTCTAGTGATTTGCTCCGGGCACGACAGACGGCGCAGGCTATCAGCCGGAGACTAGGTATGGAAATTGCCGGTCTCGTACCAGGTATGCGCGAGATGGACGGGGGACTTATTGAAGGCACCAATGAACAGGAGCGTGTGGACCGCTGGGGAAAAGACTGGAAAGCGCTTGATCTTGGTCTGGAGAATCCTGATTTTGCCCAGCAGAGAGGCCGGCAGGCGATCGAAGAACTGGCGGAGAGACACCCGGGCAAAAATGTACTGATAGTCAGCCATGGCGCTTTGTTGCGCCACACGTTGCGCGGGCTTATTCCCGGTCTGGATGTTAATGATCTGCTCAAGAACACCTCTATTACTCGGGTAGTTAAAACAGATGGCATCTGGAGTTGCGAGCTTTACAACTGTATCGAGCATCTGAGTGGCTAGAGGTAGTTGTTAACACAATAAGTGATTTCCCTTCTAAAATTATTAAAATGGCAGTCCGCGATTAATGTGCGGACTGCCATTTTTAAAGCAATGCACTAACGTTCAGATGTGCAGCCGGAACTATTTTAAAATACTGTTGAGAAGCAAGGCTAGCCTTGCTTCTCACTTCGCTCCAGTTCCGCCTTTTCAGGCTCCTTTGGACAGACTTGTTCAGAAAATGTTGAGGTGGCTTATGTTATACTTAAATATTATTATCCGCAATTTTAATATTCAATAAAGGTTGTGTGGATGAAACATGGAAGAAACCCGAGTATTTATATTAACTGTGTGCTCCGTCCTCATTGCTGTGTCAGCCGCCTATGCATCACTGCGGTTGCTTCAGGGTTATGCAGGCAAGTCCCAGCGAGTCCGGGCCATGTACACCGGCATAGTCATTATTATAAACGGCTGCGGTATATGGGGGATGCATATCCTGGGACGCGTGCGCAGTCCACATACTGACGAAACCGGACAGAATCTAATTATCTCTTCGGCGGTTTACGCCATAACCATTGCTTTTCTAATGTTCCTGTGCTCCAGAATCATGCTGATTATGGCAGAAAGAGACCAGCTCAAGGAGCTGGCCTATAAGGATGCGTTGACAGGGCTGCTGAACAAGAATGGTATGGACCATTTTTGGGACCACTGTAAAGAAAATGAACAGATTGCGGTATTGTTTATCGACCTGAACCGTTTCAAGTCGATCAATGACAGGCTCGGCCATCATGTAGGTGATTTATTATTGGAGGCCGTTGGCGGCAAGCTGGCCCAGTTCTCTAGTAAGGGGCGGCGGCATATTTATCGGATCGGTGGAGACGAGTTCGTCATCATTGCCAAGCGCTACAGCCAGAAGGAAGCAGAGCAGCTCGCCGTCCGTATTCTGGAGAAGACCGCCAAAAAATATAGCCTGGAACAGCATAATCTGTTCGTATCAGCCAGTATAGGTATCACCATGAGCCACGGCAAGGTTGACCGCTACCGGCTTCTCAAGGAGGCTGACATCGCCATGTATAATGCAAAGCAGCTTGGAACCGGACGTTACTCCGTATATAAACCGGTCAGCAACACATTGAATGCCAAATAGGATGACATCTTAAAGATCAATCGGTGTGATAACACGGGTTTCTTTTGTTCAGGCACCCGGGGTTCGATAGGGACTGGCGGTACTCTTACGTCCCTTTATTAGCAGCAGGCAGAGCAGAGCCACCGCCATACTAAAGGCTGCGCAGTAGAACAGTACAGAATATCCTAGCAGATCAATTAATAGACCGAGAATTGGCGGAGATCCGACGGCAGCCAGGGAGGAGACCAGATAATACATTCCTGTCCGTGTGCCGATGCTCTCCTCTGTTCCTGTAGCAACGAGATATGGATAAGAGTTGATGTTGATGCAGGCCCAGAAGATGCCCCCCAGCACTAGCAGTCCCCGCAGTATAAGCAGATTCTCAGCCAAACCTACAAGCGCAAACACAGTCATCAGACCGCATACGCCGGTAATGATGACTTTTTTCTTGCCGAACCGCCCTCCCAGCCAGCCGCTGGGAATGGCGAAGAGTACAAAGGCCAGCGAGAAGAAGGTGAGTGAGAAGGAAGCTGCCTTTTCGCTAAGACCAAGGTGGTGTTTGCCATACAGCGTAAACAGCGTTTCCACCCCTTGGTAAGCAACGAACCAGAAGAAAATAGCAGCTAGCAGAAATAGGGTGGTCCGGTCCAATTGGCTTTTAAATGAGATGCGTCTAGCTTTGGCGGTGAGTGGTACAGAACTCGGTAGTAAGTTCTTTTCGCCGATAAGAGGGGGTTCGGTTGACGCTTCATCAGAAGGCATAGCTGTATCGTTCACCCGGTCCCGTTTCTCATTAATAAATCGTGATACAACTAGCAGACAGAGTAGTGTAATCAGTCCGGCCACAATAAAGGGCAACGTCGGGCTGGAATCATAAAGGATAGATCCCACACCAAAGGCCAGGATGGAGCCGATTCCACCCATGAAGTTGATTAGTCCGTTCGCCTTCGTCCGCTGGTTATCTGGTGTAATATCGGGCATCAGCGCCACAGTGGGCGAACGGTACAGGCTCATCGCCAGATTCATGAGCATCATGAAGAGTAGCAAGGTGAATAGTCCGGTGTGGAACGGAATCAGCATCGTCAATACAGCGGCCAGGGGCATGCCGATTAACAGATAGGGCATTCTGCGCCCATAGCGGGTCACTGTGCGGTCGCTGCGGTTACCGATCCACGGCTGCAGGAACAGCGCAAAGTAATTATCAATGGTCATCATAAAGCTGATCAGAGCTACACTGTGCACATACTTTTCCAGGAAAAAAGGAACAAACGCGTTATACAAGCTCCACGTAATGCTGATGCTGAAAAAGCCGAAGCCGAGCAGCCAGACCTTTTTCACCGTGTCACACTCCTTTGGCAGCCAGCAGTCCGGCCAGAATGTCAGGATGGTCCGTAATAATTCCGGCTACACCTGCATCGATCAGGTATTTCATCCGCTCAGGATCATTAACAGTGAACGGATGGTAGACGACGCCACGAGCCGCAGCTTCCGAAACGAATTCCGGCAGTACCGCGTAGTGGTTAGCGTGCAGCGCAGTGGCACCAAGTGTAGCGGCATAATCCCAAGGACGGTACAGGCCCTCCATGTACAGGATACCCGTGCGGATCTCCGGGGCCAAGGCGTGGAAATACGCAAGAGAGTAGTGATTAAAGCTCGAAATAACAACCCGTTCACTCATTCCCCATTCCCTGACAGCGGCAATCACTTTTTCCTCCATGTCAGGGTAAGGGAACACTCCGTTTTTAAGCTCAATATTGAGAATGGTGTCAGTCTTGTGGAGCAGCTCCAGGAGGTCTTCCAGCAGCGGCAGCGGTTCCCCTGCAAAGTCTTTTCCGAACCAGGAGCCGGCATCGAGGCTGAGCAGCTCGCGCAGTGTGTGATCCTTCACAGCACCGATGCCGCTTGTGGTGCGTTCCAGCGTTTCATCATGAATCAGAATAAGTGCGCCATCCTTGGACATTTGAACGTCAGTTTCGATCCCGGTTGCTCCCAACTCCAGGCTCTTGCGGAAGGCCGCCATCGTGTTCTCCGGGCAGACTGCGGATGCACCGCGGTGGGCAAAATTTATAATTGAAGTCATCGGTATACTGTCCCTCCAATGGTTTGTTTAGTGTGCCTGAGAGGTCAGGCTATCCCCATTCTATTTCCACATGCAGCAAAGAAACCCTGTCCGAAAAAGCCGGCAGGGCTCCAATTTCGCAAATTTAACGCAGCCATTACATCCCCTTGTTGTTTTTCAGCCATTCCAGCAGAGTAGCCACACTTTCTTCGGGGGATTGTTCTGCTGTATGCAAGGTTAGCTCCGGATGTTCCGGGATTTCGTAGGGATCAGTGATGCCTGTGAACAGGGGGATATCGCCACGGCGCGCCTTGGCGTATAGTCCCTTGACATCCCGTTCCTCGCATACCTGTAAAGGACAGTCCACATAGATCTCGGCGAAGCCTGACAGGGTCTGCCGGGCGTATTCCCGCATCTCGCGGTAAGGACTGATCACAGATACGATTGTGATTACGTCATGACGGTTCAGCAGCCCTGCGAGATAGACAGCGCGGCGGATATTCTCGAACCGGTCTTCACGGCTGAAGCCCAGGCCCTTGCAGACATGCTGCCGGAGGTCATCGCCATCCAGCCATTCGACAGGTTGGCCCAGCTCTTCCAGTACTGCCGTCAGTCTGGAGGCAATCGTTGATTTGCCGGCACCGGACAAGCCGGTTAGCCACAATGTAAATCCGGTATTCTTGTTCTCATTCATAGGTTCATATCTCCGTATGGGATTCGCTCCAGCAGCCCGGAGCCATAGATTTCCTGCAGCTCCAGATGGGGCATGTGGATGTAGCCAATATAGCAGTCGCAAACATTCATTCGGCAAGCCCGCTTGGCCGAGAGGCCTTCCAGTCCGTCCCGGTACAGGTTGCCGATTACACCCCGGTCTTTGTAGCAGCGTTTCACCAGCCCGGCTCCCTGGACATAGAAGACGGTGCTGCCAGCGCTGCAGAATTTACCGAGGCTTTCATAATCTGTTGCATTAATTTCGAAGTGCGGGTCTAACCCTCGCAGATAGGTCAGGTCTTCTGCCGTGTAGTAATTCGGGCGATCCTTGTAGGCATTGATCCACAAGTATACGTCCTCAGGCAAAGAGGTACGCAGTGAAGCTATAGCGGGAAAGGCACTGCGGACGCCCACACTGCCTACACTGAACGGAATTCCCTTATTGTAGAGTCTCATGCACTGGGCGAGAAAACGTTCTTCTTCCACTTGTCCGGGATGATAGGTTGCCCAGAATGCTACCTTGGCCGGGTCCAGCCCGGCGGTGAAATCCAATCTGGCCGACAGATTGGTCTGGATCGCCACCTTATCGACATGCTCCATACCTGCAAGGGTCGTGATGGCGTCCTTGTACCAGCGGTGAGTCAGGCCTTCACCGTACGGATTGAAGAAGATGGAAAGGCGGTGACCGGATTTTCCCTGATCGCCCGCCCATTGTACGAACCGCTCGACGCCCTCGCGGTCTTTGGCGAGTGTGGCGGCGCTATCCCGTGTTTTGCCGAAGGGGCAGTAAGGGCAGTCATAGTTACAGGAGGTGAGAGTGCCGCGGTAATAGAGAACGGCCTTCATGGGAGGACGAACCTTTCCATGCGCTCCCGGATGTCGGATGAAATAAACCAGTCACCAATAGAGTCAGAGTAGCCGAGGGCTTCGCCAGTCAGGCGTAGCACATCGTCTTCCACAAGGCCGAAGCCTGAGTCGGTAAGCAGCGCTAGCTCAGGAAAATCGCTCCACAGCAGGGTGCCGAAACGTTCCGTATACTGAGACATCTTCAAGCCCTCGCTGTGCAGAATAGCCTTCAGGATAAAGCGGCGTTTCTGTTCTTCCGGCTCCAGCACAATTCCGTAATCGGCGGTATCATAACGTTCTGCGGCCACATAATCGGCGATGATGCTCTCCGTAGCCTTGCGGCTGACTCCATAACGAGAGGCATAGTGTACGCCCCGGGTATAGGAGCGGGCTCCGCACCCCAGCCCCACCATCCCTTCTTCCTGGCAGCTGTAATCCAGAAGCGGCTTGTGACTTTCGGCTGTCTCCTTAGCGAAGCGGCGCATAGAATACTGACGGTACCCATGACGCTCAAGCAATTCGCGGGCAGCATTATAGCACTGTATCCGGATATCCTCCTGTCGGTCCAGATCGCCGGGTTTCACTATCGTGTGCTCACGGGTGTAGAGGGGATAGATGAAGATTTCACCTGGATTATAAGACAGCGTCTGGTTCAGCGAATACAGCCAAGTCTCTACGGTCTGACCTGGAAGTCCATAGATCAGATCGAGATTCAGAATTGGAAAATCATATCGCCCCAGCAGCTCCAGCGCCCGGTAGACAATGTCAGGGTCTTGAGGCCGGTAAATCGCTGCCGACTCTGAGGCGACGAAGCTTTGAATGCCCATGCTGACCCGGTCTACGTTTGCGTCTTTCAGAATTTCCAGTTTTTCTACAGTAAGGGTCTCTGGCGAAGTTTCTACCGAGATCGAGACTTTGTCTGTTGCGAGCCCCATGATGTCCGTGGCAATGTAGAACAGGCGGCGGAGCTGATCCGGGGCAAGTAAGGTCGGGGTGCCGCCGCCAATGGCAAACCGGGCATATGGCTTATGGGCCGTGAACGGCGCCCACTGCCGGGCTTGACGCTCCAGAGCATCCACATAGCGGGCGTGCACATCAGCCCGTTTGTCCGGCAGTGTGAACAGATTGCAGAACCCGCAGCGGGCACCGCAGAACGGGATATGCATGTATAGAAAGAACGATTCGGCAGGTTCGTCACGCCATAGTTCATTCAAGGGCAGCGGCGGTTCCAAATCACGGTAAGCCGTTTTATGCGGATAGGAATACAGATAAGAACGATAAGGATCAGCGGTAATTCCGCTTTTCCATTGCAGAAGCTCCTCCGATGAGGGGGACGGGCTAACGTCGCCATGGAGCAACCGGGGATGATACGATGACGCCATAGACTGTTCTCCATCCTTTCGGAATCCATTTGGTATCACAAAATAAATTCGCGGTATGGAACATTCCATACCGTCTCATGCGCGAGCCGGTGACCTTGATAGCCATCTTCGCCATAGGCTGTGCCATGGTCGGAGAAGGCCAGACAGAATGTCGGATTGCCGCGCTCACGGAAGGCCTGGAATAGACGGCCGAGTTCTCCATCGACGTAGCGGAGCGCAGCGCGCTGGCTGTCGACGGAGTCTTTTTTGGCTCCTGGCAGGAAATAATGGTTCGGTCCATGGATCGCGGATACGTTCAGGAACATGAATAACCGCTGTGACCGATCCACAGTATCCAGAATTTTAAGGGCATGATTCACCTGATGCTCTGTAGAACGGGGGTTCGTCACACCGAAGTTCATACGCCAGTAGCTTTGTTGAAAATAACCGGGCAGTACCCGGGCGAGCGGATTCTTCTTGGTGAAAAAAATAACGCCCCCGATACAAACCGTCCGGTAGCCTTCAGCCGCCAGTCCGGAGACGATGTCCGGTGTATCGAACAGCCAGGTATGGGGATGGGTCTTCATCCCGGTGTTCTTGGAATGGAACATGCGAATATGTTCCGACTTGTCTGTTGTTGCAGGCGTTGGCAGGAAGCCGCCGAAAAATGCGTGATGAGCCGCATAAGTGAAGCTTCCCGGCGTATGTCGTTTCTCCCATGATCCGGTTCCGCACAGGTTGGGACAATTCTCTTCCTCCAGAACGGCAGCATCATAACGTAGAGTATCGAGTGTAATCATTAGGATGTCATGGGTGCCAACAATAGTGTTCATATCTGTCATGATGATCCGTCCTTTATAAACGATGTTGAGGGAGGGAAGGCTGGGCTCTGTCAGCCAGCATCTTCATCTCCCATTCATAGGTACCGTAGCCGTGGTACTCCACATCATACAGCAGATCGCCGAATGGATTAACATCGGCAATATATGTGCGCTGCGGGTTGCCAGATACCAGTACATCCATCCCCGCGATTGCGGAGCCTGGAAAAGCAGCAAGTGCCTGCCTGGCAGTCTCCTGCACTTGTTCCAGCATCTCTTCGGATAGCCCGGCTTCGGTGGGTGTCATCCGCTGGCTGCGCAGATGCAGATTTGTGATCGGCGTCGTGCTGCAGCGGGCCACAGCATGGCAGGCCTCTCCGAAGACGACAAGCTGACGGATATCGAAGGATCGTCCGCCTTGACTAGCCTTGGGCACCCACTGCTCGGCATAGGCCCCGTGCCGATAGAGCCAGTTGATAATAGCTTCGATGGTTTTCCTGTCGGTATAGCGGCGCAGCTTGCCGGAATTATAATAGACTGGAGGCCGGGTAATGAAGGATTCTACCCCGACGGTTGTTATCGCCAGTTCCGCCCCAGCGGAAGGGTTCACCTGATAAGCGATCACGCCGGAAGCGGCAGAGCCGCAGGCCAGCTTGATGAACACACGGTGCATTCGTTCCGCGGCCATTTTCTCACGGAGCGAAGCATAGTCCACAGGGGGCTGAGTGCCACCGAGCGGGCGCGGCACGGGAACTCCCGCTGCTGCGAGAGTTCGCTGTGTCTCCCGCTTGTCGGTCATGGCGATAATCTCCGCCGGATCATTAAGCCATTCCGCGCCGGGCCAGGCCTCCGCCGCCTCGCGCTTCAACCTTCCCAGCAGTCGGCTGTAGCCGCGGAACCACTGGGAAGGATGGTGCAGCACGCCCGGCAAGTCCTGCAGCCGGAGCGCCGCCTTGACGCTGAGCGGCAGCGGGCCGAGCTGTCGCCGCTCAGCGCTCTGTGGCAGCGAATCGAGTTGTCGCTGCTCGGTGTTTGGCGGCAGCGAACCGAGTCGTCGCTGCTCGGTGTTTGGCGGCAGCGAATCGAGCTGTCGCTGCTCCATGTTCGGAGGCAGCGAATCGTGTCCGCGCTGCCCAGTGCCCGGCAGCAGCGAGCTCTGCTGCTGCCGCTCCAAGCCCGGATACAGCGCATCGCTGGCATCCGGGGCGTCCGGCGCGCCCAGGGCAATCAGGGCGCGCTCACTCTCGAAGCTGCCGCCTGGCGAATCCAGGCGCAGCAGCGGGGAAACGCTGCTCCTTCCGGCAGCGTCGGCTATTGCTGGCTGCTGCTCTGCCAGCAGCTCAGCTATATGCCGGCCCTGGAGCAGTCCGGCGTAGGGCAGGATGATGGCGGGCGGGAGGCCAAGCCTCTCCCTGGCCTGCCGGATGCCCTCGGTCCGCCGGTCGCCAGGATGGCCGATGACGATCAGCGGCTGCATCTCTGCGTTACTCCGTGATGGACGGATAACGCCAGTCCTCGTCATCATCGCTTTGCTGCTGGTCGCTGACATCGACAGGCAGTCCGCTCTGCTGCCAGCGGGCTACCATTTCATTAGACATATAATGATAGCTGAGATTCAGCGCTTTTAATTTCTTGATTCGATCACTGGCGAGCAGTGCTTCAGCACCGGTATCGCTTAAAGTGCCAAGGGACAGGTCGAGTGTGTCGAGCTGATCCAGAATTGGAGCATCTGCGATCGCTGCTGCGATCTCGTCCTGCATCTCGCTATTTTTCAATCCTAGATAGTTGAGCTTGGGGAACTTGCCGGGTTCAATCAGTGGGAGAATATCTTCCAGACTGCCGTCAAATCCGTATTCATCTACACCGAGGTACAGCTCTAGCTTGCGTAGATTCGGCAGACTGCTGCCGGCAATTTGCGCAAGAACATCCTTGCCCAGGCCGCCACAGATGATTCTCAGTTCCTCCAGCTTGTCATGCTTCAGATGGCTCAGGCTCAGATTATTCGAGCCTTGAATGGTGAAGGATTGCAGCTCCGGAAAGGCAGTGAGCAGCGGCGACAGATCACTTTGGGTAATCCACGAAATCTCGCATTCCTCAGAGTCCATCTCGCCGATGAACAGCTTACGAAGCAGTGGGAAGCTTGCACTGTGCTGGACAAGGGCCTCTACCACCTCTTCCGAGCTGTTCTCATAGGTCTGTCCCCAATCGCCAATAATCAGGCTGCTCAGTGCTGCACTTTCAGCGCTCTGGCTGAGCTTTTCAATCTCTTCACCAATCCGCTTACCCTCTTCGAATTCGTCGTAGCCAATCGTAAGCTTCACTTCAGTCATGATGTTCCCTCCCGGAAAAAGTTTTACTTCGAAACTACCCTATCATTTGGCGAAAGGGGAGTCAAATGACCAAAGACCCAGCAACGCTGCTTGCAGATCATCAGTTTTATCCTCATGAATAAACGGCAAGCCCCAACTCCCGGGGCTTGCCGTTTATTCATAAAATCGTGCTTCGTTATTGCTTTTTGTAGTACAACACTGTGGTGTGGAGTTCTCCATTCCCGGAGCGGGCAAAATACGGGATTCTGCCCGCCTCAATAAAACCGCGCGACTGGTAGAGCAGGTTGGAGGGATCACCCTCACGGGTATCCAGTGTCAACAGCTCACGGTCTTCTGCAGCAGCTGTAGCCTCGGCGGTATCCATGAGCCGCCCGGCAATGCCTTTTCTGCGATGATCCGGATGAACCATTAGTTTGGCGATCTCCGCACGGTGGAGCGCATTGGCCTTTCTAGCCAGCTGCAACTGGATCGTACCTGTAACGGTATCTCCTTCCCGCGCAATCCAGAGCAAGACACCGGGACCCAGGACACTCCGCCAATAATCCAAGGCTTCGGCTTTGTCTAATGGCGGGAGGAAGCCGATGGAGGCTCCATCATTCACAACGGAGATCAGCATTTCACTTAACCCAAGTTCAATTTCTGGAGTCAATGATTCCACTAGTGTGATTATAGGTTCGGTAGTCATGTGCGACCCATCCTTTCAATATGACGATGATGAAATATACTAATTGTCATTATACTGATGTGAACTATATTTACAATATAATTCGACAGTAGGGTGATTATGTTACATGTATGTAATATATAAAAGTTTACGAGGTAATTATTTACCTAATAAAGTCCTGAATTGATGTAAAATTGTAAAAGTTCCTTGGAACGCAGTACAATGAATGTAGATTATTGTAACTTATAGAGAGATTGGATAAAGCCATATTAGCAGTATTCATAAGGAAGACATGGATAGGGGGAAGAGTGACTATGCTATTGGAAGTGATTGCGACAACCTTAGGGGATGCTGTGACAGCCGAGCGTTTTGGTGCTGACCGCATAGAACTGATTGCAGGCATCGCTGAAGGCGGTTTAACGCCAAGCCTTGGCCTGATTGAGCAGGTGCGAGCGGCCGTAAACATCCCGGTCCGGGTAATGATTCGTCCGCATGCTCGCTCTTTTGTATATGATGAATCCGAGCTTAGAGTTATGCGCAGAGATATCCGTCACATTGCGTCGGTAGGCGGGTTGTCCATGGTGTTGGGGGTGTTGCACCCTGATGGTACCATTGATGAGCGGGCGCTGGCTTCGCTTTTGGAGGAGGCTCCTGGTGTGCCGGTTACCTTCCACCGGGCGTTTGATGAAGTGACCGACCAGTTGGAGGCTCTGGAGGTGTTGCTTGGATATCCACAGATTACGGATATCCTAACGTCCGGTGGCCGCCGGACAGCCCCGGAAGGGGCGGAACGGTTGGCCGTACTGGAGCGGCTGACTGTGGGGAAGCCGCTTCGTATTCTGGCCGGCAGCGGTTTGACCGCTAGTGGCCTAAGTGATTTTGTGCGCGACACAGGCGTGCGCCGTTTGCATTTTGGCTCCGCCGCTCGGAAGAACGGTGATCCGCTGCGCCCGGTGGACGCGGCGCGGGTCACCGAGATTCGCAGGATTCTGGGGTCATTGAAGTAGTCGATTTACCGAGCAGGATCTTGCAACAGCTTGGGCAGCCATGTCAGCAGCTTCTCCCTGGTCAGGGCATCGGAGGCGTTCCATTTAGCCCCGTCCAGCAAATAGACGAGGCCGTTTTGCACAGCCGGCAGGCTGGCCCACTCGGGACTTCGCAATAGCTCTTCCATGGCCAAACGGGAATCCTCCCGTTCGGGGATGAGCATGAAGATGCGGTCGCCTGTGTAGGCAGCCATGTCACCGGCTTCAATCTCGCCGAAGCCGAGATCCTGGTCCAGAATTTCCACTTTGATCCTGTCCACAGGCATAAAGCCGCCCGGCGCATAGAGCGCCGGGGCCAAACCGGAGCAACCCATGACAAACAGGCGGTTTCCATGGTCATGAATTAGAACAGAGGCCGTTTCACCCGGTTTCACCAGCTCTTCAACATACAGGCGCTGCCACAAGGCAGCGTTTTTTGTGTTGAAGCTGTCCAGCCAGGCTGCGGCCTCACCTTCTTTGCCTAGCCAGCTTCCCAGCAGACGGAGTCGATCCTGCAGCGAAGCAAATGAATTGAAGGCCAGCGTCGGCGCGATGGTGGAGATTCGGCTGTACTCTTGATCATTGGAATTGGCCAGAATGATCAGATCGGGACTCAGGGAGTCGGCTGCTTCGGCATCCATAGGGAAGCCGACATTGACCAGCTTTTTCAGTCGGTGCTTGTAGACCCGATTCCAGGAGAAGGCATCTTCTCCACCGATAGGCTTGATCCCCAGCGCCAGCAGATCGCCGATCGTCTCGCCGTGATAGATGATACGTTTCGGCTTCTCCGGAATTTCTACTTCATGACCAGTCCAGTCGGTTACCCGGCGTGTTGGGCGATGGGAATGGGCGTACTGACCCGGGGCGATCCCTGTTCTCTGCCGGAAGCGGCGATTGAAGTAATACTCATCAGCATAACCGACCTGGCGGGCAATTTCCCGTAGCGGTTCACCCGAGTGGAGTAGCAACTGCTTGGAGTGTTGAATGCGCAGATCAGTCAAATACTCTAACGGCTTGCTCCCGGTAAGGTTCTGGAAGATTGGGGTGTACTGCCAGATGGACATGCCGGCAATCTCGGACAGCTGCTTCACTGTAATGTTCTCCATATAGTGATCCTGCAAGTAACGTATCGTACGTTCAACAGATTGGGTAGGACTTTCAATGTCTTCAGAACGGAAATTGTACTCGAACAAGAACAGCAGTAGCTCCTGAAGTTTAAGATTCTGCTTCATACGACTGATCTCATCGGTATACGTACGTTCTGAGTATAATTCTTCCACAAGCCGGATCAGCTTGGAGAACGGATAGGCGACCAGTTCCCGTCGGCCTGTCAGCAACCGGCGGGAATACGCTACAGGTGAATTGTTTTCACTGGTATAAATGGATGTAAAACTAACCTCATAGTAATAGAGCGTTGACTCGTTGTCGCAGATTTGGAGAGACTCCCCGGGGGAGAGTAGGACGCATGCTTCTGTTCTTAGCATCACAGTCTCGTCGCCTGCTTGCAGCTCTCCTGTACCGCTGGTAAAGACGAGCAGAGTATACTGCTTAGCGGGTGCTGGCTGGGAGGATGTACCGGCAGTTTGCATTCTTAGTTCAACATCCGACAGTTGAAACAGTAAGGAATGTAGCGGCGCGGTAGGGGGTGTGGGGTGAAGCATAGGTAGTGTCCTCCTTAGTTCAGTGATAATCATTATCAATTATATCTATTGTATATAAAACAAAGAAGCCGATCAACAGATGTTGATCGGCTTCGAATCGTTTACTGCAGCGGTAACTCCGTTTTACTTTTCGGAAATCAGGTTCGGAATCTGCTGCAGGAGCCAATCTCTGGTGGAGGCGTCAGCAGATGTTTGCTCGATATCCTGGAAGTATACATATCCGTTTTTGACGGCAGGGAGGTTCTTCCACAGCTGGCTGCTAATCAGCTGTTCTGTGGATTTTTTGGCTTCGTCCGCTACCGGATTCAGGATGAAGATACGATCACCAGCGTATTCCTTAAGCAGCTCCATGGATATTTCCTCGAAGCCTTTCTTATCATCCAGTACCTTCTGGATTAATGGAGTTGGCTTAAAGCCATTCTCCTCATACAACACCTGTGAAAGTCCTGTAGTGGCCATAACAAACAGGCGGTCGCCAGGGTAATACGTGAAGACCGATGCGGTCTCACCTGGCTTCATGCCGGAAGCTTTAAGCTGTTCCCACATCGCTGCTTCCTTAACCTTGTACTGGGCCAGCCAGGATTCGGCTTCTTTTGTTTTACCAAGGATTGTTCCAAGCTCCAGCATCCGTTCCTTCAGCGGTGCAAAGGTATCGAAGATGACGGTAGGGGCGATTTTGGACAACGCTTCAAAATCTGCTTCATCCGTAACGGAGTAAATGATCAAGTCGGGTTGCAGATCAAGTGTCTTCTCCAGGCTGATGGGTAAGCCAACATCCTCTACGCCTTGAACCTTATCCTCATAAATTTGGTTCTCATACAATACTTTGGCCGCGCCAATGGCTTGTACACCCAGAGTCAGCAGGTCGCCGTAAGTCTCCCCGAAGAAGACAATTTTCTGCGGGTTATCTGGAATTTCTACAGTATGTCCTCTGTAATCTGTATACGAATGGGTACCCCCAGTCTTTGTAGCCGTATCGCTTGTAGCTTCTGGTGACGAAGATGCCTCTGCAGTGGTGTTACTAGTGCTGGCATTGTTCCCTTTGTTATTGCTGACCTGTGGCTCGTTCTTACTGCTGCAGGCGAGCAGCAGCGTGCCCATCAGTACGATCATGCATACTACGGCTATGGATTGTCTAACTTGCTTCATTATAGTTTGTCCCCCCATATAGATATAAGACCATCACCAATAATGATAATCATTCTCGATAAAAATTATCATAAAGGAATGTGCTTCATGACTCAATGGACAAACCTAAAGCGAACAATTGGTTTTGTGCAAAAACAGTAGGAATGAGTCGCTTAAACAAAGAAAATGAACAATACAAACAGTGAACATGAACAACTCAAAAAACTGTTAATAACATATTGATAATAACAAAATGTCATGGTATTATATTGTTAATAACAAAATGTTAATAACGAAAGAGTTAACAACAGGAGGTTTTGTCCATGTTCGGATTCAGATTTGTGAAATTCCAGCCTAGTGAATATGTACTGAAGGTGAAGAACGGCAAAGTCGTCCGTGAAGGTATCGGTCTTTCTTTTCATTATTATGCGCCTACGACCTCGGTGGTTGTTGTTCCGGTATCGTCGATAGATGTTCCGTTTATATTCGAGGAAATTACCCATGACTATCAGACTGTGACTGTACAGGGGCAGCTGACTTATCGGATCGTCGATTACCGTAAAACAACGCAAATTTTGAATTATACCTATAATCTGAAAAAAAATACGTACCTCTCCGATGATCCCGGCAAGCTGGCCCAGCGGGTCATTAATATCGCCAAAGTACTGACGAAGAAGCAAATGGAGCAGCTTCCGCTCAGGGATGCCATTCAATCCAGTGAACGCCTGGCCCGGAGCATCACACAGGAAATCGCCAGGAATGAAGAGATTGAGAAGCTGGGTATTGAACTAATGGGCTTATCGATTCTGGCCATCGTGCCGAATAAGGAGACATTGCGGGCGCTGGAAGCGCAGGCCAGAGAAGAAATTCTGCGCGATGCCGACAATGCGCTGTACGAGCGGCGCAATGCTTCGATTGAACAAGAGAGACGGGTTAAGGAGAATGAGCTGAGCACCGAGATCGCTGTAGAGACGAAGAAAAAACAGATCCGCGAGACGCAGCTGGACGCCGAGCGCGCGGTGAAGCAGAAGCAGAATCAGATGAAGGAAGAACAGCTCAGCTTCGATACGGCACTGGAAGAGAAGAAGCAGGAGCTAATTGAACTGGCTATTGCCAATAAAAAAGCAGAAGCAGATGCCCGTGCCTATGAGCTGTCGGCCATTATGAACTCGCTGCAAAATGTGGCACCGAATGTGCTACAGGCTTTGACCCAGGTGGGCATGAATCCGGAGAAGCTGATCGCCATCGCGTTTCAGGATCTGGCCGGCAACGCCGGAAAGATCGGGCAGCTTAATATCACGCCTGATCTGCTGCAAGGACTGATTGCGAAGCCTGACGGCATCGCAGCGCCAGCGGGCAGAGGGGCGGGCGGCCGATGAGTGGAGCAAGATCGGAGAACAAGATTGTTTTGGTGAAACGCAAGACCCGGCTGGAGGAGCTGGTCGTCCGCTATAATACGATCCAGCAAGCCCAATTCTATATCGAGCGGCTTGGGGCAGACTTCAGTGACTATGTGTCTGAGGACTTTCATTATAGGGCAGCCGTGGAACAAGCCGTAATTGAGCTTGGCGCATTGGGGCGGGTGCAGGTGCTGGACCGCCAGCATGTCCCGAACTTTATCTTTGGAGAAGAGGATACAGTGGTGGCTGTCGGGCAGGATGGACTTGTCGCTAATATCCTCAAATATCTGAACGGCCAGCCGCTGGTTGGGGTCAACCCCGACCCAGGCCGTTGGGACGGAGTGCTATTGCCCTTTACGGTCAAGGATCTGAAACTGATCATTCCAGATGTACTTCGCGGCAGACGTCAGCTGACAGAAGTAACACTAGCCAAGGCTCAGCTTAACGATGGGCAAAGTCTCTACGGCGTCAACGATCTGTTCATTGGCCGAAATACACATGTGTCCGCCCGTTACCAGTTGCAGGTTAGCGGGCAGACAGAGCAGCAATCCTCCAGCGGGGTTATCGTATCGACTGGGCTTGGCTCGACTGGCTGGCTCAAAAGCGTGCTGGCTGGGGCTGCTGGTATATCGAAGAGGGCGGCAGAAATGAAGGTGATGTCTATGTTGGAAGATACGGATAGCAGCAGAGGTAATGCTGCTACAGGAACTCAGGATCCGCCGGAAGTCAGGCTGCCCTGGGATCATTCCAAGCTGTATTTCACGGTAAGAGAGCCATTTCCCAGCAGAGCCACCTCTGCCGAATTGGTTTTTGGACAGATTGGTGAGGAGAGTCCGCTGCGCATCACTTCGCAGATGCCGGAGAACGGGGTAATCTTCAGTGACGGTGTGGAGAGTGACTTTCTGGAGTTCAACTCCGGAGTGGAGGCAACGATTAGTCTGGCCGAGAAGAGAGGCCGATTGGTTATATAGTAAAAGGCCTTATGAAGGCCGGCAGGTCGGTGGGTTAGCAGGTCGGCAGATCGGCTGACCAGATGATCAGCATTAGAAAAAGGCGGACGGTGACCCGTTCGCCTCTTTTTTACCATGGTATGCTGCTTATTGATAGCTTCTGTTGTTGTTTGGCATGGAATTGTTCGGCATGGAATGGTTCATACCGGAACTGTAACCTGTGTTATATCCGGAATGATTCGAAAACCCTGAATTGTTACCCATGCTACTGCTTGATTGCATTGGAGAATGCTGTGATGTATGCATAGGTTGCTGCTGGTTAAACGACGGGTTATAAGACGGGGTGAAGGATGGAGTGTAGCTTGGCATTGAAGTGTTGTAGCTGCTGGTCTGTGCACTGCTCTCAAGCTGTCTACAGATCTGAGAGATCTGCTGCATTTGCTGGATGGCCGTTTGATGACCTTGCAGGGCACTTTGAATCATTTGGGCAGCTTTATGTTCACGCTGGGCAATTTCTTCAAGTCTTACTGCATTTTGCTGCTCCTGTTGCAGCAGCTGTTGGTAGTTTTGGCTTGCTTGTTGCGTTTGGTTCACGAGTTGCTGAATAATTTGCTCACATTGGTTGATTTGGCTGGAAAGATTTGAATTCAATTGGGTAGCCTCCTTGGCGGGTTCGGTTTATAATGCGCTTTTATTATGACTTGCAGCAATTTGGATTATTCTGTAGCCCCATTATTTACTAGCCCTGTGGTGCCGGATTGGTGGACGGTTATGTTATCGCATTTGTTTCGGGAAAGAAACGGTAGATCCAACGTGGACAAGGGTAACGAAATAGGTACAGGTCGTGGTGCAACAATTACGGCTGGTTTTCGTATGTAAATAAAAGTGTTTCATCTGGAAACACTCAACGACTTGTCGGAGGTGCATACATGAATTTTTGTTTGACGGAAGGCCCTTTGCGGCTTTCCCTGAAGCGGACCCTTGGGCTTATGCTTGTGCTCGGGCTGCTGTTCACAGCCTGCATAGGGGGCGTGGCGGAAGCATCCGCCAGCACGGACCTGCTGATTGTGAACAAGAAAACCAACAAGCTGGCGTATTTCAGCGGTGGGAAGCTGGAGAAGACTTTCCCGGTAGCTACAGGTAAGACCAAAGCTTTAACCCCGGAAGGCAGCTTCAAGATTGTTGTCAAAATCCAGAACAGACCCTATTATAAAGATAAGATTCCTGGAGGAGATCCTTCTAATCCGCTGGGCGACCGCTGGCTGGGGCTGGAAGTAAACGGGACGAAAGGCACTACTTATGCGATACATGGCAATAATAACGAATCATCTATCGGAAAATATGTAAGTGCCGGATGCATCCGCATGCATAATGAAGATATTCGCTGGTTGTATCCTCGGATCTCCAAGAATACTACAGTTGTTATTATTTCGACTTCTGCCGATATGGAGAGCATTGCGGTCAATCATGGATACGCTGTAGGGAAGACCATTGTTCCCGGAACGTTCATCGTAGGCGGGGTTTCCACGAAATTGCAAGAACCGTTTGTCGTTGAACAATCCCGGGTCTACGTTCCGTTAAAGGAATTGGTCACTCTGAGCGGAGGAACGATGAACCGTAACGCCGGAACAGGTGAGCTGACCATAGCAATCGGGAACCGTTCGGTGACGCATAAGCCATTGTCTGATAAGGCTGTAGTTAATGGTACGAGTGTTACTATGCTGCCCTCCCGGAATGTGAATGACCGTCTGTTGATTCCACTCAGCAGCGTGCCCGCATTGTTCGGGATCAATGTGAAATGGAATCCACAGCAGCAGTCGGTAACGCTTTTGAAATAATAACGAACTTATTTTCTATTATTAATATTATGAAAGCAGGATCGGATTACGATGAAGATTATTCCTTATGAAGCACAAGCGCATGAACAACTAGTGGAGATTTGGCTGCAGGCTGTGCGGGCTACACATCATTTTTTGACGGAGGAGGACATTCAGTTCTTCCATGGAATGGTGCGTGATGAAGCGCTGACCAGCGTGGAAGTGTGGATGGCAGTAGACGAGGCTGGGAAACCGACGGGTTTTATCGGCCTGGATGGACCGAAGGTAGAGATGCTGTTCGTGGACCCTAAGGTGCATGGTCAGGGAATTGGCAAGGGATTGTTAAATAAGGCAATCAGCCTGAAGGGTGACAAGCTACAGGTAGATGTCAATGAGCAAAATCCAGGTGCCTGTGCTTTTTACACTAAGTTCGGTTTTGTGCAGCAGAGCCGTTCGGAGCTGGATCCTTCCGGTAAACCATTCCCTATTCTCCATATGAGCCTGTAGATTGCTGATTATCTGTTCTATAAAGCAAGAAGCCGGGAGCCTTCGTTTACACGAAGACTTGCCGGCTTTTTTGGTCTCTTTGACAGCAGAGAGCTGTTCATCACGCCTCGTTCTAGCTCCTGTAAGACATATTACACAATAGGCAAGACCTTATATACATGTCTATATACAGTGTCTTTGAAATGATTGAATTCATCTTCATTTATAGGACGGCCATGACTCATGATCTTCAAAGGCAAATCATCCTGACCCTCTCTGAGCGGTGGCTGCATATAGTCATACGTATTTAGACAGAAGCCCAAACGTTCATAAAAACCGATTCTTCTGCGGGACCATTCATCAGCCGGTGGTTCCACCTCAAGCAGTACCGGTATTTCCGATGCTGCGATGTAGGCGCGCATGAGCTTGTCCCCTGCACCTTTGCCCCGAGCAGCCGGATCGACGGCGATATGCTCCACAAAGCGGAATTCGGGAAACTCCCACACACCCATAAACGCTATAACGCTACCCGTGTCATTCTTGTCTGTAATGAGGCGGTAACGTGGATGATTCAGTAGAGCCTCCTGTGCTTCACGTGTTCTGAATTCCGAAATTGGGAACGAAGCCTCCATAATGGTAAAGACCTCTTGAAATGAATGTTGCAAGCTACTCAAAATCTCACTCTCCTATGTCTAAGCTGGTTAAGATGTCGCAAGAACCCAATAGGGTGCATTATTCTTCTTTTGCTCCAGCCACGGTTATCTAGTTAGGTTAATCAAAATATAAACTATATTATTCCTATGGTACCCATACATACTGAAAGGCGTCAAGAATAGAACCGGATAAGCTCATTTGAACACTAGCCCGTAAGGTGAATCCCTTTGAATAAAAGTGGTCTTTTTATGGGTTATTTGCTTTTCAATCGGATTAATCGGAAATTGCTATGAAAATAATCATAAATATTTTTGTTTATAGGTCGAATTCGTGAAGGAATTTCGGTTTTTTTGTCGAAATATAGGATTGATTTAACAAAGTCTAGTTTGTTTTGATTTTCATTCATGAGAGGAAGGAGTATGCGGCTTCTTTACTAATTATATTTTTTCGAAAAAAATATTGGGGGTTACCTTATGGGAGAAGGCTTCACGGCATCAAGGTTAGCGAAAATAGGCCTGTTGTTATTCAGTATATTTATTCTTTACAGCATTCATCCCTCCGCTTCATTCGCAGCAGGTGCTGCACCCGACACCTTTATTACCAAGAGCAAATCAGATTTGCCCAGTTCAGCGATGACCAATATTGCTTACGGCAATAATCTGTATATTGCAGTCGGCTACTATGGTGCAATTATCAAATCGACGGACGCAGAAAACTGGAGTAATGTAAAAACGCAGGCGGATGTTAATTACACCGGCGTGGGCAATCCCAGCTCTTTTGTCTTTTACGGAGCAGCTTATGGAAGTGGAAAGTTCGTTGTTACCGGAAATGAGGGTGTGATACTCACCTCTACAGATGGTACGAACTGGACACAACGGACTTCAGGTGTGACCAAAACAATCACGAATGTGAAGTACCTGGATCATAATGGGGTCTCTGCATTTTATGCGCTAACGGAAGGCAAGCTGCTGAAGTCCGCTGATGGGATCACATGGACCGCAGTTGTGCCAACAGGTTTGAATGCTACGACAGCGCTAACACAAATCACCGTAGGCAATAATGGTAACCGCCTTGCAGTTGGTGATACTTCAGGATTCATTTACTCTACAACCAATGGTACGACATGGACGTCTGCACGTCCGGTGAATCCAGAGGGCAACCCCTCTATCGGTACCAATATGCTGGTTTGGATGAAAGACCAGTACTACATTTCAGACCCTTGGGGTTATATGTGGACGTCTACAAATTTGTCTGCATTTACGCTAGCGGGTGCTCCGTTTAAACAAAACTCCTCACAAGTAAATAATCAGATGTTCAATGGATTCTACGATGGCACCCAATATTATTTGTTTGGCTTTCAAGCTCCTTATGGTTATGGGGCGGTTTACACGTCTACAGACGGTAACTCATGGACCATGCAGCCCTATAACAATTTTTTCGTGACTCAAAGTTCATCCTTCCTCAACGGGAAGTATTTCCGTCTTGGCAATGAGGGGCTTATGGTTTCTTCCAACGGCTCCGATTGGAGCTACAAGTGGGGCGGAACTTATAATGAAGTCATTCATGACGGCTCGAAGTATATTGCAGTGGGTAAACAAGGAAGCGACGGGGCAATATGGACCTCGAGTGATCTGACTTCCTGGAACCCGGCAAGTGTGTCGGCAAGAGCTAACAGTTTTAATGCCGTTGCTTACGGTAATGGTAAATACGTTGCTGTAGGCGACTGGAACCAGGATAAAACCACAGTTGCAACTTCCGCGAACGGTTCCGCCTGGACGGTGCAGACGGGTGTTACGGACTCTACTCTTTTTTCAGATATCGCTTTTGGAAATGGCAAGTTCGTAGCGGTAGGTACGAAGGGGTACACGACTCCTTCTCTTAAAACATCAGCAGATGGTGTCACATGGAGTGATCCTGTCGTGCCAAATCAAGCTATTCAGGCGTTGTTCTCTGTGACTTTCACCAACAATCAATTTATTGCGCTGGGTTACTCCTACGATAACTCCGCTAATGTGAACGGATTGAGCATTTGGACATCCCCGGACGGCACCGACTGGACCAATCGCTCTAGTAGCTATCCGAACCAGACGGATGCTATCAGTGATATTCTCTATGACGGCACCAAATATATTTTGCTAGGCTATGATCCCTCATATAAAATGTTCTCCCGTACCAGTACGGATCTGGCCACCTGGTCTGCGCCAACGGTAATAGGGAATGACTCCTTATTCGGTTTGACACCGGTATTGGGGGCAAAAGGGAATAATATCTATGCACTTGGTGCAGTTTCCGGTACCTATAAACCAGAAGTCTATTATTCCAATGATCAGGGAACGACTTGGCAGAATGCCAACGTTGATTTAACAGATGCACAAGCGTATTCTCTGATGTCTGTGAATGGTCAAGTGATCATCTCCGGCAATTCACAATTGGTGCTGACCACGTCCTCACCTGTATCATCCACCATCAGCCCGGACACCGCCAACTTTGACAAGAATGTTGCAGTACAAGCGGATGTAACAACTGCGCTAACGTTGAATGGCAACACGCTAACCAGCATCAAGAATGGTGCAGCAGCATTAGTGGACGGCACAGATTATACGGTTACAGGCAACACAGTGACAATTGAAAAATCGTATTTAGCGACGCAAACGGTTGGTACGACAACACTAACCTTTGAATTCAGCGCAGGCAACCCACAGACACTGGCAATCACAGTGAGCGATACTACGCCGAAGAATAGTGAGCTAAGCACAAACACCGCTAACTTCGATAAGAAAGCTTCTGCACAAGCAGATGTGAGCGTAACGCTGACGCTGAAAGGCAACACGTTATC
>NZ_JBHTYV010000007.1:284031-302657 GCF_042790635.1 Paenibacillus sp. NPDC056722 | reverse complement strand
ATACATAACCGATATATGTCATGTAAAAGTTACATTCAGGGGAGTTACCCCAAAATTAAAGTGACAAATGTCATTTATAAAGTGATTTTTATCACTTCCAAAGTCGTTAAAATGTTTTACATTTTAATATATATATTTTAAACTATTTTCTTGGAGGTCATACCAAATGAAAAAAGCTTCTGTAATCTTGTCGAGTGCCCTGATCCTTGGTTTGCTTGCGGGCTGTGGCAGCAACAACAGTAACAACGCCGCGACTGCAACTAACACCCCCGCTGAAACAACTGCACCTGCCGCAAATTCCGGTAATGCCGGAGCTGAAACTGCCAAGTATCAAGACGGCGTCTACTACGGAACTGCACCTGCTGATGAAAAAACTGGCTGGGAATCCTACGCTATTCTGACTGTTGAAGGCGGAAAAATCACTAAAGCCGACTGGAATGCTTTCAATGTAAAAACTGCTGGTGATCTGAAGAAGAAAGTTTCTGAAGACGGCAAGTACGGTATGAAAAAAGGCGGCGCTCAATCGGAATGGCACGAGCAAGCTGCACAAGCTGAAGCATTTTTGATCGACAAACAAGACCCTGCGGCAATTACCCTTGACGCTGAAGGCAAAACAGATGCAATCTCCGGTGTATCCATTCACGTTGGTGAATTGGTTGAAGCCGCTAAAGCTGCCCTGGCTGCCGGACCTTCCGAAGCAGGCCCTTACAAAGACGGTGGTTACACTGCAGAAGGCGAAATGGACCCTCAGTCCGGTTGGAAATCCACTGTAGCCTTGACTGTTGCAGACGGGAACGTTGTCGCTGCTAACTTCAGCGGTGTAAATGCTGCCGGTGATGACAAGAAACAATTCTCCATTGATGGCAAGTACGGCATGAAAAAAGGCGGCGCTCAAGCGGAGTGGCACGAAGAGATCGCCAAAGCAGAAGCTTACTTCGTAGAGAACAAAGGCACTGCTCCTGCTCTGGATGCCGAAGGCAAAACAGATGCAATCTCCGGTGTGTCGATCCACGTTGGAGAGTACTACACACTGGCAGCAAAAGCGCTTGAAGGAGCAAAGTAATTTAACGACAGCTCCCTCTTATAGCTAATCAGACGAATGAGGTGAATTTCTTTTGAAAAAAATAGTCATTTTGGGCGGCGGCTACGGCGGCGTACTCACGGCTAAAAAACTGGCAAAGAAATTTAAGAACAACAAAGAAATCGAAATTACGCTTATTGACCGGAATCCGTACCACACTCTCTTGACTGAACTACATGAAGTTGCTGCAAACCGCGCTCCTGAAGATTCGATCAAGATTGATCTCAAAAAAATCTTTGCCGGATTGAAAGTCGATGTTGTACTGGATGAAATCAGCAATATTGATTTTAAAGGTAAAAAGCTTAAATCTGAGAAAGCTACCTATGCGTATGACTACCTTGTCATCGGTACAGGCAGCAAGCCAACCTACTTCGGCATTCCAGGCGCAGAGGAGAACACCTTCTCCTTCTGGTCCAATGATGATGCGGTTGCGCTCAAACGCCAGATTCGCGATATGTTCACCCTGGCGGCAAAGGAAAAGAATGCGGCAGTACGCCGTTCTATGCTTACCTTTGTAATCATCGGTGCAGGATTTACCGGTGTTGAGCTGGTCGGCGAAATGGCTGAGTACCGCGAAGAGCTTTGCAAAGAATTCTATATCGATCCATCCGAAGTTCGGCTGATCGTTGCAGATATGGCGCCTAAGATTCTGCCTATTCTTCCGGATAAGCTGATTTCCAAAGCAACAGCTTACCTGAAACGGTTGAACGTAGAGATCGTTACCGGTGCCAAGATCACTGAAGTAGGCAAAGGCAGCATTGCTCTCGGCGAGAAGAATGTCGTTGCTGCGCATACTGTAGTGTGGACTGCCGGTGTTGAAGGCTCTGAAATTGTGGGTAGCCTCGAAGGTGAAGTTAAACAAGAGGGCCGCAAACGTATCGTTACGAATGAGCATCTCGAAAGTGTAGATCACAAGAACGTGTACGTTGTCGGGGATAACATTTTCTTCATCCCTGAAGGTGAGACCCGTCCTGTTCCACAGATGGTTGAGAATGCTGAGCAAGCAGCTCCAATCGTCGCAGGCAACATTGAAGCTGACATTAAAGGTACGGCGAAAAAAGCCTACAAACCGGGCTTCCACGGTACCATGGTATCGATCGGTAGCCGCTACGGTGTAGCAAACGTTGGTCTTCCAGGCAAACTGTTCATGCTTACCGGGTTCATGGCTATGCTTTCCAAGCACGCTATCAATATGTTCTATCTGTCCCAGGTTGTGGGCTTTAACAAAGTATGGACTTATATGATGCATGAATTCTTCCATGTGGAGAACCGCAAGAGCTTCCTCGGCGGCCATTTCTCCAAACGTTCGCCGAACTTCTGGCTCGTTCCGCTTCGCGTTCTGCTTGGTGGCATGTGGTTGTATGAAGGTATTGATAAGCTGAAGAAGATATGGGTTGATCCTAATAAGATCTTCCTGATTCCTGCCGCACCGCATGCTGTAGATGCTTCTTCCGCAGCAAGTGAAGCAGTCAATGCCGTTAAGGATACGGTGGATGCGCAATCCGCAGCTTCAGCTGTTTCCACCGCCAAAGAAGCAGTTCAAGCATTGCCGGTTCCAAACTTTGTACACAGCATTACTAACTGGTTCATGGATTTGATGTTCTATCAAGCTGACGGAAGCTATACTTTCCTGGCAAAATGGTTCCAAATCGGTATGGTTGCCGCCGAGATTGTCTTTGGTGTTATGCTGATCGTCGGTCTGTTCACTGCTATTTCTTCTATAGCCACCATAGGTATGGCCGTTATGATCTGGTCATCCAAGATGGCTTCGACGGAAATGCTCTGGTACGCTGCAGCAGCTGTTGCCTGCATCGGCGGTTCCGGTAGCACGCTTGGTCTGGATTACTATGTCTTGCCTTGGCTCAAGAAGCAGTGGAAGAGAATTCCGCTCGTAAGGCGCTGGTACCTGTTCACCGACTGACGCTAATTTCCTTGTTCCATTAGCATTCACATTATATTAATTATTTATATCGTTAAAATGTGAAGTTTATATGTTCTTTCAGCTTAATATTTGTATTCTTCAGAGTAATGTGTCCACGGACACATTACTCTACTTATTTACGAGTGGTTTTGTAGGGATGATCGGGAATGGTTCCTTCCAGCAAAACCGACAAGAAGGAGAGATTCTTGTGAATAATCAACTCGCTCAAGAGACCTTCCGGTTGCTGCAGGCTGACATGTCACCCATCGCCGGAATTCAGCTTCATCTCTCTCCGGTGGAATGTGAGCAACTGCTCCCGGTACTGGAACGCCATGATCTGGAATACAGCCGCAAAGTTCATTTGCTAGGTATTTATATCATTCTCACCTTGGCTGCGAAACGCCATCTGGAATGTGTACCACATCATCCCGACCTTACCCGCAACATTTTGGATGGAGACTATTTATACAGCTTTTACTTACAATTTGCGGTGAAAACCCGCGAGCTGGATCTCGTAGCTTATTTGGCTCCTTCGATCAAAAAAATGCAGATTAGACGGGCAAATGGAAACTTCGCGGAAGAGAATCTGGCTGTTATAATGGAAGAGTTCCTGATCAGGGAACAAAGACAACAGGGACGCACGAGCAAAGCCATTTGACAGGTGGGGATCATTAAGATGAAGCTGCATGAGGCCTTGAACATCGACCTGAAGGAAATAAACCGGGAGATCGAGAATCTGGTGGCGCGTGACAAGGATGTGCCCAAGAATTCGCAGCTTGCCCAAGGCATTCTGCAATTGGTCGGGTCCGGCGGTAAACGGCTTAGACCGTTGATGGTCATCGTCGGAAGCCGTTTTGGCCGCAAACTTCCCGGACGCCGAGCTCTCCAGCTAGCCGCAGCCGCGGAATTCATTCACGCCGCCTCCTTGATTCATGATGACATTATTGATGATGCAGAAGTTCGCCGCGGAAGACCTGCCCTGCATGTCATCACCGGCGTAGGTCCCGCCGTACATATCGGGAATTACATGTCTGCCCGGGTCATCGAGCTGTTAAGCAAATATACCGGAGACAAAAATCGTTATGTTCATGATCTGTCTGCTGTCGCCACAGCCCAACTCTGTCTGGGCGAATATCAGCAGTTGGAGCATGCCTATGATTACGACTTCACCATGGAGCAATACCTGGAGAAGTCGCGCAACAAAACTGCGCTGCTGATGGCTACATGCCTGCGCGTCGGCGCCTTATCTTCCGAAAGCACAACAGAGGTCGCAAGCCTGCTGTACAACTTCGGTGAAGCGCTGGGCATGTCCTTTCAAATCCAGGATGACCTGCTGGATTTCACGCAGTCTGCTGAGGTCCTCGGCAAGCCAGCCGGCAGTGACCTGCGCCATGGTCAAGTCACGCTGCCGGTGCTGTTCGCCCTGCAGGACCCTGGGCTGGCCCCGGCCATCCGCATGATCGGCCCCGATTCTTCGGATGCCGAGATTGCCCATGTACTGGGCCTCATCACCCGCAGCGATGCGCTGCTGCGGGCCGAGCAGGTCAGCCGGGATTACCTGGATCAAGCTGCTGTCATTATCCAGCAGCTGTCATCCTACCCGGCACATACCGACCTGGTCACGCTGCTGGAATACTTCTCAGCGCGTGACCACTAGCGGCGGGGGTCTCAATCCCCCCGCCTTCACGGACAACAAAAAGGATACCCCCATGCACATGGGCTGGTATCCTTTTTGTTGTCCGTGTTTGCTGTTCTTTTATTGCCGATCGCACATAAATGAACAGAGCACAACGTCAGTGGCAAGTCTCAGCATGATTCTTCTACTTTGGATACTAATTTGGTGTTACCGAAGCTTGTTGACTTACCAAGTACTCAATCACAGGGTAAGCTACAACATGTCTATCTCGATAGGTCTGGTCAATTACCGCATTTTGAGTGCTAAGTATCCCCTTCTGCAATATTGCCGCCTTAAATCCCCGTTCGAGTGCACCGTTATATGTGAAAAGTACGCAATGCTCTGCTGCAAATCCGGACACAATAACCAGTTGGATTCCTTTATCGCTTAATACGGCTTCAAGCTCTGTTTTCCAAAATGCGTTAGAATACTCTTTGTTGATCTGAATATCATCCTGTCCTATTACGATCTCAGGGATAAAATCCAGTTTAGCAACGCTAGATTCATCCGCCCCTTCAATATCTTTCACATGGATGACAGCGTGGTTGTTCTCGCGAAGCAGACCAGCAACATGATTAATATATTCACAGGCAGCATGAACAACCGCTTTTTCTACTTGATCTTCCAAAAAGTTGGTCTGCATATCAATCACTAGTAAAGCAATGGTCAAGGTTCGTTCCCCATTCCTGAAGATATTTTAGATTTCATATAAATTACAAATAACCGATGATTTATGCCATATATCTCTAAGCATACTATAGGCAAGGCGGACCTTACAGGTAAAGTTTAAATTTAATTATATGCAAATAAAAGACTCTGTTAGATGGATATCCTGCAATCCAACAGAGCCTTTACATTTTGACCTGATGCGGGAGAAGCGGGCGCTCACCTGCAAGCTTTTTCCACGGAGAGTCCCGTTTCGAATATAAACGCCCAACCCTTGACTTCTGCCGCTAAACAGCGATTCCAAATATCCAAGGATAGCGCCATCGCAGATTCTGCATTTCCCGGTGTAGCGCTTAGCTTGACCTGTCTATCCCTCCGCCTTAGCTAAAGTAAAAATAATCCACCAGCGTACACAACAAGATCACCATACTGATCACCTGATTCAGATTATACGAAGCCACCTTCATCAATTTGCGATTCGAAGGCTTGATGATCTTGTGCTCGGTCATTAGTAAGATCGTCGCTATGCCGATTCCGACTAGATAGATCCAGCCGAGATCACGCCAGACGTACAGGAAGAGCAGCAGCATAATCATGATAAAGTGCAGCCCCTGGGCGATGCGCAGGGCATTCTCCAGGCCGAAAAAGCTGGGAATGGACCACAATCCATGCCGGCGGTCAAATTCAATGTCCTGCGTGCCGTAAATAATGTCAAAGCCGGCAATCCACAGCATGACTACCGTCCCAATGACAAATGGGGTGAAGGCAATATTTCCTGTCACAGCGAACCAAGCACCGATTGGAGCCGAGGCAATCACAAACCCCAGGTACAGATGGCTAAGGAACGTAAAACGCTTGGTATACGAGTATGAGGAGATTAGCAGAATCGCTACCGGCGATAGCACCAGACAGAGCAGATTCAGCATCCCCGAAGCCACAATAAAGATAGCATAGTTGATAATGATAAATAGAATGACTTCTTTCTCCACCAGTAGCCGTTGTGGCAGATGGCGGTGGGCTGTGCGCGGGTTGGCTTTGTCAAAAGCGCGGTCTGCCAGCCGGTTGAACGCATTCGCACCATTGCGGGCGCCGATCAGGGCGATCAGTCCCCAGAGCATGACCCGGCCGGATGGCCAGCCGCCTGCAGCCCAGACCATTGAGATAATGGCAAACGGCAGCGAGAACAGCGTGTGGGAGAACATGACCAATTCGCCGAACATTTTTATTTTTAGAGCAGCATTCTTAAAAGCATTGAATATCACCATAGCATGATTCCTCTTTCTTCGTTTCCTGTTGCATGCGGCTTCGCCCACGGGTCAGACCCGTTGCTTGCACATTACTTCGAGACCTGCCGCAGCACCTCATCCAATACTGTAATCATACCATCAATATCTTCGGCTGTAACGATAAGCGGCGGCTGAAAAGCCAATACATTGCGGTTGATTCCGTTCTTCCCGATCAGATAACCGCGGTCCTTCATCTCTTCTAAAATGTCGTCCGTTAAAGCTCCGGCAGCAGCGGCATCAACTCCAGTAAGCTCCGCACCCAGCATAAATCCGGTCCCCCGCACATCAGAGATCAACGCCGGGTAACGTTCTTGCAGCGACTTAAGACCTGCCTTAAGATGAGCGCCGAGCGAGGCCGCACGTTCTTGCAGCGCCTCAGTACGGATATAATCAAGCACAGCAAGGGCTGTAACAGCTGATACCGGGTTTCCGCCAAAGGTGGAGGCAGATGGACGATTCAGCGAAAGTGCGATCTCATCCGTGGTAGCGAAAGCTGCAACCGGCACGCCGTTGCCAAGCGCTTTGGCCATACTGATGATATCCGGCACAACGTCAAAATGCTCCATCGCAAACAGGGCACCCGTCCGCCCAAAGCCGGTCTGAATCTCATCGGCAATCAGCAGCACACCGTATTGATCCAGCAGTGCCTTCACCTCGCGGAAGTACCAGGATACCGGCATAATCATGCCTCCGTTGCCCTGGATCGGTTCGGCGATCATTGCGGCAATGGTGTCTCCTTTTTCCTCCAGCACACGTGCCAGACTCTTCAGCGAAATTTCTGCCGCCTCTTCTAGCGTCAGCTCCGGATGATAGGGCCGTTCAATGAACGTAACATCCTCATCAAGGTACTGATCCGTGCGCCACATAGGCAGCCCTGTCACACTCATCGTCAGGTTAGTCCGGCCGTGCAGACCGCTTTCCAGGGCAATAAATCCTTTGCGTCCGGTGTGCATCCGGGCCAGGAGCAACGCCCCCTCATTAGCCTCTGATCCGCTGTTAACGAAGAAAGTCCGGCGCAAGTCACCTGGTAGCACTTCCTCCAGTCTCTCCGCCAGGTCTACAGCTGGCTGCGTTAGATAGATCGTTGTTGTATGCTGCAACTGCTGAAGCTGTGCTATCGTCCGTTCGGTAATCGCCGGATTACAGTGACCGCAAGCCACTACAGAGACGCCAGCGAAGAAATCCGTGTATTCCTTCCCCTTCTCATCATAGACAAACTGCATGTTTCCCCGTACGATCTGTGGAGAATCGCGGTAAAAATGCGCTGTGCAGGGATAAAAGTATTGTTTGCGTTTGGCAGCTACCGCTTCTCTTCCAATATAGCTTCCTTGTTCCATCGATGATTCCCTCACTTTCTGTTGCTTGATAACCCGAGACTTGGGATTACTCGCAGGCTACATATTAGTTTAATTTTAACTTATATAGCGGCATGATCGGTGAATAAAATAAATACTTTGTGAAAAAAATAACAATACAGCTCGTCAACTACCGCTATTTTTCCCCAACCCCGTTTATTTAAAATTTTAATTAAATTGCAAGGCCCCTAAAGTATAGCCCGCATAAACAGGCTTCAGGCCACCGAGCAGCTCGTCGTTCTGGTTCAAGCCTTGTATCGCATGTTGGTACGAAATAATAATGTCACGCAGTTGCTCCACCGTATACGTGGCTCCCTCAATTCGGAAGCTGGCAATCCCCAGCCCACTCATCTCCTGAAGCATCGGCAGGTAACATAGCTCTTTAGCGAACAATAGATGACAGCGTCCGTGCTGGTCGCGATAGACCGGATTCTCGCCTTTGTCGGTTTTGAGCACCAGTACTTCATTGCTTACATACAGATTGTCTTCCTGAGCAATCGGTTCCATAACTTCTGTATTCTCATAGAGATCATGATCCATATACATCAGCGCGGGTGTGCCATGCACGACCACTTCCAGCGGCTGCTCACAGCGGGCGGCAAAGGTAGTGAAATGCTCCAGCGTCATTTCCGGTGATACCGTAAGCTTGTTCAGACCATATCCGGCATAAAATCCGGCAGATAGATGATTGTACACGTTCAGATTGCTGTCGCCGATCATTGGGTAGCCAGTCGTTTTGTAGCGGCGGATGGCTCCAAGATTGGTTACGAGCAGTCCGTCGATTGGCAGGCGTTCACCGTTTAACAACTGGTCATATTGGTCAAAATGAAGCTCAGTCATCATGCGCGGCATGCCAAGATAGATTTTTGTATCGCCCTTTAATGTTCCAAGCTCCTGTATATCACGCTTCGTGAACGGACGATCTGGCTCAAATACATCTCCGGGAAGATGCAGAATGTCTACACCCTGTGCAAGCACCATTCTCGCCTGCTCCATGTTGTTGACGCGTACCGCAAGCTCCGGTTTAGAGTGTCTCTTCTGCCCAGCTTGTGCCATCCGCTCCCGTAGTAAGGTTACGCGTTCTTGGGAAAGTTCGCGCTCTGCTGTTGGGGTGCTGAAAACTTTACCAGTGCTGTAGAACTTGCCGGTTCCCTCATAACGCCGATTAATATTGGACAGACCAGGTTTGCCGAAAGCATAGGCTGTAGAGAAATCACGTTTGCGGTTCTGATACAGCAGCTTCGAATCCACCGTACGTTCAAAACCTACAGGATCATCGATGTACCGGTCAATCGCATCCCCATAGCTGTTCACCAGCGTCACCATGAACTCTTTATCACGCATCCGGCCTTCGATCTTGAAGGAGGTGATGCCCGATTCAATTAACTCAGGAATATGCTCATACATGTACATATCTTTGACAGCAAGCGGGTACTCCGCCGGGAAGACATAACCGTCTTTCTTCACCCGGTAGTCCCAACGACACGGCTTCATACACTTGCCCCGGTTGCTGCTCATCCCGAACACCTGGGAGCTGAAGTAACAATTCGCCCCGTGCACGGAACACATATCGCCATGCATGAAGTATTCCAGTTCCATTCCGCTCCGCTGGCCCAGCAGCTTGGCTGTTTGCAGATCCATTTCCCGTGAAGTGACGACTCTGGTGACGCCAAGATCACGCAGCGCGTAAATCATCTCTAAGTTGTGCACATTCATCATGACTGAAGAGTGGACCTCTAGGCTGAGCCCCATCTCCCGGATCAATTCCAGCACCGACATATCCTGTACGATCAAGGCGTCGGGACGCACGCTATCCAGAAAACGCAAATACTCACGGGCTTCCTCGACATCCTCCTCGCTAAACAGGTTGTTGACTGTGATATATACTTTTTTGTCCAAACGATGGGCGATAGCCAGCGCCTCTACGATCTCTTCATGCGACAGATTGTATCCCTTGCGCATCATTCTCATATTGAGAACCGGGCCGCCCAAATAGACCGCATCGCAGCCAGACTGAACAACTTCCTTAAAAATATCGAAAGTGCCGGCTGGTGCGAGCAATTCAATCTCTCTACCATTAAAATAACGTGCCATAGTTGTTCCCTCCCAAGTTGATCTTGCTCTATAAATGCATTGCCGCTCAGAACGTGTGCTATAGCCAAGCTACTGCAACGCCCATTACGACAAACATTAGTATAAAAACAGTATCGGCCCCGCCCCATATCGGGCGGTGATACCGGCTGCGTGGCGCGTCCATACGGAAGCCACGAGCTTCCATGGAGTAGACCAAATCCTGTGCGCGGCGGAAGGCGCTGGCGATAACGGGAACAAGCAGTGACACCAGCATCCGCCCTTTCTCCTTCAAGGGCAGTTCCTTCAGATCAGCACCGCGTGAAGCCTGCGCCTTCATAATGATCTGAGATTCATCGAGAATCGTAGGAATGAACCGCAGCGAGATATCGATCATGAGCGTGATGCGGTCCGGCGATAGCCCCATCTTTTTGAACGGTGCCAGAATTCCCTCCAGACCCTGATTCAGCTTGCCGGGAGTGGTCGTAAAGGTCAGCAGCGCCGAGAAGGTGATCAGGAAAAACATACGAATCACCGAGAAGGCACCCAGACGAAGCCCGTCTTCGTACAAGTCCCAAGAGCCAATGGACAGCCACACTGCTCCTTCTTTTACGGATACAACCTGTACAATAAAAATAAATAGCATCAGATAGCGCAGCGGTTTGGCTGCTTTAAGAAAATACTTCAGCGGAATTCGGGTCGAAGCCATGACCACCACCGAGAATACCGCTAGCAGCGCCATCGCCATCCAGGAACGGGATAGCAGAATGACTACTACATAAAGCAACATCCCGGTAATTTTGGACCTGGCGTCCAGTTTATGTACCCATGATCCAGTTTCAATGCTGCGACCCAGCAGTAGCCTCTCATTCATGGTCATCCCTCTTTCCGCCAGCCCCGTCAAGACCCTTGCCTTCTGTACGCAGTGAGGCAATAAGCTCAGCAAGACTCTCAGCTGTCAGTCGAGGCACCTCGCCCTCTAACCCCAATCGGTCAGCGACTGCGCGCCAGTAACGGAGCGACTGTGGCACGGTAAGACCACAGCGTTCCAGGATGGCCGGGTCCTTAGCAAGATCACTGGCGCTGCCCTGAAAGGCTGTTCGGCCTTCCTTTAACACGATCCAGCGATCTGCCACAGGCAACAGCTCATCCATCCGGTGAGTTACAATAACCACCGTCCGGCCCTGCTCCCGGCATAACCGTTCCAGCAGCGAGATCAGCTCTGTACGGCTGATGGGATCAAGGGTGGCTGTCGGTTCATCCAGCACAATAATATCAGGGTCCATCGCCAGCACAGAGGCGATAGCTGCCTTGCGCATCTGACCGCCGCTGAGCTTGAACGGATTACGCGCCAGAAGGTCCAGATCCAGTCCCATGTCCAGCATCGCCTTGCGGGCACGTTCTTTTGCATCTTCGGGACTCATTCCAAAGTTCAGCGGGCCGAAGCAGAGATCCTTCTCTACCGTCTCCTCGAACATCTGCTGCTCCGGAAATTGAAAAACCAGGCCTACGCGCCGGCGCAGCGGCAACAGCCGGGGTGACTTCTCTCCGGCACGAAGCGTGACATCCAGCACAGATACAGTGCCCGCCGAAGGCTTCAAGATGCCATTGAACAACTGGAGCAGCGTAGACTTCCCGGAGCCTGTCGCCCCAGCAATACCTACAATAGAGCCCTGCGGAATGCTTAGATCAATGTCGTGCAGCGCGGTCTGTTTCCACAGGCTCCGGTCGGCATAGGTGTAGCTTACTTGCTGTAATTGTATGGCCATAACGTCTCTATAAGCTCCTTTTCACTGCCGGGAACGTCCACTTGAACCCCGCGCTCCTCCAGCTCGCCTGCCAGCCGCCATGCATATGGCGCGCGCAGATGACATCTCTCCAGCAGCTCCTCATTGCGAAACAGCTCGGCTGGTGTCACATCCGCAGCCAGGCCGCCTCCATGAAGAGCAAGCACCCGCTCCGAGGCCAGAATCTCATCCGCATCATGCGTAATCATCAGAAGGGTATATCTGCCTTCGGCGTGCATTCCTTTCAGGATGCTAAGCAATTCATCGCGGCTTCCCTCATCCAACATAGAAGAGGCCTCGTCAAAGATGACGATGCCTGGCTCCATCGCAAGGATAGAGGCGATGGCAACACGCTGCTTCTGGCCTCCCGACAGCTCCCCGGGGTGCTTGGCCAGCAGATGAGCAATCCCTAAACGCTCCGAATAGATCTGCAGACGACTCTCCATCTCTTCGTGGGATAGACAGAGTCCTTCCAGGCCAAAGAGAATATCTTCTTCTACAGTAGCCCCGATAAACTGGTTATCGGGATTCTGGAAGATCATGCCGATGCTCTGCCGGATAGGACCAATCGATGCCTCTTCAAGCTTCATCCCGCATACGGTAATTTCTCCCGCCCCTGCAGGAAGCAGAGCATTAAAGAGCTTCACCAGCGAGGATTTGCCGCAGCCGTTAGGGCCGACGACGCTTACCCACTGTCCTTGAGGAATGGTGAACGATATGTCTTGCAGAATCGGATGCTCCGGACCATAGCCGAAGGAGACACCCTCCAGCTCGATCACCACTTGTCCCGCTTGCGCTCCGTTAGCTTGTTCTTCATGCGCTTCCTTCATATTAGTCATCCTTTCGCTGCGTCTCCCGGATCGTCCAGAAACTCTTCGAACAACGAGATTTTAGACAGTGAGGTGACCAGATACCGGACAGCAAATCCTACAGCCACCCCTGTAACCACCCCTGTAATGAGCAGCATCGGCAAATAGTAGAATATTTTCAGTGAAGCAAAGACCATCGACGCTGCCAGCAGCTGTCCGATATTGTGAGCGACCCCGCCGGCTATACTGATTCCGATAAGGCTCAGCTGCTTTCCGCCAATCAGCATCAGCAGGTACATCACTACGAAACTGAACAACGATCCGAACAGGCTGAACAATAAACTGGAAAAAGTGCCTAAAATAAATGCGGTAAGCAGTGTCTTCAGGACAACGAGCAGGAAGGCATCGCGCCCGCGCAAAAAGAAAATACAGGTTAATATCATGATATTCGCCAGGCCTAGCTTGGCACCGGGTACCAACCCCATTCCTGACAATGGAATTTGGGCCTCAACCAGACTCAGCACTACAGCCACTGCAGCAAAAATCGCGATAATGACTGTTCTTTTCAGCGCCGTAGCTGATTCACTACTGGACATACCCATCTACTTCATCCTCCCCCGACACACTAGCAATCTCCACCAGCACCCGGTGCGGCAGACAGACAATCGTTTGCTTGGTCCGGGTAATTCTTCCAAAACCGAGACATACTTTATCCGGGCAGTCGGCATCATACATTTCAATGCCATAGTCATGCACCTTCAAAATGTTGTAGCCCCGATCTGTGCGGATATCAATGGTTTGCTCTTCTTTAGTAAGCTTAACTGTTTTAAATAATTTTCCATCCACCGTCACATTGGCCACTAGATTGTCGCCAATCCCACCTTTACTCTCGTCATTTGAAAACCAACGCGGTACGAGAAAAGCGAGCGCAGCCACCAGAACGATGGAAATCAGCCATACATCTGCGCGTTTCATAAAATTCTCCCTTATTTTTTAATTAAAATCCGGACTTATTAATTATAACGGTCCTCTATCAATCCTTCAATGAATGTAGGCGTTTATTGTCACCTTTAAGTGCATAATTTCACAAAATAGGCACGAACCTTTCCTATCTTTGCAAAAACGGATCGTCTCTTCTTACGAGAAAACGGATTATCCCGTTGTAGCGGGATAATCCGTTTGTATAAGTTTATTATTTTGCCCGGGAATATTTCAGGAATAATCCAGCAAAAACAGGGTCCCACTGAGTACCTCTCCCCTGCTCCAGAATTCCTAGTGCCTGCTCGGGAGCCATCCCCTTGCGGTAAGGACGATCTGAGGTCATGGCATCATAGGCATCAGCTACGGCAATAATTCTTCCGTATAACGGAATCGCCTGTCCGGCAAGCCCATCCGGGTAGCCTTTGCCATCGTATCGTTCATGATGGGATCTCACGCCACCCAGATAAGGAGTCATTTTCTCCAAAGGTTCAATCTGCCGCAATATATTCTCACCCAACACTGGGTGGGCCTTGATCTGATCAAACTCTTCATCCGTAAGTTTTCCTTCTTTAAATAACACACTGTCTCGCACACCGATTTTGCCGATATCATGCAGCAGTGCCGACTTGCGCAGATTGTCGAGTTCCACACCCGTGATCCCGGCCAACTGTCCAATGATAACCGAATACTCGGCTACCCGTAAGGAATGTCCGGCTGTGTAGGGGTCCCTTGCATCCAGCGCTACGGCCAAGGTAGTAAAGTAGCTGTCCAGCAGCTGTCTGTTCTGCTCCTCCCGGGCCTGCAGGCCACGTACCATCATATTGAACCCGGCGACCAGATTGGAGAATTCATCCAAATACTCATCCTGGATTTGCAGCAGCTGTCCGTCCTTAACGTTATTGGTCGCCTTATATAACTCATTGATAGGATGCTGTACACTTTTAGTCAGCAACCATGCAGCAATGGCGGAGAACGCTGTACCGATGAATAGCACCATCCCCGCCCAGCCCCAGAAATTCTGAATTCCGGTTCTGCTAAGCGCAGTATCATGCAGCCGCACATTAGTCGCCATAATGAACAGCGCTAGCGGGAAAGTGCCAATCAGCATGCAGCTGACCATGAACTTGGGACCGATCGGAACAAAAACATTGCCTTCAAGCGAGAAATCGACATTATAACGTTCAAGCGCCCGATTCCGGAATTCCTTGATTAGAGGAATAATAGCAGAACAGGTCAGGAAAAACTCAATCAAAGCATGCATGCATGCGATCAGCACCGCACCTGTTACCGCCTGATAGAGAACGGAGTACGGTAAGCTGACGAGATCGGTATGAATCATCCAATAGGTCATCAGAATCGCAGGCACCGCCATTCCAAACAGGTGCGGACCAAGAATCCGGTACACAGCATGCTTGGGCAGGCGATGAGTATACTGGTAAGCCTTCTCCAGTAGCTCCAGACTGGGGTCAGCTGTCCTCAGGGCGTTGCGGATGGGCTTGACATGCTTCATGAACAAGCTGATCTCCAATAGGGCCATCACCAGGAAGGAAAATAGCAAGACCAAAAAAAGGCGCCCATACTCCAGTGCCGACAGCTCCAGGGAGGAGATCAGCAATACACTGCCTACTGCGAGCACAGCGACAACAGAGCCGAACAAGTAATTTCGGATCTGTTTCCTTATAAATGCTGTATATAAAATCATTTGTTCCTCCGATCCCGGTCTTTCCATGATGTCAATGACTTATTTGCTTTATTTGTATTTATATGCTAAGATTTAATAATATTTGATTGTCGCTATATGTATCCCCATCAAGAAGATGTCAGGCCGATCGTTGCTTTCATTATTATTATCGGCATTTTGGACACAATCTCTTACGTTTTCTTGCAGAACTCTTCCTTTTTATGAGATGAAATTCGAACATAGCATTCCGATTCGCACTGGCGCGGCCACGGAGCCGCAAGGACAAAAGAGAGGTAGGGCTTTTGTCGTTTTGGAAGGATTACTCTCGCCATACGGCTGCTGGAAATAACAAGGAATAATGACCCCGTTGCTCACGACGGCAGGGGATAAATATAACGAGATACATGGTACATAGTCCCTCTTGCTCAGGAACACTGGCCATGTGTGGAAAAATTAGGCGCCCGATAACCGTTTTTCGCGGATATCGGGCGCCGTCTACGTTTCAGGACATTTTCTCGGCAATCCTTCGCTCAATGTACATATCGGGTTACAAATCCGGCTACCTTGGCTTTGTAAGCTTCTTTGTCCATATCATAGGCCAGTCCATGACCGGCCCCCGGAACAACAAACTTCTCCTTGGGGCTTCGGCAAGCCTCATATAGCTCATCCAGCATAGCAAAAGGTACAAACTTATCGGCATCACCATGAATGAAGAGAATCGGCACTTGTGATTTGCGTACCTGTTTGAGCGCTGAAGCTTCGCTGAACCGATAGCCTGCCTTCAACCTGGTCACTGTGCTGGCACTTTGTACAAACGGGAAGCTAGGCAGCTTATACATACGCTTCAACTGATACGTTAGCTGGGCTGTAACCGAGCTGTAAGCACAATCTGCGACGATGACCTTCACCTGCTGTGGAAGCACCTCGCCAGATGTCATCAGCACCGTTGCCCCGCCCATGGATACCCCGTGCAGAACAATCTCTGCACCCGGCCCTGTCTGCTCGGTCACATAATGAATCCATTGCAAATAATCGCGCCGTTCCGGCCAGCCGAAGCCGATATAATTCCCAGCACTCGAACCATGCCCTCTGGCATCGGGCAGCAGCACATTGTAACCGAGATTCTCATAATAGAATTTGGCGTAGGCCCCCATATCTTTTGCCTGACCAGAATAGCCATGAGCAATGATAGCCGTACGTCCCTCCGCACGCTCCGAAGGGAGGAAATACCCTTTCAATTCCAGTCCATCTTCGGAGACAATGCTGACGTCCTGAAAGGTCTGACGTGAGATCCATTCCTTCCCCTCGCCCCAGGATGGACCAGCAACCGGAGGATCGACCTTCAGGTCAGGACTGCTACCCAGAAATTCTTTGGGCGCCCGCTTGACTGCAACTCCGTAGAAAAAGAATCCGGCGTATACCACCGCCGCTGCAATGATAACAATCACTGCGCCAATCATCAAAGTCCACGACAATCTCCATTCCCCTCCTATTGAACATCATAATTTTCCCAGATGAAGCTAGTATAGCATGCCCTGCAAAGAGACCAAAGTGAAGGATCTAGCTCATAGAAAAAGAGCCGCTCTCCGGAAAATGAAAATCCGAAAGCGGCTCTGCTGTTATTTACGGCACAACAACCTATGATCCTGTCTGCCGGTTAAGATTTGTTTTTTCTGGAGAATCTGAATCTTACCAGCAATCCCAGAGCGGCTAATCCTAGCCCGGTTACATAATAAGGGACAGGACTCGATTCACCCGTCTTTGGCAACTGATCTACAGCCGGACCACTCAGCGGAACGCTGTTATTGGCCAAGACAATAGAAGGCGTTGCCGGTTTTTTCGAAGGTGTCGGCGTGGACGTCGGCACCGGTGCCAGTGGTACTTGCTCATCTTCAATGATGATTTCCTCATTGTCCGGTGTTGGCGTTGGTGTCGGCGTTGGTGTCGGCGTTGCTGTTGGTGTTGACACTGGTCCAGCCGGTACCGGATCACGATCCACAACAATTGTGCCAATTACAGGTGGAGTCGTTGGACTTGGCTGCGGCGTAACCACTGGTGGTGCTGGCGTCCATGTTGGTGTTTCGGGCGTCGATGTCGGTGTTGGCGTCGGCGTCACTTCCGGTGTTGGTGTCGGTGTGCCTTCAGGCGTTGGTGTCGGCGTCACTTCCGGTGTTGGTGTCGGCGTTACTTCCGGTGTTGGTGCCGGCGTTACTTCCGGTGTTGGTGTCGGCGTTACTTCCGGTGTTGGCGTCGGCGTTACTTCCGGTGTTGGCGTCGGTGTTACTTCCGGTGTTGGTGTCGGCGTTACTTCCGGTGTTGGCGTCGGTGTTACTTCCGGTGTTGGTGTCGGCGTTGGTGTTGGTGTAGCCGTCGGTGTCGGTGTTGCCGTTGGTGTAGCCGTCGGTGTTGGTGTCGGCGTTGGTGTTGGTGTTGCCGTCGGTGTTGGCGTTGACGTTGGTGTTGGTGTAGCCGTCGGTGTTGGTGTCGGCGTTGGTGTTGGTGTTGCCGTCGGTGTTGGTGTCGGCGTTGGTGTTGGTGTAGCCGTCGGTGTTGGTGTCGGCGTTGGCGTAGCCGTCGGTGTTGGTGTCGGTGTTGGCGTTGGTGTTGGTGTTGCCGTCGGTGTTGGCGTTGGCGTTGGTGTTGGTGTAGCCGTCGGTGTTGGTGTCGGCGTTGGTGTTGGTGTTGCCGTCGGTGTCGGTGTTGGTGTAGCCGTCGGTGTTGGTGTTGGTGTTGCCGTCGGTGTCGCTGTCGGTGTCGGTGTTGGTGTTGCCGTCGGTGTTGGTGTTAGTGTTGCCGTCGGTGTCGGTGTCGGTGTCGGTGTCGGTGTCGGTGTCGGCGTTAGCGTTGGTGTTGGTGTTGCCGTCGGTGTTGGTGTTGGTGTTGGCGTTGGTGTAGCCGTCGGTGTCGGCGTTGCTGTCGGCGTTGCCGTTGGTGTCGGTGTTGGCTTCGGCGTCGCTGTCGGCGTTGCCGTTGGTGTCGGCGTTGGTGTTGGTGTAGCCGTCGGTGTCGGCGTTGCTGTCGGTGTCGGCGTTGGTGTTGGTGTAGCCGTCGGTGTCGGCGTTGCTGTCGGCGTTGCCGTTGGTGTTGGTGTTGGCTTCGGCGTCGCTCTCGGCGTTGCCGTTGGTGTTGGTGTTGGCTTCGGCGTCGCTGTCGGCGTTGCCGTTGGTGTCGGTGTTGGTGTCGGCGTCGCTGTTGGCGTTGGTGTCGGTGTTGGCTTCGGCGTCGCTGTCGGCGTAGCCGTTGGTGTCGGTGTTGGCTTCGGCGTCGCTGTCGGCGTAGCCGTTGGTGTCGGCTTCGGCGTCGCTGTCGGCGTA
>NZ_JBHTYV010000007.1:0-283936 GCF_042790635.1 Paenibacillus sp. NPDC056722 | reverse complement strand
GCGTAGCCGTTGGTGTTGGTGTCGGCTTCGGCGTCGCTGTCGGCGTAGCCGTTGGTGTTGGTGTCGGCTTCGGCGTCGCTGTCGGCGTAGCCGTTGGTGTTGGTGTCGGCTTCGGCGTCGCTGTCGGCGTAGCCGTTGGCTTCGGCGTTGCTGTCGGCTTCGGCGTTACCGTTGGCTTGGGTGTTTTTGTCGGCTTTGGTGTTGGTGTTGGCGTTGGGCACGGTGTCGGTGTTGGCGTTGGTGCTGGTGTTGGGCACGGTGTTGGTGTTGGTGTTGGCTTTGGTGTGGACGTTGGTTTTGGCGTTGGACTTGGTTTAGTTGTCGCTGTCGGTGTAGCCGTTGGCGTCGCACTTGGTGTAGCGGTTGGCGTCGCACTTGGCGTTGCCGTCGGTGTTGGCGTTGGCGTCGCACTTGGTGTTACCGTCGCTGTCGGTGTAGCTGTTGGCGTCGCACTTGGTGTGGCCGTTGCTGTCGGTGTTGCTGTCGGCTTCGGCGTTGCACTTGGTGACGGTGTTGGTGTCACGGTTGGTGTCGGACTTGGGCTTGGGCTTGGGCTTGGCGTAGGCGTAGGCGTTGTTGACGGGGTGGTTCCTTCAAACGGATAATGGTGCATTTGCACAAAACCGTTGAATGAAGTGGCTATCAACGTACCATGCAATTCCGCGTAATTGTAGAACACACTTGCTTTCGGCGCCAGAATTGTACCTTCTATGGTTGTATTAGCTATACTGATTGAGCCTGCTTGATAAAAATTAAATAATACCTTCCGGGGGCTTCCTCCCCAGATTTGAAAACTCGGAATGCTGACTGCGCCTCCGCTAACATTGACTATAACAGTGCCATTGTTTGAAATGTTGAACTGAAGACCATTGGCATCCTTCAAATCGGAGGCAGATAAATTCACTACATTAAAAGCTCCCGGGGCGTTAATCGTTATTTTCCCGTACTCTTTAGTGAACGATCCTGCTTCAGGGAGAGACGCCAGCTCAGCCGATTTATTAATCAGAAATTGCTTTTCTCTATCAAAATCAATTGGAGTAGCCTTTCTCTCGCCTTCTTTGATATCAGCCCTTTCCTTGGTCAAAGCCCCCCCGTAAACGGCTGTGCCATACACAGTTCCATCAGTCAGATTAATGTTTCCTCCCGCAATTAGAACATCGCCGCCCGGAGCATCCTTAGACACACCATAACTTTTCAGGCTGATATTCCCTGCGGCGGCAAGTCGCCCGTGAATCTGGTCGCTCGACTGCGTGAAATCTCCAAACACAAAAGCATTAAAATTCCCGGCAACCCCCAAGACTGGCGTCGGGGTATACGGCAAGCCCGATGTTGCGTTCACAGGGACGCCCAGGGAAAACGTGCTTCCCACAGTCAGCAGCCCTGCCAGGAACAATTTCACTGCCGACTTCATTTTTTTCCTCAATGCTTACACCTCCTATTAAATTCTATATGATCTCGTAGCAGCTACGATGACAACAAAAAAAGACCACCAAGAAGTAGAGAAGCTCTCTTCATGGCAGTCGGACGGTCATGGCACTGATTAGCACTTTAGACTCCTGGACTTTGCGTCCCGCCTTTTCAGACGGTTTGCTATTATACATGACGATAATAAATTGCTAGAAATACCCGCAAAACAGCATACGATAGGCCCATGTAATGGGTTTTATTATGAATTTACCAATAGTTTAGCTTGGCGTTATCACATTGTCAACGAATTCCTTTTTGTACAATCTTTAAATAAAAAAAGCGCCAAAAGGCGCTTCAAATCGTCATTTTATCCTCTTTTTAGAACAGCTGTATCCAGCCGATAATTGATATCCATAACGGAATACTCAGGAACAGTCCGAACAGCATCCCCCGACAAATATTCCCTTCATGCTCCATGGCCCACTTCTCCTTCAATATTACATTAGTTAGTCTTCTTTTTAGTATTTCAAATTAAATATAATATCATTCCTCCAAATAAATTGTGAATTAAATCACATATGTGTGTTTGTTTATAAATACCATTGAATATTTTTTGAAATCCGGAGTAGAATAGGAATATACGTTCTCATTTTAGGTGGTGATATGCATGCACAAAGCCGAGAGTATAGACAATCATCTGGTAAAATCGTATTTGCTTCTCCCGCTGATCCTATCCGCTTTTGAACGCGATGCCAGCATCATTTCCGCACAGCTTCGAACACCTTCACCTTATCTTGAAGTTCTGGATACGGCAGCCAGTGCAGCTACTGCAGATCTCAGGGATATCCGCACGGAGATGAGAATGCGCGGCATCAAAGTATATGAACAACATAAGCTCCCGCATGGCCTTGAAGCCAAATTCATCTGCCGGGGATATCACGAACGGATGCTGCTGCTGAATGAACTCATTGCCGCCCAAGCAGGAATCCATATGCGCAGATACCTAGGACTGGATATTTCAGCTTTCCGAAATGAGCAGGAGCAATATGGAATCAAGCCTGCCCCTCAACTCTAAATCCACCCTATGCCAAGGATCGGTTAAAAAAATAGGCCCTGCCATGGGAGTTGGCAGGACCCAAATCTATACCACTAAACACTGGGGGGCGTTTGGTAAGTCCAATAATAACCCCCGAACCTGAAAATAAGCTGATCTTAAGATAAAAATTAGCTTAAAAAATATCACGATTTTTGTTAAACAAGGATCAGAAGTGCTCCTCCTCTTCAGAAAGGGGATACTCCCAGAATCCTAGCCGACCTTTGGCCGGAACGTGATGAACCAGCGGACGAACATTCTCTAGCTCCCAAGCGAAGCGTCCTTCTGTATAGTCGCCAAAAGCCCGTTCGTTCTCGCCTATCCACTTCGCCACACTATTCAATCCGGTAATTTCATGGCACTCCTTCAGTTTACCTGTAGCAATAATAACACCCGTGGGTAAATTCTCTTCTTTATAGCCGTGCTTTGCGAGTATTGATTGGAACGGCTCTCGTCTACATGCTGCCTTGTCTATTTTAAGACCGGCATGGATTGCCAGTTCTCCCCGATATGCCGTTCGCCATGAACGGGTTTCGTAGTTTTTCTCACCAAGCGCGACCAATGTAGCCCAGGGCTGCCGTATTGTTAAGCAACGCATGTTGTGTTATCTCCTTCTTTATTTCGCTGAGCTATCAGGTGTATATCCCTACTATAGCTCTTTTATCTAGATATCGAACTTCTTATCCAACACCACAATAAACAAAGTCGCAAGCGGTCCACACAATAATGAGATTAGGAACCAATTCAGTCCACTTCTGTTTTTGCCCTGTGCCAGTCCGGCATTAATTAAAGCAAGCGTACCCCAGCCCACAAAATATCCGTTCTCCATCTTGTACTCCTCCATTTCTCATTTAATATTTGTCCGAATTCATGAGATCGACCGGATTATACCTGAATAATTCTGGAATAAAGGGCTGTGACAATAGCTTTTTGGGTGATTACAATGAACGTCATATGGCTTTAATAAAAATTTCGCTTTTTAAGAAACTCCAATATAATAAAATTATACTTAAATTGAAAGGCATCATAACTATGTTAAAAAAATCATTTTTATACTCAGTAATTATCGTCATCGTTTCAACGTTAATTAATCTCATTACCTCCCCTAAACATGTTGTGCGCATTTTTGAAAATGGTTTTTGGATAGGAATAGCTATGCTTTTAACCGCTCTATGTATTGTCTTCATTTTTGTTTTTCTTGTCTTATTTTTATTGAGGGTATTTAAAAAGGGACGCTGAGCAGTAGCATGAAACTTTGTCATACGAGCAAAGTCAGCGTATATGGTATATGAACCGTACTCCTGAGAATCGGAGTGCGTTTTTTTTGCATTTCACATAGAAAATCCCTTTTTGATGTGTCTGTAAAAGAAGAGGATAACCATTGGACTCTAAATGCGAGTGTCTGGGATTCGTGCTCCTTCGAGAACGCACTTGCATATACCATGAAAAATCCGGACAAAATTAACCAAGACAACCATGCAGCAAAAGTTCTTTTTTTGTGATTTAGTGTCACAGATAGCCCTGCTCATTTGTCTACATAAATGTACAACAAAAAAACTATTATGGAGGCACTATCCAATGAGCAAGCTACTTATCATTAACGCACACCCTTTAGTTGATTCAACTACTTCATTCAGTCTTAATGTATTCAAACACTTCATGGAGACTTATGAAGAGCATAAACCTAATAATGAAATCATCGAACAAATTAACCTATATGAAGATGAGGTTCCTTTAATTGATAAGACTGTCCTAGGTGCTTGGGACAAGTCTGCAAAGGGTGAAACTCTAACAAGTCAAGAAAAAGAAGTAACCGGACGAATGAATGAAGTATTGCAACAATTCAAAAGTGCTAATAAATATCTTATTGTTCACCCGCTGCATAACTTCAACGTTCCATCAAAGCTTAAGGATTATGTCGATAACATTATGATTGCAAGGGAGACATTTAAGTATACCGATACAGGATCAGTGGGACTTTTAAAGGATGGGAGAAGCACGGTAGTCATTCAGGCAAGTGGTTCAATCTATACCAATGATGACTGGTATACTGAAGTTGAATACTCACATAAATATTTGAAGTCGATGTTTAATTTCTTTGGTATCGAGAACTTCCAAACCCTTAGAGTACAAGGGACTGCTCTACTGGACAAGGACGAGATATTAAAGAAAGCATTTAAAGAAGCAGAAGAAGCAGCCGTCACTTTGGCAAAGAAATAAATAATTTAACGAGTCCTTTAATTAAAAAAAGGCGCGGCTCCGAACCCACGGAATCCGCGCTTTTGTTGTCTTTTTGAGGACGCTGGTGAAGGGAATTGAACTCCCGGCCTACGCAATACGAATGCAACACATTTATGTGTTATTGAGTTCTATTAGCCCCTGTGTCCGAACAGAAATAATGGACTTCTGATAGAATAAGATCATTAAAAATAATATACGAAAGCAAGGTGTTTGAAATGGATAATGAGCAAATCTATTTGGAAAGTATCAAAAAACAATTTCTTTATTACAAAACCCTTGGGGAAGCAGCCATTAATCAAGTAGATCCCGAACAATTATTTGTAACTTTTAATGACGATTCCAATAGCATTGCAACTATAGTAAAACACTTATGGGGAAATATGCTTTCAAGATGGACAGATTTTTTAAGCACTGACGGAGAAAAATCATGGAGAGATAGAGATTCGGAGTTTGAGAATGACATTAAGACTAAAGAGAATCTTTTAATAAAATGGAACGAAGGCTGGACATGTTTATTCAATGCAATTGAATCAATTCATGCCGATCAATTATCACAAATTATTTATATACGGAACGAAGGGCACACCGTTATTGAAGCAATCAATAGACAATTGGCACATTACCCATATCACGTTGGGCAAATCATTTACGCTGCAAAAGTTCTAAAGAAGAGTAGTTGGGAAAGTTTATCTGTTCCAAAGCATGGATCTAAAGAATATAATAACGATAAATTTTCTAAAGAAAGAGCTACACAAAACTTTATTGATGAAGAACTAAAGAGAATTAATTAAATTAGTTTAGGAAATTGGTAGAAGAACAGAAAAGGCGCAGTTCCAAAAAATTCGGAATCCGCGCCATTATCGTCTTATTGAGGATGCTGGTGAAGGGAATTGAACCCCCGGCCTACGCATTACGAGTGCGTTGCTCTACCCCTGAGCTACACCAGCTTGAAGCTTTACCTTCGTCAAACAAAAAATATTATACTCCGTATCATGGAAAATGCAACCTCATTTAAAGCAGTCTGCAAGGCGCCTATTCCGCCGGATCGGCATGGAGCTTACGCTCTACGGACTCAAGCTTACTTCTACTGCTAGAGGGCTTGTCGCGGCGGTCATCGATCTTGACGGCAGTGGAAACACGCTGGGCTCCGTTAGTAAAAGGAGACTCATGCAGGGCTTCCACGGCGGCGAGAATCCGCTGTAGCGGGCCTTCAATAATGGTGCCCATGGACGTAAGCTCATACGTCACTCCCTCCACCGTCTCCAGCACACGCTGCATATCCGCAACATAAGCGCTGAGACTGGTACTGCCCGTGCCAATCGGAATGACCGTAACTTCAGCTATCGGCATGCTAAATCCCTCCCTTGTCTTTTCATTTTTGAAAAAAAACTCCTTTCCCTTATTGTACCCACTCTCCGTCTCTCCTACAAACCGGATGTATAATTGTTTCCTGCCCTTAGAGAACTCTAGCTCTCGTAGCACAAAATCTAGTAAAAACCCATATCTCATTTATGGACGGTTTGTGGCATATTTTCGGATAAATTATGAATCATTTCAGGGTTTTTTGTGGATGATTTGTGGATTACCTGTGGATGGTCTGTGGACTATCTGTGGAGAAAAACGGGTGATCCCAGCCCCCGCGCGGGTTTGCTGAAAAATCTTTACAAACACAATATATTGATGTATCGTAATCTCTATCGACAAAATATAGTGGTAAACGGTGTTTTCACCCTCCCGTATATTGGGAGATTAATAGAGGTGTGCAGGAAGCAGAAACAGTGTCCGCATGCAAGCCTACATCACAAGATCAGGTGATTATCCTGTTTAGGATAGTTACGACAAGCACACGGACATTTTCTGCATCCGTCACAGCAGATGATGTCTTTTTATGATGTCTTTTTATATGGAGAGGAGATCAGTACATGACGTTGCTGGAGAAGCCGTACAACAGTGGTCAACAGGCACAGGAGGCTTTATTGGAAGAAGTTATTCATTTGGGGCGCGATATTATTGACAGCCGGGACTTGGACTTGCTCAGGGAGAACGCAAATTTGAACGGGGAGAGTTTCTCCGGTAAAATGAGCAAGTTCGGCAGTGAATATTCCAAATGGTATGCCCGTAACTTCACGATGCCGCCGCAGTTGGTACAAGCCATCAAGGACAACGTCGTCTATGTGCATGATCTGGACCAATATGCGATCGGAACGACCAATTGTATTTTTATCCCGTTCGAGAAGCTTCTGCGTGAAGGCTTCAACACGGGGAATGGCAGTGTACGCCCCCCGAACTCGATTATGACGGCAATGGCGCTGGTAGCGATAATTTTCCAATCCCAGCAAAATGCCCAATACGGCGGCGTATCCGCCAATAAGCTGGACTACGATCTGGCTCCTTATGTCACCAAGTCCTTTGCCAAGCTGTTCCGCAAGGGCCTGGATTATTTTGAAGAGATCCAAACCACAGAACCGCTAGACCTTGGCGAGATTCATATGAGCCGTACGGATCTGGCAGAGCAGTATCCTAAGGCGTTCCGTTTTGCGATAAAAGAAACCGAAAGTGAAACACTCCAGGCCGCCGAGAGTATGATACATAACCTGAACACCATGTCGAGCCGGTCCGGCGGACAAATTCCGTTCACCAGCATCAACTACGGAACTTGCACCTCGCCGGAAGGCCAACTTGTGATCAGTTCCTTGCTGACGGCAACGATGCACGGACTCGGCAGTGGCGAGACGCCAGTGTTCCCGATTCAAATCTTCAAGTGTAAGCAAGGTGTTAACCAGCAACCAGGTGATCCGAACTACGAACTGTTCATCAAGGCGGCTGAGTGCTCTGCACGCAGACTATATCCGAACTTCGCCAACCTGGACGCACCGCTCAATATGCAGTATTATGATTCTTCTAATCCCGATACCGAGTTCGCCACCATGGGCTGCCGCACCCGCGTGCTTAGCGACCGTTTTGGCCGCAATCATTGCTCTGGTAAAGGTAACCTTTCCTTTAATACGCTGAATCTGGTGCGACTCGGTTTGGCACATGGCATCGTCACAGGCCGCCGGATGGTGGCTGATGAAGAAGGTTTCTATAGAGACCTGGATCATTATCTGGACGTTGCGCTGGACGGTCTGCTTCACCGCTTCCGCATTCAAGCCTCCCAGAAGGCCAAAGCATCCGATTTCATGATGCGTGAAGGGGTCTGGGAAGGCGGCGAACATTTGGCGCCAGAGGATAGCGTTGGCGAGCTGTTGAAGCATGGCAGCCTGTCGCTTGGCTTCATCGGGATTGCCGAATGCATGAAGGCTATGTACGGCAAGCACCACGGTGAAGACATGGCGGTTCACGCCAAAGCGCTGGCTATCGTCCGCCACATGCGGGAATATTGCGATCGGAAGAGCGAGGAATATAATCTCAATATCACCCTATTCGCTACGCCTGCCGAAGGGTTATCCGGCAAGTTCACGAAGGTTGATCATAAAGTATTGGGATCCATTCCCGGTGTCACCGACCGCGAATATTATACCAACTCGTTTCACATTCCTGTATACTACACTCTGGGCGCTGCCCAGAAGATCAGTCTGGAAGCTCCTTTCCATGAGTACTGCAATGCCGGTGCGATCTCGTATGTCGAATTAGATGGCAACGCACGCAGCAACCCGGCCGCTTTTGTAAAAATTATCCGATACGCTCTCCAGCAGGAGATTAGCTACTTTAGCATCAACCACCCTATAGACCGCTGCCAGGGCTGCGGCTATGAAGGGGTTATCGGCACGAACTGCCCTTCCTGCGGCGCCCATGAGAATGAAGTTCATATCCGGCGTTTACGCCGGGTAACGGGATATTTGACCGGAGATTATCAGACCCGCTTCAATGCGGCCAAGCAGGCGGAAGTAAGGGACCGGGTTAAGCATCTATGAATATTTGCGGCTACTACCCCGAGTCAATCAATGAAGGTGAGGGCCTGCGGGCCGTCCTCTTCATTAGCGGGTGCCGCCACCGCTGCCCGGGCTGCTTCAATCCGAAGACGTGGAATTTTAATTACGGGGAAGCCTTTACCCCGGAGCGCAGACGCGAGCTAATCGCGGAGATTGCGGCCAACCCCCTACTGGACGGACTAACATTGGCAGGCGGTGACCCTTTCTTTTCTGCAGAAGAAGTAGTAGAGTTCATTGAGGAACTTCGTGCCACGCTCCCAGACTTCCCCGTCTGGATTTACAGCGGGTACACGTACGAAGAGATTACAGTGGTCTCCGGTTCGCCGGAATGGCGTCTGCTCAGCCAGTGTCAGGTGCTGATTGACGGACGTTTTGAAGAAGCATTAAAGGATACCACTCTCCCCTACCGCGGGAGCTCCAATCAACGCATTATTGATATTGAGGCCAGCCTTGCCGGCCCTGACATCGTACTTTGGCAGCCAACGACGCTTTAGCCGTTTTTGGCGCCTTTTACGGTCTAATAGATCAATTTTTAATAATCATAATTAAATTCAAAATATGAAGGGATGTACAATTATGCCGCAACTCGTAGTAAAACCCGATAATCGCCAATTGGCTTTTGATGAAATCCGCCTTTCCGTATACGCTGACCGCATTCTGAACGGACTTGAACAACTTAGCAAGGAGTCCCTCCTGCGTGGAGTACAATCTAAGCTACGCCGTGACGAAGTGAGCGGAGAAGAAATCAGCAGCGCATTCACGATGAGCGCCCTGGAACTGGTAAGCAAAGAAGAGCCGGAATGGAAATTTGCTGCTGCACGTTCGCTTTTAACTTCATTATATAAGAAAGCTGCTGTAAACCGCCGTTATAAAGCCTATCCGGAAGAGCCCTACGGTGAGCTATATCCCCTGATTGCTGATCTGGTGAAAAAAGGGATCTACCGCGAAGAACTGCTCTCCCACTATACGAAGGCACAAATTAACGAGCTTGGCGCTACAATTGACTATACCCGCGATCTGCTGTTTGACTATATTGGCCTACTGACCCTGTCTGACCGCTATTTGGCGCATGATTTTGACGGCCGTGTCATGGAATTGCCGCAAGAGCGTTACATGATCATTGCGATGTACCTGATGCACACCGAGCCGGAAGAGAAACGTATGGAGCTTGTAAAAGAAGCCTACTGGGCGATGAGCAACATCTATATGACTGCTGCTACTCCAACTATGTCCAATGCAGGTAAAAAAGTAGCCGGTCAGCTCTCCAGCTGCTTCATCGACACTGTAGACGACTCTCTCGAAGGGATCTTCGATTCCAATACAGACGTGGCCAGACTCAGTAAAATGGGCGGCGGTATCGGTGTCTACCTTGGTAAAGTCCGGGCCCGCGGTTCCGATATCCGTGGTCACAAGAACACCAGCTCCGGCGTTATCCCGTGGATTCGCCAGCTGAACAATACCGCTGTCAGCGTAGACCAGCTTGGTACGCGCAAAGGCGCCGTGGCTGTATATCTTGACGTCTTCCACAAGGACATTCTGGCCTTCCTGGATCTTAAGCTGAACAACGGCGACGAGCGGATGCGCGCGCATGACGTTTTCCACGGTGTCTGCCTGCCAGACTTGTTCATGGAAGCTGTAGAAGCACGCAGCCACTGGAACCTGTTCTGTCCGCATGAAATCAAAAAAGTGATGGGCTGGAAGGACGAGAATGGCCGCCCGCTCGGTCTTGAAGATTTCTACGACGAAGAGCTTGGACAAGGCACCTTCCGTGAGAAATATGCAGAAGCTACGGCCAACCTGGAGTTGTCCCGGATCACAGTTCCTGCCATCGACATTATGAAACGGATTATGAAGTCTCAGCTTGAGACAGGCACACCATACATGTTCTACCGTGACACCGTTAACCGTGCTAACCCGAACAGACATGCAGGTATGGTCTTCTCCTCCAACCTGTGCACCGAGATCATGCAGAACCAATCCGCTACGGTTATTGAACAGGAAGAACTGGTGACCAAAGACGGCCAGACTCGAATTGTTATTTCCAAAATCCCTGGCGATTTCGTAGTCTGCAACCTGAACTCCATCCACTTGGCCCGTGCAGTTCCTGCAGGTGTGCTGGAGCGTCTGGTACCGATCCAGGTTCGTATGCTGGATAACGTTATCGACATCAACAACATTGAAGTATTGCAAGCTCAATATACAAACAGCCAATACCGTGCCGTCGGCCTCGGAACTTTCGGTCTGCATCACTTGCTGGCCCTGAAAGGCATCCGTTGGGAATCCGAAGAGGCCGTAGAATACAACAACCATCTGTACGAGCATATTAACTATCTACTGGTACGTTCCAGCATGGAGCTTGCCCGCGAAAAAGGACGTTATCCGAAATTCGCAGGTTCCGATTGGGAATCTGGCGCATACTTTACTTCACGCGGCTACACCAGCGGCGAGCAAGAAGGCAAGTATGTGACCACTGAGCAATGGCGTGAACTGCAAGAAGAAGTTGCCAAGGATGGCGTTCGTAACGCCTGGATGTTCGCGATTGCGCCGAACGGCTCCACTTCGATCATCGCCGGCTCTACAGCCAGTATTGACCCATTGTACGAACTGCTCTCCTACGAGGAGAAAACAACATACAAGATTGCTAACCCTGCCCCAGATCTGTCCGAGAAGACAATCTGGTACTATAAAACAGCTTTCATGATTGACCAAAACTGGTCGATCCGCATGGCTTCGGCCCGTCAGCGCCATGTCGATCAAGCGCAAAGCTTCAACCTGTATGTGCGCCCTGACATCAAAGCAACAGAGTTCCTGGAACTGCACCTGAACGCCTGGAAGGGCGGCCTGAAATCCACTTATTATGTGCGCAGCCGTGCATTAACGATTGAAGAGTGCGAATCTTGCGCGAGCTAATAAAGGGCGGGAAGAAGTGAAGGGGGTACCTCCCCAACTAAGAGCATTTTTGTACCTTATATTTATTAAATGAAGGTGAATAAGGGAAATAAGCGCATTATTGTACCTTATTTTAGAAAAAATGCTCTAAAAAGAGGTCTTATAGCAGATTTAAGGTACAAAATTGCCCTTAACTACCACTAACCCCGTTAGTACAGTGATTTTAAGGTACAAAAATGCCGTTAATTACACAGCCGTAGTCACGGAGAGGAACGTTTGGAACTGTAGGAGCATAGCGTTCGCCTGAAAGCTTTCCGTAGGAAAGCTCGCAACGTAGGCTGTCTACAGTGACTGGAAATTCAAACATTGCTCGAAGTGACTTTTAAGGCTTCGGATTTTAAAACGATCTGCTTAGTTTAAACGCGCAAAAAATGGAGGGAAAAATAAATGCAATTGCAAAAAATATTCAACACCGAAGCACCCAACCAATCCACACGCATCATCGAAGGTGAATGCTCCGGGATTCTGAACTGGAACGATATCCGCATGCCCCACATGTACAAACTGTACAAGGTGCTGCTGCTGAACCACTGGATCGCCGATGAAATTCCAATGTCCAAGGATGCTCAACAATTCCCGAACCTGGACCCTGAGGAGCAGCGTGTATTCAAAATCAACATCGCCCTGCTGGCCGTGCTGGATTCCATGCAAACGATGTATGTAGGTGATGTGAAGCGGTATTTAACCGATTCCTCGCTGGAGGCAATCTCCGCCATTATTGGACAGCAGGAGGTTGTACACAACCAGTCCTATTCCTACGTCCTTTCTTCCATCGTGTCGGAGGGCGAGCAGAAGGAAATTTTCGAATATTGGAAAAAAGATCCTGTGCTATTGGAACGCAATCAGTTCATCTCCGAAATCTATCAAGCATTCCGCGATGAGCCGTCCAAGGACACTTTCTTCCGTGCGCTCGTAGCCGATCTCATTCTCGAAGGGGTCTTCTTCTACAGCACCTTTGCCTTCTTCTATAATCTGGCCCGTGACCAGAAGATGATGGCGACCAGCCAGATGATCTCTTATATCCAACGTGACGAGAATCAGCACTGCTACTTCTTCGCTGAAGTATTCAAGCAGTTGCTGGCCGATTTCCCGGAGCTGAACACCAAGGAAAATATGGATTATGTTTATCGTACTTTTGACCGTGCGGTGGAACTGGAGACCAACTGGGCTCATTACACCCTCTCGAATGTAGAAGGCATTGACCTGAACGAACTCGGCGACTACATCAAGTACATTGCGAACAAGCGCCTAACCCTGATGGGTATGGAAAAAGCTTATGAAGGTGTAGATGTGAACTGCATGCCTTGGATCAAGCCTTTCTCTGATGACGCACTGAACGCGACCAAAACCGACTTCTTCGAAGCCAAGTCCCGCAACTACGGCAAGGTAGGCGACGATAACGGATTTGATGATTTGTAAGATAAAAATAAGCAGACCGTCTAGTGCGGTTCTGCTTTTTCTTTTATAGATCTGTTAAAATGAAGCCGCTCTTGTGCTTGTTTATTTAGGAATAAATGAGTGTATCAAGGAGGTTGACGATGAGAACGGTTGAGGTAATACCCTTTAATCACAAATGGGCTGCATTATATTGATTATTTCTGATGCCATTACATAAAAAGCGTCTCTCCCACCCTAACGGTGCGGAAGAGACGCTTCTTTCATTCATATTATGATAGCGGAATAATTGCTACCCTCTTAGGCTTTAACTCCCCGGGCAACACGATGCTCGGTTTCCTCAGCAAGCTCTTCCAGAGCAGCATTCAGACGCAGCTGCAATTCCTCGGCGACGTTCACTTGGCCCTGATCGTTACGAACGACCTGGGAGTCCACAGCGTATACGCCGCCCAGGATGTAACGTGCACCCAGTACGGATAGCACAGGCTTCAGCGCGTAGTCAATAGACAATAAATGCGCCAGACTGCCGCCCATAAAGAGCGGAAGCACGACTTTGCCGGCTAGCCCTTTTTGTGGAACCAGATCCAGGAAAGTCTTCAGCACGCCTGTGTAAGAGGCTTTGTATACCGGGCTGACTACGATTACGGCATCCGCTTCCGCGACCAGGCCATTCGCTTTAACGATGGCTTCGCTCTCAAACTTGGTATGAATCAAATCCTCCGCTGGCAGCTCCGCTACATTAATACGGTCAACCTCAAAACCGCGACGGACCAGATCCGCCTCAGCATATTCGATGACTGCATTGATGCGTGATACCAGGGATGGCGTTCCGTTAATGACAACAATTTTAGCCAACTTCTCCACCTCTTCTGTTCTGTTTATCAGCTTGCGCTGTTTATTCCGACTAAAATACTTTAAATTAAATCTAATCGTAACAAAGGGAGCGGATTTTTGTCAAACATAAACGTGAAGTCGCTCCCCCTTGCGTTGATTTCTTTCTTACGTTATACTAAGCAACAATATTAAATTGAGATCAGGCCAATGACCGGCATCCAACCGTGAGGCGTCTGCGACCGGAGCAATTCTATGTGTTCCCTAAGTTTACCGGGTTTCGCCCGTTACCGCGAAGACCAAAGAGGATCGAATTCATCATGCTATAGGGTGATTCGGTCAACCTGGGTGGCACCGCGAGCTGACGCTCCTCGTCCCATGGATGAGGGCGTTTTTTGTGTTTTTATAAGACAAAAGGAGCGAAACGGTATGCTGGATATGAATTGGATCAAGGACAACACGGAGACTCTCAGAAACACGGCAACGCAGAAGAATGTGGTATTTCCACTGGATGAATTGCTGGAATGGGAGGATAAGCGGCGCAGCCTGCTTCAGGAGACGGAACAGCTGCGGGCGAAGCGCAATGTGCTGACCAAAGAGGTGGAGCAACGGCTACGAGAGGGCGACCGCCCTGCCGGAGAGGCCGCTAAGGAACGTGTGCGCGAGATCAATAGCGCGCTAACGGGGCTGGAGGCCAGTCTGGCCGAAGCTGAGCAGCGCTGTAGCGAGCTGATGCTGCTCGCCCCGAACCCTGTATCGCTGGATACGCCCGTAGGACGTGATGATAGCGATAATGTCGAGCTGCGCCGAGTCGGGACACCGCCGGAATTCGATTTCACGCCGCGTGATCATGTAGAACTCGGTGAAATGCATGATATTCTGGATATCCCGCGAGGTGTCAAGGCCGGTGGACCGCGCAGCTATGTGCTTAAGGGAGCCGGACTCTACCTGCACCTTGCAGTACAGCGGCTCGCGCTGGATGTATTGACCGAGCGCGGCTTCACCGTTATGGATGTGCCAGTGATAGTTCGTCCGGAGACACTACAGCGCACCGGCTTTTTCCCTGGCGGTATGGACCAGACCTATGAGCTGAACGGGGAAAATCGCTGGCTCGCCGGAACCTCGGAGGTCTCGCTCGTCTCGCTATACAGCGACGAGATTGTAGAATTGGATAACCCCCTTCGCCTAGCCGGCATGTCGGCCTGCTTCCGGCGCGAGGTCGGCTCAGCGGGACGGGATGTACGCGGACTGTACCGGGTGCATCAGTTCTCGAAGATTGAGCAGGTTATTCTTTGCCGGAAAGATGAGGGCGTATCGGAGAGCCTTCTTCAGGAAATTACGGCCAATGCCGAATATATTCTTGAGCTGCTGGAACTGCCTTACAGAGTAGTTGCCGTCTGTACTGGGGATATGGCCCTAAAGACGCATAAGCAGTACGATATCGAGACCTGGATGCCTAGCAGAGGCGCATACGGAGAGACCCATTCGGCCTCCAATCTGCTGGATTTCCAGGCTCGGCGGTCGGGCATTCGCTATCGGGATTACGATGGACGACTACAGTATTGCCATACTTTGAACAACACTGCCGTGGCTACGCCGCGGATTCTGATTCCACTCCTGGAGAACCATCAACAAGAGGATGGCAGCATCTATATTCCCCAGGCCTTGCGCAAATATATGGATGGGCAAACCAAACTCAATCTCTAACGCCAAAGAAGGCTAGTAATTTCGAAGAGTCACCTTTTGAAAAAAATAGATAGAGTCACTCCTAAAGGCAGCGGATTCCCGCTGCCTTTTAGTGCTGTCTGCTTACCTGTGGGCATATTAATAGGAACATCTAGTCCTAAAGATATATCTAACATGAAGATACAAGTATATTTAACATGCATTTTACACAAATCAAGAAAAAGATGAAATCAATAGTGCATAATACATATAATTAACCAATGTATTATAATTTTCATGGTACTTTCTCTTTATTTTAAGTTTATTAACTATAAATTTATTATAAATCCGTTCAAATTAACATTAAATTAATATATATTGATGTGAGGCAACCTTTCATTTAACAATCAAATGGTAGGATTGTATAGGTTGTCAAATTTAGTTCTTGAGAGGGGTAGATTTAAACAAATGGTTATCTCTAAAAGGGTAAGGAAATGGCTCGCAGCAGGGCTAGCGATGCTGATTACGGTCGGCAATGTATTCCCTGCTGTCCATACCGCCCAAGCAGCGCCGGATAATAATGCGGTGGTCATATCGCAGGTTTATGGCGGCGGAGGAAACGGTGGAGCACCGTATAAAAATGACTTCATTGAATTATACAATCCTACGAATTCCTCAGTAGATTTGAGTGGTTGGAAAGTTCGCTATGCCAGCCTAACGGGTGCTTTTTCAAATACTACTGAGTTAAAAGGAACCATTCCTGCGAACGGATATTATCTTATTCAGGAAGCTGCAGGCACCAACAACGCTGCAAGTCTACCTATACCAGATATCATTGGCGAAATAGCAATGAGTGGAACAGGCGGAAAAGTTGACCTCGTTAACGGCTCCGGCGAAAGACTGGACCTGATAAGTTATGGCCCAACAGCCAGTGATTTCGAGGGCAAACCTGCCCCAGCTCTAACCAATTCCACATCCGCGATCCGCAAGGCGCATACCTTAGGCCCTGTTGATAACCGCGGACTGGATACTGACAATAACCTCAACGACTTCACAGTGGAGTCACCAAGCCCGCGCAACAGCAGCTACGGACAAGCGCCGGAAGCGCCAACTGCGGCAGCTCCTGTCGTGGCCTCACCGGCTCCGAATGCATGGCCTGTAGGGACTTCAATCTCCCTTAGCTCTCCTACTGTAGGAGCGTCTGTCTATGCTGCCGTGTATGGCAATGGCGGTACAAGAGACTATCAGCTCTTCGATCAGCCGATTCAATTAATTGCTGATACAGGAATTAACGCTTTTGCTTCGGCCCCTGGTTTGGCTGACAGTCCTGTCGCTAATTTTGTTTACTCGGTGCTCTACCAAAGTACCATTCCTGCTACAAGAGTTATGGAAAAAGGGCAAAATGTGTGGACAAAAGGCATCGTGACGCATATCGACGGCGCTGAAATGTACATACAGGATGGAGATGCAGGGATCGTTCTCTATGGTTTCCCGGCATTTGCTAACATTGGAGATGAAGTTGAAGCCTCCGGTGTGATGGAAATTTATAACGGTCTGCAAGAAATCAAGCCGCAAGCTGGCTTGTCTCAGAAAGTCATTACGCCAAATGTAGGCGTACCTGCTCCAAAATTGATAACTGCAGCTGATTTGAGCACAGCTAACGGCGAGAAACTTGAAGCTCAACTTGTAACGATGGAAAATGTCACTATCGTTAAAAAAGCCGGAAGCACAGTAACCGCAAAACAAGGCGATCAAGAATTCACAATTTATTCTCCGTTGTCCAAGCTTGATCCTGGAACTAGCGGGAAAACTTTTGAACGCATTACAGGTGTAATTAAGCAATTTAATACGACCTACCAGTTCATTCCGCTGAATGAGAACGCACTGGTTGAAGAAACTCTTTCCGTTATGGCCAGCCCAGGCGCAGGCCGCATCATTACTGGCAGTAAGGTAACTCTCTCCAGTCCAGCGGCTGGCGCAGAGATTTTCTACACAACCAACGGAACAGACCCAACAGCGGCAAGTACCAAGTATACAGCCCCGATTGTGGTCAACCAAAACGTTACTATTAAAGCCATTGCCGTGGCTGGAGGTCAGACAAGCAAGGTTTACACTTTTGCTTACACACCTTCTGAAGCTCCGCGTATCCATGATATTCAGGGCGAGACCCACAAGTCCGAATTTGACGGACAGACCGTCACGGATATAGAAGGTATTGTTACCCAATATGGATATACTTTTGCGAACGGCTCATACAAAGGATTCTTTATCCAAGATCCGAAGCCAGACAACAATCCGAATACTTCCGAAGGGATTTTTGTTTATAGCACAAACGCAAGCAAGAAGCCTGCTGTTGGAGACTTTGTAGCCGTAACAGGTGTAGTATCCGAATATAATGAAGGAAGCAGCACAAACCTGACTTCTACACAAATTACTCTGACAGACTTCAAACAACTGCCTAAAACAGGTGTATCTTTCCCTGAACCAGTCGTGCTCGGCAAGGGTGGACGTGTCATTCCTACATCCGTGCTCGACAACAGAACTGAGTTCCAATCCGATAAGGATGCCATCGATTTTTATGAATCCCTGGAAGGCATGCTGGTGAAGCTTCCTTCACCAACCATCCTCAGTCCTTATTGGACAAGTGGTAACGGCACTTCCCAGGTGTACAACATCGCAACAAGAATTGATAACGGAACTGAAGATGCTATTACGCCAGCAGGCGGCCTTGCGCTGAAAGAATACAAGAATTACAACCCGCAGCGCCTCCTGATCGCTTATGGTAATCCCGGTCAAGAAGTCGGTACTGGAGACACTTTCAACGGTGACATTACCGGCGTAATCGGCTACAACAACGGCAACTTTAAAGTGATTCCGGAGTATGGCATGCTGCCTTCCATCACCACAAGCCCGTTCAAGCAAGAGACGTCGACGATTGAGGTTAATACGGACAAGCTCTTGATCGCATCCTACAATATCGAGAACTATTACCCGGGTGTAGGCGAAGCCAAGACCAAAAAGCTCGCTGAATCCATCACAGCCAACATGAAAAAGCCGGATATTATCGGCGTTGTTGAAATGCAAGACAGCAATGGCGAAACCGACAATGGAACGGTTGAAGCCAACGCCACTCCGCTTATTCAAGCCATTCAGGCTGCAGGCGGTCCAGTATACAAGTACATTGATATTGCTCCACAGGATAAGAAAGACGGAGGAGCTCCAGGCGGTAACATCCGCGTAGGCTTCTTGTACAACCCGGAACGCGTAGAGCTGGCAGACAGTGTTAATGGTCAAAAGGGTACCTCTACACAATCGGTAGGTTACGATAAAGCAGCCGATAAGCTGACCTACAACCCTGGCCGGATCGATCCAACCAACGAAGCATTTACAAGCTCGCGTAAACCGCTCGCAGCACAATTTATCTTCCGCGGTGAGAAAGTCATTGTTATTGCCAACCACTTCAACTCCAAAGGTGGAGACACTGCTCCTTTCGGCAGCACTCAACCTCCGGTATTGTCCAGTGAAACTCAACGCCACAAGATCGCGGCTGTTGTGAATGGCTTCGTCAAGCAAGTACTGACAGCCAATCCTGATGCCAACATCGTAGCACTTGGCGACCTAAACGATTTCCAATTCACGCCGACTGCGGCGATTCTGAAAGGCGACGAACTGGATAATCTGATCGACAAACTGCCTTTGAATGAGCAGTATACGTATACTTATGACGGTAACTCTCAAGTCCTTGACCATATTCTGGTCAGCAAAAAACTGACGGCTTCTGCTGATGTGGATGTTATTCACCTGAACGCTGATTTCCCATCCTCCAGAGGACGTGTATCCGATCATGATGCTGTAATGGCTCAGATTGATGTAAAAGCTACAGGAGATTTCCCGCTGCGCATCCTGCACACCAACGATACGCACAGTCACCTTGAGACAGTTGTGAAACGCATGACTGCCATCAAACAAGAACGGACTCCAAACACCCTCTTGCTTGATGCTGGTGATGTATTCTCCGGTACCCTGTACTATACGAAGTTCGAAGGACTTGCCGATCTGGAGTTCATGAACTACATCGGTTACGATGCCATGACCTTCGGTAATCATGAATTCGACAATGGCTTGCCTACACTGAAGAAATTCATAGATAAGGCGAACTTCCCATTTGTCAGCTCCAACATTGACTTTACAACCAAAGACAATGAACTGAAGGGCAATTTCAAGAATGAAATTGGCGGACTGAACTCTTCTATTGAAAATAGTCACATCTATCCTGCCATCATTAAAGAAGTTAACGGACAGAAAGTCGGCATCTTCGGTCTCACTACTGAAGACACCGTTGGACTGGCTTCGCCAGGCGACAACATCGCCTTCCTGGACTACAAGACCAGCGCAGCTAACACTGTGAAGATGCTGCAAGATCAAGGCATTAACAAAATCATTGCTCTCTCCCACCTGGGCTACACTGTGGATGAGAAACTGGCTGTACAAGTACCAGGCATCGACGTAATCGTCGGCGGCCACTCGCATACGAAGCTGGATGCACCTGTCATCAAGAACAAGGACACCGAGCCAACCCTGATTCTGCAAACCGGCGAGTATGGACAAAACCTTGGCGAATTGGATGTTAAATTCAACGACAAGGGTGTTATCACTTCATACCAAGGCAAGCTGCTGGATGTTAGCAAATTTGCTGATGATGCAACAGCTAAGACTATGCTTGCCAAGTACGACGCTGAACTGACAGAGATCCGTAACACCAAGGTCGGCAATACCAATGTGGAACTGAGCGTCAATCGCGTTATCGACGGTAAATCCGTACGTGTTGTACGCCAGGAAGAAACGGCTATTGGTAACCTGATTGCAGACGGCGTGAACAGCAAATCCAAGGAATTGGTCTCCAAGCTGCTCTCTCCTACTGAACTGAGCACTATCAAAGGTTTCGTCTCGATCCAAAACGGCGGCGGTATCCGCGCAGGAATCAACAAAGGCACCATCACTCTAGGAGATGTGCTGACAGTAATGCCATTCTCCAACAGTCTGGTAGCCCTGAAAGTAACAGGACAAGAAATTATTGAATCGCTGGAGAACGGTGTAAGCGGACTGGAGAGTGACCAAGGACGTTTCGCACAAGTATCCGGCATGAAGTATACCTATGACTCCAAGAAGAAACCGGAGATCATCAACCCAACCACCAATGTCCTGGAGCAAAAAGGGGAGCGGATGGTATCCGTAGAGATCAAGCAAGCAGACGGAAGCTACGCTGCTATTGACCCTAAAGGCTACTATATCCTGTCCACGAACTCCTTCATGGCGGGCGGCGGTGACTTCTATCGCTCCCTGGCGAAAGCCAAGGCAGACGGACGTTACTATGAGCTGTATCTGCCGGACTATGAAGTGTTCACAGATTACCTGAAACAACATGGTGATGTGAACATGGGTCTGGAAGGACGCATTACGGATCAAAAAGGTGCTGTGCCATCACCTAAGCCAACAGAAATACCAACAGAAACACCAGCACCAACACCTACACCGGCACCAGAGAAAGATTTCCCGCTGCGCATCCTGCACACGAACGATACGCACAGTCACCTTGAGACAGTGGTGAAGCGGATGACAGCGATCAAGCAAGAACGTACCGACAACTCTATCTTGCTGGATGCAGGTGATGTATTCTCCGGTACTTTGTACTTTACGAAGTTCGAAGGACTTGCCGATCTGGAGTTCATGAACTACATCGGTTACGACGCCATGACCTTCGGAAACCACGAGTTCGACAAAGGCTTGCCGACACTGAAGAATTTCATCGATGAAGCGAAATTCCCATTTGTCAGCTCCAACATCGACTTTACAACGAAGAACAATGAACTAAAGGGCAACTTTAAGAATGAGATCGGCGGATTGAACGCTTCCGTTCAAAATGGCCACATCTACCCTGCTATTATTAAAGAAGTTAACGGACAGAAAGTCGGTATTTTCGGTCTCACTACTGAAGACACCGTCGGACTGGCTTCGCCAGGCGACAACATCGCCTTCCTGGACTACAAAACCAGCGCAGCTAATACTGTAAAAATGCTGCAAGATCAAGGTATTAACAAAATCATCGCTCTCTCCCACCTGGGCTACACTGTGGATGAGCAACTGGCTGTACAAGTACCAGGCATCGACGTAATCGTCGGCGGTCACTCGCATACGAAGCTGGATGCACCTGTCATCACGAACAAGGATAGCGAGCCAACACTGATCGTACAGACCGGAGAGTATGGTCAAAACCTTGGTGAGTTGGATGTTAATTTCAACGACAAGGGTGTTATTACTTCCTACAAAGGCAAGCTGCTGGATGTTAGCAAATTTGCTGATGATGCGAAAGCCAAGGAAATGCTTAAGGATTACGACGCCAAATTAGAAGAAGTACGCAAAACCAAGGTTGGTAAAACGAACGTGGAACTGGACACCAACCGCATCATCGATGGTAAATCCGTACGTGTTGTACGCCAAGAAGAAACAGTAATCGGAAACCTGATCGCAGATGGTGTGAATAGCAAGTCCAAGGAATTGGTCTCCAAGCTATTATCTCCAGAAGAGCAAGCCACGATCAAAGGTTTCGTCTCGATTCAAAACGGTGGCGGCATTCGCGTACCGATTAAGAAAGGCGACATCTTCCTTGGGGATGTACTTTCCGTAATGCCATTCTCCAACAGTCTCGTAGCGCTTAAAGTAACAGGTCAAGAGATTATTGAATCCTTGGAGAACGGTGTAAGCGGACTGGAAAGTGACCAAGGACGTTTTGCACAAGTATCTGGTATGAAATATACCTATGACTCCAAGAAGAAACCGGAGATCATCAACCCAACCACCAACGTCCTGGAGCAAAAAGGGGAACGGATGGTATCCGTAGAGATCAAGCAAGCAGACGGAAGCTACGTTGCTATTGATCCTAAAGGCTACTATATCCTGTCCACGAACTCCTTCATGGCGGGCGGCGGTGACTTCTATCGCTCCCTGGCGAAAGCTAAGGCCGATGGACGTTACTATGAACTCTATCTGCCAGACTTTGAAGTATTCACGGAATATTTAGGAAAGATTGGCGAGGTGAATATGGAGCTTGAGGGCCGGATTACCGATCTGAAAGGCTCACAAGCACCAGGCAAAGAATTCCCGCTGCGCATCCTGCACACGAACGACACCCACAGTCACCTTGAGACTGTTGTGAAACGGATGACCGCGATCAAGCAAGAACGTACCGACAACTCTATCCTGCTAGATGCAGGTGATGTATTCTCCGGTACTTTGTACTTTACGAAGTTCGAAGGGCTTGCTGACCTGGAGTTCATGAACTACATCGGTTACGATGCCATGACCTTCGGGAACCACGAGTTCGACAAAGGCTTACCAACACTGAAGACCTTTGTAGATAAGGCGAACTTCCCAATTGTCAGCTCCAACATTGACTTTACAACTAAAGACAATGAGCTGAAGGGCAACTTCAAGAATGAGATCGGCGGACTGAACACTTCCGTTCAAAATGGCCACATCTACCCTGCCATTATTAAAGAAGTTAACGGACAGAAAGTCGGAATCTTTGGTCTTACTACTGAAGACACCGTTGGACTGGCTTCGCCAGGTGACAACATCGCCTTCCTGGACTACAAAACCAGCGCAGCTAACACTGTGAAGATGCTGCAAGATCAAGGCATTAACAAAATCATTGCTCTCTCCCACCTGGGCTACACTGTGGATGAGCAACTGGCTGTACAAGTACCAGGCATCGACGTAATCGTCGGCGGCCACTCGCATACGAAGCTGGATGCACCTGTCATCAAGAACAAGGATGGCGAACCGACCCTGATTCTTCAAACCGGCGAGTATGGACAAAACCTTGGTGAGTTGGATGTTAATTTCAACGACAAGGGTGTTATCACTTCCTACAAAGGCAAGCTGCTGGATGTCAACAAATTTGCTGACGATGCGACAGCTAAGTCTATGCTTGAGAAATATGATAAAGAGCTGACAGAAATTCGTGGCACCCAGGTGGGCAAAACGAATGTAGAGCTGAGTGTGAACCGCGAAATCGATGGCAAATCGACTCGTGTCGTACGTAAGGAAGAGACAGCTATCGGGAATCTGATCGCAGACGGCGTGAACAGCAAGTCCAAGGAATTGGTTACCAAGCTGTTGTCTTCTGATGATCTGGCTACTATCAAAGGTTTTGTCTCAATTCAAAATGGCGGCGGTATCCGCGCTGGTATCAACAAAGGTAATATTTCTCTCGGCGATGTACTGACAGTAATGCCATTCTCCAACAGTCTGGTAGCCCTGAAAGTAACGGGACAAGAAATTATTGAATCCCTGGAAAACGGTGTGAGCGGACTGGAAAGTGACCAAGGACGTTTTGCACAAGTATCCGGTATGAAGTACACCTATGATTCATCCAAGAAACCGGAAATCATTAACCCAACCACCAATGTTCTGGAGCAAAAAGGGGAACGGATGGTATCTGTAGAGATCAAACAAGCAGATGGAAGCTACGTTGCTATTGATCCAAAAGGTTACTATATCCTGTCCACGAATTCCTTCATGGCAGGCGGCGGTGACTTCTATCGCTCCCTGGCGAAAGCTAAGGCAGACGGACGCTATTATGAGCTATATCTGCCAGACTATGAAGTATTCACAGATTATCTGAAACAAATTGGTGATGTGAACATCGCTCTTGAGGGACGGATTAAAGACCTGAAAGGTGCTGTACCTACACCTGAGACTTCACCAACACCGTCACCAACGCCGGTGCCAACGAGTCCATCTGGAGGATCGGGATCCACTCCAGCACCAACAGCAACACCAAGTGCAACAACTTCACCTACAGCAGCGCCATCTCCAGCGGCAACGCAACAGGTGACGACCATTACACCATCTGAGCTGACTGCACAATTGGCTAAATTGCCAGCTGGCAGCAATGAACTGGTCATCCCGGTCACTGCTTCTGCAGGTGGCGCACAAATCGTGCTTCCAGGCAGCGTTATTGTTGCTCAGGCAGCTGCTCAACCGAATACTATTCTGACCTTTACTGCAGGCAGCACTTCCTATTCCATGCCTGTAAGCATCATCAAAGGAGCTGCACTTGCTAATCAATTGGGTACAAGTGACTTTACAGTTACTGTCTCTATGACACCAGCTGACTCTGTTACGCTGAGCAGTGTTAACAGTGCTGCGGCACAACAAGGCTCCATTACCCTTGCCGGACCTGTGATTGAATTCAGCGTCACAGCCCAAGCAGGAACGAAGAATGTTCCAGTAAACAGCTTTGGCAGCACCTACGTTAAGCGGACAATCACAGTTCCAGGCGCTTTGAATGCACAGAACGCTACAGCAGTGGTCTTCGACCAAGCTAGCGGACAGTTGATCTTCGTGCCATCCGTCTTTACAGCCAAAGCAGACGGAACAACAGAAGTAACCATTACACGCAACAGCAACAGCATTTATACTGTGATCCAATCCAGCAAGTCGTTCGGAGATACTGCCGGACACTGGGCGAAGTCATCTATTGATCTGCTGGCTTCCAAACAGATTGTGAGCGGAACAAGCAACACTACCTTCTCCCCTTCACAATCGGTCAGCCGTGCTGAATTCGCAGCATTGATCACACGGGCACTGGGCCTGGAAACTGTTAGCGGCGGAACAACGTTCAGCGATGTCAGCTCGTCCAAGTGGTATGCGGGCGCTATCCAGACAGCTTCTGCAGCTGGCCTGATCTCTGGTTATACAGATGGTACTTTCCGTCCGGACAGTCAGATTTCCCGTCAGGAAATGGCAACTGTATTGGCTAAAGCCATCAAGTATACAGGCGCTACTCTGAATGCGGACCCTGCTGTACTGGCTAAGTTCAGCGATGCAGCCGGTATTCCGGCCTGGTCCCGCGAAGCCGTAGCAGAAATTGCGGCCGCTGGCATCATCCAGGGAACACCTGACGGAGCTTTCGCTCCACAAAAAGCGGCAACCCGTGCGGAAGCCGTAACTATGCTGGAGAAGACTCTGAAGTCACTTCACTTCATCAACTAGACTTCAAGTCGATCCATCATTAAACCACAGATCGTAAAGCATCAATAAAGAGGGACCTGGGCGAAATTTTCGTCCGGGTCCCTCTTATTATTTTGCATAGAACGGAGCCTGCATCAGGTCAGGCCTGCAACACAACCGCTATTTCCATGGTAAAACGGGGATTGAATTTTCAAAATTATTCCATTATAATGAAACCTATATTAGGTTCTACATTTATAGAACCTATTCAATGATCGCATTTAACCTAACTAATCAATATCAATTAACTCTGAGAGGACAAGTGAACCTATGCCCCCTATCAACTACACTGTGGAGGTAGATTTTGCACCCATTTATGAATGTGTAAATAGCTTTAACGCGTTTCTCCGCAAGCAGAGTCATGCGGTCATGGATTCAGGAAAGCTCTGGGTTCGGGAAGTTCAGCAGCACTTATCACCTGCGCAGCTACAAAAGATGCGAGAAGCCATGGATGCAACGGATGAGTCCAATCTCTATCCTTATATCTGGAACTGTCCAGGTGATCGTTCTGTTACCAGCTTCCTGGATTGGCTGGACGCCCTCTCCTCGGGGGAGCTCTATGAGATCGCTGCCCGGTATAACCTCAGCGTTCCTCCTAATCTTCCAGAACTACGCGACCTAGCCTCTGAGGCTTTACGGGTTTGGAACACCCATTACTTCAGCGGCATCAACCAGGCTATCATTGAGGGCCTTGAGCGCCAAGCCGAGTACAGGCGCGAAATGTTGAACAAAGATAACAGTATGGAGGTCTATGAGCAGGCTACACAAGGCATGCGGCTGTATCCTACGGATCTTCTGAAGCAAGTTGTGATCATTCCCCAGTATCATACACGTCCACTCGTGACCAGTGCTATTTATGATGAGGTTATTTTCACCAGCTATTCCTGCGATGTTCTTCCGCCCGGAGAAGGCCGGCCGCCCGCAGAACTGCTGCGGCTAACACATGCGCTGTCGGATGAAACAAGACTCTGCATCCTTCGCTTGCTGACAGGGAAGCAGCTTACGTTCACCGAGATCGTTCGGGAGGTCGGCTTATCCAAAAGCACGATCCACTACCATCTCATCACCCTTCGAGCGGCAGGACTTGTTATCGTGCACTATAACAATAAGACTACAGACTATAGCCTGCGCCTGGAGGCACTGGACGATCTGCCCCGGCAAATCGGCGATTACATGAAGAGCTGATGGGAAAGGCACATTAGGGAGAACCCAAGCTTTAGGGAGGAATCACATGTTAAAACGCGGTTACTACGGTTTGCTGGCCACAATATCGCTCAGTTCCCTGGGCGATACCTTCGGGCTGCTGGCGATGGAGTGGCTGGTCTATGATTTGACCGGCTCCAAGCTGGCCATGGGTGCCTTAGCGCTCAGCTCCAGCATTCCTGAGTTCATCCTCCGGCTCATCGGTTCACCGTTGTCTGATCGGCTGCACCGCAGCCGATTTATGGCCGGCCTGGCAGCAGTGCGTCTGCTGGCCATACTGGTGCCGCTGACGATGGGTCTGGCCGGACAGCTTCAGCTGTGGCATCTGTTTCTTGCAGCCGGACTCAGCGGTGCATGTGCCGCCCTCTTTATGCCAACAGCGATGGCTGTCGTGCCCGACGTGGCGGACACTCGCAAGCTAGTGCGCGCGTTTGCCGTAATCGACGGCTTCAAGAACGCAGCTGCCTTGCTGGGTCCTGCCATGGCCGGCGCTCTGACAGCCGCCGCCGGAGCGCTGCCGGCCATGGGTGTTTACGCCGTCTGCTACACAGGGGCCATCGTTACTTTACTATGGCTGCCCAAGATGCAGACACCTGCAAAGAACGGGAGCAATTTATCCTTGGCCCGCTACATCCGGGAGATTACAGAAGGCTTCTCTTTCTATAAGAACTTTCCAGCCATGCTGACGATCATGTGCATGGTGGCAATCAGTAATATGTGCAATATTGCTGTCTGGACGATGATCATTCCCTTTGTAAGAGATGTGCTGAATAGGGATGCCGTCGCTATAGGTGCTCTGACTACAGTTTTTGCACTGGGTACCTTAGTCGGGCTAACCATGATTTCATTCCTTGGAGAAATCAAACAAAGGCAGACGGTCATGCTATCAAGCCTCATGGTTATCGGCCTCTCTACGACATTAATAGGATTTGCTTCGAGTTATCCCTTGGTGCTGGCGGCTCAGTTCATCACCGGAGTGGCAGCCCCCTTCTTCGGTTCGCTAAGTTCTTCCTTACATGGGCGCCTGGTTCCGTCCCATTTGCAGGGGCGGGTCAACTCGATCCGCTTTTTGATTGGCGGCAGCCTGCAACCAGTCGGTGCTATGGGCGGAGCAGCAATAGCACATGCTTACGGTCTGCCTATTCTTTTCCTGGCCGCTGGTCTGATTCCTATCCTGTGTTCAGGAGTAGCAATGCTACTACCTGTTCTAAAAGGAATTAACGGAGATCTGTCAGATCTGGAGGCGAAACAGAGGCAAAAACAACATCTAACAACGAATAAAGGAGATGTTCCGGCATAACGGAGCATCTCCTTTTGATCAACAACTCTATAAGTAATAGTTCAATGATATGGTATAAAGTAATCTGTCAGGATTTTACTTCGTCAGCATTAGATTCGTAATGGCTGATATCTCCATGCAGCACGATTTCCGGAATGTCCCCTGTAAAATCAATCCGGCTTAGGCAGGTAGGATGGATATACGGGAGATCCCACAGCTTAGGAAGGGGTCTGCCCTCGAAGTATGCCATTAACAGTTTGATCACCACCGTATGGGTGACGATCAGTACAGCTTCACCCTTATGGGCATCTACGATCGCGGCAAGCCTGTCCAGTGCCCGTTCCTGTACTTCTGCAAAGGTCTCGCTGCCCTTCACCTTGAATTTGGCAGGGTCCTTCCAGAAATATTCGTACTGATCCGGATGGATGACCTCAAGCTCTGTGGAGTCACAGCCCTCCCAAATCCCCATCCCGATCTCCAGGAATTCTTCGGCAGACTGAAGCGGAATATTCCGCTCCCCGATAATGATCTCTGCCGTCCGCCAAGCCCTCGGGCTCGGGCTTGCGTAGACAGCATCTATTCGTTCGGTGGCCAGACCCCGTTGCAACCACTCTGCCTGCTGGACACCGAGCGGTGTCAGCGCCGAATCTTTATGACCTTGCATGCGGTGCTGCACATTCCACTCTGTCTGCCCGTGCCGGGTCAAATAAATTGTTGTTGTACCCATTGCCGTTCCTCCTTATGTACGGTTCCGCTCCATCCAGCTTACCGCATAATCTACGATCTCCCGCTGAGGGATCAGCTTAGCCGGAGCCGCTGCAACCTGGCCTAAAGCAATTCGGCCTGTATCCTGCTGGAATTGCTCACCCAGGGTCGTGAAATCCTCAGATTCCCAGTCTAGCTCCTTGAACTCCACCCACTGCCTATTCCCGTCTACCATCATTGGCGCTCCACTGACGATTTCCTGTTTGCCTGGAAAAGACGCCCGGCATTCCGCCAGATGCAGTGAGGTGTTGTTGAGGTTCTCCACCCCTAACAACAGAACGCTTCCGTTCAGATCATAAATGCGGGCCAGAGGAGAATGTTCTCCCAACCCGAAGTCCAGCTCATGCCCATCTATGATCTGATCCCTATGTTTACCCCATGCTGCGAACGAATGAATGGGGTGACCACTGCGCTTGACACCCTTTTGCTTACGGAAGGTATCCGGTATGATCCCCATCCCACTTAGCAGAGTCATATCCGGATCATACGCAGGCATCTTTTCCCGGATTGAAGCCCACCAGGCCTCAGGAACCGGGGGCCGTGACCATCCGGAAGGATCGGATAAATCACTCGAATGCGTAGGCATAACTAACGTACCCTCTTCCCCCAATACCTCTTCAAGCGCCAAAATAACAGCAACAGGCCCACCTGCTACCCACTCTCCAAGCGATTTAAACGAAGAGTGCATAACCAGCGTCATTCCTTCATGCACCCCCAGGCGGCGGAAGTCCTCCGCCAATGTATCTACTGTAATTAGATCGCCCTGAATCATTTCCACCCTCAAATCCCTCCACATCTATGCGACTAAACCCGCCACGCCCCTGGCAAAGAGAGCCGCCGAGCGGCATCAGCAGACTAGGACTCCCGTTCCTCCTGAGCGTAATACATTTCCTGTAGAGCTTTGCTTCTGTATTCACCGGGAGAGATGCCTTCAAGTTCCTTGAAGACCCGCGCGAACTGCTTACTATTCTCGAAACCGACAGCCTCCCCGATGTAGGCCAGCCTGCCAGAATCCTCGGACAGCAGTATTTTGGCGTGACGAATGCGTACTTTTTTCAGATATATAATAAAGTTCTCACCGGTGTATGCCTTGAAAGCTTCGCTGAAATAGGAATAATTCAGAGAAACGTGATTACTGACCATAGCCATATTCAGCGGACGGCTGTAATTAGCTTCAATATAGGCCAGCGCCTCCTTCATATCCTTATGCTCGGTGTGGGCGGTCCTTACTCCAATAATATAATCGTTCACGCAGAGGAGCAAATGTTCTAGCGTTCGATAATAGTCGTGAAAATGCCGGAAATTGTACATACTCCCTACAGACCGGTACAGTTTTAGCACCTCCATCGAGGCCTCGCCATGCACCCGAAAGACTTCGTCTAACACGCGTTCGTTGATCCTACGCCCCACCATTTCCAGATACGCCAGATCGAGCTGTTTGATCTGTTCTACTTGAAAAATAGCAGCCAGAAGAGTCTTCAGCTCCTTCTCACGGTCTGTGCCGAGCATGTTAAGCAGCTTGTGAAGCTCCTGATCCGGTTTGGGGAAGCTCAAGCGCTCTTTTTTGATATTCTCATAATCAATCAAGTTCACTTGGGGATACAGGAAGGTGTACTGTAGCGCCCGGCAAGCTTCTTGATAGCAGCGGCGGATGTCCATCCCCTCTCGCCCCAGGCTACTCACACCAATCAGCAGTCCCTTCAGTTCTCTGGCTTCGGCCTGCCGCGACAACTCCATGAAATCCTTCTTGCTCCTACCGATCAGCACCAGTTTACCTTCCCAGTCTGTTAATATTTCCGGATACTTCTTCTCCAGCGGTCCAGACAGGCGCTCCGTTAGTCCCTGAATCTCAGCGGGCTTCATCCGTGTACCGTCATTGTAATAATAACTCAGAACCCCAACGGTAAAAGGCAGGGACAGGCTGACCAGCTCCTCCGCCTGCTCCCTATTAGGCTGTACTTCCTCATGAATTAGCAATCCACGTAGCCTACTTGCGCGTAGCTCTTGGCGAAGACAGGCTGCTTTCTCTTCTTGCAGACGGACATTGTTCTCCCGCTCGTCACGTTCCTTCTGGATACGCTCCAGAATACCGAACAGCTCATCACGGCGAATCGGCTTAAGCAGATAGTCCTTCACCCGATAACGTATGGCACTTTTAGCATATTCAAAATCATCATAACCGCTAAGGATAACCAGTGCGGGACCTTCCCCCACCCGGTTCTGTGCGGACAGCTGCTCCAGCAGGGCAATACCGTCCATGACGGGCATGCGGATATCAGTAATTACGATGTCGGCCCCCTCAGCCTCGTAATACGCGAGCGCCTCTTCGCCGTTTCCAGCCATCGTTATCGTATACATGGACGGATATTCCCGTTCAATCATGATTTTCAGCCCAAATCTTATATTCTTCTCGTCATCCACGATTAGAAGCTTCATCATAGTTGTTTTCCCCCGTTAATAGTACTTTCGGCAGACACATGGATACCATTGTCCACTCCCCTGTCTTGCTCTGTACTTCAAGTCCATACGATTCACCATAGAACAGCTGCAGGCGTTGGTAGACATTACGCAGACCGATCCCGCCGGCCTGATGGCTGCCTTTTCCCGGTCCGGCCAGCTCAATATCCGGCTCCTTGGTATTAAAAATCGCATCATTTAACGAGGCCAGCCTCTCTGGAGTAAGCCCGATACCATTGTCACGGATCGAAATGAAGATATCGCTATCCGCTTCCTCTACCTCAATGTGAATCTTTCGGGAGGCGGTTTCCGTATCTCCTCCGGGCCAGGCATGCTTGACACTGTTCTCCACGATAGGCTGCAGCGACATTTTCAGCACCTCTAGCTCCAGATAGGCGGGCGCAATATTCAGGACTAACTCAATGGGGTGTTCAAAACGGATATTCATAACATCAATGTAATTTTCAATATGGCGGATTTCATCGCGCAGCTTCACATACTCACCGCACCATTTAAAGTTATAGCGCATCATGCCCCCGAGCGAGGTCAACGCGTCAGAGATCGTCCGCTGATTCTCGATTTCGGCGAGCATTTTAATATTCTCCAGTGTATTGTAAAGAAAATGAGCGTCGATCTGGTTATGCAGTGTGCGAAGTTCAGCTTCCTTAGACAGCGCCTGCTTCTGCACCGCCTGAGCTACCAGCGTGTTGATGGTATTCATCAACTTCGAGAAATGGTGCGCGAGTTCGCCCACTTCTCCGCCGCCACGGATGGTAATTCCGCTATAAGCTTCGCCTCTGCGCACTTTCTTCATCGCTTCCGTCAGCCGCCGCAGATTCTTCAATATAAAAGCATTCAGCACATTGGCAATCACAGTGACCAGGACGATGAAGCCTATATTGGCACCGATAATCAGATTACGTGTATGGGAAATATCGCTCATGACGCCCTCCATGGACACGACATTCACCAATGAAGCATGAATGAGATCCAGCGGGGTGTTAATCAGCAGATAGTTTTTACCGTTCTCTTCATAGTGAATATCCCATTCCCCCGTCTCCTGGTACTTCCGGGTACGGTCTGCAATAGCTTTAGTCATATTGGGATTGCCCGGCAAAAAGGAATGGTCTGTTCGTGTAAATAACTGCATTTCATCATCGACAAGGAACATCTGGGATTGACTGTCCTGCACTTTGGTGTACGTCTTGGGTGTGAATCGCTCCAGCAGCATATCCACCTGAACCATCCCGATATGATGGCCCGCCGGAATGCTCATTTCCCGCAGCAGGGAAATCTTCGGTGTATTCTTTGGCGTCAGCCCGATATAGCTCTGCATTGGCTCTGAATCCGTGTTTTGAAATGCCCATACCTCTTGCCCTTTGCCTCGCATGCCCTTCTGGAACCAAGGTTCAGAGATCACACGCTCTTCCCGGTAGATCATCGGCCAAATTTCATGCACACTTGGACTCTGTGAGTAGAGGCGTAAATGCTCGATGTTAGGATTGTTAAACTGAATGCGCATCAAATTAATGTAAGCGTTTGTATTAAAATCGACAAGCTCTCCGACATCAGGTTCACGCTCATTGGCCAGATAGCTTTTAACATCTCTATCTTCAAAAGCCATTTGAGCTGCACGCTCCATCGCTTCAATCTGGTTGAGGATGTGCAGCTTCTCCATTTCCAGTAAGTAGCTGTTCTTCTCCACCGCATCCCGGACATACGTGTTATTGATAGCGCGGTAAGAATAATAGGATACCATCAGACACGGTCCCAGGATAATAAATACATAGGCGCCAATCAAGCGGCTCTGTAGAGATCTGCGCCCCCACCAGTAAGAAAATGAATGCCATGTAATTGCTGTACGCTTGCCCAATCTCACCTGATCCCCCCTGCCTCGCTTAGCTCCTCACGGGTAAGGCCTTTAAAAGACATTAACATAACTCAAAAGCCCGCCTGCAGCGGGCCATGAGTTATGCTTGAGTGTTATTGCGACAGTTTTTGTTTGTTCTCCTCGTATTTCTTCTGCTGATATGCCTGGAACTTTTCCAGACCTTCCTTCTGTTGCTTCTCCAGATAATCGTTCCAGATCTTATCGAACTCTGCATCAGATGGCGCCATTAGCAGCTTCGGCAGCGTTTTAGCCCGCAGCGATTTAATCTTGGAGCCGATAATTCCTTCCGGTGAATTGCCTGTCGGGTCAATGCCCTCAAAGGCGGAGGCACTCTTCGTCTTGCCCCGGGTCCAATCCTCCAACTGTTTGAACGGCTCAACCGTAGGGTTGGTCCATTGCTGGGTAATATTCGTATTCATCAGCATCCAGAAAGTAAAGGAAGAACCATACTGCTTGTCGAAGGACGAGCGGTCCTTATTAAGCAATTCCAGAACCTCCGGCTTGAATTGATCTTTCCCATCAATCGTATCATAGCTGACCCCTTTTTCACCAAGGAAAAGATCCTTGTTGCCTTCCTCGCTGTTCAAATAGCTCAGGAAACGGATCGCCCGTGCTTTGTCCTTAACATTCTTGGAAATGAGAGTAATGGTCCAGCCAGAGATCCCCGGGCCATCCAAAGTCGGAGCATCATGTTTGCTGTTAGCCGGTCCATCGATAGCTATATAAATCTGCTCAGGATTCTTCTGGTAGAGCGTTCCTTCCTGGTTAGCAAAATCCGTCCGCTGATATAGCATGGCGAAATATCTGCCTTGTGCGATCTTTTCTTCCATTTGAACACGTTTGTCAATAAAGATGTCCTTAGCTAACAGCCCATCCTGGTTGGCTTGACGCAGTGTCTTCAGCCAGGTAACATACTCGGGATCTGTCTCGCGGTTGTAGAGCTTGCCGTCCTTCTCCCTTGGAATGGCCAGGAAGTTCTGAAGATAGGCTTCCAGCGAGTAGTTTCCGGTATCCCCGAATTCATGCAGACCGAGCGGGATAAGCGGCTGACCATTCACTTGCGGGTATTTCTCCTTCGCCAGCTGCAAGGCTTTCAAGAAGCCTTCCGGTGTACTCATATCCGGCTTGCCGATGGCTTCGTACATATCTTTGCGGACTACGAAGACCTGATTGGCAACATAGGTATCGCCATATTTCTCATAATCAGCCGGGGACGATGAAGCGTTCGGATACCCGTAGACGTTGCCATCCTCTTGGGTATACCAGTTCAGCTTCGCCGGGTCAGAAGCCTTGAAGAAATAAGGATCGTATTCCTCGGCCAGCTTGTTCAGCGGAAGCACCAACTCTCCTTCAATCATCTTCTTCACATTATCATTCGCAAAGTCAATGGTGATGAAATCGGGAAGCTTGCCGGAAGCGACCAGCGTATTGAGCTTCTCATTCTCATTACCGGCGGGGACGATGAAGTTAATGTCGACACCCGTCTTTTTCGTGATATATTTCGAAGTAGCATCTACGCCCCACTTGTTCGGGAACCAGGAGAAGTTCAGGTACCAGTCAAACGTGATCGGGGAGGTGTCGGCCTTCCAGCCCGGTTCATCTTCAGACAGCTTCGTCTCTGTGGCCGCCTCTGTCTGGACCGGAGCATTTGTACTCTTGCTTCCTTCGGCATTGCCGCCGTTATTACTGCCGTTGTTACCGCCGCTGGAACAGCCTGCTGCAGATAATGTCATAATCATTGCCAATAGCAAGGTCACCATTTTCATCGGCTTACGCTTTATCGCCATGTGTGTTTACCCCTCTTCTATGAATGTATTCAATATAAATGCAACCCAGGCTCTAAGTACAAGCAGCCGGAGGAGTTACCAGGAGAAGTGTGCTATCCCTTGATGGAACCTAGCATCATGCCCTTAACGAAATACCGCTGCAGGAACGGATAGACAAAGACAATCGGCAGTGTGGTCACAATCATCGTCGCCAGCTTGATGGACTGTGAGGTGACACTTTTCACCAGATTGCTGCCCTGTACGGCCGTGATCATCTGATTCGAACTGGACTGTGCTACAACACGATACAAGAACGTCTGCACCGGCTGCAGATCCGGATTATTGACATAGATGATCCCGGCAAAATAATCATTCCATTGGTACACGCCATGGAAAAGCGCGATCGTCGCGATCACGGGCATGGATACCGGAATCACTACCCGCAGGAAGATCGACCAGTCATTGGCACCATCCATACGCGCCGCTTCTTCAAGCCCCTCAGGAATATCACGGAAGAACGTCATGAAGATAATAAGATCGAAGAAACTAAACAACACCGGAATAATATAGACCAGGAAATTATCAAGCAGGTGAAGGTCCTTGATCAGCAGAAAGGTCGGAATCAGTCCACCGCCGAAGAAGAGGGTCACCGTTCCCATCAGGATATAGATTTTGCCGCCTATCAGGTTCCTGCGGGAGAACGCATAAGCCACCATCGCCGTGAAAAAAACGTGTGCGACCGTACCCACCAAAGTTTTGGCGACGGTAATCCACATAGCGAGCATAATGCCTGGACTGGCGAAGACAGCTTTGAAATTCTCCAGGCTGAACATTCGCGGCCACCAGTAAATTCCGCCCTGCATCGCATCTGAACCATTATTGAACGCATTCACAATTACATACCAGATCGGATACAACGTGACAAAGCAAAGACTTAACATAATGATGTTATTGGCCAAATCGAACAGCGCCTCGCCTGTTGTTTTACGCTTTAATGACCACATGTGTAGTTCCCCCTTGTCCTAGAACAGCGACGTGTCGTTGATTTTTTTGGATACGCTGTTGGCAATCAGCAGTAAGATTAGCGCAATGACCGATTTCAGCAGGCCTACTGCAGTCGAATAGGAGAAGCGCCCGGACAGAATACCCGTGTAATACACATAGTAGTCAATCACGTTGCTGGCACTGTCATTGAGGGCGTTGCGCAGGACCAGGATCTGGTCAAAATTAGAGTTGAGTACACCGCTGACCGCCAGAATGAACAGAATACTGATCGTGGCCTTGATAGCCGGTAAGGTGACATACCACATTTTCTGAAAACGTCCCGCCCCATCAATCGTAGCTGCCTCGTACATTTCAGGAGAGACCCCGGAGATGGCTGCGAGATAGATGATGGCAGACCAGCCAAGCTCTTTCCAGATATCAGACGTGATCACGATTCCCCAGAAGTAGTTGGGCTCAGCCAGATAAGAGATAGGCTGGTCGATTAGACCTAGCGCCAGCAAAATGTTATTTATAATCCCTACGTCTGAAAGCCATGTAGCTAAAATTCCGCCCAGCACAACCCAAGAGAGAAAGTGCGGCAGGTAGGAGATCGTCTGAATGCTCTTTTTGAAACGGACCGAACGGATCTCGTTCAGGAATAAAGCGAATATAATGGGAAGCGGAAAACCGATGACCAGTTTGAACAAACTAATGCCTAGTGTATTCTTGATGACATTGACCAGGTTCTCATCCTCCATAAACTCCCGAAAATGGGTCAGCCCCACCCACGGAGCCTCAGCAATGGATTTGACAATGTTATAGTCCTTGAATGCAATAATGATGCCGTACATCGGGATGTAGTTGAAAATAATCATCCAAATAACGCCCAGCAGCGCCATCGTCTGCAAGTGTTTCTGAGCGATCATCCGCCTCCAGAGAGAGGGGCGGTTACCGGTGCCGGTACCGGTTTTGTGATTTGCAGGGATGAGCGGTGTCATGCCCCCGGCAGGTTCGGCGCTTCGTTTGTTCTCCATCTTACGGACCTCCATGCTCTATCTATCTCGTTTGTAAAAGCGCTTTCAATTAACTCTCTATCATTGTATGCGCTCCCCTGCTCACTACGTAAGGTTTCATTTTTCATGTCAGGGGCTCCATTTTTCGGGTCTGATCCCCCAGCTGTTAATCAAGAATAGCACCGCAGCACAAAAAAGCAGCAGACCTCCGGATAACCCGGGGGTCTGCTGCCTGAATTCCATTGGCAAGCGAGTTGACTGCTCGCTTGACGTTATTCTCGTGCTTCTATTCCAATTCAGCCTTGATCAGGCTGATTTCACCGCGCCGAAGCGCTTCCGCCGTTGCTCCACGTAACAAGGCGCCGTTAATTCTGCTAACCGTGCCATCCGTATGCTGAAGGGTCATACTGCGGATGGTTGCTCCGCCCTCTCCAAAAGTATCAACCTTACGGTGGTTATAATATGTCACCTTGGTTTGACCCAGGAAGGTGAAAGACAGTTCTCCCTGTTCGTCAAACAGCCAGCCCGGAAGCACAGGGCTGAGGGATAGCGCCAGCTCTCCATCCACGACGGAGAAGGCCTTGCTGCCAGCCATCATTTTGCGCCACATGCTGAGGAATTCAGCCGTCGATCCGCTTAACCGGGCTACGAAGCCACGGCCATGCGTGCCGGGGTCCGGATTGCCTCCTGTAGCAATGAACGACGAGTTCTCCAGCGTACTCCGACCATACACAGCCGGATCAAGGAACGGAACGAGCGAGGTTTTCAATTCCGAATAGAATTCCTCGTATAGTCCTGCCTTCAGCAGCTCGAGTAAGTATTTGTAAGACATATGCAGGAAGTTGGACTCCCGCTCCAGCCAACCTGGAGTGAAGGCGCGCATCCGCCCGATTTCATGAGATTCCTCTTCTAGACTTACAGACGTTTGGTACATCGAAGTCTGGGGATCATATAGTCCAGTACTCTTAATCAAGGTATAGATTTCTTTGGCCTTGGCCGGATTCTTCAGGGTCTTCAGCCAGCGGGTTGGACCTTCCAGGAAATAAGGCAACGGCTTGGCCTCAAACTCCTGCACTACTGCTTTTTGCAGACCATAGCCACTAAGCACCGGTCCACCTTCTGCATCCACCACAGGCTCAAACCGGGTAGCCTCGAAGCGGAAATAGGTCGGTGTCAGTCCGTTCCCCAGCTTCACCGCTCGCTCAATCCCCTCGTCAAGCTTGCGCAGGAACCGTGAGAAAGCGCCGCGGATATAAGTAAGGGCAACATCAGACTCGCTTCCTGTAATGCCGAACCGGATACTCTCGCGATAAGCCTCGCGGGCCGAAGCTACCGCATCCCAGTAAGCAAACTGGGTCAGCTCTCCCTCCAACACAGAAGTCACAGCAGTGTTCACCTGCTCCAGCAGATACGCTATTTCTTCCGGCAGGCGTGCTGTACCTTCCGCATTTTCAGGGCTGTCCAGTACATCCAGCAGGAAGGATACAGTCCGCTTAAGTTCAAAGGTCTCACTCATTCCGGAGCCGAACAATCCCGGCAAGCCGTTCATCGCATCATTCCAGCCCGGCTTGTTTCCTTCCATCTCCACGCCCATCCCGTAAGGGTCAAGGGTAGCGAATTTGTTCAGGGCCAGCGACACGATTTTTACAAATAGGTTCGTATTATACACCGCTCCACGTCCGCGTTCCGTACGCAGCCACTCCGTGCTTCCGGCTTTACGCTTCAGCTTGTGCAGCTTCTCCTCATCCTCAAGTAGCGCGCCGTACTGACGTACTTTCCCGTCGCTAATAACGTATTTCTCGCTGCGCGGGAGAACGTAGGCCGGACTGTCATAGAATGCATAGGTAGCGTCCCCGAAGAGCAGCTCTTGTCTCCGGTCAGGGAAAATATCCAGGTAGCCTTCGACCAGATCAAGGTTATACGTCCAGTGATCAGACCAGAAGCCTTCTCCGAAGGAAGCCTCAATGTTCTGTTTGGACAAGGATAGCACACCAGACAGGAATTCCTGCTCCTCTACTTGCAGCTCGACATGATGATCGGCGATGAAATTGATCAGACCGCCTGCCGTGAAAACGCCGCTGAGCAGCTTGCGAAGTCCTTCGTGCTGATTTGCTGCGCCCTTCTCAATCCAGGCTTCAAGCGCAGAGCGGTTCTCCGGCAGAATTTCAAAGGTTGTCCCCTGAACACTCAGTGGATTGTACCCGTCAGCCTGCATCAGGCTGTAGAACATTTTGATATTGAAGCTGCCTACTTTCGGATTGAAGAACACATCATTACGCCGGTTCTGGTTCATATCCCGGAAGTTCCCGTTGCCCTGCGAATAGTATTCTGGCGCTAGCGAGAAGAAGTTGTAGTCCCGCTCCATGTCGCCATGCTTACGGGAATATAAATGCACTACGAAGCCGTCTCCACCGTTGTCGAAGATAAACGGGTAGCCTCCACGCAGGAAGTTGTCGAGATAGGACTGGCGGCAGTACGCATCAAAGATCGGGGAAGAGGTCTTAGTTGCAATATCTTCCGTCAAATCCTCAGTCAGTCTGGCCGCTTCCTCAGCTTTGTCGGTAATATAGGCATCACGGCTAATGTCCGTGGCTTTATGATTGATTTTATCAATGTCGTTGACATGGCCGATCAGGGTGTTCACCGTCAGGCTGGATCCTGGAGCCAGAGTCCGCGCTACGCCACTGAAACCGCAAGGAACTTTATTGACCGGATATTGCGGCAGTTCTGCAAGACCAGACAACGATAGCTCCGCGAACCGGTCGGGATAAGACAGTGAAGTATTGCCGCCAAATACAACCTCAAAATCCACGAACGGAGAAATCTTCTCTCCCTCCCCGGTAAAGGACAGATAGAAATGACCCTTCGTAATCTCACTGACCTCTGCATCGTCATTGGTGCTGGAACGCAGCTTATAGAACGGGATACCATTCTCCAAGTTGTAGACATCCATCCAGCTCCGTAGAAGGTTGCCGATGTCTTTGTAGCCACTGTTCTCCACACCGAACGGCAGAATTTCCGGAAGACCGTCCAGCAGTTCAAAGTCGATCTCCTGTTCTCCGATATTCTCAATCGTCACCCGCCGTACAAGTGCAGCGTAGTCTTCATTCGGAAGATTAAAGTAGTGAACTGTCGTCTTCAGTCCATGCCCGGCATGACTTTCTTCAATGGTCAGGCCGTTCGGAAGAATAGTCATAACCCGCTTGGCATCGGTATCAGGACGTGCCGACTGGAACGGTTCATAAATTTCTCGCTCGCCCTTAATCTTGATAAAGGTCCGGAAGCCGGAGTTAGCCACATTTTTGTAGGAGATGTTCGCAGGAGAGAACTCCATGATCGGAGAGTTCTTGTCGCGAATCCCGAAGCTGCACACCCCTTGGCCCCGGTTCACATAGAAGGACCACATCGGAATTCCTTTCAGGCCGGCAAGGCCAGGCAGGAAACTGGCGAATGGCTTGCCTTCATGGAACTGCTCTATTACAAATTTGCCGGAATCAAAATAATAATGGCTCATGCTGTTACTCCTCTCTGAATGAACTATTGTGTAATGAGATGCGTGATAATGGAATGTGCCGGAAGCTCGAAGCGGGCAACCTCATCACCCAGTCCCAAAGTAACCTCGCGGGAGTCTTCTCCTTCGTTCATCAGCACGACGGCAAGGCTGCCATCCGGATTGCGGAAAGCTGTGGACAGGACGCCTTCAGCGGAATTTTGCAAGCCAATTCTCACTGCACCTGGAGCGATATATTTACTGAAATGCCCGATATAGTAATACGAGCTGTTATAATGAATTTCGTTCGTAGTCGTGTCCGCAATCACCGGAGCATCGCACAAGTTGTTAACATGGTTCGGGCCTCCAGTCTCATCCAGCACCAGGTTCCAGTCCAGATAACCTTCGGTCCAATGATTGAGGTCACCGATCATATTCCGTCCGTAGCGTTCGCCGGTGAACCACTCTCCCAGTCTCACGCCACCTTCCTGGCAGCCCTCTGTGAACAGCAGGTGCTTGTCAGGGAACAGATCATGTACCTGGCCCACTTTCTCGAACTCCTCGCCGCCGTACCAGTGGATACCTGTACCCCATACATACTTTGCAGCTTCAGGATCAGATAGAACTGCTGACGCACGTTCAACCATAATGTCCCGGTTATGATCCCAGATTACAATGTTCACGTCGCCGTAGCCCTCTTTGTGCATCACAGGTCCCAGGTGATTCTTCACGAAGTCGCGTTCTTCTTCCGCACTGTACACACAAGAATCCCATGTCTGAACAGCAGCCGGCTCATTCTGTACGGAAACCGCCCAGATCGGCACGCCTTCCTTGCCGTAAGCTTCAATGAACTTCGTGTAGTAACGCGCCCATACATCGGCATATTCCGGCTTCAGTTGTCCGCCGTTATTCATTTCTCCATTCGTCTTCATCCATGCTGGAGGACTCCATGGGGAAGCAAGCATGGTGAACTCGCCGCCCTTAACAGCCATAGCGTCCTTGATCAGCGGCAGTACCCATTGATGGTCATGGGAAATATCGAAAGTGGCAAGCTCTGTATCGTTATCCTCCACGTACGTGTAGTTACCCAGTGCAAAATCACAGCTATGGATATGTACGCGGCCCATGGAGTAGTTAAGTCCTTCTTCAGGGTGAAAATAACGGTGAATCACCTCGGCCCGCTTCTCAGGGCTAAGCCGGGACAATGTATACGCAGCCGCTTCAGTGAATGCTCCACCGAAGCCGATCATCTTCTGGTAAGACTCTTCAGGCTTCAGCTCCACTTGGGCTGCAACGCTGCCCTCTCTAGACTTAAACTCAATTCCGTCTACCTTGCTGAGGCGTTCTCCTGTGTCTTTGGCGGTTACTACGGTTTGAACTGTTGTCATTGTCATATCTCCTTATTAGTTGGAATAATTGCCTTCGAAACAATCGAAACCGGTTTCGATTGTTTCGAAAAAAAATGATGTCTGTTCTTTGACGCAAAAATCATCGCAGAGAGCCAACTGAAGCGCCATCCGTGCTTATTGCCTAAGAGCGGATGGGCCCCGATTATAGTTACTCCTCGTTCGCCGGGGATGCGCAGGAATCCCTTACAATAACCTCCACTGGCAACGCTAGAGCTTCCTTGCCGTCCGGGATCTTGTCGATCGCAGCGAGCAGGATTTCCGCTGCCCGGCTTCCCAATAGCTCCGTGTCCTGCCTTACCGTTGTCAGGGCCGGGGTGACATAGCGAGCCAGTTCGATATCGTCATATCCCATGACCGAGATATCTCCTGGTACAGCCAGACCAGAGTCTTGTGCTGCCTTGACGGCCCCAAAGGCCAACAAGTCACCCGAAGCAAACACGGCCGTTGGCGGCTCCGGCAGTCGCAGCAATTCCAGCATGGCATTGTAACCGCTCTCCATAGAATAATAGGCACCTGTGACGATATAGGAATCCCGCAGGTCCAGCTTCTGTTCCAGCATCGCGGCTTCATACCCCTGCTGCCGGCGAATTCCTGGAGTAGTATTCACACCGCCGGAAATATGGGCAATTCTGCGGTGGCCCAAGCCGGCGAGGTACTCCACTGCCTGCACTGCGCCGCTCCAGTTATCCGAGCATACGGTATGGGATTCCGGCGTCTCATAGTCCAGAACCACTGTAGGAATATCACTGTCCAGCAGCTCCTGAAAATAAGGGTCTTCATAATCCGACAGGAAGACCACAACCCCGTCCACCCCGCGAATCCGGCAGTTCTCCAGATATCCGCTCTGCTTGCCGCCCACATCCTTCGATATGAACATCAGCGCATACCCTTTGGCTACGGCCACCTGCTTGAAGCTTTCGATCACCGCGCTGAAAAAGGGATGGCGGATACCTGCTCCGGTGCTCTCCACGAACAACACGCCGATGGTCCACGATTTCTTCGTGGTCAGCGTACGGGCATGGGCGTTAGGAACATATCCCATCTCCCGTGCTGTACGGAGGATATCCTGGCGCGTCTTCTCGCGCACATCGGAATAATTATTGAACACCTTGGACACGGTCGTCGGAGAGTAACCGGTTCTTTTGGCAATATCATAAATGGTCGTCAATCCGGTTCACTCCCGCCTCTCATCATGAGAACGCTCTCCGTTCACTGACATTCTAACGTCTTTCCGTACGGTAGTCCAGCATAAAATATCTCTGTACAGGAGGCCAGAGGGTAACCACCTGAATCAGAAGTCCCAGGCTCATATACAAAATATGAATCCAGTGCACCGCATTCAGTATATAGGTCTGCACCATGATCCAGATAATCAATCCAAAGCCGACATAGAGTGAAAATGCCCACGAGCTATGAAGTGTTCTAAACGGATTCAGTACCTTGGCCCATCTCCATTGCGGTCTTCTAATCATGCTGTACAATACCAGCAAAGGGAACAGACCAAATACCGTAAACAGCAACAATCCCGGCACCAGAAAATCAGAAAAAGGCGATCTTTCCAGCAAGGTTAGCGGCATTCCCAGCAAGCCACCTCCAGGATCGGCCACCAGTGCGCCTCCGCCTGCAACTGCTCCAACTCCCAAAAAAACCTGAAGAATATACAGCATTACTACCGAAGGCGGTCTCTCGCCTCCACTTGGCTGGCGGTGCAAAACCTCTAATCCGGACTGCATCCCTATCCCTCTTTTCCATGAATAGTTGTGCTTATGCCATATCCTAATTGCTTCATGAGATCCGTTACCTTGCTATCATTTTACAGTGTTATCCTTAGATGTACCGAGACAGAAATCACAACTGAGAGGCTTTTGGCGACATTTATTGTCTGCGGTGTAAACGTCTGCACTTTGCGTTATACTGAAACTGCTATCTATACTACGAGGGGACAGGACAGGGCTGTAAGGTTCTTCGTCCAAAACATACCGATGACCGATACCATTCTGCCTTCATCCAAACAATGTGCATATTGTGAGCAGCTTAAGCCGCTCGCCGATTTCCGCAGGCGGACCGGTAAACGTTCCAAGGCCCACGCCCGGCGAGGCGCGTGTCGGGATTGCCGCAAGCAGCGCGCCGCTGAATCTGGTGCCACGCAGCTGTCCTTACAGCCGCCGAGGCCGGCCCTGCCTCGACAGCCGGAGCCTAGTACGGCGGCCGTAGCCACCCCATCCCTGCCGGAAGTCACGCAGGGTGTTCCTAAGAAAGCGGGAGCTAGCCCGCTGGCCCGCTCTCGGGCGGAACGAGCGAAGGAGCGAAAATCCGCCGCTTCGCTCCCGGCAGCGAAGCCTGCCGCCAAAGGGCGGCCGCGCGGGGCCGAGCCGCGGCGAGCACCGCTGCATCACCGGGGGCCCAAGCCAGAGCCCACGGATACCACGGCTCTGGTGCCCTCGTCGCAGGGGATGATCCTGATGCGTGGCCACAGTGACAAGGGGAGACGCTGGCATCAGGAGATTGACTTGGAGCTGGCAGTTACACTGGTTAAGGAGCATGCTGCAGTAGTCGTCAACCGGCGTACCATCCGCCGCCTTTACAGCAACAAGGCTTTTCGCTCCCTGATTCTGAACAGGGACCGCTACACCTGCTATTTCTGCGGACTCTACGGGGACACTATCGACCACTTGCTCCCGCGTGCCAAGGGCGGACATACGACACCGGACAATTGTGTATGCGCCTGCAACCTGTGCAACCAGACCAAGGCAGATAAGGACGTTGAGGAATTTATGCGCAGAACAAGGTAGTCACCTGCCCTTAACAAATAAACGCTCCAATTCCCCGGCAAACTGCTGTCTAATAGGCAGCATAAGCCAAGGCATTGGAGCGTTTTTAGAGATTGTTAACATAGAGCTGAATACAGCCCGGTTCCATCTTGAAGCAACGGGATGGATGAGCATTTAGCCCGTGATATTCTTGACCCGCCCGACTTGGCCGCTGGTCAACCTGACCTTAATACCATGCGGATGCCGCGGGGAATTAGTCAGGATATCCTTAACCTGACCATGGGTCAGCTTGCCTGTAGCCTGATCCTGCTTCAGTACAATGTCCACCTCAAGCCCGGGCCGGATATCCGCCCTGTTTTGTCCATTCATGATGACATCCCCCTTTCATACTTAGTATTATTGTTAATAACCAATTACAGCTGAATCTATATATTTAAATAAATTAAGGATGTGAACAGTTATGGCCTTCGGAATCAACAGAGAAGAGTTACAGGCATGGAAGAAGGCTGTCTCTGCAGGAGAGATTGCGTTTCTGACACACTATTGGATTGATCCCCGATTTCCCGGCATGACCACCGTAACCAAGGTTGGCTGCAGCGACCTGGATCGGCTGACCCGCTGGTGCAAGCAGCATGGCCTGCCCGCCAAATATATTCATAACCGCTCACCGTTCCCCCATTTCGATCTCATGGGCCAACGCCAGAAGGAAATTCTCCGCAGCGAAGGGCAGCTCGATCAGTTGGAACGGTTTAAGCTGCTCTGATCCAGGAAGACATTGCCCTGTTGCGCTATTTCTTGCGCCGCAGGTCCTCCATGATCTTACGCCCGGTAGGCGTCTGAGCCAATCCTCCGCCAGCGGTCTCGCGGTGAATCTCCGGCATCGCTGAGCCAACCTCCAGCATTACCTTGATCACTTCATCGGAAGGGATCACGCTGCGCACCCCCGCCAGCGCCATATCTGCGGCGGCCAGTGCGGTCACTGCACCGAAACCATTTCTAACGATGCAAGGGATCTCTACGAGCCCGCCGACAGGGTCGCAGATGAGACCCAGCGTGTTCTTAAGCGCCAGGCCAACGGCATGCACAGCCTGTGCCGGGGTTCCCCCGCGCAGTTCGGTCAGTGCGCCGGCTGCCATACCGATGGCTGAGCCTACCTCGGCCTGGCAACCGCCCTCGGCGCCAGAAACGAAGGAATTGTTGGCGATGACATAGCCAATCGCTCCGGCGGCAAACAAGCCGGAGACCATGACATCATCACTCCAGCCAAAACGCTCCTGGCAGCTGAGGAACACCCCTGGAATGATGCCGCAGGAGCCTGCTGTAGGCGTTGCAATAATACGCCCCATTGAAGCATTCACCTCGGACACCGCCAGCGCATAAGCCATAGCCTGACCCGCTGGGCCGCCAAGGAGGGGCTCCGCTGCCGTATTATAAGCGCCTACCCTCTGGGCATCCAGCCCGGTAAGTCCGCTACGGGAGGTTGTATCCTCATGCATCCCACGATGTACAGCCTCTTTCATGACCCCGTAATACTGACTCATCGTGGCGAATTCCTGCTCCTTGGAGCGACCCGATTCCGCGCTTTGTTCTTCCAGCATCAGGGCGCCGATTCCAAGGCCCCGTTCTTCGCATAATACAGCCAATTCACTTAATGTTCGAAAATTCATGATGTACTTTCCTTCCCTTTCTCCTCTTGCCCAGCTTCATTCAAATCTACCAGCTTCACTGACTTTACTGCCGGGAGGTCCCCCAGTGCCTGAAGCAGTTCCGGTGTCGCCGATTCATCCAGCTCAAGCACGGTCAGCGCAGCGCCACTGCGGTTCTTACGGTCAAGAGACATATGCCCGATATTGAACTGCCCGCTGCGCATAACATCCGTGACACTCGCAAGTACGCCCAAGTAATCCATATGTTGAATAAGAACCGTAGGATACATCCCTGTCAGCTTGACTCCGAAGCCGTCAATATCAACAATCTCGATGTTGCCTCCCCCGATAGAAGTCCCGGTCAATGTGAGCTCCTGCCCACTGTCCTGACCAATGAGACGTAACCTTACCGTATTGGGATGAGGGAACAAACCCGTTCCCTGGCGGAAGGAAATATCCATACCTGCCTCTGTGGCAAGCGTTATGGAATCCGGTAGCCTTGGGTCGTCGGTGGCAAAGTCCAACAGACCGCCGATAATTGCCCGATCCGTACCGTGACCTTCATAAGTCGCAGCAAAAGAGCCGAAGAAAGTAACTTCGGCTTCACGCGGCATTTCGCCCAACACCTGGCGGGCCGCCCGGCCAATCCGGGCCGCTCCCGCTGTATGCGAACTGGAAGGCCCGACCATCGCCGGACCAATAATTGAGAATACATCTTTAAAACGCATGATGATAAAGCCTCCGTTTATACAGCTAAGCAAATATTCTACGCTTGCATATCCTTATTATACTGCACAGGTTCCAAACCTACACGGTGTAGCCAGCGATTATTTTTGCAAACGGCAAGCCATAGCTCCCTACTGAGATCCTAGCTTATGTATCCCGAGAGTACAGCGCGATATCGTCACGGTATTGCCAGCCGAGCTCTTCCCAGAACTGCCGGCCCTTCTGGTTCTCTTTGAACACCATGAGATGGCATTTACCAATGCCGTTCTCTCGCAGCTTGTCCAGGCAACGTGCTACCAATTCACGCCCTGCGCCCTTGCCGCGGGATGCTTGGCTAACGGCAACATGATACAGAAATCCCCGGCGTCCATCATGCCCACAGAGTGCCGTACCGGCCAGAGAACCGTCCTCGTGTACACAAACCTGGCTTAACCCCGGATTGCGCTCCAGAAAACGCAAGATTCCTTCCCGTGAATCCGCCTCGTTAAGTCCCATCCCCTCAGTATTCACCCATAATTCATAAGCAGCATCATAGTCGTCAGCTGTCATAGCTCTGTAGATCATGATTTCCCTCCTGCCTTTACAAAACGGTAACCCGTAATTTCATATCCCAATTTCTTGTAAAAAGTATGTGCTTCCTCGCGTTCAATGCCGCTTACCAGCCAGGTTCCGATACAGTCGCGCGCTGCAGCCAGCTCCTCCGCATACTCTACTAGCTGCCGCCCCACACCGAGTCTCCGGCTTTCCTTATCTGTCACCAGCACGGAAATTTCCCCATAGCGGGTGTAATCCTCGATATTTTCCCGCACACGAAAACCTAAAGCTCCCAGAAGACGCTCATGTCCCTCAGCTAGATCCTCGCTCTTCTCTCCTGTACAGACATACAATTCTTCGATAGGACTGGTAGCTATAAAATCAAGTCTCTTCTCCACTTCCTCCAGCTGCAAAGGCTTGCTGATCAACTGTACCATTAGCCGGTGCAGTTCCGGCGCATCGCTTTTGTGCGCTTTTCGGATCACCAGATTCATTCGGCAACGACTCCTCTACGATTTTTCGAGAATGATTTATAAACCTCTCCCTGCACAAAGCCTCCAATTCCATCTCAGGAAGCTTATAAAGTTCAAGCATAGCCTGGTAGGGATCACCCTCCAGTTGCAAAAGCCGGGCAAAGGCCGGTTCCGTCTTCACCTCTTGACGCTTCAGCTCTATAACCTGCCTTCTAAAAGAGGCGCCCAATATATTCAGCACCCGGGCTTCGACGACCATATGGATGTACCCGTTCTGCTCCCTGCTCGAGCGCGGCTGTCCGAACAGTTCCACCAGCCAACCTTCCACAGTAAAGTTGATCTTAATACGAGGAATTCCAGCCACGATACGCGATTCACAACTAAACTTATCCATCTCACCAAAATGTAGACCGACCTGCGCAGCAAAAGCTTCCAGATCATGCACCTCGCAGATGATATCCAGATCGCTGCCCTCCACCTGAATGCCAAGCGGAATTGTCCCTACAAGTACAGGGTGGTAATTGTTCAAAAGGTTCATCACATTAAGTCTCGCCAACAGGGCATGCACCTCCTTTTGAAGTGCTGTGCCCTGCTGCAAATAGGAGATATCCAGCCAACGCTCTTCTTTCACCATCTAATCCCCCTTGCAAACTATGGCTCTGTTCGATCTCGAAAGTCTGGCCAACGTTTTTTCTTTTTAATGAATCCTTGCACCCGTGCGCAAGGCGGTGCACGATTCCCTGGGCGAACGCATAGAAATATAAGAACACAGAGAAGTCCGAGGAGGAGTTCGTCCCATGAAGCAACCCCTGGTATATCCCTATTACGGACAGAAAACAGTCTGCAAGGATCAGCCGATTGCCTTCCCGCCCCAGCATCAGGACCGAAAGCCTGGACTTGAAAGCCTGATGAATCCTCGTCCGATTAGCGAGAACCCGGAGCTGCGCGGCAGCGGCAAGCTGAAGGGCCAGGTTGCCCTTATCACCGGGGGCGACAGCGGCATCGGCAAAGCCGCAGCCATTGCTTTTGCTAAAGAGGGCGCAGATGTAGCCATCGCCTATTTGAATGAAGTTTCCGACGCCGAGGTCACCCAGCGGCGCATTGAAGAGTTGGGCCAGCGCTGTCTGCGCATTGAAGGCGACCTGCGCTTCAAACAGAACTGTACCGCGGCTGTAGAGCATACCGTCGCCACTTTCGGTAAGCTGGATATTCTTGTGAACAACCATGGTATTCATTTTCCACAGAAGAGCATCCTCGACATCTCGGAAGAACAGCTGTATCTGAGTTTCCAGACGAATATCCTCTCTTACTTCTTCCTGACCCAAGCCGCACTGCCTCATATGAAAAGAGGGGCTTCCATTATCAACACGGCCTCCATTACCGCTTATCGGGGGAATGTAGAGCTTATTGATTACTCCTCCACCAAGGGAGCCGTGGTCTCCTTTACCCGAGCGCTAGCCCTTTCGCTCGCAGATAGCGGAATCCGCGTTAACAGCGTATCCCCCGGACCGACATGGACACCGCTGATTCCATCCAGCTTCTCAGCCGAAGAGGTCAGCATATTCGGCACGGGGACTCCGCTCAAGCGGGCAGCACAGCCGTATGAGCTGGCTGGAGCATACCTGTATCTGGCGGGACCGGAGTCCTCCTTCGTAACCGGCGCGTGCATTCATGTCAACGGTGGAGACATGATCACCAGCTGAGAATTTTACCGAAAGGAACCAAAACGATGCAAAGAACCCATCCTTCTGAAATCACTTCCGTCAGATTAACTGCCGGAATGTATGCCTTGAGCAAATTAGCCTGTGCAGGTCTGTCATTCTTGCTCTTATCCTTGGTGATCCTAGCCTACCCCACAAGCAATGGATCAGCGGGCGAAGAATGGCCTGTCTCTGCTGCCTATGCCATCTATGCCTATGGTCTGCCTGCGGCGCTGGTAGCAGACGGACTGCTGCGCCTCCTGCGCATCCGCCTGCTGGCCCTGGCCTTCGTCGTCTACGCCGTAGCAGGCTTAGGCGCAGGCCTTTGGCTGGCTGCGGAGCAAGGCGGCACTCCCTTGCTCTGTGCAGTCGCTGGCATCATCGTCCTGCTCTTGTTCCGCACGGCACAGATCGCCGTGGAACGGCTCCCGTTGTTGCTGCCAGTGTTCGCTCTGTTCGTTCCGCTCCTGTGCTTAGTGCTGTCCTAACGGATTAGGTAGGGATCGACACTATCAGCTAATGTTCCTGGTGTTGTAATGAGTTTTGTTAGTCAGAGCTTCGTAGTTATGGTTTTGTTAGTGATGGCTTTGTTAGGTATGGCTTCGTTAGGTTTGGCTTCGCTAGGTTTGGCTTCGTTAGGTATGATGACTTCGTTAGGTTGCTTCGTAGGTATGACTTCGTTAGGTAGAGCTTCGTTAGGTATGGCTTCGTTAGGTTTGGCTTCGTTAGGTTTGGCTTCGTTAGGTTTGGCTTCGTTAGGTTTGGCTTCGTTAGGTTTGGCTTCGTTAGGTTTGGCTTCGTTGGGTATGGCTTCGCGGCCTATCGTTCAGCTATAAAGGTGAACTTAAGAAACGAACGCATAGTCCGTCGTCACTGAGGTGGGATGTTTGGAATTCCGGTAGCGATTGTCCTCAGACTTCCTCTTTTTAGCCGTTTCAAGTGGTTCAAATCTGACGACAGCTTAGGCTTACGAGTGCGAGCTTTCCCATGGAAAGCTTTCAGTCGATCGCTTCTCCCTTACAGTTCCAAACTTCCCCATTCGTTCTTCTTCTTTGCTACCTAACTTTCTTTTGTTCGACCTAATTAACAGCATTTTCGTACCCTATTTTTCTCGAATATGAGCGAATAAAGTAAATAAGAGCATTTTTGTACCTTATTTTCAATAAATTCTCTCTAAAAGGGCTGTTGTGCAAGATTTAAGGTACAATTTTGCCTTTAATTTCCTCAAACCCTTAGCTGCAGAGTATTTATGGTACAAAAATGCCGTTAATTGTACTTCAGGAGTGCGTTTTATATAAAGCAATGACTCACCGTAGTGACGTTTGGACCTCTGTCAAGAAAGTGGACAGTCACGCAACGGATTTTTTAGTAAATTGCTGTGCAAAGCGAGCGGGAGAAAGATATCCCAGTGCACCGTGCATTCGTTTGCGGTTGTAGTAAAATTCAATGTACTGATAAATGGCGTTGTAAGCCTCTTCCCTGTTTTTGAAACGGGGGTTACAGTAAATGAGTTCTTTCTACTGTGCCAAGACTCGATGCAGGCGTTATCGTAACAGTTTCCTTTGCGACTCATACTAGATTCCATCTCATAGCTCTTCAATTGTTCAACATAATCCTTAGATGTATATTGAGATCCTCGGTCGGAGTGGTGCAGAAGTTCCTTGCCAGGTCGCTTGGCTGCGTAAGCAGCCTGCAAGGCGTCCAGAACCAGACTGGTCTCCATGTGGTCGTACAAACGCCAGCCTACGATTTCACGCGTACATAAATCCATGACGCTGGCCAGGTACAACCGGCCTCCCCGGCAAGGGATGTATGTGATGTCCGTGACCCATACGGTATTGGGTTTGAGCACTTTAAATGCTTGATTCAGCGTGTTGGGGGCGATAGGGTTATTATGTTTAGAGTCCGTCGTCTGTACGCGGTAAGGTTTAGACACGACGGAACGGAGCTCCATTTGCCGCATGTACACACTCACGGTGCGTTCAGTCAAGGTGTAGCCCTCTTGATGCAGCAGACGGGTGATTTTCGGACTTCCATATCGCATCTTATGATCGGTAAAATGATACTGGATTCGCTCCATGACCGCGGCTTTGCGGCGTTTTTGTGCGCTGATTTCTCCCGTCCGCCACTTGTAGTAGCCGCTCCTTGACACGCATAAGGTGTCGCACATCTTCTCCAAGCGAAACTCGGAGCGATGATTCTCCATGAACTGGAATCTTAGTTCCTTGGTTTGCTGAAGATGTGCACCGCTTTTTTTACGATCGCCAGTTCTTCTTGAGCGTCGGTGAGTTGATGATCTTTCTCCTGAAGTTGACGACGCATCTCTTTCAACTCTGCTTCGAGTTCTCGTACTCGATCCACACTCGCTGCCGGTTCATTTTTCAGCTCTCGATATTGACTCATCCACTGATGCAGCGTACTTTTTGGAATGTTAAGCTCTTCTGCTAAGTCGCCTAGGCTCTTCGTCTGTTCTTGAATGAACTTTACGGTTTGCTTTTTAAATTCTTCGTTATATCGTTGTCTTTGTTCTCCCAAGTGAACACACCTCCACTACTGTCATTATCGGTCTGTCCGTTAACGAGTGTCCACTATTTATTCTAATTGCAGTTCGAGCTTTAAGTTTGGATGTTGAGTTCAAACCTTAAGTTGGATTTTGAGTTCGAACCTTAAGTTTGAATATTGAGTTCGAACCTTAAGTTTGGATTTTGAGTTCAAACCTTAAGTTGGATTTTGAGTTCGAACCTTAAGTTTGAATATTGAGTTCAAACCTTAAGTTGGATATTGAGTTCGAACCTTAAGTTCGAATCTTGAGTTTCAATCTTATGTTTGAAATTTAAGTTCGAATCTTAAGTTGGTCTTATATAGTTAGCTCAGTAAGTTATAACTTCCGGTTACTCTGTGTTTAGGCTTCTTAGCGTGACAACGCGACAACGCTCCGTCGTCCTGTAGCCAGCACTCGTAGGACTCACACTAACCGGCCTTTTTCATAGTGACTCAATTATATCTCCGGCGATCAATGACGCCGGATGATTCCGCAGACTTGCTGCGCGTTCTCCCGCCAGGCCGTGCAGATAAACGCCAAACGTCGCAGCCTGCAATGCATTCAGCCCTTGCGCCAGTAAGCCGGCGATGATACCGGTCAGCACATCACCCGCACCCCCGGTTCCCATGCCGGGGTGTCCCGTAGTGTTGACATAGCTTACCCCGTCCGGAGCGGCAATGACAGTATGTGCTCCTTTGAGCACGAGGATCAAACCATGCTCCCGGGCGTAGCTTTCCGCGAGGCCAATCCGGTCACGCTGTACTTCAGCGGTAGAGATACCGGCCAGCCGGGCCATCTCCCCGGGATGGGGAGTCAGAACGACCGATCCCCGGCGGCTGGCCCAATGACTGTAATCCGTCTCCGCCAGGATGTTCAGCGCATCTGCGTCAATGACCAGCGGCCCTTCCGTTCCTTCCCATAAGGTACGGAGCCAGTCGGTATCTCCTTGGAAGCGCCCAAGACCTGGCCCAACGGCTGTTACAGCCCGTTCTGCACTCAATCGGAGCAATTCCGCAGCCGTACCAGCGTTCCAGTTGCCCTGCTCATCTCCGCCGACGTCAGCCAGCATCAGCTCCGGAGCAGCGCCAATAACCGCAGGCAGCAGCTTCTGTGGCAGCGCCCAGGTCGCCAGACCACTGCCCGCCCGCAGCGCAGCCCGGGCCGCCAGCAGACCTGCGCCGCTCATGCGCAGCGTGCCACCGGCCACCAGTACATGGCCGTAAGTGCCCTTGTGCCCTTCGGGCGAACGATGGCGTGACACATCCACGCCCAGACCGGCCTGCAGCACCTCCGGCGTCAGCCAATAGCTCTGCAGGCCAACTTCACGCGCCAGAGACACGGGGATGCCGATGGCGCGCACCACCACAGTCCCCGCAGCCCCGGCGCCGGGGTACTGCAACAGGCCTCGCTTGAGAAACGCGAGGCAGACCGTCACCGATGCATGCACGCAAGGCGCATGCATTTCCCCCGTGTCCGCGTTCAGCCCGCTCGGGATGTCCGCGGACACAATCGGTTTGCCGCTGGCATTGGCGGCGGCAATCAGCTCCGCGTAGGCGCCGCGGGGCGCGCCAGCGGCGCCAGTGCCGAGCAGCGCATCCAAGATGCCGCTGCATGCGGCAAAGTCCAGGGCGTCCTGGCCGTAGACGGCCGCGGACAAGCCCAGGGCTGCAGCGGCATCGCGCTGCAGGGCGGCCTCGCCGGTCAGCGATTCCGGCGGCACGGCATACACCAGCGTGACGGCAATGCCCGCCTCGCGGAGATACCTGGCGGCGACCAATCCGTCGCCGCCGTTGTTGCCTTTGCCGACAAGGATGAACCAGTGCTCGGCAGCGGCAGTATCCAAGGTCAGCGCACGGTCTCCGCTGACATCAAAACCCGTCAGGTCTTGACCAGTCCCGTTGTCAACGGTACGCCCAATTCCCCCGCCAGCAACGCCGCCGTTCCGCTTGCGGCATAACTCAATAATCTCCTCGGCAATAGCGCGTCCTGCATTCTCCATCAGTGCAACCGCCGGGATACCCAGCCGGTCAATGGTGATACGGTCCAACTCTCTCATTTGCTCTGCAGTTACAAGATACATCGCTCCGCTCCTCTCTCCTATCCCTGGTGCCAGCCACCGCCGCTTTTAGCCTTACGGAATTCCCTCAGCATCCCTATAGAAGCCGGTTTTTAGTAAGCCACCGTGAATCTTTCACGGCTGAAGTTCCCTTCCTCTACCTCATCTATAATGGCCACAGCAAAATCCTCCACGCTGATGGCACTTTGCCCGTTCTCATCAACAACCAGCCGGTCAAGACCGATGCGGAACATCCCTGTACGGCGCCCTGGTTGAATGGAAGCCGCAGGACTGACATAGGTGTAGTCCAGATCTGAGCCTCTATAAATCTCATAGGCATCCGCATGCGCAGCAGCCAGCGGCCGTACATGTTCCGGGAAATCTGGCGTATCCATCAGCCACTCACCGGACTCTGTCTTCAGGCTCCCTGCACCGCCTACAATCAGCAGTCGATCCATATCTGCCGCCTGCAAGCCTTCTACCAGTGAAGCAGCGGCCGCGAGCAGTTCGTTCTCCTCGCCAGCCTTTGGCCCATAGGCGCTAACGGCAGCTTCATGTCCGCGAACAGCAGACGTTACTGAGGCTGGGTCCAGTAAATCTACAGCCACAAGTTTCAGACGCTCATGTTCAAAAGGGAAGTTCTCCGGATGACGCATCGCCGCCGTCACCTGATGTTTTCTTTTCAAAGCTTCCTCTACAATTGCCTTTCCAATCGTTCCTGATGCTGCAAGTACCACTATATCCATTCTTTTATTCCTCGCTCTCTCTGATTGAATGATGCCATAACTACACGTATATAAAAATTCCGGATTCCCTGCGGGTAGCAGCAGGCATACGAAAACCCCCTGGAATAAGGGGGCCTGTTCAATGATTCGCTAATAGAATTACTTAGACGCGCACCAGGCTCTGACCAATCCACTATACCGCGGCCTGTTCAATGATCCGCTAATAGGGTTACTTCGATACCGCGCAGTTCAACGCTTAAAAGCCATCCCCTGTGATTTGGGAGCGACGGGTGCAAACCCGAACTGGGCGTACAGCCGCGATGCTTCTCCGTCAGCAATAAGGCTGGTATAAGCTTTGTCAGGCAGCGTATCCAGAAACTCCCTGATCTCGCGCATAATGATTTTCCCCAGACCCCGTCCTTGGTGAGAAGGCTGCACGGCGATATCGGTTACCTGGAAGAAGCACCCTCCGTCTCCGATGACGCGTCCCATACCAATCAAGACATCGTCCTCAAATAGCGTAACTGCAAAGATGGAACGCGGCAACCCGATGGCTGCCCCTTCCTCACTCATTGGACTAAGCCCTGCTTGAACCCGTAGCGCCAAATACTGCTGAACCGAAGGTGGCGCATGGCGGATAACCAGCTTCCCCTGGATCTCCATATCTTTCTCCCCCTTCTAGTTTCCGAATAAAAACACATGTTTCTTGCACAGCATTTCTGTTACCCACTATATACGACTAAGCTGTCCACAACAAGAGTACACTATCCATCACTTGAAACAATCTGGCGCTTGCTGCGTAACCTATTCAAAGGGTCTATTTTAAACACTACTTTTATAAAAAGGTTGGTGAAGTCTAATGTCTTCCCTGGCAAAACTTTTGAAATGGGTAACCTTTCTCTATGAAGCCTTTCTCGCGATCCCCTTTGTGGGTGGCATATTCGTTGTAGCGAACGGCTGGACTCCGCTGGGCATCGCTTTTCTGCTGCATGCAATTACAATTATCGTGATGATGAAAGAACGGGGACCCTTTGTCGGCAACGCTCTTGGCGTTATTACCTCAGTCGTAGCCCTGATTCCTGTAGTCGGCTGGATCATGCACGGTCTTACGGCCATCTGTTTGTTCGTAGAAAGCGTTATGGTGTCACAAAGAACACGCCGCTACTAAATAATGAAGTCATATCAATGACCGCAGAAATGGCCCGCTCCCTTTGCCAGGGAAACGGGCCATTTCATATTCTCCGATTATAATGGATGCCAAAAGGACGGTCATGATTCGACAGCGACGGCGAATGACCTATCCTCGTCTCGCTGGACGGGTATCGGTACGCCGGCTTCCGGTCTCGCCACTATAGCGTGCATTACCATTCTCAAAACGCTTGCGCTCCGTACGTTCCATTTGCACAATCTGCCCTTCATGTACGACGATTTGCAACGAACCAAATTCCATGTCATCCAAAAGCCCAGCTATACGTTCTAGCCACACCTCATCCACCTTCAGCGGTTTAGCCATTCCCCAGCCTCCCTTCCCCCAGATCCGGGGAGATGTTTAATCGAAATCCGTTATTACCAATTTGTATACTACGAATTAACTTATCACGGATATATTAGCGCGTCAATGAGCATTTTTACGCGACAGCCAACTCTTCAGAATCATTGTCACTAAAGCTAATAACAAGAGCAGCGAGGCGACCGCAAACGATGCCGAAAACTGATATTCGTTATACAAAATCTCGACATGAAGCGGCAGCGTATTCGTCTCTCCGCGAATGTGTCCGGACACGACAGACACTGCCCCGAACTCTCCCATAGCCCGCGCATTACAGAGAATAATACCGTACAGCAGGCCCCACTTAATATTGGGTAGCGTGACCCGGAGGAAGATCTGCCAGCCCTTGGCGCCCAAAGTAATTGCCGCCTCCTCTTCCTGCGTCCCCTGATCCTCCATTAAGGGAATCAGTTCCCGGGCCACAAATGGAAAAGTCACAAACAATGTAGCCAGAATAATGCCTGGTATTGCAAAAACAATCTTGATATCATGTGCGCTCAGCCATGGCCCAAACCAGCCATGAGCCCCGAATACCAGAATGAAGATGAGCCCGCCAATGACTGGAGAAACAGCAAACGGCAGGTCAATCAGGGTGATAAGGAAATCCTTGCCACGGAACCTGAATTTAGTGATCGCCCAGGCTGCCGCTATACCGAATATAGTATTCAGCGGAACTGTAATCAACGCAACCAGTAGGGTCAGTCGCAGAGCGGAACGAGCATCCGGATCGGTCAAGGCGGCCAGATAGACATCCACCCCTTTTTTCAGTGATTCAGTCAGCACAACAATCAGCGGCAGTACAATCAGCCAGAATAGCACCAGTCCGGCTGCGGCAATCAGAAGCCACTTTACGACCGCAGATTCCTGTGTAGCCGGCGAAGAGACGCTTTTTCGCGATTGGGGAGCATACAGTGGAACGGTGCCCGCCATAGGTATTCCTCCTTACAACGATTTTACGAAGCAAGCCTTGTGAATTCCCGGCGGATCACCTGTTACCGGGACGTTTTGCGGACCCAGCGCTGCAAGGTATTGATGACCAGCAGCATCAGGAAAGAGATCAACAGCAGGAGCAGCGCCACGGCGGTGGCTCCGGCGTAGTCAAACTGTTCCAGCTTGGACATGATGAGCAGCGGCGCAATCTCCGTTCTCATCGGCATATTACCGGAGATGAAGACGACCGATCCGAACTCGCCAATACCTCTGGCAAAGGCCAGCGAGAAGCCGGTCAAAAGCGGCGGGAACAGCTCTGGCAGCACGATCTTGCGGAAGGTGCGCCAGCGTCCGGCGCCTAATGTCGCGGACGCTTCCTCCATGTCCCGATCCAGTTCCTCAAGTACAGGCTGAACAGTGCGGACGACGAACGGAATGCCGATGAACATTAGCGCCAATGTAATGCCGATCGGGGTGAAGGCCACCTTCAGCCCCAGCGGCTCCAGCCAGGAGCCGATCCAGCCTTTGTTTGCATACAGAGCGGTAAGCGAGACTCCCGCTACCGCTGTTGGCAACGCGAACGGCAGATCGATCAGAGCGTCGAACAACCTTTTACCCGGAAACTCATACCGCACCAGGACCCAGGCCAGCAGCAGACCCAGGAATGCATCAGCCAAGGCCGCCGCAGCGGCCGTTGACAGACTGACACGATAGGATGCCAGCACCCGTGCATCTGTAGCTACATCCCAGAATTTAGCCCAGCTCAAGCCTGTCGAATTAAAGAGCAACGCCGACAGCGGCAACAGCACAACAAGACTCAGATACAGCACCGTGTAGCCCATAGTCAGCCCGAAGCCGGGCAGAACCTTCCGCCGTGCGGTTGATGCGACAGCAGTGGTGGTTGCGGTGACACTCATTCCCTGTTCATCCTTTCTCGCCTTCGGTCCTTTTAACCGATCAGCTCAAGCCTACTTACAGCATACTTGTTGCTAACTTTCTGCCGAAACTAAGAGGATATTATTTACCAGGTACATAGATCTTGTCGAAGACCCCGCCGTCATTGAAATGCTTCTCCTGTGTTTCCTTCCACGTTCCGAATTTATCTGCCAATGTGAACAGCTTGATCTCTGGGAATTTATCCTTATACTCTTCCTTCACACTTTCCAGCGTTGGACGGTAGTAGTTCTCCGCAGCGATCTTCTGCCCTTCTTCAGTGTAAAGATATTTCAGGTAGGCCTCAGCCACCTCACGGGTACCTCTCTTGTCGACCACTTTATCTACGATAGCCACCGGCGGCTCTGCCAGAATGCTCTCGGACGGATTGATGATGTCGAACTTATCGGGACCGAGCTCCTTCACAGAAAGATAGGCTTCATTCTCCCAGGCCAGCAGCACATCACCGATCCCACGCTCAACGAACGTTGTGGTTGCTCCGCGCGCACCGGTATCGAGCACAGGCACATGCTTAAACAGCTCTTTTACAAACTCCTCAGCCTTGGCTTCATCGTTATTATTGTGATCCAGCGCATATCCCCAAGCCGCCAGATAGTTCCAGCGCGCACCGCCTGAAGTCTTCGGGTTCGGCGTAATGACCTCTACCCCTTCTTTCAAAAGATCCGGCCAATCCTTGATGCCTTTCGGATTACCCTTGCGTACCAGGAACACAATCGTTGAGGTGTACGGAGAACTGTTATGATCAAATTTGCTCTGCCAGCCCTCATGAATCAGACCTGTCTCCTGCAGAGCATCAATATCATAGCCCAGTGCAAGAGTGACCACATCTGCTTCCAGCCCATCCAGCACCGCACGGCTTTGCTTGCCGGAGCCGCCATGGGACTGCTTGATCGTTACTTTCTGACCGTGTTCTTTTTCCCAATAGGCTGAGAAAGCCTTATTATAATTCTCATAAAGTTCGCGTGTTGGATCATAGGAAACATTGAGCAGTTCTACCGGATCTTTGGATGGAGCTTTAGTCGGTTCAGTCGTCGCTGCGGTGGTACTCCCTGAATTGGTAGCCTCGGCCGGTGGATTACCCGCCGAATTTGTACTATTTCCGCAAGCCGTAAGGCCCACCGTCAACAACAGCGTAAAGCCCGTTAAAAGTCCCTTCTTGATCCTCTTTTTCATTCTAACCATCCCCCCATATTGTTGTGATGAGTTCATGTTTCTCTTTCCCGATGACCCCTCTGACTTACATGGTAGATTTTTGGCATGAAAAATAACGGAGGAAAGCCTAAGATGGCAGGTCAAACCGGTCCCAAGACACGTGTCTGCGAGCTACAATAGGCGTTCCTCCGTCTGTACGGTAAGAACTTTATTCATTATTCCTACCTAATTAGTAGGGTATTATTGATATAATACTTAAACCCCTCTAGCCTGTCAAACCTTTTTTTCTTTAAAGTAATGTCATTACTGCAATATATAAGATAAAATGAGGGAGCAACAGGATCTCACTGCAATTTTCGGAGGACACTGTCATGGGAATGGATTTAGAACTTGTGCCGGTGCCGCAAAAGCCGCGGCTGCACAAGCGAATTTCAGCTGTAATTGAACAAAGAATCAGGGAAACCTATCGTTATGATACAACTCTATGGAGAACCGCATTGGCTGGTCTGTGGACGCTCAGCTTTTTGACTTTCAGCGCAACCATTCTGGGGATGCCAACTGGTCTCGGCATCCCGGCCGACATCGCCCTTGCCGCTGTGGTGGGAACAATAATACTAGCAGCCGCAGGCCATCTGATCGCCTTACTAATTGCATTGACAGGCCTGCGCATCCCGCGATTATTCGCAGGCTGTCTGCTCTCAGATTTGTTTATTGTATGGCTTGTCCTATACGGCGCCAACATGGACTGGGTCGCCTCTACGGTCATAGCCGTGCTGTGCACCGCTCTTGGCGCCCTCAGCGGCATCGCTCTAGGGCTGCTGCGGAACAAGCGAGTCGCTGCTGGATTGCTGCTGACGTCGGCACTTATGTTATCACAGCTGGCTTTGGCTGGTGGTGGACAGAATAAGCCGGGCGACCCCGGGGCAGATGCCATTAGCGACAGCATTGTAAAGCCACTGGCTGCCTCCAATCCTGCGGAGCCCGGCCCCTACGCCTATGACTCCTTCACGTATGCCAGCGGTAATGATCTGCACCGTAAGGAATACAGAAGCGATGCAGCACTCCTCTCTTCCCCGGTCGATGCTTCTGCGTATATCCAGAAGGGCTGGCCGAAGCTACGCAGCCTGTTCTGGGGGTTTGACTATCGTGCGCTGCCCCTTAACGGACGGGTCTGGATGCCAGAGGGGGAAGGTTCGCACCCGCTGGTGCTAATCGTTCACGGCAACCATATGATGGAGGATTATTCTGATGGAGGCTACGCCTATCTTGGGGAACTGCTGGCCAGCCGGGGATTTATCGCCGTCTCACTGGACGAGAACTTCCTTAATTATTCGGCCTGGACGGGCATTCCCGACAATGACTTTACGGTACGCGCCTGGCTAATCCTTAAGCATATGGAACAGCTAGCGGCATTCTCGGATCAGCCCGGCAATCCGTTCTATGGAAAAATTGATTTCAGCAAGACGGCTCTAATGGGCCATAGCCGGGGCGGACAAGCCGTAGCTATGGCCGCCGATTCTGGCCGCTGGTTCAAGGATGATCCTGTATGGAAAACAGTAACCGACCGCTTCCAGATCTCTTCGGTTGTTGCCCTTGCACCTACCGATAAAGCTATTGACGGACAACAAGCCAAGCTGAAGGATATTAGCTATCTGACACTGCAGGGCGCACGCGATGGCGATGTGCATGACTTTTACGGGGATCGGCAATATATCCGCTCCTCCTACTCCGAAGGCTCAGCCGCCTTCAAGAGCTCTCTCTACATTGCCGATGCCAATCACAGCCAGTTCAACAGCGACTGGGGACTGCGCGATCAGTCGTTGCCCACCGGGCTGTTCCTGGACCGCAGCCTAATCATGGATGGCGCCGAACAGCGGCAGATTACCAAGGTGTACGTGTCGGCTTTTCTGGAGACGACATTGCTTGGCAAGGATGAATACCGGGGGATGTTCCGCGATTACCGGAGCGGACTGCAGTGGCTGCCGGACACCGCGTATTATAGCCGCTTCCAAGGCGGAGACTATCGTACCCTTGTCAATTTTGACGAGGACCGCAACAAGTATACCGCAGGTATCGGTACCGCCTCTGCCCAAGGCATGACCTGGACCGAGGAGCTGGCCAAGGATCGGGAAGACAAGAGCAAAACCACCTATGGCGTTGTTTTGAAACGTACAGCAGAAAAGGGGGAAGAAGCCTACTACCGGGTCAAATGGAAGGAGGAAGACGCTGCTCCCCTTGATTTGTCGGAAGCGGAAGGTCTGTCCTTCTCCCTCGCCAACCGCAATGCTGACGACGATGAAGAGGAGAACGAGGAAAGTTCGTTAGCTCCTGAGGTGGAGGTAGAGTTGACGGATAGCAATGACACCTCGGCGCGCCTGCCATTGTCTGAAATTATGGACGTGCTACCGCTGCCGCACACTCAGTTCACGTTGCTTCCTTGGCTGGAGGAACGCGTTAGCGACGGCAAATACGGAGATCCTACGGAGGCCGTATTCCAGACCTACGAACTGCCCTTTGAGCGATTCCAGGAAGTAGAGCCCGCTCTGGAGCCGGAGAACCTGACCGAGATTACGTTCTATCTCGAAGAAAAAGGCGACAAAATCATGCTCGACGACATCGGATTTTATGGCGGAAGTACCGAAAATGTACGTTAAGTAAACTGCCCTTATATCCTCACGAACAGTAAACTGCTCTCATATCATCATGGAAAGTAAACTACCCCATATCATCGAACAGGCCATTCCTCCCCTCCGGTAACCCGGATGGACTTGGAATGGCCTGTATTTAATTAGATAGTACTCTATTTAAGTGAAGATTCAAACGGAAGAGTAGGCGTTATCCTGGTGAAGCTTGGGATCGCCAATCACCAATCACCAATCTCCAATCTCCAATCCCCTGTACCATTCTTCTTAATATACCCGTCTTCTTAAAGTGGAACGGGGGGCCACCCCAACTAACAGCATTTTTGTACCTTATTTTTATTAAATTGAGGTGGAAAAGGGAAATAAGAGCATTATTGTATCTTATTTAGAAAAAAATACGCTAACAGGGGTATTATGGAAGGATTTAAGGTACAAAATTGCATTTAATTCCTACAAACTCTTACCCCCAGAAGATTTAGGGTACAAAAATGTCGTTAATTACACTTTGCTAATATGTTCTATGTTAATTAAGTGCCTTAATACAGACCGGGGTTGGAATTTCCAGCTCATTGCCTGTCGGAATCAACCGGCCGCTGTCCCCGTCGATGTGGAACGAAACAATCGTACCGCTGTTCTGATTGGCTGCCAGCAGCTTTCCGCCAAGAATAGCGAAATTTCGTGGAGTCCGTCCACCGGTGCTCTGCCAGTCGGCAGGCTCCAGAAGACCTGTAACACCATCAATAAGGAACAACGCAATGCTGTCATGTCCCCGGTTGGAAGCATACAGATAACGACCACACGGCGCGATGTGAATGTCAGCCCCTGAATCGTCGCTGCCGGCAATATAGGATTCAGGCAGCGTACTAACATGCTGCAAGACAGTGAGCTCATCATGCTGTTTATCTTTTGCGAATACTGTGACCGTATTGTTCAGCTCATTGATCAGGTAAGCCCATTTTCCAGAGGGGTGGAGTGTCAGATGGCGTGGCCCGGAGCCCGGCGGCAGATCTACTGTAGCTTGCTTGACCAGCGCGTCCTCCTCCTGACGATAGATAATAACCTGATCTAGACCAAGGTCACAGACAAAAAGACGCTCCCCCGTGCTGCCTGGAATGACCGAGTGCGGATGCGGCGCTTCTTGCCGATCCTGACGTAACCCAGAGCCGGTATGCCGGATCTGAGCCGACATTTCCAGAATCGAGCCGTCTGCACTTAAAGGAAACACATTAACATTTCCCCCCGAGTAGTTGGATACGAAGATCCTGTCTTCCTCCGGACTGATGGAGACATAACACGGCGCGCCACCTTCCGTTTTGCGGATGCTTCCCAGCGGTGACAATACCTTCGATCCAGGATCAATAGCGAATGCCTGAACCTCTCCCTCATCCTTCTCACTGACCGCATACAAGACACTCCCGGCGCGATTCACTGCCAAATAAGAAGGGTTTTCGATACCGCTCGTTCCCTCCAGAACTCTCATGTCCCCGGTGCTGCGGTTCAAGGTGCAGAGACGAATACCCTGTTCACCCTCAGGACTGTACGTACCCACATAAAATAATACTTCATCAGAGCGTTCCATGGCAGCGACTCCTTATCGATTATCATTTTTTTCACTATAGCATGTTTACTGGGGCAATACATCAGACTAAAACTTCGGAATTCTGCGAAAAGCGAAAGCATGTACCAATTTTTCACATCTGGTTAAAACAATCGGCAACAGGTTAATAGTTATCATCGAACAGTACATCACAAAGGAGCTGAAGCCTAATGAGTTTTCTATGGATGTTGATTGTTGGCGGAATTATCGGATGGCTCGCAGGTCTGATTATGGGTAGAGATATTCCGGGAGGCGTAATCGGCAACATTATTGCCGGGATTCTCGGCTCATGGCTGGGTGGCATGCTGCTGGGAAGCTGGGGACCCAAGGTCAGTGATTTCTATGTTTTCCCGTCCCTGATTGGTGCCATCGTGCTGATCTTCATTGTAAGTCTGATCCTGCGCTCGACCGGAGGCCGTAGCCGCTCATAAACTGTATATCTTGGAACATATAACTGATACCCATAGATATTGATTGATGGAAAACCTGCCGGAGCCTGAGCCCGGCAGGTTTTTTTGAGCTTGCAGCTCCCCCATGCCAATGGCCACATATTGCGAGGAGCCTCACGGAGGCTTCAATGTTTTGCCATCATTTTTCTGTTATAATGAAGGCACAAGTGACTCAAATCACAGAGAGGTCGTGAATTATGGGCAGCATCAACCCCTCGCTACTGCATATCGGTTCCACCGTGGGGGCCGTTATCATGGCATTGATGGTGATCTTTATTCGGCTGAAGGCCAGCGCCCGCCCGGTTACCATTCGCAAAATATGGATTCCCCCCCTCGGCATGTCAACTGGCTTTGCCATGTTCGTCGTCCCGGAGGTGAGGTTTCCGCTATGGTGGGCAGCTATTGCCTTTTTGGTCGGCTGGTTCATCTTTGCTTACCCGCTTATCCGTACAACAAGCTTCGAGCAACGGGACGGACAGGTATTTGCCCAGCGCTCCAAGAGCTTCGCGTTTATTCTACTCGGCTTGCTACTGGTCCGCACACTGCTGCATGAGTTCATTAACCGCTATGTCTCGGTACCGCAATCCGGGGGGCTGTTCTTCATCCTGGCCTTTGGCATGATTGTCCACTGGAGACTGTTCATGTATAAACGCTACAATGTGATCGTGCCGCCAGAAACACGGATTCCACAATCTTAATCTTAGTCCGAGGACGGTAGCACTATCTCACGACAGAGCATTCAACAAGCCTAACGGTTTGATGAATGCTCTTTTTAATGCAGACAATACATTTGCGAACAACGGCATGTAGCAATGTATCTATCCTCACGAAAGCCCGCTGATTTAATGTACAACCTGAGATGAACAGGGACACGCTCCCTCCGCTTTTTTCACTGTATGTCAGGTAACTTTCTGGATGATCGGCTAGAATAAAGATATGCGCAAGAAAACTTTAAGCAGCAAATCGCAGACTTTTTTGAGAGAGCGGGGATTTACAAATTGAAGAGTAAAACAAGAAAAGTAGCGATTGTCGGCTCCGGAATGGTGGGCTCCAGTTGTGCCTACTCCATGGTTAATCAGTCGATCTGCGATGAGATCATGATGATCGACCGGACCTACGACCGGGCCATGGCTCAGGCGCTGGATCTCTCCCATTGCATGGATTTCACAGGTACCCGAACTAAGGTATACGCCGGAACCTACAGTGACTGTGCTGGAATGGATGTTGTTATTCTCACGGCGGGTGCTAACCCGCAGCCTGGTCAGACCAGACTGGATGTACTTGACGCTGCAGCTGTAATAACAAAAGAAATTGTGGCCGGAATTATGGCTGGCGGCTTCGACGGCATCTTCGTCATTGCGGCGAATCCGGTCGATATCGTCACTTATATGGTTTGGAAAATGTCCGGACTCCCCCGGCACCGGGTGATCGGCACAGGCACCTCCATTGACTCTTCCCGGCTCAAGACGCTGCTATCCGATGTTTTCTCCATCGACCCTCGCAGCGTGAACGGATACGCGCTAGGCGAGCATGGGGAGTCCCAGTTCGTTGCGTGGTCACATGTGACCATTGGCGGCAAACCTATACTCCACATTATGGAGCAGCATCGCGAACGATTCAGTCACCTGGATCTGGACGACATCGCCCGTAAGACAAAGGATGCCGGTTGGGAGATCTTTACCCGCAAGGGCTCAACACATTTTGGAATCGGCAGTGCCCTGGCCTACATTACCCGGGCTATCCTGAACGATGAGAACAAGATTATTGCTGTCTCGGCAATTCTGGAAGGAGAATACGGGCAGGAGGATGTATGTGCAGGTGTGCCTGCCATTATTGGGCGCAGCGGCATCCATGAATTGCTGGAGCTGAACCTGAATGATGAGGAGTCCGTTAAATTCGGCGCTTCTTGTGAAATCGTGCGTTCAGGAATTAGCAGCCTCAGTCTCTCTCAGCCTGAATAAGAACAAACCAAAAAACCTCCAGTCCGTAAGCACTCATAAATGTGCAGACACTGGAGGTTTTATAATGGATTTAACCTTGTTGTTCAACTTTTAGTGCGCGAACACTGTTTAGTACAGCCAGTACAGTGACACCAACATCCGAGAAGACCGCTTCCCACATCGTCGCGATCCCGAATGCGCCGAGCAGAAGGAAGATCGCCTTAACACCAAGTGCGAACCCAATGTTCTGCCAGACGATTCTCCGTGTGCGCTTAGCCACGCCGATGGCGGTGGCAATCTTCGAAGGCTCATCGGTCATGATGACGATATCCGCAGCTTCAATTGCCGCATCCGAGCCTAGTCCGCCCATCGCGATGCCAACATCTGCTCTCGCCAATACTGGAGTGTCGTTGATTCCATCCCCGACAAAAATAATCTTTTCCCGCCCGCTCTTCTCGCGCTCCAGCCGCTCAATAGCCTCAACCTTATGCTGCGGCAGCAGCTCGGCGTGAATCTCGTCTACGCCGAGTTCGCGGCCTACAGCCTCCGCCACAGAAGCAGCATCGCCGGTCAGCATGACCGTCTTGCGGATGCCAAGTCCCTTCAGCGCCGAGATGGCCCGCGCTGAATCCTCCTTCACCTCGTCAGCAATGACGAGGTATCCGTCATACTGCTTGCCGGTCGCGATATGCACGAATGTGCCACTCTGCTCCGGCACCTGATAAGCAATGCCCTCCCGTTCCATCAGTCGGGCATTCCCGGCCAGAACGGCCTTGCCGTCCACATTCACGGAGATGCCGTGACCGGAAATTTCGTTATAATCCGTGATGGCATCCTTAGCGATTTCCTCAGCGTAAGCGGCCCGAATAGATTCCGCAATCGGATGGTTCGAATGACTCTCCGCATAGGCGGCCGTGCGAAGCAGCTCTTCTTTACTTCTGCCTGCCGCCGGATATATGCCAGTGACCTTGAACTGCCCCTTGGTCAGGGTACCCGTCTTATCGAAAACAACGACCTTAACATCATTGAGCGCCTCCAGGTAATTGCTGCCCTTCACGAGAATACCGCTTCGGGAAGCGGCCCCGATACCGCCGAAGAAGCCAAGTGGGATCGACACGACCAGCGCACAAGGGCAAGAGATCACGAGAAAGACCAGTGCCCGGTAAATCCAGTCAGAGAAGGTTGCTCCACTGATCAGAAGCGGTGGAACAACAGCCAGCAGCAGCGCTGTGATCACTACTACAGGCGTATAGCCACGAGCGAATTTGGTAATAAAGTTCTCTGTCTTAGCTTTATTGGAGGACGCATTCTGCACCAGCTCCAGAATCTTGGAGACTGCCGACTCTCCAAATGTCTGCGTAACTTCCACGGTAATTACCCCGTTGCGGTTAATGAACCCGCTCAAGACCTTGCTGCCCGGACCCGCAGAGCGTGGTACCGATTCACCTGTCAGCGCTGAGGTATCCATCATCGCACTACCTTCAAGGATAGTTCCGTCCAACGGAACCTTCTCACCGGGCTTGACGAGAATAATGTCACCAATCGCCACTTCCTCTGGCGAGACACGTCTTGTACCGCCGTCGACTTTAAGCTCGGCGAACTCGGGGCGAATATCCATCAGCGCCGTAATCGATCTGCGCGAACGATTCACCGCCAGGCCCTGGAACAGCTCCCCGACCTGATAGAAGAGCATTACAGCGACCCCTTCCGGGTACTCCCCAATCGCAAATGCGCCGATCGTTGCCAGCGCCATCAGGAAGTTCTCGTCAAACACCTGACCTCTGACGATATTCTTGATTGCCTGCAGCACCACCTCGCCACCGACAATAAAGTAAGCGGCGAGAAAGATCAGCAGTTCGACAGCTCCGTTGACCGGCAGCAGCATGCCTGCCGCTGCAAGAATCCCTCCGCCTGCCAGGCGGGTCAAGATTCGGCGCGTGTCGCCTTCCCCATGGGAATGCGTATGCCCGTGACCATCCTCATCGCCATGGGCGTGCCCATGTCCATGATCATGTGTATGTCCCTTTTCTTCATGTGAAGGCCCATGCTCATGACCGGATTTAGCCTGCGGGATCGCTCTGCCTCCAGCCAGCTTCTCCTTTAGCTTCACATGGGGCTCCAGCGCCGTGACGGTCCGCGCCGCTTCCACCCCGGCCGCTTCCGCATGGTTCTCATCGGTAACCATAGTTAGCGTCTTGGTCACGAAATTCACGGAGCAGGAGGACACCCCCTCGATCTTGCCCACTTTATTTTCAATTTTCATTGCACAGTTTGCACAGTGCAGCCCTTCCAGCTCCCACTGGCGTTTTACCGTTCCCTGAATCGTATTCAAACTACTCATCTCCCTTAAATAATCATATATGAGTATTTGTTCATATGTTAACTTAACCACATTATATGCCTTCCAATCTTGGAGTGTCAATGTGCATATGCATAATTTCCCTCCTCCTATCTGAGAATAATGAAATGTCTCCACTTTATTCAAAACATCTTGAAATCCCTGGTTCAGGCATTTATTATTAATATATGATCAGTTATTCATATGTTATTTGAAAAGAGGTCTTTCTATGAACCATCATCCACAATCCGGCAGACATTCTCATGAAGAACACGGGCATTCCCATCACGATCATACGCATGATCATCATGGACATTCGCACGCACCTAATAATAAAAAAGGGCTCTTGATTGCCCTCATCATTACCTCGGGGATCATGTTCGTGGAGTTCTTCGGCGGACTCTTCACTCATAGTCTTGCCCTACTCTCCGACGCAGGTCATATGCTCAGCGATATTGCCTCGCTGGCTTTGAGCCTTGTAGCAATGATATTTGCCGCTAAACCGGCTTCCTCCAAAAATACCTACGGCTTCTACCGCTTTGAGGTCATGGCCGCACTATTCAACGGCGTGATGCTGTTCGTGATTGCCGGACTTGTTATCCGGGAAGCCTGGCAGCGCCTGCTCGAACCACCCGTTGTCGCCAGCGGCTCTATGATAATCATCGCTACCATTGGTTTGTTTGCCAACCTGGTGAGCGCCTGGGTCTTGATACGCAAAGGTGATGTGAAAGATAACCTCAATGTGCGCAGTGCCTATCTCCACATTATTGGTGATGCTCTTGGTTCAGTCGGGGCCATTGTTGCTGGTGTGATCATGCAATTGTTCTCTTGGTATGCAGCTGACCCAATTATCAGTGTGCTGGTGGCTCTTCTGATACTCAAAAGTGCCTGGGGCGTGCTCAGACATTCGTTCCACATCCTTATGGAAGGGACACCGCCTGCAGTTAACAGTGATCAGGTCAGACAAACTCTGCTACAAATTAGCGGTGTTGCCGACGTTCATGACCTGCATATCTGGACCATTACCTCAGGACTCAATTCGTTAAGCTGCCACCTGCGGATTGAAGATGACAGAAGAGCTCAGGAAATATTGCAGCAAGCAGTTACTCTAATCGAGGATAAATATAATATCAATCATACTACCATCCAGATCGAGACCTCCCCATTCCAGCACGGAGAGTTAAAGGTGTAAAGTTTTAGCGCTGCCCCGCCATCCTGATTATGGCCAGGGCAGCTTTTTTACATACTGAAATAAACGTTTGACATTATTACAAATAAATGTAATTATGAATTGCGTCAAATGGATGTTAATGGAAGGGGTCGGGAGCAGCTCTGGTTTGAAAAAACCTTTGATAGCTCCGTAGAGATTTTTCACACGGCCAATTTTGGCAGTCTCTACCCTGTACTCAAACGACTGACCGATAAGGGGATGGTGGAGAAGCAGTGGTTAAAAGAAATTATGGAGAGGAAGAGGCTCTGCAATGACAAACCTGAAGGTTAATTCTTCATTTTCACAGAGACACCCGGTATGGGCCGTTGTTATTATTGAAGGGCTGCTACTGGTCGCCATGATAGCCGCCGGAGCCTACGCTACCATCAAACAGCTCAGCTACACTGCACCTGTGCTTATTGCGTTTGTCCCTATCGCGCTTGTCTTAATTGCCTATTTTACAATCAGGCACAAGTGGAGCTATATGGGCTTTCGCCCGCTAGGTAGCATTCCTGCAGCGAACTGGATTTATTATACTCCGCTGCTGCTAATCCTTATTATTACTACGTTAAATGGATTTCGAAAAATCGAACTTTCCGATGCATTATACTATCTCTTCTTCACCCTGCTGGTGGGATTCGTGGAGGAGGGCCTCTACCGGGGACTAATCCTGAAGACGCTGCTGACCAAGAGCGTGAAGGTCGCCGTAGCGACGTCCAGTATCCTGTTTGCAGTCACCCACATTCTGAATGCTCTTTCCGGACAAAATCTCACTGAGACCCTGCTTCAGATCGTATACGCTCTTCTTATAGGAATAGTGTTGGCTCTGCTGATGGTGAAGAATAATAATATCATTCCACTGATTCTGTTCCACTTTTTACATAACCTGATTCGATTCGTGGGCAATGATAGTCCCGAAGGCTTTATCGGCTATGATCTCCTTATCGTGGTGGTGCTTGCTGCCTATGCGATATGGATTGCTTTATCTTTAAAAAGAACACCGGTGCCTTCGGGAATAGACCGAGCCGGTTAAATAGCCATACACTAAAATAGACCGCCATAGGCGGTCTATTGCTGTATGCATCAATAGTTATTCATGTCTGATATGCTCATGCGTCTGCATGAAGATCTGCTCCACATGCGCATCGTTCAACGAATAATACACCGTCTTACCTTCCTTGCGACGCTTCACAATCCGCAAGTTCCGCAAGTACCGCAGCTGATGGGATACGGCAGACTGGCCCATATCCAGAATATCGGACAGGTCATGCACACACAGCTCCCGCTGTGACAGAGCATAGATGAGACGCACTCTCGTCGGATCGCCTAGTGCCTTGAACATCTCGGCCATCTTGTCTGTTGTCTCCCGGTCAGGCAGAATTAAGGACACGTCTTCCGGTTCCAACTCTGAACCGTGGCATGTGTTGTCGCACTCTTCAATTGCTGCTGGCTCCATGACTTCGCCCTCCTCCACAGTTCTGTCGATTCACCGGATCACCCGATCACTTTCATCTATTATAAGAAAAAGATGATCTGCTGTCCATGGAAGCGCTAACGCCGCAGACAACGAACATTAACTGCTCCAGCGGAAGGTTGAGGGTCTCTCAGACGTCCTAATGTAGGGCGGCATTGCCAGCGAGGCTATATCGCAATTTTTATTCACCCTAAGCCGAGAATGACAAACAGCAAGCCCCGTTATAGGAAGCTTGCTGTTTGCTCGTTTAATATAGGATTACTTTACACTGCCTGCTGGTTGTCTCTCCCAGACACCATGTTCCTGTGTTTTGCCCATATATTCGATACGTGACGGGGTAAGCTCCAGAATGACATAATCGGGATCTTCCGGTCCCTTGAACCATGGCTCCAGATCCTTATTCCAGACCTTGGAACGAAGGCTCTCGTCCTTTGTAATGTCTACGGTCGCTTCAATCTCCAGTATATCCTTCCCCCCGCCGGCTTCATAGCCAAGCAGCAGAAAAGCGTTACGGTTCTCCTTCAGTTCCTCTACCTTATGGGTTTTGCGGTCTGTTGCCAAATAAATTTTAAGTCCATCATGAAAGACCGCCATGTAACGCACCTTCGGTTTGTTCCCCGCTTCAACGGTTCCGAAAGAGCCGAACTTGTTGTCATCCAGTGCTTTGATGATGCTCTGTTCCAGATCCTTTGGATTCATTATTCAAGACATCTCCTTCCTGGCGAGTGTAAATATAAGTTTATATATCCACATCTGCCAATTAGACTTATGATAATGATTGTGCTTAAGATAGTGTACCCGCTCTGGGCATATTGAATCCGGGTGCGGTTCCATAAACTTAACTTGTTAAGGAGTATTCCAACGTGAAAAAATTGATCTGGCTTGGCTGTCTCTCCTACTTTGTGATCGGCTTGGCTCATGTAGTACTGGGTTCTATTCTCCCCGTGCTCTTGGAGCATTATGACCAGAGCTACAGCGCTGGCGGGCAGCTGATCTTCACCCAATTTGCCGGCTTCCTGGCCGGTGTATTGATTTCTCCCTTTCTGAATCGCCGCTTCGGTAAGCGCGGCGGTATTCTCATTGCCACTGCATTGTTGCTTGTTGCCGAGGTTGCTTACACCTTCTTACCACCGTGGGGCTGGATGTATGTTATCGCTGTTGCCGCAGGCTTTGGCTTTGGTATGGTCGAAGCCGTCATCGGCACGGTCATTATTGCCGCAGTCACAGAAGGCACCGCTGTTGCCATGAGTAGGCTTGAAGTTCTATTCGGCGTCGGTGCATTGCTTATGCCTTTAATCTCCAGCGGCCTGATCGCCTTCGGCTGGTGGAAGCTGAGCTTCCTGATTGTAGCTGCCTTCTCCTTAGTTGCCCTGATCTTCTGGAGCAAGGGCCGGTTCGGCAAGCTACAGTCCTTGCTGGATGACCGCGGTCCACGCCGCCCAGTGACGAACGAGACTTCAGACAGTCACACGCCGCGCTTTCCTTACAAGGGCAAACAGTGGTTCATACTCGGGATCTTCATTGTCTTCTTCTTTATCTATGTAGGCACGGAAATGAGCCTGGTGAATTTCATGCCCGCCATCTTCATTGCCAAGCTGGGCATGTCGGAATCAGGGGCAGCCCTGACCGTTACCTGCTTCTGGCTGGCTATGTCGATAGGACGGCTGTTCGCCGGGGTGCTCGCCGAGAAAATTTCTTACCGCGTCTATGTTCTGGGCAGCTGCCTGCTGACTGTGGTGTTACTGGCTCTGTTTCCATTCACTGAACACCGTCTTGTGGCCTTTATCATTATCATTCTACTGGGATTGTTCATGTCCGGCCTCTTCTCCATCGCACTGGTCTTCTCCAGCAAATTAATGCCGGGCACCGAGGAATCCACGCCAAGCATCATGATTGCCTCCGGCGGCATTGGCGGAGCAATCCTGCCGCTGCTTACCGGCTGGTCAATGGATCACCTACAAGCGGCACAAACGGCCGGACTACTTGCGGCATTTGCTACTGTCCTCTTCTTGCTCAGCATTGCTGCATGGAGAATACGTCCCGGACGGGATTCCGGACACACAACACCCGGCCATTGAGGCCGGGTAATCACAATTCGCTTTTTGGGGTAATGTAGATTGTATTGATATCCTGCACATAAGGTGGAACTCATGATGGATATGCTATCTACCGAACCCCTACTTCATACCGCGCTGCTCCAGTTTATTTTTCCCTTCTCCATCAAGCAGGGAGCGTCTGCACGACTGATCTCTGAGCTACGAAAGAGCGGATACACTTCTTTTTCCCTCGATAAAAAAGAACTGGAAGGCGCTTATTATGGCAATGAATACTGTGTATCCCATGAAAAAATGGAACGCACCTATCTGCCTTTCGCTGCCCACCTATTGTTCCCTCAGGAGGATGACGAGGATTCCTTCCGCCGCTTCTCGCGTGTGAATGGTCTGTCCTGCCGGATGGAAATGTCACAAGCGAATGTAGCCTTCCGAGTACTCTCCACAGACCTGTTCATTTGCCCGTTTCAGACCGGATTTGTTACCCTGCGGGTGCAGATTGAGGAAGAACAGATCCCCTTCAGCATCGCTCTGGAATTTGCTGATCGCTTCCGTACCCTTGAGAATGTCAGTGTGCAGGACGAACAGACGGTTATCCATAGCGGAGAACGAACCTTTAGTCAGGTCGAGGATTTTATCTTTAATTATCTGGCGGAAGGGCTGAAGCCGTTTTTGGACCAGTCCGAGCTGAACGGGGCTTATTTCGAAACGCTGCCTTTTTTTGTGGATGAACGTATGCTGGTGCAAGCCTTTTATGGTCTGGAACCGGAAGGAGATGCCGACGAAATCCCCTTGAGCATGCGCTACCGTGCCTCCCAGCTGGATGGACTGGATGCCGCGGGTCGGCCCTACATCAGCGCGAGCGATCCTGGTTACATTGAACAATATTGCGAGGAGCATACCTATAAACGCTGGGGCCCCCAGACGTATTATATGACCAATGAACAGACCTTCTGCTGCATCAGCCGGGCGGAACGCCCACTCGCCGTAAAGCTTGCCAATCAAATGTATGGCGAATACTATTATGGCCTGCTACTTAGCATGTTTCACAAGATTGTCCTCCTGAAGCTCGCGAATATGCACTCCCGGCTCCGCATCAATCGGGATGATGACGCTATTGAGGATCTGATCTTTTACATCAATAAATTCTCGGCCAAATTTTATTTTCTGGAGCTGATCTCACAGTCGCAGGGCCGGGAGATTTTCTTCCAGCTCCGCAAAGTTTATGGCAATGATGCGCTATTCGACGAGGTGAAGCAGACACTAAATGATCTGTTTCAGTACCAAGTGAAGTTCCAGTCGAAACGACGGGATATGCTGCTGATGATTCTGACCGTCTTCACTGTGGTAAGCGGTATATACGGAATGAATCAAGTGATCGACGACCTGGAAGGAAGTATTCAATGGGGCAAAATGCTGCAATATTCCTTATTCCAGTATTTCGCGTTAATGCTGACCTTCAGTGGCATTGTCATCAGCATTATCCTGACTGTGCGGGAGATTTGGAACAGCATCCGGAGCCGCCGCCGGAAAAAATTCAAATATCAGAATTAGCCTTCGTTACTACTCCATTTGCTGCTCCAACGCACGACATGTATCAGTAAAAACAGAGACCAGCAGGGAATCTAGCGACCGTGAGGAGGTTAGATCCCCCCGCCGGGCCTGTTGCTCAATACTTGCACACAGAGAAGCAAAGTACCCCGCGCCAATACTGAGGCTGCCTGACTTCAGGCTATGGGCAATTCCGGCGATGCTCGCGGAATCGCTACTGTCCAAGGCTAGCCGAAGCGCCTCCAATCTCGGCGGCGTATCGGTCTTGAACATCCCAATCAGTCCGGCGAACAATCCTTCGCCATCTTCATCCAGTGCCTTGATGCTAGCTACCGTCTCTTCGTCAATTAAATGTTGGTTATTTTTCATGATAATCCCACCCCTTAAATAGTTTATGATAACCCTCTTTCCTGCCTCCAACTTCAAAATGAACAACAAAGCTGCTGGACAACGAAAAGACGGGAGTCTATAATTACACCGTAAGCAAGAAGCATCACCCGTTAACTTCATAGCACCAGGGGGGCTGGAATTGGCCGGCTGAGAGTGTATCCCTCAAGATACTGACCCTTATACCTGATCTGGATAATGCCAGCGTAGGAACCATAATTGAGCATGGCTGCTTTAGAGCCAATGCCATCCTTGCGCAAAGCCGCGTCCCGTTCATCTTCGGGACGCTTTTTTTTTTATGGTATATTTCCGATTAACACAATTCATGAGGAATTGAATCGCGCTGCCTGTATTTTAGGTGGCGGGTGACGGTGTGAAGACGGGGAATTCGCCGGATTTGACGCAGTCACTGCAGAGAAACGGTACCAAAAGGAGAGAGAGAAGAAAATGGGAGTCAAGAAACTGCTTATACTGGGCCTGACCTGTCTGCTCGTTATCGCCATTGCCGGATGCGGCAGCAATAACAGCAACTCTGCCGAAGGCAACAAGGAAGCGGGCAAGACAAACACCGGAGCCTCTGCCGGGGAGTCAGGCACGCCGCAAGAACTGACCAAAGTCAAGATCGCGCTCGACTGGACACCGAACACGAACCACACGGGGGTGTATGTTGCAAGAGATCTTGGGTATTACAAAGAAGAGGGACTGGATGTTGAGATTGTGCAGCCCGGAGCAGCTGGTGCGGACACGATGGTTACTTCTGGTGAAGCCGCTTTTGGTATCGGATATCAGGAAGGCCTGACTTTGGCCCGTCTGCAAGGCGTACCGCTGGTCTCGCTTGCTGCCATCATACAGCATAATACGTCTGGTTTTGCGGCCCCGAAGAGCAAGGGGATTACCTCTCCGAAGGATTTTGAAGGAAAAACATATGGAGGTTGGGGTTCCCCGGTGGAAGAAGCAGCACTCAAAGCTATCATGGACCCGGAAGGTGCCGATGTCAAAAAGGTAAAGATCATCAATATGGGCGAAGCCGACTTTTTTACAGCTGTGAAGCGGGATATTGATTTCGCCTGGATTTTCTATGCCTGGACCGGTATTGAAGCTGAACTGCGCGGGGAACCCATCGACATGCTCTATGTAAAGGACTACGCTCCACAGCTCGATTATTATACACCTGTGCTGACCACCAGCGAGAAAGAGATCACCGAGCATCCCGAGATCGTCAAAGCCTTCGTTAAAGCGACCTCTAAAGGCTATAAATACGCCATCGAGCATCCAGAGGATGCCGCGAACATTCTGATCAAAGCCGTCCCTGATCTCGATCCGAAGCTTGTGATGGCCAGTCAGAAATGGCTCAGTCCAAAATATCAGGATGATGCGCCGCGCTGGGGCGAACAAAAGGCTGAGGTCTGGAAGAACTATGCCGACTGGATGTATGGCCTTAAGCTGCTTGAGAAACCAGTAGATACCACCAAGGCGTTTACGAATGATTTCCTGCCCGCACAATAATTCAAACATTACTGATAATCGAAAGGATGAATCAACCATGGCGAACACACTGCTAAGCATTCAAGTTATCCCTAAAACCCCTAACAATGAGGATTCCATCCCTTATGTCGATAAAGCGATCGAGGTCATTCAGAAGTCGGGTGTGAAGCATCAGGTGAATCCGCTCGAAACGACAATGGAAGGCGAACTGAACGACCTGCTAGAAGTCGTGCGCGAGATGCATGAAGCACTGGTCCAAGCCGGCAGCCCGAGCGTGATCTCCCAGATCAAAATCGCCCACAATCCGAACGGAATCAGCATGGACAAACTGACGGAGAAATATCGCCCGTGAGATCGTCCTGGAAGCAGATATGGCCGCCCATTGTGGCGGTCGTCTTCTTTTTAGCGGTATGGCAGCTAGCGGTATCCTTTTTTGATATTGAAAAATGGATTCTGCCCAGTCCCCGAGATATCGGTCATGAATTTGCAGGTAATCCAGCCGGCATCTGGGAGCATACGCTGGCTACGCTGAAGCTGACGCTGATCGGCTTTCCTATCGGCACCGGTGTAGGGCTTGTGGTGGCGCTGCTGCTGCACCTGATGCCTTGGGCGAAGCGTGCTTTTTACCCGCTGCTGATTCTGAGCCAGAACGTGCCTTCCATCGCCCTAGGTCCCTTGCTTGTCATCTGGTTTGGCTTCGGACTGCTGCCCAAGATGGTGCTGATTACGCTGGTCTGCTTCTTCCCTGTCGCCGTGGCCGCCATGGGCGGGCTGGCACAGAGCGACCGGGTGATGCTGAATTATATGAAAATGGCGGGGGCGAGCAAGTGGCAGATTTTCACCAAGCTGGAGTTGCCTCATTCTCTGCCCGCGATCTTCTCCGGGGTTAAAATCTCCGCCACCTATGCTGTCATGGGGGCCGTGGTTGCCGAATGGATCGGCGCCGACAAGGGGATCGGGTATTATATGCAATTGCAAAAATCAGCCTACCGTACCGACCGGATGTTCGTTGCCATCGTCATTGTTGTCTTGCTGAGTCTGGTGCTCTTCGCTATTATCGCCTTACTGGAAAAATGGCTGGTGCGCTGGAAGCCGCGCCGCAACCCGTAGAAAGGAGGGATTCCCGAAATGTCTCAACTCACACATACACCACCGCATGAGCCGGTGAAAAGCGAGATTAGAACTAGCGCTGCCGGACTGCACGGATTGCCGCCTGCGCTGGAAGTCAGCGCCGTGTCCAAGACCTTCACCCAGCGCCGTAACTCTACTCCTGTATTAAACAATGTCTCACTAAAGGTGGAGCAACAAGAATTCGTGACCATTCTCGGCCCTTCCGGCTGCGGCAAAAGCACGCTGTTCCATATCATCGGCGGCCTGGAGCAGCCGGACAGTGGAACAGTCAGCATGAATGGGAAAATCGTTACCGGCCAGCGCGGAGAAATCAGCTATATGCCGCAGCAGCCTGCGCTCTTCCCCTGGCGGACCATCGAGGATAATGTTCTCCTGTCCAAAGAGATCAAAGGCGCTACCCGGGATGGCAGTCGCGAAGAAGCACGTCAGTGGCTGGCCAAGGTCGGCCTCGCCGGCTTCGAGCGGGCATACCCGCATATGCTATCGGGCGGGATGCAGCAGCGCGCGGCATTCCTCCGGGCGCTGCTGGCGCCGCAGGAGCTGATGCTCCTGGATGAGCCATTCAGTGCGCTGGATGCCCTGACCCGCAGTGAAATGCAGCGCTGGCTGCTGGAGCTATGGGAGGAGAACCGCCGCTCCGTGCTGTTCATCACCCACAACATTGAAGAGGCGCTGCTCCTCTCGAATCGTATCTACGTTTTCTCCGGTCGTCCTGGCCAGGTTCTGCACACGGTAGATGTGCCGTTCCCACGCCCGCGCCGCGAGGAGATTGCGGATACGCCAGAATTCCTCGCGCTGAAGCGTCAGCTCTCGCAGTGGATGCGCGAGGAGCAGGCCAAGAGTCGAGTATAAAATAAACCCAGTTCCGCACACAAAGGCGAAACTGGGTTTATTTTAGGATAGAGAGACCAGAAGATTTGTTAATTACCCATTTATTGTACCTGAACCAGTTCGTTGCACGCTCCCGCAAAGTTCTCTTTCCATAGGACAGCTAGCACTGGATCATAGACTGTCTCTCGACAGATTTCAACCACTAGAAGCGGTGTAGCCCCCTTCGCCAGTCCTCTTAACAGTCAAAAAGAGGGATCTCCCCCCAATTAACAGCATTTTTGTACCTTATTTTCCTTTAATAAAGACAAATGAGGGAGATAAAAGCATTATTGTATCTTATTTTTCCAAAAAGCATACTATATGGTCTATTCTGGAATATTTAAGGTGCAATATTGCACTTAATCTCCACTAACCCCTAGCTGCAGAGGATTTAAGATACGAAAATGCCGCTAATTACACTGCGATCCTTCTTATATAGCTCCTGATTTACTAATAATCAGAACACAACACATTACATCTAACATCTCTGCACAAATCCAAAACTTTGAAGATCATTTGAAGAATGATATCAAACAGATTTATTGGCTAAGAAATTTGTTGACTCACACTGGAATCAAAGATGAAAACTTTATTTATTAGAAGTGACTTATTTTAAATAGGAATAATCCCAACACTAAATCCAGCCCTTCTCCTCAGCAATTCTTACCGCTTCAATCCGACTCTTCACTTCAAGCTTGTTCAGAATCTCGGAAATATAATTGCGGACTGTGCCATAAGAAAGATGCAATGTAGCCGCGATCTCGCCTGCCGTCTGACCTCCCCCGGCCAGCTTCAGAATCTCACGCTCTCTGGAGGTCAGCGGATTCTCCTCCCGCAAGCTTCCGAAGACCAACTCCGGAGACACTTCCTTATGCCCCAGCATGACTTGACGGATGGCACCCGCGATCTTCTCAACAGGCTCGTCCTTGAGCAGGTAGCCTTGTATATCCGCCTTTACCCCCCGTTCGAAATAACCCGGCCGGGCAAAGGTTGTCAGGATTATTACTCGGGTTCGGGAGCCCTTCTTCTTCAATAATTCGGCAACTTCCAACCCGCTCATTCGTGGCATTTCAATATCCATCAGACAGACATCCGGCTGAAGCTTCTCGATCTGGGCCAGCGCCTCCGCGCCGTCCCCCGCCTCTCCGACCACCTCGATATCGTCCTCCAGGTCCAGCAGGGAAGCCATCGCGCCGCGCAGCAGGCGTTGGTCCTCAGCGATTATGATTCTTATCATGCAGTCTCCCCGTCCTTTCGTTCTTTGACCACCAAGGGAATCATTACAGTCAGCACCGTACCCTTGCTTCCGTCGGCATTAATGGTCAACGAGCCATCAATTAGGGACAGGCGTTCATTCATTCCCTTTAGGCCATTGCCCTCTCTGAATCCAGCATCTGCGACACCCTGACCGTGCAATCCGTGCCCGTTGTCCCGGATCATGATTCTCACTTGTCCCTCACTCTTCACAATACTGATAACACATTTATTGGCCCCGCTGTGCCGCACAATGTTGGTGACAGCCTCCTTGATACAGAGGCTGAGTATATTCTGATTGAGATCGGATACTTCCCCAAGGGAAATATCCCCCTCAATCTCCAGGGCAATCTCCGCCGTCCGCAGCATCTCCCCGGCCTCAGTTAACTCCTCGGCCACTGTGATCGCCCGCATCTCGGAGACCAGTTCACGCACCTGCCGCAGCGCGGCACGGGAAGTGCGCTGGATCTCCCGCGCTTCAGCCTCTGCGCGGTCCGTATCCTTGGACACGAGTTTTTCAACTAACTGGCTCTTCAGGGTAATCAGTGAGAGCGTATGACCCAGCGTATCATGCAAGTCTCGGGCGATACGCATGCGTTCTTCACGTTTAACCAGTTCTTTAATGACCTCGTTGGCCTCGTCCAGTTCCCGCTCCAGATGTCGGCGGCGGAACATAGAACGTATCCCAAAAGGCGAAATCAGCATGATTATAATGAATGGAAGTAGAAACAATAACTCCGTACCTTCTATCGTCTTAAGTCCCCAACCCACAAGGAATAACTCCTGCACTACGAAGATGGAATAGATGATATTGAATTTCCGATTATCACTATACCAGCTGACAAAATTGGCTGTGAAGAAACCTAGATACACGTTTTGGGGACTGTAAAATAGACAAAGCAGTAAAATCAGCAGCATTTGCAAGGCCAGCCACAAAGTAAATGCCCGGCCGTTGGCCCAATACAGCTGGCGATAAGTTACAGCGAACAAGCCCATCATGGCATAGCCCACCGCCAGCTTGATTCCGGTATAAGCTTGCATGTTCAAAATCGGCAAGATCATATAAACCACCCAAATGAATGGGAAGATGCCTAACTTTTTAGGAAATAACCGGAACTGCCACTGCCTCATCGCCCTTTACACCGCTTCCTGTTTTTTGCGAATATACACCGATAGTAACATAAATACGGCGAGATAACCGAGCAGAATCACGATATTGCTCCACTCCGGATGCGAGCCCTGCACAATCTGCCAGGCGCCGTTTCCATAGTTGTAGGAAGGTAACCAGACTCCAATCTTCTGCATCAGACGCGGCAAGATTTCCAGCGGCATCCACATGCCACCAGTTATAGCAAGGGCCATATAGACCGCGTTACTGACACCACTTGCGGTATCGACCCGTTTCATCGAACCCACCAGCGTTCCCATCGCGAGGAACGGCAGGGAGCCTACCAGTAACCACACTCCGCTGAGCAACCACTGAGCGGCAGACAGCGAGACCCCGTTAATGAGATAGCCTGCTGCAAAAATGCAGATGATCGAGAAGAGGTGCATCATCGTTTGACCGAACATTTTGCCCAAAAAGTACACATATCCTGGCAGCGGAGTAATGCGGATAAAGGTCGTCCAGCCCTGTGAACGCTCCTGCACGAGACGAATCCCCAGCGTCATGATCGCTGATCCCATCACACTAAAGGCCGCCATCGACATGAGATAATGTGCTGCCCAGGTTGGATCGCTATCGCCCGTGTTCACGACTCTAGTGAAAATAAAATAGAACATGATCGGCATGAGCAGCGACCAGAATACATAGTAGGGGTTGCGCACAATCCGCAGCATTTCTGCTTTGCACTGCATCGTTAGGCTTCTCATCGTTAAACTGCCCCCTCTTGGTTCATTGTAAGCTGTTCAAAGGCTTCATCCAGCCGTCCCTGATCAATACGTACATCCTTCACCGGCAGACCCGCCGTAAAAATATCCCGCAAAGCCTCATCCGTGTCTTCTGTAGTCACGAAAATTCGTCCGTCCTTATAGTAACAGCCGTCTATGGAAGGCAGAGCCAGCAACTGCTGCTGAAGATCCAGTCCATCAGCCGGCTCTAAAAAGGACAGCGAACGCTTCACGATTCTCGCCTTGATCTCATCCGGACTGCCGTCTGCCGCCAGGCTTCCCCGATTGAAGAGCAGAATCCGGTCAGCGATATCCTCCGCTTCCGGCAGATAATGAGTGGTGAACAGGATCGTCTTCCCCTGTTCTGCCAACCCACGCACCTTCTCCCAGAACCGCCGCCGGGCGGTAATATCCAGCCCGACCGTCGGCTCATCGAAGAACAGCAGCTCCGGATCTCCAGCAAGTGCAAGCGCGAAGCCGAGACTACGCTTCTGGCCGTCCGACAGCTTCTCGGCGTATCGGTTTAGATCTGCCGGGTCAAGACCTGTTGCCTCTACCAGTAACTTCTGCTCCATGGGGTACTGATAGTAGCTTGAGATCAGACTAATGATCTCCTTTACCTTCAGGCGGTCCATGACACTAACCTCTTGCAGCATGGAACCCGTCTTCTCGCGCACTGACTTGTCTTTGGGATGCTGCCCAAAGATGGTTACGGATCCTTCAGTCGGCTCCAGCAGACCCAGCATCATCAGAATGGCTGTGGTCTTGCCTGCTCCATTTGGCCCCAGAATGGCGGTAATCGAACCTTTGTATATTTTAAAGCTAATGTTGTCTACCGCCTTTTTCCCCTTGAATACTTTGCTGACGCCGTTCATTGCAATCACTGTCTCCATGTCCTGCTCCCTCCCGTAATCCGTTGCGTTCTGCTCCATGTATCTAATATTAATGTCAAAAAGAAGATGACATTAGTATGGAGTGTCACTGCTTTAAGTTGACAATTGTCACCCGTATGTCGAGATCAACTTCCACAATTTCATTTATTTGGATAATACCACTTTCCTTTTATTATAGATGTACAAAATTTCCCATTAAAAAATCCCCCGATTGAAGCCTACGCTCCCGGGGGATGTTCTCTGGATTTCTGATTGCTCGCTAATTGCCACATTAATCACTTCTACAAGAACTATCTATTGGTTCGTTATAGATTCGTAATAATTTCCCTATAGCTTATTTCTATATGAACCCGAATTATCTACGTAGGAAGCCTTTCGCCTGTAAAAAATCTTTCATTTGCATACGAGCGGGCTCTGAGATTCGTTTTGCCATCATTGCAGACCAAGGTGTGTCATTCGCGCCGCCGGTCCGTTCACGCATGTATACCCGACTCTCTTCATCGTAAGCTTTGGCCTGCTCCAGAGTTGTCGCTGCATCATAGCCGTTGCGATGCAACACAGCCTGAAGCGGCAAGCGCGGACGCAGCCCTGCCCTTGCTGCCGGATAACCGACGCACATCCCGAATACAGGGTAGACCAAATCTGGAAGACCCAGCAACTCCGACACCTCGGCAATCTTACTGCGGATACCCCCGATATAGACGATGCCTAGCCCCAGCGACTCTGCCGCTACAGCTGCATTTTGCGCGGCGAGGGCCACATCAACGGTAGCAACGATCAGATTCTCCGTGGTGTCCTCATATGTGGGACTGTCTGCCACCAGATGCGGCGTGGATGCTTCCCGCAGACGATACAGATCCGCACACCAGACCAAAAAGACAGGAGCCTGCTCGATATAGGCTTGATTTCCGGCTAATGCGGCTAGCTGGCTTCTCAATCCAGGATCGGTCACTGAGATGACGCTGTACGCCTGAACATTGCTGGAGGTGGAGGCCATCTGGGCTGCACCGATGATAGCCGCAAGCTGCTCTTCGCTAACAGGTGTATCCTTATACTGACGGACCGATCCATGTCGGTTCAACAGCTCCAGGGTTTCATTATTTGGTTTCATAACTTATTCGCCTCTCTTTTTCCGAAATTGGCTTCTCATGCAAGCCTGCCTCTATATTATTAGCATACATTCCCACACAAATAAAAATATATAGAGCAGGCAATCTACCACCTACCCGTGCGCTTAACCTCCTCGATAATCACCTTAATGCCTTCGTCAATCTGATCGAGCCGGGCACGTGAAATGCTAATCCGTATAAATTTCTCTCGCTCCTGATAATCGGATAAATAGAACCCCCTGCCGGACACAACGCTAATCTTTCTCTCTTTCAGACGTTTAAGCAGACGATCCAGGTTCATCGTTCCCGGCAGCTTCAACTGCACGTAGACACCGGAACTACCGGGAGACACCTCAATCAAACCTTCTGTATTATGTCGTTCAAGGGCCGCATACAGAGCATGCATTCTCTCCGCATACAGGTCTTTTATTTTGTGCTTGTGGTGCTCATACATCCCATTCTTGATGTAGATCTCAAGTGCCGCCTGAGACAAAAGGGAAGTGTCCGTATATCCTTTATGTGCGCGGAAGGCCTCCAGCAAGACTTCTGGTAATACCACTGCACCCAGTCTGAGTCCAGGGAAGATGATCTTCGAGAAGCTTTTTAAATAAATGACGTGTGAAGTCTGATCATACGCATAGATGGGATCAAAACGCCGCTCTGCACCCAGATCAGCCATATAATCATCCTCAACGATATAAACATCGTATTTGGCAGCCAATCCGGCGATGGTTCTCCGTTCCTCTGCGCTATAGGAGGTTCCGAGTGGATTTTGATACCTGGGCATAGTATAGAAAAATTTCACATCCCCGCTCCTGAACCGCTCCTCCAGCTCCTGCAGATTCATTCCCGCCGCCGAACGAGCGATTCCGCTGACTGGCAGGCCCTCACCCTCCAAATAACGCAGATAGATGTCATAGCCGGGCTGTTCGACGAGAATTTGTGTCCCTCCGCCTGGAAATGGCATCTTGGCCAGAATTTCGAGCGCCTGCTGGATGCCAGAGGTGATGATGATCCGCTCCGCTTTGGCAAACACCTGATATTCAGCCAAATGAGATACCAAAGTATGACGCAGCGTCCCCCATCCCAAAACATCACTGTAGGTGAACAGGTGATACTTGTAGATATCAATCGCTTTGTTGAGACAATGCTGAAAATCCAAATACGGAAACACGTTCAGGTCGGGCGAAGCAGAAGCAAAATCCAGAGTCTCATGGCCAGTGGAAGGCTCCAGGTCTTCAGGTTTCTCCACCATGTAATATCCGCTCTGCGGAATGGAATATACCGTGTGTTTTCTTTCGAGCTCACCGTATGCCCTCAGAACAGTGCTGACACTGCAGTTGTAGAATGTTGCGGCACTTCGCACGGAGGGCAGCTTCTGCCCTGGGCTGTATTTGCCCTCCCGGATTTGGTATTCCATATCAGCTAAAACGGAATGATACTTTTTCATATTGCCCCCCTGTACAGCCTTCGTCACACTCAAAAAGTGAAATCCGAGATCTTATAAGTACATGTTAACACCATTCTTCTCCATTCATTATAAACAAATCCAGCAACTGTATCGGTACAGTCATGAAAAACTGGCATTGTAGCCCCGCGTAAATTCTTTTAATTTTAAACTAACAAACAGAGGCGGATACACGATCCCGCCTTGTTATAGAAAGGGAGATGCAACCATGCAGCAAAAAGGTCTTAAATTGGCATATATTCTCGCCGTACTCAATGCGGCTATTATCGGATTCTCATTCTTGTTCACCAAAGTAGCGCTCGGCCACGCCGGACCGCTCGATACCCTGACCTTCCGCTTCGCTGCTTCCTTCCTGGTGATGTCGATCCCGGTCGCCTTCGGCTGGGTCAAAATCTCCTATCGCGGCAAACCCATTTTTAAAGCGCTACTACTGGCATCCATGTACCCGCTCGGGTTCTTCACGCTTCAAGTGTTCGGACTCCAGCACGCCACCTCGGCCGAGGGAGGGATTCTCTACGCTTTTACACCGGTAGTGACGATGATTATCGCTTCGATCTTCTTGAAAGAAACGACGACACTCTTGCAGAAGCTATGTATTTTCCTGTCCGTGTTCGGCGTGGTGTTCATCTTTGTGATGAAAGGAAGCAGTATTAATCTGGCCAATATGACCGGAATTGTGCTGCTATTCCTGACTTGTATCGCTTTTGCTGGGTACAGCGTTTTGGCCCGTTCACTCACGAAGCACTTCAGCCCTGCTGAAATCAGCTACTTGATGATGGGAATTGGCTTCGCCACCTTCCTGATTATTTCGGTAACCGGGCATGTCAGCAACGGAACGATGGGCGAGTTCTTCAAGCCACTGAGCAGCGGCACGTTTGTCTTATCGGCGCTCTATTTAGGTGTTATCGCATCACTTGTCACTACATTGGCCTCTAACTATATCTTGTCCAAAATCGAAGCTTCTCTCATGAGCGTGTTCGCCAATCTCTCCACCATTGTATCGCTTGCAGCCGGGGCAATCTTTCTGGGCGAAGAAATCACGGTGTACCACTGGATCGGATCGGCTCTGATCATCGCAGGCGTTATTGGTACGAACCGTCTCGGTCGGAAAAAAGCTGTCGCTATTCCCGTCAATGTACCATTGTCTAAATCAGCGAAATTATGATCCATACCATCGTGGCGTATAATCGTCACTTCGATCCTGCCATATAAGCTGAACTTACGAATCAGTAAGGTACTGTTCTATATATATTAAAAAAGTCGCAGATGCCAAAGGCACCTGCGACTTTTTATTAATGCTGTCTATGGATGTAAAGGTTTCTCCTATCAACAGAAATCAAAACTATATTGCTTTACAGCTTCACCCGCTGCAGCCGCAGTGCGTTCAGCACAACGGATACAGAGCTGAATGCCATCGCCGCTCCCGCCAGCCATGGGGCCAGGAAGCCTAGAGCCGCAATCGGAATTCCGATTGTATTGTAGGCCAGCGCCCAAAACAGATTCTGCTTGATGTTCCGCATCGTCTTACGGCTCATCTCAATCGCATCCGGGATGCTCTTCAGATCGCCGCGCATCAGCGTGATGTCCGCGGCTTCCATCGCCACGTCCGTCCCGGTGCCGACCGCCATGCCCGTGTCGGCAGTCGCCAGCGCCGGCGCATCGTTGATGCCGTCGCCGACCATGGCCACCTTGGTTCCGCCCGCTTGCAGCTTGCGAACCTCCTCGGCCTTGCCTTCAGGCAAGACCTCAGCCAACACCTTAGTGATCCCTGCCTGCTGCGCAATGGCCTCGGCAGTGATCTTGTTGTCACCTGTAATCATGACAACTTGGATACCCATCTTGTGCAGCGCGGCTACGGCTGCCCGCGAAGTCTCCTTAATCGTGTCGGCCACAGCGACGACCCCGACTACAGCCTTCTCGACAGCGACCAGCATCGCTGTCTTCCCTTCCTGCTCCAGCCCTGTCATAATTGCCGTCCAGGGCTCAATATCCAGACCTTCCTCTTCCATCATCCGGCGAGTACCAACCTTCACCGCTTTTGTATTCACCACAGCCGATATACCCCGGCCCGGTATATTATTGAATTGTCCCGCTTCCGGCAAGGTCAGCCCTCTGTCTACGGCTCCGGCGACAATCGCCTCCGCAAGCGGATGCTCCGACAGCTTTTCCGCAGCCGCGGTCAACGCCAACAGCTCATTCTCGGCTGCTGCGTTGTCATTCCCCGCAACACCTGCGGTAACGATAACATCTGTCAGCACAGGTTTGCCGTTGGTTACAGTCCCTGTCTTATCCAAAACAACGACTTGAATAGCTTGTGCACCTTCCAAATGCTCGCCGCCCTTGAACAGAATACCCAGTTCCGCTGCACGGCCCGAGCCCGCCATGATTGAGGTTGGCGTTGCCAGTCCTAATGCACACGGACAGGCAATCACCAGAACGGCGATCGCTTTCTCCAGCGCTTCCGCAAACTGACCAGGGGCAACCCCGAAATACCAAATCAGGAAGGTTAAGACGGCAATCCCGACCACAATCGGTACGAAGATACCGGAAATGACATCAGCGATCCGCTGGATGGGTGCCTTGGAGCCTTGTGCTTCTTCCACGACCCTGATAATCTGTGCAAGCGCAGTGTCCCGGCCTACCCGGCTTGCTTTCACCCGCAGCATTCCGTTCTTGTTAATCGTTGCGCCAATTACAGTATCCCCAGGTTTCTTTTCCACCGGGATGCTCTCACCTGTCAACATGGATTCATCGACAGATGACAGCCCCTCCACAACCTCGCCATCCACTGGTACTTTCGTGCCCGGTTTGACCAATACGATATCACCAGGAACTACCTCTTCCACAGGGATGCTGATCTCAGCCCCGTTCCGAATGACGAGCGCTGTCTTCGCCTGCAAGCCCATAAGGCTCTTGATAGCATCCGAAGAGCGGCCCTTGGCAAGCGCCTCGAACCACTTCCCGACCAGAATCAACGTGATTAGAACCGCACTCGTCTCATAGTACATTTCCACCGTATGATCCATGCCCGACATGTTAAGCGAATCAATCGTCAGGTACAAGCTGTAGAAATAAGCGGCCGAGGTTCCAAGTGCCACTAGCACGTCCATATTGGCACTGCCATTGCGCAGCGCCTTATAAGCGCCGACGTAGAACTGCCAGCCGATAATGAATTGTACCGGAGTAGCCAGAATCAGTTGGAACCACGGATTCATGAACAGATCCGGGGTAGGAATCCATGTGGTGAAGGAAAAATGTCCAGCCATAGCCCATAAGAGCGGCAGGGACAGAATAGCAGAGATGATCCACTTGTTCCGCTTATGCTTAATCTCCGCTCCCCGCCGGTCAACATTCTCTTTGCGATCCTGCTTGAGCGTAGCCTTATATCCAATGCCGCTGACCTTCTCCATAATCTCACGGGTCCCAATATCGCCCGGAATGTATTCAACATGTGCGGTTTCAAGCGCCAGATTCACATTTACCGAAGCAATCCCCGGCATTTTCCCGAGCACCTTCTCTATACGTGCAGAACAGGCTGCACAGGTCATCCCCGAGATATCAAAATCAGCGGATTCTTTAACAGTATCATAGCCTAATGCACGTATCTTCTCTTCGATCTCCGGCAGCCCGGCCACCTTCGGATCGAAGCCCACTGTAGCTTGCTCCAGCGCTAGATTAACATTCGCCCGGGAGACTCCCTCCATCTTGGACAACCCTTTCTCAATCCGGGTTGCGCAAGCCGAACAGGTCATCCCTGTAATTTGCAGAGTCGTCTGCTTCTCTTCCTGTGCCGCTGCGGTATTCCCCATCTTATCCACCCCTCTTCATACCCCAAGGGGGTATAATTATCCTTAAAAGAAAAGGCGTTGGCGCCTCGGGAACCAAAGAAGGTCCGCACCGCTCCAAGCCTTATTACTGTGCTTCAAGTTAAACTACATCATACCCTTGATCTTCGATAGCTTCCTTGATCGCGCTGAGGCTTACCTTGTTCTCATCAAATTCAACGGCTACTGTCTTTGCCGGCAAATCTACTTTCGCAGAGGCACCAAGACTCGATACAGCCTTCTCTACAGAATTCACACAGTGACCGCAAGACATTCCTTCAACATTAAGTACAGCATTTGACATGATAATTCCTCCTTAATTATTTCATTAATTTATTCACAGTCACCAACAGTTCATCGATGACCTCATGCTCACCGGCTTCGATCCGTTCGATAATGCAGCTCTTCATATGGCCTTCCAGCAGCAACCGTCCCACACTGTTGAGTGCCGATTGAACTGCGGCCAGTTGATTAAGTACATCATCACAATAGGTATCACGGTCAATCATTCCTTTAATTCCGCGAACCTGGCCTTCAATCCGGTTGAGTCGAGTGGTCAGTACGTTCTTGAAATCCGCAGAGTGATGACTTTTACGCACACCGGAATCGGAGGTCCCGCATTCATCATCGCAGGAATGCCCCGCCCGTTCTTGGTCATTAACAGACACATGCATCAACCTCCTTGAACTCACTATAATATACCCCCCATGGGTATGTCAAGATCAACTAAAGAAATTAATCCACCCCATCTTGCAGATTTAACGATGTTGAAAATGAGTAAAATTAATTGTTTTTTGTTATAAAATAGCAGGAATTCAGATCATGGAAGCGAATTCAATTAGAATTATACCCTTGTTTTTCCAGCACTATCCTTTACATCCTCGTACCTAGAAAATTCGGGGAATTTCCCTTACACTAATGGAACATCATGACATTGCTCGAGAGGAGAGGGTCTACCTTGCCCAACCGCACATTAATTTTTTTCAGGCGAAATATAGGCCAGTTGTATGCACTGATCATATGCATGGCCGGTTTTGGCCTCTTTGCCGTCTATAATCAGGGTGCCTTCCTGCACTATGCTGCTTCAGGCTGGGTCTGGATTTTCGCCATGTCGGCAGCCGCGGTTATCCTGACTGTGTTCACCTTTCAGCTTCCTCCACAGGGAAATGGTTTGTCCCTTGATTCTTCAGTTTACCTGGCCTGTATCTTCCTTTTTGGCCCTTCATTCTCATTGACGGTACTGCTGCTCTCTTCCCTGATTTCTTTTTTCCTGGAGCGGAATAAGGTTTGGTGGAAGCAGCTCAATAATTTTGCCGTCTATTCCATTATGATCTGTACCTCTGCACTAATCTTTGCGGCGTTCGGCGGAGAGGAAGGCCCTCTGCTGAGCCATCACCTGTACGCCTATGCCGGGAGCATGGCTGTATATTTTATCCTAAACACGCTCTTGATTGGACTTTATTATTACGTGGTCTTCCACGAAAATCTCTACGAAACGCTCAAAGGAATGCTGAGGGATACCCTCCTGGCCTATCTTAGTACACTGGTACTTTCACTTGTGTTGACTATTCTGGTGTCCCATAACGAATTTGTTGGGCTGGCACTATTTCTATGTCTAAGCGTGCTGCTCTCTTATTCATTCAAGCAATTGTTCGCGATGTACCGCAGCATTGAGGAACGCGCCAACCGGGATCAGCGTACAGGACTATTCAACCACAGCTATTTCGAGACGGCACTGGAAGAGGCTATGCGCAAGTCTAAGGCTGATGGCTCCGCACTTTCCCTGGCTATGATCGACATTGACGACTTCAAGAAATACAATGATCATTTCGGTCATTTGAAGGGAGATGGGCTGATCGTCTTCCTCGCAGAACTGTTGAAAAAAGAGTCCAAGGGAACAGAGATTATCGTTTCCCGCTATGGCGGCGAGGAATTCACACTGCTCCTGCCCGCGCATGATACAGTACAGGCCAAGCAGTTCATCGAACGGCTGCGCAGGACGCTTAACCGATCCCCTTTCGAAGGTGTCGAAATCTTCCCGCAAGGTTGCCTCTCCTTCTCTGCAGGCATCGCTGGTTACAAGCCTGATGTGCACGAGAAGTCGGAGCTTGTCGAACACGCCGATCAGGCATTGTATTATGCCAAGAAGCAGGGAAAGAATCTGGTCCATGTTTACGGCAACCAGTCGCCTTTGGAACGCGAGATTGATTTTAGCCAAGATGTGCGGGATATTGAGCAGCAGCTTAACCTGTTCATGTACAAGGATTTGGAGACCTTCAAGCATTCCAAGCGAGTGTTTCAATATGCCCTGGATATCAGCAGGCTGCTCAATCTGGACAACCTCACCAAACGCCAGTTCACGCTAGGTGCGCTGATTCATGATATCGGGAAACTAGAAATTCCCTGGGGCATCCTTAACAAGAAGGATAAGCTCGCGCCCGAAGAATGGGAGATGGTGAAATGGCATGTCACCTGGGGCAAGAAAATGGCGATGACCAACGAAAAGTTCAAGGATCTGGCGCCCTACATCGAGTTGCATCATGAACGATACGATGGACAAGGATATCCTTATGGTTTCAAGGGTGAAGAAATTCCGCGCCTGTGCCGGATGCTGACCATCATCGACTCTTTTGACGCTATGACTACCGAACGGGCTTACCAGCCTACAAGATCTATAGCCGAGGCCATCGTGGAGCTACGAGCCTGCGCAGGAAGCCAATTCGATCCGCAGTTAACAGAGTTCTTCATCGACTATATCGAATCCAGAGCGTTTCCATCAGAAGACATTACTACGCAGAGGTCACTGCAAGACACCCCCTTAACCCACTAAGTCTGTAACCAGATAGCAGTATCTATAGAAAGCACCGCTTCCGGTGCTTTTTTCTTTGATTACATTCCCCACGCGATGCCCAGAATAATTGTAAAAGAAATTTACTTATTGCCACCCTATTCAAATTTGAATATAATATCCATGTTTCCTGTATTCTGATGCCTATAATCTTATTAAAAAAAGGAGCCTGTACGCATGCATTCCAAAGAAAGTAATCTTAAACTGGTAGTTGTTGGCCTGCTGCTCGGTATATTGATGTCCGCAATGGACAATACCATAGTAGCTTCAGCGATGGGCACCATCGTTGCCGACTTGGGCGGGCTGGATAAAATCGTATGGGTCACCTCTGCTTACATGGTCATGGTCATGGCCGGCACCCCGATCTTCGGCAAGCTCTCCGATATGTATGGCCGCAAGAGGTTTTTCATGTTCGGACTCATTGTCTTCCTAATAGGCTCGGCGCTGTGCGGAACGGCGACCACGATTACCCAGCTTAGTATTTACCGCGCGATTCAGGGAATCGGTGGCGGGGCACTGATGCCAATCGCCTTTACCATTGTTTTTGACATCTTCCCTCCAGAGAAAAGAGGCAAGCTCACCGGCCTGTTCGGGGCTGTATTCGGCATTTCCAGCGTACTGGGCCCGTTGCTTGGTGCATATATCACTGATTATGTAGGCTGGCAGTGGGTATTCTACATCAACCTTCCGATCGGTGTTGTCGCCATTTTCCTGATTGCTACGTCTTACAAAGAGTCTATTACCCACTCCAAGCAGCGTATCGACTGGGGCGGAGCTTTCACACTGGTGTCAGCCATCATTTGCCTCATGTTCGCCCTGGAACTTGGCGGCAATCAATATGCATGGGACTCCCCTGTGATCCTGGGATTGTTCGCAGGCTTCGCTGTTCTCCTGATATCCTTCATTTTCATCGAACGTGTAGCGGCAGAGCCGGTCATCTCGTTCGCCATGTTTGGTAGACGACTGTTCGCAACAAGCAGCATTACCGCCTTTTTCTACGGTTCGGCCTTTATTGTGGCCACTATCTATATCCCGATCTTCGTTCAGGGCGTATTTGGCGGTTCGGCTACCAATTCCGGGCTGATTCTGATGCCGATGATGATTGGCTCCGTTCTCGGCAGCCAAACTGGTGGTATGCTCGCGGCCAAGACCAGCTTCCGTAACATCATGATATTGTCAGCGATCTGCTTCGTAGCCGGGGTGTTCACACTGACTACTTTGTCCCCGGATACTTCTCGCCTGCTGCTCAATGTATTCATGGCCTTGACTGGCTTCGGCGTCGGCTTCTCCTTCTCCGTCCTGAGCATGGCTTCCATCCATAACTTCGGGATGCGCGAACGCGGTTCAGCTACTTCCACCAACACATTTATGCGTTCTCTGGGGATGACGCTCGGGATTACAATCTTCGGGATTATTCAGCGCAACAGCTTTACGAATAGCTTAACTGAAGCCTTTGGCGCTGGCGGCCAAACAGCGGCATTCGGTGATCCGCGTGCTGCTTTGACTCCGGAAGCCAGAGCCAAGATTCCAGCGCCGGTTCTGGAGAAAATATCAGCTGCGTTGTCCACTTCTATTGCGGATACCTTCCTGTGGGCCTTGGTGCCTGCTGTACTCGCTTTAGTCTTCGTGCTGCTGATGCCAGGTGACCGCTTGCTGATTCCAGGTAAATCGGCACAGACGGCCCCCTCCAAGAGGTAAGCCATGTCCATTAAACTTGCAGTTCTCGGCTTGCTCCTGGAACGAAATATGCACCCGTATGAGATCACGCTAGTGATGAAGGATCGCCGAATGGACCAGATTATGAAGCTGCAGATGGGATCGCTCTATTATGCTGTGGACAAGATGTCGCAAGATGGCCTGATTGAAGCGGTGGAAGTGATCAGCAGTAAGGACAGACCAGACAAGACGATCTACAGCATCACTGACAAGGGCAAGAATATATTCGAGCAGCTCATCCTGCAGCAGATCAAGAAGAATGAACCCGTCTTCCATCCGCTATACATTCCACTCGCTCTCTCCCGCTATGTAGATCAGGGAAAGCTGGCAGAACTGCTGAACGAACGTGTCCTGAAGGCAGAACATGATGTCAATCTGGCCTACCAGATCTATGAAGAGCATATCCCCCTCGTGCCCCGTTCTGTGCTCCATGTAATGTATGGCAGGTACGAGCATTGTCTAACCGAACTTAAGTGGCTTAAGCGTCTTTATGCGGATGTGCTGGCCAACAAACTAAGCGATACCGGAACACCACTGGATACAGAGGCCTGAGGGCCTCTGTTTTTTTGTTTGCTTAATCAATTCCGCAGGATTAAATGATACCTTATCTAATCAGATAATACTGATATGTCACTGTTCATCCCCACTCAAAATGGTTATGGATCAGTAAGATCACGGGCACACTGTCGTCATAACCCCGAAGATGTAACCAGCTTCATCATTATCAGGAGAGGGAGGGAATCGTTATGAGCAATCCCAAGAAAGCGTTCAGAGGCACCAGCCTTGATAATCCCGAACAGTACCCTACAGATCAGGAAAGCCTGTTCGAAATGTTCGAAAGCGAAGCAACCGTTGACGCTATTCCGATGGAAGACCTGAATCTGGAGAGGCACGAAGAGAAAGAAGACAAGGACAACACCAAGCACCGCTCTTCCAGTGAGGAGAAATACCACACAGGTTTTTGACCCAATTAGAGAACCGGCACACATTTAATGTGGCCGGTTATTTTTTTGCGTAATTAGGCATGTCATATCGTTCTTTATTACGAATTTAATTAGAGAACAAGCGATATATAGAGGATAAATGAGATAATAAGCACTTTCGGTTCTTTATAAAGCACAAATCAAAGAAATTAACGGTTTTCTTTTTCCTAGTGCCCGTGTATGATTTGGTTATCACATTGTTCTCAATAAAGAACAAATATAGCGAACCGGTATCCCGGTAAGACATGAGAGGAGGTATTCCTCTGTATCCTAGATCAGCTCGCCAACGAAAAAGAAAAAGTAAGCGTATCGGTCTGCGAATGCTGCAATCCGGCATGGCCATATCGGTTCTTTTCCTCTATACGTCCAATCAGATCGGCAGCACTTATGGTGATTTCAACACTTCGAAGCAGCAGAATACCACAATAGAGCTGTGCAAAGTATTCCCCGGCCAGATTGAGAAACTACTGCAGGAACTAGGCGGTCACATTAAACGGATTAACGAGCTCACCGCTTCGCTTAGCACCCACTCCGTCACACTAGCTTTGGGAGGATCGGCGGCGGTCGAAGGCTTGTCGCTGGAAGAGCTGGACCATGCCGCGCAGGAGACTTCACAGCAGATTGCTTCGGCTTCCGGTGAGATCGGTGCACTGGAGGGTCAGCTTAGCTTCAATGCAGGGGTCTGGCTGGAGATTATGCAGGAGGTTGCAAGCACAGCCCGAATTCTGTCCCAGATCGGAGGGTATATGGTCAACTTCGAACCCAACTGTCTGGAAATCCGCGATGCCCAATTCTTCGAGGAGTTCCAAAATAGCCTTAGTCAAAGCAGCGTGCTGTCCGAATCTCTTGTGACTACCTTGAACGGAATTCTGAATTATCTCGTCTCGATTCATGAGATCGGTGGTTCACTTCCTCCGGAAAGTCCTGTTTCAGCCCTGCTGGAACCAAGCCTTCCAGCTTTCCTGACACAAGAGCCCATCCTGACGTTCATGGCCAGAGCCTATGTTCCCCAAGCGGAAGTCTCAACGGAATTACGGTCTGCCTATGAACAGATGAATACAGAGATGAACGAGGCTAAGCGTTCTCTTGCCAGTGAGATTGACAACCTGAAGGGTCAGCAGAACCAGATCACCGAGGCAAAAGCCAAACTGCTGGAGCAGGCCCGCAAGGAGGAAGAAGAACGCCAAGCACAGGAGAAGAAGCAGCAGGAAGAAGCTGCCGAGAAAGCCAAGGAAAAAGCAGGCAAGCCGGATAAGGATGCACCTAAGCCGGAAACGCCTCCGGCCGGGGCCCCCGATCCTGATGGCACGAACAACGGGACAGACGAACCAGTGGCATCGGCCTCTCCAGTGCCAACTGTCACTGCTGAGCCCGCCAAGCCTGTAGATTCTCTGGACGGAGAGCCAGCCCCTGTCACCACACCGGGGGAAACGCCAAGCGCACAGCCGTCTGCAGAGCCGTCACCTTCGGCAACAACTCTGCCTGTAACGAGCCCGACCCCTGCGGCAACTCCAGCACCCTCTGCTTCTCCAGAACCAGATTCCATTAAAGGCGGCGATTAAGAAATGCTTATCAAAAAAATCATTGGCAACACGATAACCACCCTGATGCTTATCGTGTTCCTGGTGGTAGTCGTAGCAGTTGTAGTCTCCAAAGCCTCCGGCGGCGAGCCTGCCTTCTTCGGTTACCAAATCAAGACGGTTCTATCGGGTTCCATGGAACCCGGGATCCATACTGGCTCCATCATTGCGCTCAAACCCGGTGGTGACATGACCCGCTTCCAGAAAGGCGATGTCATCACCTTCATGAATCCAGAAAACATTCTGATCACCCACCGTATCGTGGATGTCAGCATGAACAGTGCCATCGGCGAGGCCAGCTATACAACCAAAGGCGACAACAATAACGCCGCTGACATGTCCCCGGTCAGCTCGACCAATGTGATCGGAGAGTATACCGGCTTTACCGTTCCTTATGTTGGTTATGCCATGAACTTCGCAGTTTCTAAGGCGGGCAGCGTGCTGCTAATGATCGTGCCAGGAATTCTGCTCCTGATGTACGCGCTGTACAGTACCTGGAAAGCCATCAGCGCTCTGGAGAAGAAGAATAATTCATCTGCCGCTGCTGAGCCGCTGCCAGATACCTTACATTAATAGGATTGTAATCTCCCGTTTACGAAACGTGGAGCAACAATATACATGACGTAAAGTCAGAAACAAAAAAAAGATTGAGAGAGGGATGAATCAATGAATATTAAAAAAACACTGGGGCTGGGCGTTGTCTCAGCAGCGCTTGGATTGACTTTGGTCGGCGGAGGTACCTTCGCATATTTCAGCGATACCGCGCAGAGTACAGCTTCTTTTAACAACGGAACATTGAGCTTGGATTCTGATCCCTCTGTGATCGTGGATCTCAACAATCTCAAACCAGGTGATATTATCACCAGAGATTTCCAGCTGAAGAATAGCGGCTCACTTGATATTTCCCAAGTACTGCTGAAGACGGCAGCTCAGGTTATAGACGTGAACAATGACAATGGAACTCATAACTTGAAAGATGACATTGTAGTTACCTTCCTAGTTAATAAAGACAAGATATCTTCTCCGGTCCTGGTTAAAAAATTGTCTGAACTGGAAAGTCTGTCACCAGACCTTGTAAAAGCAGGCATTCTTGGTTCAGTGTTCGGCGAAAAATCAGGGATCAAAGCAGGAACTCTAGATAAGCTGTCCGTTCAGTTTGCCTTTGTCGACAACTTCCAGCCGCAGAACTACTACCAGGGCGACAGCCTGAAATTGAATTGGACCTTCGAAGCTAAACAAGGTGCTGGCGAATATAAGTAAGCCGTCCGGTCTAAATTCAGCAGCTATTTCTTCTACCATTATTTCTTCTACCATTTTATTAACCATATAAGAGGAGGAATTTAATCATGGGTATCAAAAAAACATTGGGTCTTGGTGTGGCATCAGCGGCTTTGGGATTGTCTTTAATCGGGGGAGGTACCTTCGCTTACTTCAGCGATACAGCAGAAAGCACAGCAACTTTCGCCGCTGGCACGCTGGACCTGAATACTAATCCTGAGCAAAACGTAAACCTGAGCAATCTGAAGCCAGGCGACATCGCTGTCCGCAGCTTCACTCTACAGAACAACGGCACGCTCGACATTAAGGAATTGAAGCTGGCTACAACGTATAATGTTACGGATGCTAACACTAATAATGGCTCAGAGGATCTGGGCGCACACTTTAAAGTAAAACTGCTTGATAGCAGCTATACTAGCGGCCCGATTACTGGCCATGTCGTTGGCGAAGCAACACTCAAAGATTTGCAGAACAATCCAGGCTATGATCTGGTAGCTAACGCCTTCCCAGGAGGCATCTCCGCTGCCCAATCTAAGACGCTCAAGCTAGCCTTTGAGTTCGTTGAAAACGGCCAGGATCAAAACATCTTCCAAGGAGACAGCGTAGCCGTAACCTTGACCTTCAATGCTAAGCAAGGCGCTGGCGAATTTAAATAAGCCTGTTCTTCTAAAAACTACCGGCATCTCTTAGACCTTTAACCGGGCTGGGACATGCCGGTTTTTTGCACCAGTCCCCTCCCTCTTTCTCCTCTGAACAGCAATGTATCTTTGTCCGTTTCCAGGAAATTTGTTATACTTATACAAAAAGTACGGAGGGGCGTTGTCATCGTGCCTGATAATATGGGAGGGCGCATCCATGAACTCCGGGTAGAGAAGGGCTTATCCTTATCCGAGCTTGCGGACAAGGCGGATGTAGCCAAGTCGTACCTGAGTAATGTTGAGAGAAATATCCAATCCAACCCCTCTATCCAATTCATTGAAAAAATTGCCGATGCGCTCCAAGTATCTATTCACGTGTTGCTATATGGAGATCTCTCCGACACTGAAGAGACGCCGCTGGATTCGGAATGGTTCCGGCTCGTGCAAGAGGCAATGAGCTCCGGCATCAGCAAGCGGGAGTTCAAGGAATTTCTGGATTATCAAAAATGGCGTCTTGAACAAAAGGATTAATAATTTCAGCCCTGAGCGCTTCAACACCTCGGGCACCCCATCATATAGAGAAGGGCACAGCATATGCTGTGCCCTTCTCTATATGTATCCTGTTATGATTCAAGCTGCTAAATAGCCTTCAACGCCTTCTCATTAAAGAAACGGCGAATCTCCTCCGCCTTGATGCCCGCCTTCTTGGCACTCAGCAGCAAATATACCCATTCTAAATCCAGATCGACTGTCTGCAGTTCTCCGTTGTTCCCCTGGTTGGACTTATCCAAAAAATCTCCTCCTAAGATTTCGCGTCCCCAGGCAGTCCGGCCGTCTTAGTATTTCTACCTTAGACCCGAGACTTTGTGCCCCTGTCTTTCAACAGGTTTACCCTTTACTGGATCCTTCACATGAAAGGATCTGGCTAGAAATTATTATTAAAAACCTTGCTGCAATAACATTATACAAGAAATAATCGGAAAAGTGTGTCGTTTTCTGGAAACTTCTAAGGAGACAAATGTAAAAAGTTTAGCTCTTTTTGACTAATACCTGTCCAACTTGAAACCATCTGTATGAGATGTAAAATTTTTAATTTATGAATAATTCTACTAATTCAAACGAACTATATAAAGTTATTAACCAAACTTCAAATCCTCTAAACAGCTTTTCCTGTCAAATCAGGGTCTATTGAATCATTTTAATAGTTCCGTCCTCTTGGGGTAATCTACTTATGGCGCTATGGCATCAATAACCAGGGTGAACCATACCGTTTTGCGATTGGATTGGACGAAAGTATGAATTGATTAAGATCACCGAAAGTAGCACAATAGAAAGGAAATGAAAACGCAACCATCACAGCTCCGAACAAGGCCCATACCAGCGCCCTGCGTTTGGAGTTCATCCGTTAGGAGGATGTATTCATGGCAGCCAAAGAGCCCTACAATGAATCTGTTTGGAGCAAATATTACGGTCCCAATCTGGGCTACATTCAAGAGAAGTATGAGCAGTTTGTGAAAGACCCCTCCTCAGTTGAAAATAATTACCGTGAACTCTTTACTGTTTATGGCCCGCCTCCCCTGGCGCCGGATGCCGAACCAGCTCCGCAGCCGATCGTTTCGGGAGATGCCGTTTGGCTTCGTAAGGCTGTCAAAGCCTCCAAGCTGATCGCTAACATTCGTATATATGGCCATTTGGCCGCCAATATTGACCCGCTGGAGCGGGATCACAACCCTATGATAAAATGGCTGAATCACGAAACATATGAACTGACGCGTGAGGATCTCATGGCCCTCCCTGCTTCGCTGATTTGGGAGAATGTCCCGGATAATATTCAAACCGCTTGGGACGCCGTTCACCGGATGCGCCAAGCCTATACACAAACTATCGCCTACGAATTTGGTCATGTGCATGATGAACAGGAACTTCGCTGGTTGAACAGCCAGGCAGAATCCGTTAACTCACCTGCGCCACTGAATACCGCTGAACGCAAGGAATTGCTGAGTCGGTTGATTCAAGTGGAGCAGTTTGAGACGTTCCTGCACAAGACTTTCGTAGGCCAAAAGCGTTTCAGCCTCGAGGGCAACGATGCCCTGGTGCCAATGCTGGACGAAATCGTACGCGCAGCCGCACATGAAGGTGCTGAGCATATCCTGATGGGCATGGCCCACCGTGGACGTCTTAATGTACTGGCTCATATCCTTGGCAAACCTTACGACATCATTTTCTCTGAGTTCCATCATTCACCGAACAAGGAGCTATTCCCTTCGGAAGGATCCATGGGCATTAACTACGGCTGGACCGGGGACGTGAAGTATCACTTGGGTGCTGACCGCGCTGTACGTGAGGGCGAAACCGTCCGCACTAGGCTGACACTGGCGAACAATCCGAGCCACCTGGAGTTTGTTAATCCTGTCGTTGAAGGATTCGCTCGTGCAGCTCAGGAGGAGCGGGGCACAACAGGCCTGCCGAAGCTCGACACGAACAAGGCGATAGCTGTGCTGATGCACGGAGATGCGGCCTTCCCAGGTGAAGGTATCGTGGCTGAGACACTGAACATCGGCAAGCTGGACGGGTATACGAATGGCGGTACGATTCATATTATCGTCAACAACCGCATCGGCTTCACCACCGAAAGCGAGGACTCCCGGTCGACGCATTATGCCAGTGACTTGGCCAAAGGCTATGAAATCCCTATCGTCCATGTCAATGCTGATGATCCGGAAGCCTGTGTAGCGGCTGTTCGTTTGGCCAGCGCCTACCGCAATAAGTACAAGAAGGATTTTGTCATTGATCTGATCGGCTACCGCCGCCACGGTCACAATGAGATGGATGATCCGGAAACAACCCAGCCAATCGTCTACGGCAAGGTCCGCAATCACCCGACGGTTCACAGAATCTATGCCGAACGCCTCCGTCAGGAGAAGGTCGTTACAGATGAAGATGTGAAGCAAATGAACGCTGATGCAGAGAGCATTTTGCAGCAGGCTTATGATAATATGAAAGAAGGCAAACATAAGAGCGCGGACAGCAAGACTTCCGTACCCGTGAAGACGGAGGACAGCCCTAGCAAATCGACTGCTGTCTCTCTGGGTGCGCTCCAACAAATCAACCGTGAGCTACTTAGCGTCCCTGACGGCTTCACCGTCTATCCGAAGCTGCAGCGCATTCTGCAGCGCCGCAAAGACGCACTGAACGACGGTGAGAAGGTAGACTGGGCACTGGCAGAAAGCCTGGCCTTCGCTTCCATAATCAGAGACGGAACTCCGATCCGCTTGAGCGGCCAGGATGCACAGCGCGGTACCTTCGCGCACCGCCACCTCGTCCTGCATGACAGCGAGACCGGAGAATTGTTCTCTCCGCTGCATCAAATAAGCGATGCTAAAGCTTCCTTCGGTGTGTACAACAGTCCGTTGTCGGAAGCTTCGGTGCTTGGCTTCGAGTACGGGTACAACGTATTTGCGCCTGAGACTTTTGTAATCTGGGAAGCCCAATACGGTGACTTCGCCAATGCCGGTCAGGTCATCATTGACCAGTTCATCTCGGCTGGACGGGCGAAATGGACGCAGCGCAGCAATCTTGTTATGCTACTGCCGCACGGCTACGAAGGCCAGGGACCGGAGCATTCCAGCGGCAGGCTGGAACGCTACCTGCAGCTGTCTGCGGAAGAGAATTGGACCGTGGCGAATCTGACTTCAGCATCCCAGTATTTCCACCTGCTGCGCCGCCAAGCTTCTCTGTGCGGCAAGTCAGAAGCCCGGCCGCTCGTTATCATGGCGCCGAAGAGCCTGATCCGCAACCCGCGCAGCACTTCTGCGGGAACCGAACTGGCCTCAGGACAGTTCCAGGCCGTGCTGCCTGAGCCGCTGCTTGGCCAGAACCCGGCTGAAGTGAAACGTCTCGTGGTTTGCAGCGGCAAGGTCGCCATTGACCTGCAAGCCGAGCTGGAAGCTGCGACTGCGAAGGGCAAGGAATGGTCCTGGCTGCACATCCTGCGGCTGGAGCAGCTCTACCCGTTCCCAGAGCAGGAACTGGCCGCTTACCTGAGCACCTTCCGCTCCCTGGAAGAAATCGTCTGGGTACAGGAAGAACCGAAGAACATGGGCTCCTGGAGCTTCACTGAGCCGCGTCTGCGGGCCATCGCTCCCGAGAATACCAAGGTCAAATATATCGGCCGTCCGGAGCGTTCCAGCCCGGCAAGCGGCTATGCAGATGTTCACACCTACGAGCAACGTAGAATTGTTACGGAAGCCCTGAAATTGAATTCGCAAGTACAAACGGCTGTACCGTCCTCCTAAGAGGACGGTGTCACTATAGCGTAAACTATAAAGTTTGGGGAGGTAGCGGCCTGTGTCTGAAATTAAAGTACCCGATCTTGGCGAATCCATTTCTGAAGGAACGATCTACAAATGGCTGGTTAAAGAGGGCGATACTGTCGGCCAGGGGGATGTGCTGGCAGAGCTGGAGACAGACAAAGTCAATCTTGAGATTAGTGCGGAGGAGGACGGTGTCATCTCCTCCATCCTGCGGCAAGCCGGCGAGAACGTAGCCGTTGGCGAAGCCATCGGCATCATCGGCGCGGCAGCAGCCGGCACGCCGAAAGCGGCCGAGGGCAGCAAGCCCGCGGCCGCACCGGAAGCGGCAGGCGGCAGCAACGCCGCCGCGCCTCAAGCAGCAGCGGAAGCTTCCGCGCCCGCTGCAAGTGCCGTGCCCGCAGCTACGGGCGCGGGCGACAGCTCCGCGGCCCTGGCTACGCCGGGCGCGCGCAAGCTGGCACGGGAGCGCGGCATCGCCCTCGGCGATGTTAGCGCCCGTGACCCGATCGGCCGGATTGGCCAGGCCGATGTGAAGGACCACGGCGCAGCGGGTGCTGCTGCGCCAGCCGCTCCGGCGCCGCAAGGCAAGCCGGAGGCGGCGAAGCCGCTTGCGGCGCTGGGCAAAGCGCCGCACCCGGAGGACGGCAAAGCGACGGAGCGCAAGCGCATGTCGCGCAGACGGCTGACGATTGCCAGCCGTCTGGTGGAAGCGCAGCAGACGGCGGCGATGCTGACCACCTTCAACGAGGTGGACATGACGGCGATTCTGGATATCCGCAAGCGCCGCAAGGATAACTTCAAAGAGAAGCATGATGTTGGACTAGGCTTCATGTCCTTCTTCACCAAGGCCGTGATCGGCGCCTTAAAAGCCTATCCGATGCTCAACGCCGAGATCGACGGCGAGGATCTGTTGCTGAAGAAATACTATGACATCGGCATTGCCGTCGCTGCCAAGGAAGGCCTGGTCGTACCGGTCGTCCGCGATGCAGACCGGTTGAGCTTCCCGCAGATCGAGCGGGAAATTGGTGCACTGGCCGCTAAAGCGCGGGCCAACACGCTGAGCCTAGCTGAGCTGCAAGGCGGCACATTCACGATTACTAACGGCGGAGTGTTCGGCTCACTGCTATCTACGCCGATTCTTAACACCCCACAGGTAGGTATCCTGGGTATGCACAAGATCCAGCTGCGCCCGATCGCACTGGACGAAGAGACTACCGTCAATCGGCCAATGATGTATATTGCACTGTCCTATGACCACCGGATCGTCGACGGCTCCGAAGCCGTAAGCTTCCTGGTTAAAGTCAAGGAACTGCTGGAAGATCCGGAAGCGCTGTTGTTAGAAGGCTAAGTGCCCTCATCCAACTTTACAATGTGCCGTTAACCTATCAATCAAAAAGGAGATCCCCAGAGCCTGGCTCCAAGGGACCTCCTTTTTTTGCCGCGATATTTATCGTTCCTGCTTGGCTTCTGTACCTTCACCTTCCCAATGAAAGTAAATGCAGCAGTCATGGACGAGAAAATAAAGTCCTGGACTACCGCTATTTTTTATTGAACTATCGCCTCTCATTAATACAAGTGTTTATCTCCAAAATGTGATCTTGTCAGAACTTAACCGCACGGTTTCATATCCTGCTTCTTTGGCTTTTCCAATGGAGATAATCATTACTGGAGCATAACGTTCTTCATCTAAATCAAATGCTTTGGCTACTTGATCCACTTCAAAGCCTGCCATTGGATTCGTATCATACCCATGCGCACGAGCTACCAACATTAACTGCATGGCGAAAAGGCTGCTATCGATTTTTGCTACTTCAATTTTCACTTCTTTTGGTAACGTTGGATACATTGACAGGATGGTGTTGACCTGACTATCTCGTACTTCTACTGGCATCTTCCCTTCTTCCACAGCTGTATTGTAAATTTCTTCGACATTTAAATAGCTATCAGTATCACCAAAAATTAATAACATGGCTGATGAAGTATCGTTTTGTAACGTATTGAAGCGCACAAGAGGTCTTAGTTTTTCTTTTCCTTCCGGAGTATCCACCACCACTACACGCCAAGGCTGCATATTTGCAGAGGACGGTGCCAAGCTGGCCTCCGCAATCATTTCACTGAGCTCTTCTTTTGATATTTTAAAGTTCTCGTCATAATTACGAACAGAACGTCTTTCCTTGACTATACTGGCAAAATCATTATTTAGAGTATTATTAAACATAAACTCTCTCCTCTTGATAACGTTAGTTTTTTTGACAATTTGTATGTCGTTCGTTATCATATTCGTATTATGAACTATAAACCTAGGTTTATAGCAACAATTAAAAAGAGGTCCTATTATGAAAATAAATGATGTTTCAAAATTAACAGATCTGCCCATATCAACATTGAGATTTTATGAACGTAAAAACCTAATTCCGGACATATTTCTGCAAAGAGATGCTAATAATTATCGTATTTATTCGGAGGAGATTGTTGAATTTCTGGAAGATGTGAAGGCACTTTTATCCGTAGGTTTTTCTATAGAGGAATTAAGTGTGCTAGTCAGTCAAGAACTTAATTTATCATACGAGCTAAAGAAACAAGTTGTTGAACAAAAAATCAAAGAAATTGAAGATGTCCAGAAGCGATTGAAAAAATCGAAGAAATTTTTGCATGCCGTCTTGGAGGGAAAAGCAAATTTCCAAACATAGTGTTAGAGATAAGCTGCTTGGAGAATGCCCTGTGAATATACGGATATCATCAATCAGTAAGGTGTTATTCTTAAGTTCGCTTTATATAGTTATTTATTCAACTAACCTTCCGCTTAGCTTTAGTGAAGGGAAACCTGCGCGGTTCCATAACCATCGGGGGTATGAGAAGATCGATGGGGGCTAAACCCACTACCTGACCGCGCTTTCCCCCAAGCTTGTGTAACAGCATGTTTAACAACTTGTTTAACAGCTTGTTTAACAGCTTGTCTATCGTCAGCAGAACCAACCTCGCGAATACATAAATAAGAGCATTTTTGTACCTTAATTCGGCGGCAACGAAGTGGAAAGATTCATTAAGGGCATTTTTGTATGTTAATTCTTCGGGTATATCACCTTTTTAGGGATATGTAAGAAAATAAGGTACAAAAATGCTCTTAATTCCCTTTTTCACGCTAAAACATTAAATATAAGGTACAAAAATGCCGTTATTTAAACACTGAGTCGACTTTGGAAAAAGAAACGTTATCCGAGGGAAAACGGCGGCAAGGTAACTGTAGCAGCATAGGCGATCAAGTGAAAGGGCGATTAAACGAAAGATTGGATCTTCTGATTCACTGAACCTGTGTGCCAGCCCCAAATTGTGCGCGTCACTTCTGTTCCAGTTAAGCCCTCGATAAATACTCAATGAGCTCTCGATAAGCCCTAAATTTAGTTACTGGTCTATATAAGCTAAATTTAAGAATTAGGCAAGCTGACTGGAGAATTCCTATAAAAATAAGGATATCATCAATCAGCAAGGTGCTATTCTTAAGCTCACTTTACATAATCACAAATTTAGTTACTGGTTTAAACACAAAATAGGTTGCGATTTTTCGGTAAACTTTTGACTGTCCAGTAAGCTTTAAAGCCATAGTTAAAATTTCTTTAAAGCAAAAATAGAGGAGATTAGCCCACATAATGAACTAACCATCCTCTATTTAGGTGTTACCTTTTGTTGCTCTGTCTCTGTAATTAGGCCAACATCACAATCTGTATATGGTTAAGCTGTCCCCCCGTAAGGTTTCAGACTCAATCCCTTCTCTGTCTTTTCTTTCTGCACTGGCGGCTTCAGGGAAATCGCAATGATTGAAGCCAGCAGACACAAGAGACCAATCACGATAAAGGTGGGTTTGAACCCGCCAAGCAAAGCAGCCATAAATGATCCGGATAAAGCTCCGATTCCAAAGCCTTGATACACGATGCCGTAGTTCTTGCTGTGATTCTTCAGACCGAAGAAGTCACTGACAATAGCCGGGAATACCGTAATGTTTCCGCCGAAGCAGAAGGCAATTGCCGCCACACAGGCGAAGAACAGGCCAAAGCTCAGGTGGGCGAAACTAAGCGTCAGCATCGCCGCAGCGGTTACTACGAGTGATGCGCCAACCAGCTTCAAGCGGCTCATTTTATCAGACAATGCCCCAAGAATCAGGCGTCCGCTTGTATTGAAAATCGCGATCATTGCCACCGCATTCGCTGCTGTCTGCACATCAAGTCCAGCCAGCTTCACGCCGATATCCTTAACGATGCCTATCAGGTAGAGGCCGCTCATACAAGCGGTGAAGAAGATAATGAACAGCAGATACGCTTCTTTGGTGCGAAGCATTTCCTTAACGGTATAGTCCTTGGCACCAGCCGGAACACTGGAGGCGGTTGCAGGAGATGCCGACAGGCTAGACCGCGTTCCTGCTGGGACTACACCCGCCGAAGACTGCACAACAGCCGGTACAGAGGCTGGCGCGGCAGCTTCTCTGATCAGCAGCGAGCCAATAACAACCATAGCCATCACAATCATTCCCCAGTAAAGGAATGTGTTAGATACACCGACCGAGTCGATCAGACTGCCATTTATATATTTGAAAACCAGACTTCCTGTCCCGTAAGCACCAACAGATACGCCGGAGATTAAGCCTTTATTCTTTGGAAACCATTTGATCAGGTTAGATAACGAAGTGATATAAGCCGTTCCGTCCGCATAGCCGACGATCAATCCTGCCAGCAGATAGAACATCGGGAGTGAACTTGCCTGTGAACTGAGCATTAGCCCCAGTCCTAGCACGATCCCTGCGGTTCCAGTCAGTCTGCGGAGGCCGAACCGGTCCTGCAGCTTGCCCGCGAACAGTGTTGCGAAAGCCAGCGCGAAGCTGGTAATGGAAAATGTTATTGCGACGGAGCTGAGCTCCCATCCGAATTTGGATACCAGTTGTGCATTGAACAAGCTCCATGTATAAATCGTACCCAGACCCATTTGCATAATGACGGTACCTAGTACAATAAGCCATCGTTTGGCGCTTTTACTATCCGTAGTTGTAGTCATGGCCGTTTCCTTCTTTCTCTCGTTGATCGCTGCAAGAGCCTCTATTGCCTCTTCATTGTAGCGAAAGCAACACCGCTTGAGAGAAATACGGAATGAGATGACTGAAATGAGGAATGAAATGCGCTTACAATCGCATAATCTGCCTGAATTCCTTGACCCTGCTGCGACTAACCGGCACTTCAAAATCCAAATCACGCAGGCGCAGCAGATACGTATTGTTGAACCAAGGGATGATCTCCTTGATCTTCGACAGGTTGACTAGGTAGGAACGGTGGCAACGGAAAAATCGGTCCTGCGGCAGCCGGGCATGAAAATCGCTGATGCTGAGCGCCATACTGTACTCTTCGCTTTTGGTCATCACACTGGTGGTCTTCTCCTGCGCCGAGGCGTAATAGATGTCATCCGCATCCACCACGATGATCTTCTCGTTTTTCCATAGGTTTACCTTATCACTGAGCGGATTACGTTCACTTTCTTCCTCCTGCCGACCACGAGCGGCATGGGCCGTCTCGAGTTTATGCAGCATCGCTTTGATCCGCACCTCGCTGTACGGCTTCAGAATATAATCGAACGCCTCTATTTCGAAGGCCTCGGCAGCATGCTCTTTGTATGCAGTGATGAACACAATATAGGGCTTCACCGAGAACTTGCTGATATTCTGGGCGAGCAATACCCCGTCGATGGAAGGAATGTTGATATCCAGAAAAAGCACATCCGCCTCCTGGCTCTGTAAGTATTTTAATGCATCCAGCCCGTCCTCAAACTGAGCGACAATTTCGATTCCACTATGTGCCTCAATCAAGAAGGCCAGCTCTTGTCTTGCCAGTTCCTCATCCTCTACAATTATCGCTCTCATCGGTTCTCCTTTTTAACATCAAAATAGATATCCGTTCCTTTGTCCAATCGGTGGATCGTCAGTCCGTTCCCATAGATCAGTTTCACCCGCTGATGCACATTATAAAGTCCGATCTTGTTCTCCGGCATATCGCCGCTGTAGACTCTCGCGATCGTCTCTTCAGAAATGCCGACCCCGGTGTCGCGGATCCCAACCCGCACCGTATCGCCCTGGTCTTTTACCGAAATGGTGACAGTACCTTTCCCTTTTTCCTTCAAAATCCCGTGTACAATGGCATTCTCCACGAGCGGCTGAATAATGAGACTAGGAATGCGCACCTCCACCTCATCGTCGATATCATAGAGCACCGTTAGGCGGCTGCCGAAGCGCGCTTTTTCAATCTCTACATATTGCTGAACCTGCTGGAGCTCCTTGTTAATATCAATAAATTCATCACTCAGCTCCAGATTATACCGCATATACCCGGACAGATTCACGATCAGCTCCCGCGCTTTATCCGGGTTGATCCGAATCGAGGAGATGATCGCATTCAGCGCATTGAATAGAAAATGGGGGTTGATACTCGTCTGTAATGCTTTCAGCTCCGCTTTGTTCGCCATCTCCTTGATGCCTTCCACACGCGATACTTCCATAAGTGTAGAAATCATCTGCGACAGTCCCACGGCCATAGCCTGAAGGGAATACGTAATCTTATGGGCTTTGGTGTAGTAGATTTTGAGCGCCCCCGTCACCTCACCCTTCTCCTTAAGCGGGATAATAATCAGCGATTTGATCAGCGGGTTCGTATGGTCAGTATCATTGTTTCGGATCGTAATTTCCCCGCTGGACAGCGTCTGCTTGGTCTCGTCGCTAATAATTTCGCTGGTCTCGGCATAATACTCTTCCCCTATACCAACGTATGCGCGGATCAATCTGGTATCTGTAATGGCTACAGCGTCCGCTCCGATATCCTCTTTAATGATTTGGCAGATGGTATGGAGGGATTCATGATTGATGTTGCGAAAATACGGCAGCGTCTTATTGGCGATATCGAGTGCGAGCTTGGATTGCTTGGCGGCTATCCGCTCCTTTTCCCCTTCCACACTCTGGATCAGCATGACAATCAGACCCACACTGACTTGGCCAACAATCATCGGAAAAGCGATCTTGGACACGATGTCCAGCCCAAGCGAGGTTGGCTGCGCCATCACTAGAATAAGTACCATTGTCAGCGCCTCACAGGCCATCCCGGCGAGAATGCCAGCGATCCAGCGCCGTTCAACAGAGCTGCGACGATAAATAATACCGGACACTACCCCCGCGATCACGCTTGTGATGAGACAAGGAACCGAGGTTACCCCGCCGATATCGATCAGGAAACGGTGCACGCCTGAGATCACTCCGGTGATCAGACCCACCCAGGGGCCAAACAGTATCCCTCCGGCCATGATGGCAATGATCCGTACATTTACAAGCGAGCCTTCCACGTTAATGCCGCTGTACGTACCGAAGATAGCGAACAGACTGAATACCACCGTTACAATCGCCAGTTCCTGAGGGGCGTAAGCACCTTTTTGAAAAATCTCTTTAAACCGCGGCAGACGGGTCAGTACGAACAGACACATCAGCAGAAGCGCGGCTCTTTCGAATAATTGCATCAGAATAGTAAACGTGTGTTGCATAGTCACGGCCTCCAAGAACAATATATCGGTCATTATAGTTATAGTTCCCGCCGCTGTCCAATTGCAGCCCGGATCTGTACATCCTTCGGTTCTCTATAAAGTTAGACTGACTATCATCAGTAAAATAATTAAACTCAGGACTCCCCCTCTTTGCTACTGGCAACTTCCCCATTCATATTTATAATGAGTAATTGGTGGTACCACCAACGGACCTCAGTGACCTTATTCCATCCAAAGAGAACTTTATAGGGAGTTAGCGGACTCCAGAGGCGTTATTCACACACTTTAGTCTTTCTTTTGTTAGATTCTGTGTAGATAGCGGCTTCTGAGTCCGTAAGACACAAAAAAAAGCTGATGTAGGAGCAATAACGTCTCCTGGGTCCGTAAGAGACTTATACTACTGGTTCACAGTGGCCTGCTGCAGACGAACGTAGTTCATATTGCGCGGTATTAACGGCCACGCTAGCGGGCCATCGGAGCAGTTCACTGGAGGATATTTGCTGAAAGCTTATAACAACGGAGGCAATAGCTATGAAAATAAACAATGTGGAAGATATTTTGCGACTTGTCCAAAGCGACCCGTGGATGATGGGTGTGCTGGAAACAGCCAGTCTACTCCATTTGCCGGATTGGTGGGTCTGTGCAGGGTTTGTGCGCTCTAAAATCTGGGACACGCTCCATGGCTTTGCGGAAAGAACGCCTTTACCAGATGTTGATGTTGTCTATTTTGACCCTTCTAACCTTGATGAAGCTGAGGAAAAACGATTGGAGGAGCAGCTAAGAAGCATAGATCCCACCATCCCTTGGTCGGTTAAAAATGAAGCGCGAATGCATCTAATTAATAACATGTCACCGTTCTTATCTTCTACAGATGCGATCTCGAACTTTACAGAGACCGCAACTGCGCTTGGGCTTAGCCTGAACGAAGCGGGGCAAGTCATCCTGACCGCTCCACACGGGATCGAGGATGCGGTGAATATGGTGTTACGGCCGACGCCACATTTTGCAGCAGACAAGGAACGTCACCCCATCTTTGTAGAGCGGATCGCGCGTAAAAACTGGCAGCAGACCTGGGGCCAGCTCCGGTTACACACTGCAAGTGCTGTTGGTGATTTCCCTACCCTAGAGTAGGTAGCCCAATTCACTTAGGTCAGGTGTCACTACTTATGCATAGGCATATTATGCAGTATTAAGAAAACGAAAGGAGTACATCCATGCGACAAGAAAACAATGGAGTTCAAGGATTTCAGCAAAGAGATCCCCAGCCACAACATTACGGCCATGAACATACACAACATCCCCATCCCTATTTTCACATCTATGGTTCCCCCCAGGGTATTCATCACATCCATCACCACCATCACCACCATCATCACCACCACCACTATCACACCACGCGAGAGCAAGATACTCATCAATAACGATATTCAAAAAGGGACCGGCTATGAGCAGAATATCACTCATAAGCCGGTCCCTTAACTTTATACCCCCGCGCGCTCAACCATTCCGCGAGCAATCCATACGCCTGCTGCTCCAGCCTGCGCAAGACCGCGGGTAATGCCCGCGCCGTCTCCGCCGCAGTAGAGGCCAGATATCTCTGTCTCCATCGCTTCGGTAAGCTTCGGACGTGCGGAGTAGAACTTCGCCTCCACGCCGTAGAAGAGTGTATGCTCGGAAGCAATTCCCGGCGTGACCTTCTCCAGCGCCTCTACCATCTCGATTAAGCTCTTCATGGTGTTGTACGGCAGCACCAGTCCCAAATCACCCGGTACCGCTTCCTTCAGCGTCGGTTCCAGGAACCCTTCGCTTATCCGTGTCTCTGTAGAGCGCCGTCCGCGCAGGATGTCACCATACTTCTGGACGATGACGCCACCGCTGGACAGGTCATTGGCTCTTTTGCAGATTTCGCGGGCATATTCGTTCGGTTTATCGAACGGGTCTGTGAACTTATGCGAGACCAGCAGGGCAAAATTCGTATTCTTGGAGCCAAGTGCCGGATCTTTATAGGAGTGTCCATTCGCAGCCATTACCCCGCTGTGATTCTCCACCACCACATGGCCGGAAGGGTTACTGCAGAAGGTACGGGCACGTGTACCCACAGAAGTATTGAAAATGAACTTCCCTTCATAGAGATGCTCGTTAATCTCCTGCATCACGACATCCGAGGTCTCTACCCGGACGCCGACGTCTACCTGGTTGTTGTACATCTTCAGACGGCGCTTCTTCAGTACTTCAGTCAACCAGGCCGAGCCGTCACGGCCCGGTGCAATCATGACCAGATTGGCCTCGTAGCTCTCGCCGTTCTTCATGGAAATACCGGTCACCCGGTGGGTTCCATCCTCTTTGACCGTAATCAGATCCTGTACTTCTGCTTTAAACACCATATCGACACGTGTTTTCAAATATTCATATATAGATTTTAGAATTTCGAGGTTTTGTTCTGTTCCTAAGTGACGCACCTGAGCCCGCAACAGCTTCAAACCAGCCGCATAGCCACGCTGCTCGATATCCCGGATACTGTCCGTTGTAGGATCGGTAATTAGATCGGTGGCGCCATGCTCCAGGTTGATCCCGTCCACATAGTTGATTAGCTCGAGCACCTTGGAAGGGGCCAGATAATCTGTCATCCACCCGCCGAACTCCGTTGTGATATTAAACTTGCCGTCACTATAAGCGCCCGCGCCCCCAAAACCAGCCGTAATGGAGCAAGCTGGCAGACAGCCCGCAAACTCCTTGCGACCGGAGGCTGGCGGACAGAGCTTAATTTTCTCCTCGAGAATCGGACAACTGCGGCGATAAATATCATGGCCTTTATCCACCAGCAGCACTTTCCAATGCGGGGCCTTCCGTGTCAGCTCATAGCAAGCGAATATTCCGGCCGGACCGGCACCAACGACAATTACATCATATTTACTCATTTGTTCCTCCCAAGAAGATAAGGCTTCTCCGCCCTTACTGCGGACGGTACGCGTTCTCATAACATGATCACTTTGTGTGCTTTGTTGGCGACACTACAGCGGGAACCGGGCGTCTGTACAGTCCAACCTTTGCTTGCCGGAACGATCAGCAACAACAAAAATCCCGCCTATTTCAAGGTATGCCAAAGCACCCTATCCGTAGCCAGGAATTTACGGTTCCCTGTAGAGACCCCCAAACCCTATCTTCGGGGATATACGAACATCTTATACAAATTTTATAGAAAACATACGAATGTGTCAAGTCATAATGTCACTTATAGTTCGTTTATTGTTAACTTAACGTCAATTTAATCCTATTTCAGGTTTATTATTTATATTAAAATCCGAACATTATCTCCAAGGCAGCTTACAGAAGGAAACAATAGGATCTTGTCGAATATATAAGTATATTGCCACTTGAAAAGAGGAACATCTTATGCAGTGCCTACTACACAATCCTCGCGAAAAATATTGGAATCGCATGCTGCTGAACGCTTTCTGGGTTATTCTCCTGGTCTATTTCGCCAGTCAGTTGCTCGTTTTGATAGTCATGGGCAACGGCAGGCTGCTGATTTCGGAGAAGGAATATATTCATATCCGTATGGTTCTTCCTGATTCCATGATCCTGGTGCTGCTTCTGCTGCTTGAAGGAATATATCGCTGGAAACCCACCCTCTCGGAGATCTCGATAATTGCGGCCAGCCATGTGTACGCGATGATAATTATTCTGCACATCTCATCGGATGTAGCTGTGGAGCCGTTCATTCTGCTAATACCACTGCTTGTATCCATGATCTATCTGAAGAGTTGCTATCTGATCGGATCTTCCGCGATCTGCCTGATCTATTTAGCCATATTGTTCGGATCGGGTGGAGATTATAACTACATAGAGTACACCGAGAATATTATCATCGTTACCATATTTGCAGGCACCTCACTGGCCGGGTTCGCAATCATCGGACGCGGGCGGGACTTGATTCAATCCCTGGAGAATTCAGAGAAGTCAGAGCAGGATCTGCGAATACAGAATATCATCATGGACCGCTTGTCCAAGATTGATCCTTTGACAGATTTGTACAATCATAAGACCTTTCACGAATATCTGGGCTGGCTGATTGAGCATCAGCAGAGCAACCCGTTCCCGATGCAACTGGCGGTTCTGGATATCGACAACTTCAAGCAGGTCAATGACAGGTTCGGGCATTGGGTCGGGGATATCGTACTGAAGCATGTGGCAGCCGTTGTCCTCAAGCACATCTGTACCGATGATTTTGCCGCACGTTACGGTGGAGAGGAATTTGTTGTGATCTTGAATGCTAAGCCTTTCGAAAGCTCACGCGAAATTATGGAAAAGATCCGCGCGGAAATTGCCGCTCACCCCATTGAGGTGATGGGGGGGCAGGTTATCACCGTGAGCATAGGCATGCATGATTTTGCAGGTGCTGACTCCAAGAGCTATGTGTTCCAGAAAGCCGATGATGCCTTATACGAAGCGAAGAAATCGGGGAAAAATCGAATCGTAGCTCTCTGAACCCAACACAAAAGAACGAGCCCTCCATTCAGGAGCAGCTCGTTCTTTTTGATTGTATACTGTGTACATGTTTTATCAAGAGACATCGTCTATTTCTCAGAAGTAGCGCTCGACCTCGAGCAGCTTACCTACACCACGTCCGGGAACCGGGCGGCTGATGAGATAGCCCTGAACCTTGTCGCAACCAGAATCCTTAAGGAATGCCAGCTGGGCTTCCTCCTCTATGCCCTCTGCAACCACTTCCAGACCCATCTTATGTCCCAACTGAACGATAATTTGTACAAAGGACTGACTGTAGGTACTATCGGACAGAGAATCTATAAAAGCCTTGTCGATTTTGAGTGTCGATATCGGCAACTGCTGCAAATAGCTCAGCGAGGAATAACCTGTACCGAAGTCATCGAGCGCAATGAGAATCCCGCATGATTTCAAATACTCCAGCTTGGTGACCATACTCTCGAAGGATTCCATAAAGATAGACTCGGTAATCTCCAGCTCCAGACATTCCGGCTGTAATCCGGTCTCCTGTAGTGTATTCAGCACCACATCAATGAAATCATCTTGCAGCATTTGAATCACAGAGATATTCACTGATATCTTGTAGGGAATGCCTACCCGATCATGCACATCCTTCGTGAAACGGCAGGCTTCACGCAGCACCCATTCCCCAATATAGATAATCAGTCTGGAATCCTCTGCAACCTTGATAAAATCAAGCGGAGAAACGAAGCCCAGCACCGGACTGTTCCAGCGGATCAAGGCTTCAAAACCGGAAATCAGACCCGTTCGAATATCTACCTGCGGCTGATAGTGCAGCTCAAACTCATTATTTTTCATGGCACTTCGCAGGTGTTTCTCGATGTTCATCCGTTCATTAAAAGCCTTATGCATCGACTTATCGTATACAGCATATCTGCCTTTGCCCTCTTCCTTGGCGCGGTACATGGCTACATCAGCATTCTTCAGCATTTCCTCTGTTGTCCCCCCGTCCTCGGGGTAAAAAGAAATTCCGATGCTGACCGTAACGTACAGTTTGCTCTCTCCGATCAGGAAGGATCTTTTGAAAGCCTGCATGATCTGTTCGGCAAGTTCAAAAATAGCATCCTTATCCAGAATATCCTTGAGGAAAATCACAAACTCGTCTCCCCCCAACCGGGAGAGCATTCCCCCTTCACCCACCAGCGATTGCAGCCGCTCACTGGCCTTGCGAATAAGCACATCCCCAAACTTGTGACCGAGTGTATCGTTAATGTATTTGAAATTGTCGGTATCAACAAACAGCAGCGCCGCCGATCCACCCGGCTTCCGGAAATATTTCTCCATCGCCTCCAGCAGACTGGCACGGTTAGGCAGATCACTAAGGGAGTCGATATAAGCCAGACGGTGCATATTCTTCTGATTTTCCAGCAACAGCTCGTATTGGCCCATAAGCTCTTGCTGGGTCGCTGTGAGCTGTTCATAGGTCGCCTCAAGCTCCTGATAGCTATTATTCAGCTTGAGCTCCACCTGTTTACGATTGCTAATGTCAATCAGTGAGCCGAGGAACAGCAGGATTTTGTCCCGCGGATCAACGATCGCTTTACCCCTGACCTCAAACCAAATATAGTTTCCTGCCTTAGTCCGCATGCGATATTCGGTCTCATAGATCGGAGTTAATCCGGCCAAATGCTCCTGCCGGGCTTTATTCGACGACGCCTGCTCATCGGGATGAATGATGCTGAGCACACCGCCTTCATAGGAATTAATCTCTTCCTCGGTGTAACCCATCACCTCAAACCAGCGATCCGAAAGTCTGTAGTAACCACTCTCCCAGTCCAGCTCCCACATGTAGGCTCCAGAGCCTTCGGAAGCCAACCGGAACCGGCGCTCACTGATCCTTAATTTGTCGAACTGATCCTGCAGTTCCTCTTCGGTTGCCGCAAGTTCTTCGTATGTAGATTCCAGTTCTTCATAACTGAGCTGGAGTTTGAGCTCATTTTGCTTGCGGATATCGATATCCAGCCCTACGAGCACGAAGATATCCTCTGCCTGACGATCCAAACCTTTGATCAGTGTGGTACGGATCGTAAAATATCTGCCTTCCGGATCACCCTCGGGAAGCTTCAGCTCGACATCGCTGACGTATTCCAGCTTCACTGCTCGCAGCAGCAAATCTCTAAGGGTTGCCACACTGCCCTCAAGTCCACCCAAATCCTCGATGCTTACACCGAGCATCTCCCGCTCGCAAAGTCCGGTCAGCCTCTCGGCATAATAGTTGAATCGCACAATTTTTTTGTCGCTATGAACAGCCCAAATCATCATGCCGGTATTCTCGATGACATCCTCGAAAAATTGCTGCTCTGCATGGATCACCCTGCGCAGACGATTAATATACATCTTCAGCAGAAAAGCACCGAACACCAGCAGGCAAAGCGCAATGATCACGCCAGCAACCACCTGAGTGAATATCTTATTTCTGTAGCTATCGGAATGCGAGAAAAAGTATTGCTGGTAAAGCTCCTCGAATGCCCCGGATTCCTGAAGCCGTTCCAGGCGGCTGTTCAAATAAGGAACGAGATCAGGCTTGGACTTGCTTACCCCGATAGCTACATTTACCGGATAAAGATCGCTGAGCTTATGGACAATGGTACCGGTCAGACCCTGGTCGACAATCAGGTAATCGACAACCCCCTGGTTCTCGAATAGCAGGTCCACTTCACCTTTTTTTAGCGCATCCAATGCAGCTGGTATCGTAGGATATGTTATGTATTGTTTAATGTTTGCTTTATCGCGCAGCATAGCCTCTGTATATTGGTTCTTTCCTACAGCGATTTTGTAGCGGCCTAATGTGTTCAGAGTGACTTCTTCCTTGAAGGACTGGCGGGCGTAGACGGAGATTTTACTTTTGAATACAGGCACCGAGAACAGAGCCTTCTGCTTTCGCTCATCGGTAACGACCATCAGCCCGGCGGTATCAATCTCACCATCGATCAGCCGTTCATACACATCTCCCCAATCGCCGGTGCTGTAATGAACGAGATACCCCTGCTTGTCAAAAATCATGCTGATAAGATCAACATCAAAGCCGGTCAGATAGCCGTTCTGTATGTATTTGTAGGGGGGATAGTTCAGTTCGGCCTGGTATTTAATCTCCTGTCGCTGACCATGAGCAGCGGCTGCAGGAAACGTGAAGATAAGCAGAATACTAAGTAGAAGCAGAAACGCACATCGCTTCATCGCAAGTTCTCCTTTTTCCAAAATCAAATAACAGCCCTATCTCCAGCTTTATTCGACAAAAAATGGTAAGGTTCCTGCCAGTTCCCTCTGGGGTGAACAGAAAATGTGCATCGAAAAGAGAAGTTCTTCAATTTTGTATTGATTTTTAACGCTAAAATGTGGATAATAACAAATATAGTTGATAATGATTATCATTATTGAAGAAAACAGATTATTCAACCTCACTATAATTGAGTACAAAGGAGACTGAACACCGATGAGCGCAGCCACTTCCCGGACGACACTTCAGGTTGACGATTACCTGGATCTGCTCAATCTTGCCGTAAAAGTCGGCGATCTGAAATGGCAGAAGGAAATCAAATCCAGACTGCAATACATCCTCTGTCTGCAATCCAAATAAAGACCTGACAGCCGCATTCCCTTTCCGGGGATGCGGCTTTTTTTGTGCGCGACACCGGGAACCAATAGCGGTTAGAACACGTAGTGTTAAAGATATGTAGGCCGCCGCTGAGGAACAACAGAGGGTTCATTATATAGTATAATATTCAACATAATATAGGGTGTGTCATTGTCCCTAGAGATCGGAGTGTGCCATCTTGAAGAAATGTATACTATTGTTCTTGATGATCAGTCTTATATGGGTACCAGGCGTTTTTGCCGCAGACATACCCGCACAGGGAGCGAGTCTGGTTCAGGATGAAGCTGGGTTGTTGGATAGCCGTGATATAACGGCCATTTCCAAAGTAACCGCAGGCGAAGCCTTTACCTTTCATGTTCTAACTGTGGACTCCACGGAAGGAAGGTCCGCTGAAGATTACGCCAATGATGTCTTTGATTCCTGGGGGCTCGCCGCCAGGGATGTGCTATTACTCATTGCTGTTCAAAATCATGATGTTCAGCTAGTCTTCGAGAATCCGCCACTGCAAGCCGCCATTAATACGTGGGCAAAAGATCAAGGCGCATCTAGCGGAAGCGCGGCCCTTGTCAAGCTGCTGGATACGTATTTCATTCCCTCCGCCAAACATGGAGACTTTGCCGAAGGCATCACCTCGCTCTTGAATGCTGTGCAAGAGATTGGCCGTGCGGGAAGTAAAAGCGGCACGACGCAGTCCGGGAGCGGAGCTGCCTCCGGGTCGCAGGGCTCTAGCTCGGGGGCTGGCTCACACGGCTCCAGTTCGGCAGGGACAGGATCAGCCGCGCTGCAGGACAGCGGCTCCGGATCATCGACTGCGGCCCGGGCCACAGTCTTTGTAGGGGCAGCCCTACTGCTGGGCGCCTTGTTCGTCCTGCTGACAGGACTACGCCGTAGCAAACAATTGGGCGAGCAGAACGAACAGCTCTCCGGCCTGCTGGTACGGACCAATCAGGCGTTGGAATCCCTGAAGCCATTCCAGGGGATCGTCCAAGGCAAGACAGGCGCGCTGGTCGAAGCAATCTCTGCGCGCCTGTCTACCCGCCTTGTAGACATCTCCGCACGCTCAGGCCAGGATACCAAGCCCGCTCTGTACCGCTTGGGCGAGCTGAAGAGAACCTTGGAGAAGCTGCGTCAAGACAATGGTGCCTTCCGCGCTGCACTCGAAGAGGATGAGAAGCAAATTGAGGTCATCAACGAGGCCGACCGTCATGTGAAGCAACGTATCACTGCTCTCAAGAAGGAAATCCCTGAACTGGACGAAGCTCTGCAAGCCCTGATCAGAGAGACCGGCTACAATCTACAGGCAATGGTCCAGGATCTTCAGACCTTAGCCGAGAAAGCAGCCAAAGCCGATCAGCTGGAGCTATTCGACCCTATTGCCGCCCAAGAATTTACGGAGGATGCTCAGAAGAGACAGACGAAGATTGGGAAAGACCTGCAAGATGTGAGCGTATATAACGATAAGCTAAAAGCATTTTCCGGGGTGTTGTCAGACACCCGGACAACGATTTCTGCACTGATCGCGCAGCATTCCCTGCAAAATATGAAGGTCAGACCCTATGACCACCTGGAGCAGGCCCAAGCACAAGCAGAAGCGATCAAGACCCCGCTCCAAAGCGGGGACATGGATGAGGTGCGCAGCATCGCCGCCCGGATGGACCTGCTTCTGTCAGAGGCTGTGGCAATGACAGAGCGGCAGGGACAGATCCGGGGGCAGAACCGGCGGGATCTCGAGACGGTTCGCACGAACTGGACCACCCTGAAGCAGCGGCGGGATGAACTGCAAAGCCGGATCCGTGATGCCGGAGGCCGGTTCGCGGAGCAGCATCTAGCGAGCTTCCGAGAGGCGCTAGAGGAATGGGGTACACGCCTGCGGGAAGGTGCAGGCGAAGTACCGCAGATCGAGACTTGGACCAGCGATGAACGCGGGGAATTCGATCAAGCGCGCAGCGGTCTTGACCGGCTCCTGTCGCTTCAGGACGAAGCCTCCGCGCGGTTCAGCGATATCTCTGAGGGGCTGGATGCCCTGAACAGCCGATTAGACAAAATCAACCGGCTGCTCGCGGAAGGGCCCGCCCGGATCGATGCCGCGCAGAGCTTGCTGCAGCGGAACGGTCTGGCCCGCCGGGCGCGTTCCCATAATCCGCTGCTCGCTGATTATGAGAAGCTTACACTGCGGCTGGTCTCACCGCCATTCCACATGGATGAGCTCGAGACGCTAGCCCGTTCTTATGAGGCGGCAATCAGCACCTTTGTAGAAGAGGCGAACCGTCTCGTCCGCCAGAAGCAAGAACAGGAACGCCAGGCTGCAATGGCATTATTGCTTGAGCAGCAGCGGCAACAACAGCGACAGCAACAGGCCCAACACAACAGTAATTCGTTCGGCGGCGGCAACCACTCCTCTGGCGGCTCCTCATGGGGAGGCGGAGACAGCAACAGATCCTCTGGTGGCTCCTCTTGGGACGGCGGAGGTAACGACAGATCCTCCGGCGGTTCCAAATGGTAGATCACATGGAGCCAGAGACCCTATTGGATTGAACACAAAACCCCTTCAGAGCTTGCAGTTATTGCAGCTCTGAAGGTTTTTTTTACTGCTGGTCTCAGTTCTTTAGGCCGTATGGTTACTACTCCTGTAACCCCTTGATAAAATCGCGAAAAGCAGGAGACAACCAGCGTTCTTTCGGATAAATAAGCTGGATGCTGAACGACTTGTGTCCCCCCGCTAGAGGGACTGCTGCCAGAGAGCCTGCCTGACGCTCTTCCTCGATAGCATAGCCCGGCAGAAATGCCGTCCCCCAGCGGTGCTTGACAGCCTGCTTGATCCCTTCCAGATTGCCGAATTCCATATCTATTCCCGGTGTTACACCACACTGCCTCAGCGTATGCAGCAGAAGATTCCGGTAGGTGCAAGTATCCTCAGTAAGTACCAGCGGTTCCTCCGCCAACTGCTCCGGATTTATTTCAGACTGCAACGCAAAGGCATGCCCGGGATGCATGACCACGAACAACGACTCCTCACGCAGCGGCAGGGATACCAGATCCTCTGAGGCAAAGGGTTCATCAAAGATCAGTCCAAAGTCAGCCGTTTTGTCCCTGACAGCAGCAATGATCTCCGTCTCCGATCCAGGCTGCACCCGCAGCCGAATATCCGGATAAGCGCTACGATAAAGATGCAGGCGATGAGGCAAATAATAAGCGGCCAGCGTCTCAATGGCCCCAATGACGAGTTGACCCTTATACCCGCCGGACACTACACCCTTGGCCTCCTCGCTAAGTGCTAACATTTGCCGGGCATAGGGCAGCAGTCCTTTGCCGGCAAACGTGGGCGTCATACCCCGTCCTGCTCTCTCCAGCAGGACCGCACCATACATTTCCTCCAGCTTGGCGATCTGTGATGTTACACTGGACTGCGCATAACCCAGTCTTTCGGCAGCTTTAGTGTAGCTGCCGCAGGCGGCGACTTCACAGAAGGTGCGCAAGTATGTCAATTCCATAGCTGTGACCTTCTTTCCCTCAAATCAATCAACTATCATTTATTTCGATATTATATATCCAAAACTATAGATAATTTCAATTATAAATACGTTATACAATAACTCTAAGACATGTTCAAGGAGGAACGACACGACCATGAAGATTACACCCATATCCCAGGTTCTGGGGACACCTGCCGCCACACCTGAAGAAGCCGTGCTATATTTCAACGCCAAAGGGATATATGAAACCGATGTAGCTGATGTGGCTTACGATATACGGAAGGGATTAGGCGGATTCACGATTGTGGATGTCCGTGACACCCAATCCTACGAGGAGGCCCATCTCCCCGGGGCACTCTCTATACCCTCCGGCCGTATCGACAGCTCTACCCCATCGTTCCCAACGGATAATGTATTGGTAGTGTACTGCTGGGGTCCGGCCTGCAACGGGGCGACCAAGGCTGCTGCCAGACTGGCAGCAATGGGCTATCAGGTAAAGGAAATGCTTGGCGGTATTGAATACTGGCACCAAGAAGGCGGTACTCTGGAAGGTACACTTAAGGAGAAGGCGCCGCTGTACTACTCCATACCGCCAATGTAAACAATGCCGCCCCGAGAGACGTAAGTCCGGGGCGGCATTCGCTTTTTTATTATGCCGGGAGGAAAATCTTCACCGCAGTGCCTTGTCCAATCTCACTCTTGATCGTGATATGACCTTTATGCGCCGATACAATTTTTTTCACAATCATCATGCCAAGTCCGTTGCCGTTGAAACGGGTCGTATGGAAAGGTTCGCCGATCTTCAGCAGCACCTCCTCGCTCATTCCTTCACCGTTATCCGCGATGGTGATGGTTTGGAAGCCGTCCTCCACCGCCAGTGTGATCATAATATCACCGCCGAACGGCAGGGCCTCCATCGCATTTTTCAGAATATTCAGGAAGACTTGCTTAATTTGGTTGCGGTCGCATTTAATCTCAAGATCCTCTTGAAAGTCCCTAGTGACGGTAATATTGTTCATACGGACCTGGATTGCAAAAATCCCCAGCATTTCCTGTAGAATAGCGCTACATCGTTCATTCTTGAAATGCACCGCCTGCGGTTTACCCAGGATCAGGAATTCGCTAACGATCAGATTCATGCGCTCCACCTCAGACATAATCAGATCATAATGCGGAAGCTTGCCATCCTTGTTGGACAATTGAAGCATTCCTTTGACCGTAGTAAGCGGATTACGAATCTCGTGGGCGATGCTCATCGCAAGCTGACCTGCGAATACCAGCTTTTCCGTATTGCGCAGCACCTCTTCGGTCCGTTTCATCTCAGTAATGTTGCGCAGACTTCCAATCACCCGGGACAGCTTCCCACCGCTATCAAAGGCTGGCACGACATCCATCATAAAGTGCTGAATCGACCCGTGCCGCTCCAGCGTCAGCTCCAACCCAGTACATTGATCATTTAGCATAAGCGTGCGTTCAAAATAATGCCCGATTTCAGTCAGCTCAAATACGCTGGAGCCTATGATGTCATAATACCGGGTTTGCTCGATCTCCAACATATTCATACCATTCTCATTTATATCAGCGATCTTGCCGTGTTCATCCGTAATAATGACGCCCAGATAATTCGTCTCCAGCAGCATTTGATTCAACAATTCCAGCTGGGCATTGCTCTGGCGGAGCAACAGCTCCCGTTCAATGGAATCGGCCATCGTACACAGCAGTGGCAGCAGATGCGGGTGAGTTACATCCATATCCGCCATGAACGAAATCGTCCCCAGAATCTGGTTATCCTCTTTAAGAATAGGAGCGGTGCAACAGGCCAGACGGTGGAGGATCTGCTGATAATGATCTTGTCCGACCAATTGGAACGGTCTCTTGTGACGTAGACACAGGTCTATTGAATTGGTGCCCACATCCTCATTCATTAATGCACCCTCACCTAGGCCGATCTGTCGAATAGTGTCGATAATAGAGGGGTCGCCTTGAAAAGCCAGCAGATATCCTTTATCGTCGGAAATAGCGACAAGAATGGGGGTTCCAGTAATGGAGGACAGGAATTTATGAACAAAGAAATCGATAACCTCGATGACTTCGCGATACTTACTCAATTGCTTCTTCAATTGCTCGGCAGACAAACGATTCGCAAAAACGGGCGGCTGTTCAGGGTCTATGCCTCTAAGCTTGCACTGTTGTTTAGAATCCTGAATAATTTGGTTGTCCGTCATTGTTTTCATGGCTACCACCGCTCTTTCCAAGAACATATCCCTCGATTTATAAATAAGCTTCAATTTTTTAACACTAATAATTTATTCTACTTTATATACCTTAATCCTTCCATTATTAAAAATTCAGATAGTTTCTTATTGCGAACAAAGCTGACCTGTGATCCCCTTGTTTTATAACAAAAAAAACTCCGCCCGATAGGGGCGGAGCCTGACATTTTGTCTTAATGCTGCTCTTCCTCGAGAAACGGTTTGTTCACGTAATAATACATATAGGCCATCAGTACACCGCCACCAATTAAGTTTCCAAGCGTTACCGGAACCAGGTTATGCAATACACCGCCCCACGAGATCGTTCCAGGGTGGTCCAGCACCAGCGCTATCGCAAAGGTACACATATTGGCAATGCTATGCTCATAGCCGGAGATGAAGAAGCAGAAGACGAACAGCATCATGGCGAACATTTTGGCACCATCGCTCTTCATAGACATGGGTACAAAGAACGCCAGACAGACCAGCCAGTTACACAGAATTGCCCGGAAAAACAGCTGCAACGCCGGAGCCTCCATCTTGTGGGACACCACATTCAGCAGAAATCCGTTGACGTTGGAATCATAGAACAGACCCGTCAAATAAATCAGCAGTGCAAAGGCCGCAGCCCCCAGAATGTTGCCAATATAGGTGACGACCCACATCCGGATGACGTCCAGCCAGCGCATTTTCCGGCGCAACGCGGTGTAAGAGTAATAGAAGGTATCTCCCGTGAACAGATCGCCGCCTCCGTAGGAGATCAAAATGATCGCGGCCCCGAATGTAACAGCGGCCATCGGGTACGTCATCGGTGAATGCTCCATGTAGAAAAAGTTGCCCGTCTTAAAAGCTACGATGACACCGAATCCGATAAACATACTGGCCAGCATGGCCCTGGCAATATAACGCAGTACGCTTTGCCGAAAAATCTTTTGCTTCTTGAGAGCTAGCCGTTCAACCTGCAGCAGCGCTTCGTTCTCCATATGTCCTCCGTTTGGGTATAATTTTGCAGCGGATATTGGACTGATTATACAACATCTTGGTTAAGATACCCAATAAATTTGAAACATTTTCTTAAAACGAACGCATAGCAGGGTTAATTTTTCTCATTAGCTTTTTTCTTCTTGCGTCTCGAGCTGTACAGGATGGTTCCAACGAAGACAATGATCAGAATGGCGAAGAAAACTGCATAAGGCATTTCATATCCAAATACAGCAATCAGCATTCTGCCGGCAATTATAGCAATCAGCAGGAAGGCCGCCTGCTCCAGTTCCGGAATTTTCTCAATCAACCTCAAGAATACCTGCGCCACCCCACGCATCATCAGCACGCCGAGTATCCCCCCGAGGAACAACACCCATACTTGATCACTAAGACCAAATGCGGCAATCACGCTGTCAATACTGAAGGCGATATCCATCAACTCTACTAATAGCACAGTCCTCCAGAAGGAAGTTCCTTTATTCTGCATCTCTTTCTCTTTACCGACCTTGAACAGGCCCTTATACGCAATATAGAAGAGATAGAGCGCACCCAAAACCTTGACCAGCGTAAACTTGATAAGGACAGTGCCCAGCCCGATTGCCAGAAACCTGAACAGATATGCCCCCACAATCCCATAGAACAGGGCTTTCTTCTGCTGTTCCTTGGGTAAATGCCGAACCATCACGGCCAGTACCAGCGCGTTATCCGCTGAGAGCAGGCCCTCCAGAAGAATCAAGCTACCGATAATCCCCCAGTTCACAGGATCGGAAAACGCCCCTACAATATCGCCCCAAGAGAAGAAATGTCCATAGTTCTCACTAATATTTCTAAAAAAATCACTCAACCCGTTCATGCCACATTTGCGCCTCCGGTAAATTCATTATTAGCTCCCAGCTATCTTGTAAATATTATTTACGCATAACCTCAACGGTAGTTCCAGCTAGCAGAGGTATGGCTTGCCGGAGGATCATTTCAACCACAGTCCTGCAGCGCACCTTAGCTACAAAAAAGACCGCCATGAGCATTATTCATCTCCGGCGGTACTCTTCAAACTAGTATTAGAATGTCAAATCTCCGTCATACGAAGCAATCAATCTGTACAGCTCTGGACGGCGGTCACGGAAAATGCCCCACTCAATCCGCTGAACTTCCAGGGCATCCAAATCAAATTCGCTAACCAAGACGGTCTGCTCGTCACGTCCAGCCTCAACAATTTTGTTGCCTTGCGGTCCGGCAATGAAAGAAGAACCATAGAAGTTAATGCTGGAATCCTCGTCGATCTCTTCGCCAATCCGGTTGGAAGCTACGACAGGAATCAGATTAGACGCGGCATGGCCCCGCATACACATCTGCCAGTGATCTTTGGAATCAATGCTTCCATCCTGAGGTTCCGAACCAATAGCCGTCGGATAGAAGAGAATCTCCGCCCCCATCAGACTCATCACGCGGGCAGCTTCCGGGTACCATTGGTCCCAGCAAATACCGACGCCGATTTTGGCATAACGGGTATTCCAGACCTTGAAGCCGGTATCACCCGGGTTGAAATAGAACTTCTCTTCATAGCCAGGTCCGTCCGGGATGTGGCTCTTGCGGTATTTGCCAAGCACTGTACCGTCGGCATCAATCACAGCCAGCGAGTTGTAGCGGGCATAGTTTTTCTTCTCATAGAAGCTGATAGGCAGCACGACCTGCAGCTCTTTTGCTACTTTTTTGAAATGATTAACGGCCTTATTCTGCTCGAGCTCAGTTGCGTATGCATAATAATCCGATTTCTCTTTCTGGCAGAAATACGGGGTCTCAAACAGTTCCTGCAGCAAAATAATTTGCGCGCCCTGTGCGGCAGCTTCTCTCACCAACGTCTCGGCTTTGCTAATATTCTCGTCAATGTTGCCGGAACAGCTCATCTGCGTTGCAGCTACTTTTACATTTCTCACGTATCGGTCCTCCTTGTATATAAAACCAGTCTTATAGGTTCATCGGTAAAATAGGCTTACTTCACCGCAGGCATCTGCTGTGTAGTACAGTGAACATTGCCGCCTTCGCCGATCACAGCCATGCCGTTCACCGTACGTATACGGCGGTCCGGGAACAGCCCCGCCAACGTCTCGGCAGCCAGCTTGTCTGTCTCCGTAGCAGTTCCACCGAATACTGGCAGAACAATGCCCCCGTTCACAAAATAGAAATTCAGGTAGCTCAGGGTCAGACGACCATCTTCCCCATCTACGCGTGGCGGCTGCTGAATCTTGATGATCTCCAGCTTCCGTCCCTTAGCGTCAGTAGCATTCTCCAGAATCCGCAGATTCTCTTGCGTAATCTCATAGTTCTCATCCTGCGGATCATCGCAGACCTGAATAATAACCTTGCCCGGTGCCGCGAAGCAAGCAATGTTATCGACATGGCCGTCGGTCTCATCGCCGCTCAAACCGCGCTTCAGCCAGATCACGGACTCTGCTCCGATATAATTACACAACTGTTCTTCAATCTCTTGTCGTCCCAGATCCGGGTTCCGGTTCGTATTCAGCAGGCACTCTTCCGTGGTCAGGATCGTTCCTTCTCCATCGATATGAATGGAGCCTCCCTCCATTACGAGCGGTGCATCATAACGGGTGACCTTCAGATGCTCCAGAATCTGCGGAGCGACATTATCGTCGAGATCCCAAGGAGAATATTTGCCGCCCCAGGCATTGAACTTCCAGTTCACACCTGCGAGTGCACCTTCTTCATTCACTACGAATGTAGGACCATTGTCACGCAGCCACGCATCATTATGTGCAATCGGCAGCAGGGAAACTCGCGGTCCGCCGACCAAAGCTTCCACCGTCTTCAGTTCATCAGGGTTCACGATCACCGTCACCGGCTCGAACTCTGCCATTGCTTTTATAATTTCTGCATACCCTTGGCACACAGACTCATGATTATCGGGAAAACACATGGATGCCTGCACAGGCCAGGAGATAAAGGTGCGCTCATGCTGGCTCCACTCCGGCGGCATCGTATAGTTCAGTTCTTTAGGATACATTTCGTTAGCTACCTCTACAGTTAAATTTAGAACCAGGATTGCCCCAAAGTTCCTTACATATCATACAATAATATGCCCCCTAGCTCAATTACCGAAGTATAATTGCGAGAAAGGTTATTTTTATAATAATAGTAAAAAAAATCATATTATAGACTCATCTACCGTATTGACCACTGTTCTATTCAGCGCGATAATTGAAGAAATATTTATCCATTTTATGGATTTTGGCGCGAAAGGTGGTCGTACCTTGGAAGCTGCAGCAACCATTTTGACTGAACTGGAGCATTACCTGAGAAGAGAAGCCTTGACGCTGGCTCAATTTGCAGAACGTACCGGCCTTCATTCCGGAACCCTAAGCAATATCATCAACGCCCGCCGACCGATTGCCATGCAGCAGCTTGACCGGATCACTTCAGCAATGGGGAAGCCGGATGGTTTTTTCTATGAAATGTATATTCATGATTACATTATTGAAGGGTCAGCAGATTGGCGGCGAATTGGCCCTTTGTTGCAGAGATGTGCTGAACTGGACAAGCTAGGCGCGATTAAGAATATTGTACAGCATATTATGGACAATCTGATGTACTCTCCCTTGCTGTTTGAGGCAGCGGAAGCGCTATTCGCTCAAGGTTATCTTGTAGCAGCTGCACTTCTGTACGAGAATGTGGCAGCAGGTGAAAAGCTCCAGCACTCCGAACGCTTGGCTCTGTGCCAGTACAGACTGTTTGCCATTCGTTTAGGGGATAATCAGGATGAGAACCTGCGTGCCGCCAATCAATTCGAACCCTATATAGAGCGACTGGAGGAAGCCGATCAACTGGATGCGCTGAAGCATTTAGCGGATATCTACGCCTCCCTGCATCGCTGGGACAAGGTAATGGAACTCGCAGAGCTTATGGGCCATAAAGCAGATATTCTATATCATTCCTTTCGCAAAGATTCTGAGACCAAGATACCGACTCGCCCTATCATCTATTACATCCTTTATGCCAATTTGCTGGGCTCCTTGGTCTGTGATGAGCGTGGAGATTACGAACAAGCCTTGCAGTATGCATTTCTATATTCGGACGTAAGCTGGGCAAAGTCACCTGTTAACGAAGAGGAGTCGCGGGTAATTAAACAATTCAAAGAGTGGGCTACAGCGAATAGCTACTTGTACCGCCTTATGGCTGGACAAGTAGACGTCTTACCCGACTACATCAAATATGTCGAAGTTCGGGAGAACGAAATATTCCAGGCTCTTTTTAAAATCATGCAGGCCGCCAACCGCTTTCTATTTGATGTTGATGCGATCTTGTTGCAATTCACAGATAACCTGTCGTATAAAGAGCAACACAGCCGACTGGGGAAGTACACTCAGCAGTTAACCGGAGATAAATACACACGGTTTCTTACCGAACTGGCCATATACTATCTCAGAAAAAATAATCTAGAGGCTGGCTTTGAGTACTTAATGGGGAGTCTGGAATCTTCGGTAAGAACGAGAAGCAATGATAGCATTGTGCGGTGTGTGGGATTATTTGAAAAGTACCGCGCGGCAGCTTCAGTAGAGCAACAGGAAGCATACGCAGGCTTAATCGGGGAAATGCACCGAATTAATGAAGAGAGAGCCTCTTATATCATTAAGACTTTATAGACACTAAATTAAACTACACCTCACTCAAACAACTACCCACTATTTGGAATAAAAGTATTATTAATACTAACTATTTTTTGAGCAAAGTTTGGCATCATCCTATAAACTATTAATAGAATCACTTTCAAGATTCCCTCAACAATTTTTAAAGTAGCCTGAACACACTACACAATTGGGGAGGTGTAACGAAACATGAGAAAGATGGTTTTGTGGGCAGTATCGTTTAGTTTCTTATTAATCGTAATTATTTCAGTAAATATACCAAGTAGTGGTTCCGAGTCAATTCAGTCCGCACTGCAACTCATGACACACGGCTCTGGCGGCTAACGAGAAGCTTTTAACGTCTACACATTTAGACAAAAAACAAAAGAGTCGTCCTGGAGGTATCAGGAATGACTCTTTTTTGTTTTAAACCTCGTCGTTCCCCCAATCTCCTATTTTTTGACAGACGATTCTATAATACTACATATAGGAGGGATGTATTATGCAGTCGAGCCAGCCAGCCATCTTAATTCAAGTCGAGAGAGCCCGGGAAGAACTTCATCAAACACAGAAGAGATACGGTTTCTTTACACATCCCAAGGTCATCGAACAGTCGATGATTCTGGACGAGCTATTAAATCAATATCAACGCAAACGGCTTGTAAACTAGTTATTGCAATGATTTTCAATATAAATAAACACCTTATTTAGGGGGGAGTATGTTTATTCCTATACTTGAAGCTATGACCATGGAGCAAGTGCTAGAAGTCATTCTGTTATTAGGCATGAACCTGGGCGCTGTATTTTGGGTACTACAAAAGCAAGCAAAAAAGACCCGCTAAATTCCTGTCTACACCAGCAAAATCAATATCCTGAATGCAAAGGTAGACAGGAACACAATGATAATAATTGATACACATACTACATATACAGCTTCAAAATAGATCGTTTCAGAGCATTCGGATTTACCCCCACTTGAACCCTCTTAGCTCCTCTATTTTTTCATAACAAATCCCTTCTTCATATCTCCAGACATAAACATCCGCAAGGTTATCAATATCAATATCAAGTAGCCAACACAACCTGTGCATTCAAATATTATCTAAAAGACAGTATAGAGTTATTATTGACGATGATAATCATTATCAATTATAGTGTTATACATAAACTGATGGTTCTCCTGCTGGATGGTATTAAGGGTCACTCCGAAGGATTCCATATGTTTCATGGTGGAAGGGGCTTTCGTTTGAATAAGACATAGTATTTCACCGGGAAAATTCAGGTTCAAGAGGAGAGGAACTTCATTCATGCAAAGAAATACAAATAAGTTACTGTTTGCTACCCTTTTACTTTTCACTTTATTGCTGGGGGCATGCTCCAACGGTAAACCAAACGCTAATGAAAATTCATCAACACAAGCAAACACCAAAACAATGAGTACGGTCTTCGGTAATGTTGATGTGCCTATGGAACCTAAGCGTATTGTCAGTGTCGGGCTTGAGGATATGCTACTATCATTGGATGCACCGTTAGTTCAAGCCAGTGGAACGAGAGGGGATTATCTGTACGACAGACTTCAGGATAAGAAGGTTCCGACTCTAAATTTTTCATCTACACCTAACTATGAAGCTATACTGGCCGCGAACCCAGATTTGATTATTATAATTGATGGGTATGTTGATCAAGCAGGCTTTGAGAAACTTTCACAAATTGCGCCAACTCTTGTCTATGATCGAGGTGACTGGAAAACTTCAATCGTACAGATCGGCAAAGCGATTAATCGCGAAGAACAAGCAAATGAGATCATTAAAGCCTATGACGATAAATTGAGTAAGGCACGTCAGACGATTGCTCAATCGGTTGGAACGAATAAAACCGTTACCTTAGTGCGGCTTACGGACAAAGAAGCTGACGTGTTTTTCCCAAAGTTCCCTTATGGGGGAGTACTCTATAACGATTTGGGTCTAAAACCTGATGTAACTCTTATGGAATTTCAAAAAACAGCGGAAGAAGACTGGGGAGCTACTTTGTCATTGGAGAAGCTGCCAGAACTGAAAGCTGATTATTTGTTTGTCACGGCAGGGTATTCTGCTTCTTCTGAAGAGGAGTTTCAAAAAACATTAGAGACCGTGAAGGGAGTAGAGTCATTGCAAGTGTGGAAAGCGATCCCTGCTGTGAAGCAAAATCATACGTATAAAGTATCGGCAAGGCACTGGATGCTCAATGGCCCGATTGCTGACAGCATGAAAATCGACGATGTCGTGCAAGCTCTAACCGTAACAAAATAAACTTAAGTCTCAGCCATTCGGTCCGTTCGATTCCAATGGTGCCTACCCACTGCCAAAAACATTCCAGATTCAGCACATAAATACCCTGCCTTACCTACTCTATCGGAACATGGGTATTTTATAGAGGACATGCTTGGAGGTATTTTCACAGTGACCTCCTTGCATGTCCTTTTTTCATCCCAAAGCCCAGCTATTCCTCAATCAATGGCATGATCGACACTGCCCTACAGCTTAATCCCCTTAATCGTATCCCCATCGAAATCCTTCACCCTGAACTCGCCGTTTTGAAGAATACCGTATGAGTTTGGATAATTCTCCTTGGGAAGAGAAATCGAGCCCGGATTTAGTACATAAATGCCTTCCTTCACATCGGCTACAGGAACATGGGTATGTCCTTGGATAAAAATATCGCCCGGAGATAGAGGCGGAAGATTGTCCATGCTGAAGCCGTGCCCGTGTGTCGCATAGATCCGTCGGCCTTCATGCAGAATCAGGGCATAATCGCCCATCATCGGAAATTCCAGCAGCATCTGATCCACCTCAGCGTCACAATTGCCGCGTACCGCCACGATTTGGCTCTTGTATGCATTCAGCTTGTCAGCGACGCCCTGCGGGTTATAGCCCTCCGGCAGCGGATTCCGCGGCCCGTGATACATAAAATCGCCCAGGAAAATAAGCTGATCCGGCTGTTCCACGGCTACTTTTTCCAAAGTCTGTTCCAGCCAGAACAAAGACCCGTGAATATCGGAAATAAACATTAACTTCATCGTCAACCACCCTTTCGTCTACCCTAATTTCAGATGCTTCCATTGTAGGACAGTCCTTGCTTTGGTTCAAATTTCATTCATACAAATGTCCGCTAAGTACATCACATAAGACAGTAATGTGAAGCAACAACACAAAGCGGACGCCTATGAAGGCGCCCTGCTCTTTCTATACACATAACCTGTCATAGCTTAGGGCAAATTGGAGGCTCCCATTAAAAAGCGGTCCACTTCACGCGCAGCCTGCCGCCCTTCCTGAATGGCCCACACGACCAGACTTTGCCCGCGGCGCATATCGCCAGCGGTGAACACGCCTTCCACATTCGTTGCTTGAGCACCGAACTCCGCTGCGGCATTAGAGCGCTCGTCGCGCGCTATCCCAAGCTGATCCAGCACCGTGCTCTCCGGTCCGGTGAAGCCCAAAGCCAGCAGCACCAGCTGTGCCTTCAGCACTTCCTCGCTGCCTGGTACTTCCACGGGTACCATCCGTCCCTGCTCATCTCGGGCCCATTCAATGCGAACGGTGTGCAGCTCCTGCACCTGTCCGCCGTCATCCCCCACAAATCGCTTTGTCGATACGAGATAGCGGCGCGGATCTTCACTGTACAGGGCAGCGGCTTCTTCCTGGCCATAATCGACTTTGAGCACCTTCGGCCATTCCGGCCAAGGGTTACCAGGCTGCCGCGACAGCGGTGCCTGCGGCATAATCTCCAACTGGACCACGCTGCGGCAGCCGTGCCGAATGGATGTGGCAACGCAGTCGGTACCGGTATCACCGCCTCCAATGACGACGACATCCTTGTCTGCTGCGGATAGATACTCTCCGTCTGCAAGCCCGGAATCCAGCAGGCTCTTTGTATTCAGAGTCAGGAATTCCATCGCCTGATGGATACCGGACAGCCCGCGCCCTTCCACCGGCAGATCGCGGGCCACCGTGGAACCGCCACAGAGAACAACAGCGTCATGTTCCCCCCGGACCTGTTCCGCAGGGATGTCCTTGCCGATCTCCGTTCCGGTCACGAAGTTAACACCTTCCGCTGTCAGCAGATCCACGCGCCGCTGTACCGTCCCTTTATCCAGCTTCATGTTGGGGATGCCATAGGTCAGCAATCCGCCAATGCGGTCAGCCCGCTCGTATACTGTCACTGTGTGTCCAGCCTTATTAAGCTGGGCTGCACAGGCCAGACCCGCAGGTCCCGAGCCAACCACAGCCACTTTCTTACCTGTCCGCACCAGTGGCGGCTCCGGCACAATCCAACCCTCGGCAAAGCCCCTGTCTACAATCGCCTTCTCAATGGACTTAATCGTTACCGGCTTGCCGTTCATACCGACGGTACAAGAGCCTTCGCATGGGGATGGACAGACCCGGCCTGTGAACTCAGGAAAGTTATTGGTTTTGTGCAGCCGCTTCAGCGCGATCTCCCAGTTCCCACGATAGACAAGATCATTCCACTCCGGAATCAGATTATGCAGCGGGCAGCCGGAAGCCATACCGGACAGCAGGCGGCCCACATGGCAGAAGGGTGTACCGCAATCCATGCATCGAGCTCCCTGCTCCCGCAGTTTTTCCTCATCCATTTTGATAGCAAATTCGTTCCAGTTCTTGATCCGTTCCAGCGGCACACATTCTGCCGGCGTCTGCCGCGCATACTCCATAAATCCGGTTGCTTTGCCCATAACAGTCATCCTCCGAGTCTTCTTAAATGACCGCCGTGAAGTGAATTGGCGGTGTCCCTTGTGCTGATTCGGCTTCTATAAGAGATCACATGCTGCAGCCGACTAGAAATATACCACTGTGAAGCAGCAAAGTAAGAAGTGGCCTAGAGGCTTCAAATCCCTGCTGCCACTGCCTGCAAAGTAAAACAGGGGAATAAGTGAGACCATATTAACACTGCGCTGCCTTGCCGAAAATGAGCAATATCACCTTTTACGCAAAACGACATAATCAAATTAACGTTATCGTAACCCTGAATAATCCATTCACATTGCAGGAGCATGGGGGTCAGGGACACATACAGAACAGGCAGTGCCCACAACTGGACACTGCCTGTTTTTGTCAAAAGAATGCATTTACAAACCGTAGGCTGGATTAGGAACGCCCTTTACTCTTGAAGATATTATAAGCCCCACTGAACATGCCGAATAAAATGGCGGTGATCGGGAACACGATCCAATTGATATGCCATTGCTGGAAAACCAGACCACTGATCAGAAAAATACAGGTAGCAAGCGGCCAAATAATCGCAGCCACACCTCCAATAACCCGGTCCTCTTCTTTCTTTGCCTTCGAGTAGTCACCTGTTTGCAGCAGGAAGCTGAAGCTATCCTTGATATTCCCATAATAAACGAAGAGGAACACGGCTACAGCAACGATCTCCAGCAACACGACAACACCTAAGGATGCCGCTGCTTCACTGAATGCGGAGCCCACAAATATCGCAGCCGGCGATATCACACATAGACATACGCCCATGATCAGGGACAGAGTGTAGGTAGAAGCAAAGGCTTCCTGTTTTTGCTGAACATAGGCCTTCAGGTGGTAGGGCAGGGTGAACTCAGATTTCAAATATTTGTATTTCTCCAGCTTCATGCCGCTATAAATGAACATAGCAATAGCTGGAACGATGAACAGGAGCATGGCGATCAGACCAAACATATTGGCTGCATCTTCTGAAAAACTTCCTCCCAGCATCCCTATCTCAAAGGAAGTGGTAATAAAAATCAACAGTGCCACGCCGGTCAGGACCAGGGCTACACCGATGCCGATCCATAGACCCGATTTTCTTTTGGCGGCCATGAAGCCTTCAACTTCATCGTCCGCAAGCATAGGGGACCATTCTTCCTCCACCTCGGGCATAATGCCTAGTTCACTGGTCAATTCATCAATATTGCCAAACTCCGAGATCACGATCCCTACGGCTTCATTCTCCGATTTCCCGTCCATCTTCAACTCGTAGTACTTTTCTTCCATGCTGGCCAGCAGATCCTGCTTCAGCTTCAGCATTTGATCACTTTTGGGCAGGGTAGCGAACATATTGTTCAAATAGCTGATGATCGTATCCATGAACCTCACAGCTCCTTAATAAATTTATTAACGACCTCTTGTGTAACTTGCCATTCTTCGCATTTTTCGCGGTAATAGGCCAGGCCGGCCGGGGTAATGCGGTAGTAGGTGCGCCGCTTGCCGAACGTCTCTTCCTTGTAAAAGGAAACGATATATCCGTTCTTCTCCAGCCGGGTGAAGGCAGAATACAGCGTGGTCTCTTTCATAATGTATTTCTCCTCCGATAGCGTCCTGATCTTCTTGGATATCTCGTAACCATAAGATTCGCCGTCCATTAGCATATAGAGGATGAGGGTATCGTTGTATCCCCGGATCACGTCACTACTGATCAATAGTCTGCCTCCTTTACTGCATCTGTCGTACTTCACCTGTCGTAGTAATTGAATTGTAGCATAATTACTACGACAGGTGAAGTATTTTTATTCAAATTTGCGCCCGAAATAAGAAAAGAGCGCTCCACTGGCCATCCGGCCTTGCAGAACACCCCTTTTAGGCGTAACAATCAACTTTTTGCAAATCTATCTGTTCTCTGTTTGTTTTTTTGCCTCAAGCCTGTTGTACCGCAAGTACAACCATTCCGGTACCACGAGTAACCAGCCGGTCGCCCGCAAGCTTGCTTACAAGATCGCCGCCAAACAGCACTTCCCACTTACCCAAGCCAGGCAAGTTGCAGGAGACTCCTTCAGGGAGGCTGTTATAAATGACGTATAAGTGCTCTGCAGCTTCCCCTCCCGCGTGATCTCGCAGGGTGTAAGCCACTGCCCCGGCGGGGGTTTTCTCAAACACAAGATGACTGCGGATATCTTCCGCGTTCCGTAGCCGAAAGGCCGGATGAGATCTGCGTAGAGAAATGAGCTGCTTCATATAAGCAACATCTTCCTGATAAGCTGCACAGCGTTCCCAGTCCAGCCAGTTAATCTCCACCGGGGATTTGTAGCTGTTCTCAATACCGTCCTTGGTGCGCATAAATTCCTGCCCCGCATGGATGAAGGCGATCCCTTGGCTGGTAAGCACCATAGCTGAAGCCAGCCTGTGCATGGCCCGCCGCTGTTCGTCACTGACATCCTCTGTGGACAGTACGATTTTATCCCACAGGGTATGATTGTCATGACACTCCACAAAGTTCACACACTGCAGTGGCTCGTCAGCAAATTGTCCAATATCCTGGCTGTAGACAATCCCTCCGGTAATGCCCGTCTTCACCGCCTGTTCCAGTCCGGACTTCCCGCTAATAAACCCCGGCTGATCGTACAGAAAGATATTTCCTTTGACCGCATCCCGGTAACCATCGTTAAAGTGCCCGATACCCGGCAGCAAATCGGCATTGTTCTGGTTGGCCAACTGTTCCATAGGCAGTTCTGTATCCATGACCCAGCCCTCGCCAATGGTTAGGATCGACGGGTCGAGTTCATCCAGGCGACGGCGAATCTCCGCCATCGTGCCCACATCTATCAGACCCATCAAATCGAACCGGAAGCCGTCAATATGGTACTCCTTGGCCCAGTAGAGAACAGAATTGACGATAAAACGGGACATCATCGCCCGCTCGGTCGCCGTATCGTTGCCGCATCCGCTGCCGTTGGACAGACTGCCATCCGGCTTGTAGCGCAGATAGTATCCCGGAACCAGCTTCGTGAAATTCACGCGATAACCATCATAAACATGGTTGTAGACGACATCCATGATGACACGTAAGCCACGATCATGCAGGGCCTGAATCATCTGTTTCAGCTCGGTAATCCGGACACCTGGGACATAGGGGTCTGTAGCATAAGAGCCTTCAGGAGCATTATAATTCTTAGGGTCATATCCCCAGTTATAATGGGCCTGATCCGACTTGGTCTCGTCTACACTTTCGGTGGCAAAATCATAAAAAGGCAGCAACTGAACATGAGTCACACCGAGATCAGCTATATGATCCAGCCCTGTAAGAATCCCTTTTGGACCGCGTGTGCCTGCTTCGGCAAGACCCAGATACTGCCCCTTATGAGCAATGCCGCTGGCCGGATGAATGGACAAATCCCGCAGGTGCAGTTCATAAATGACCGCGTCAATATGATGGCTTAGCGGTGGTTTATCCTCCGTCCACCGCTCCGGATCGGTCTCCCTTAGATCCAAAATGACGCCTTTGTCGCCGTTCACGCCCACAACTCGGGCATAAGGATCAACCGCCTCATTCCACTGTCCGCCGATGCGTACGCGGTAGGTATAGAATTTGCCTGCGAGGTCATCTTCAACCGCAATTGTCCAGGTTCCCCTACTATCAAGGGTCATGGGCAGGCGACTACCTGAAGTCTCGTCTTCCCATGATTCGTAAAGGACGAGCTCCGTCTCCTGCGAGGTTGGAGCCCATAGCCGAAACACCGAGCGATCCTGTGCATAAGTCAATCCTAAATCATCTCCGTCATAACTGAACAACTCATCAAATCCTTGCTCAAAGACAGAAACCCCGCCAGTCTCTACCGGGTCACCATAATGAATAGGCTCTTTCCCTTCTCTTTGTACCGCCAAAGCAACGCTCCCCTTTACCCTGTAATAACTGGATATTATAATCTGATTACGAGCGTAGTGCAAACGTTTGAATTGAATTAATTTTCTTTATCTTGGAAAAAGGTAAGGTTCAGACCCACCATCGTGATAATGTCACGGTTGGCCTGATAATCCACCCGGCATTCTCCGCCAGGTGTAGTAGCGCCATCCTTGTACCGACTGCCATTATCATGAACAATTAGAGAGGGGGTGTTGCTGCCATAAGGTTCTTCATATCCGATGCCGACCACCCAGTGATAATCATACAGATATTGTCCCCTCCAGCGCAGACTTGTCCATTTGTCGAATTTGATCGCTACTGGCCGCCCAGCATTAATCTCGGCCTTATAGCTTTCCCAATCCCTGAATACATAAGATTGCGCAGTCAGCTTGCCCTGACCGTTATCCCCCGCCTCTGCGCGCAGAAAAGCCCGAATGCCCTTTACAAACCCCCGAACGCTCATCCCCCAAGGCCTGCCGCCATAGCCTCTGTACAAGTGGTTAATCTGTGCCGCTTTGGAGCCAAAATGCTGCTTACCCAGCACCGGAACACCTGTCAAGTCCATATGCCGGCTCCAATATTCTAGTATGGCAGCCATTGTCGCCGGACCGCAGGCAGAGCCCGGCGAGGACACGCCTTGCTCCCACTGCGAATAAGGCTCTATATTCAACCTGCGTGAAGTAACTTCATGCTTCATAAGGATATCTTTTCCCTGTGCTCCCGCAATATCCGCTCTACCTCAGAAGAAACGAACGGTTTGCTGATAAAATCGTGCATCCCCACTGCCTTGCAACGCTCGCGGTCTTCTGGTCCTGCAAAAGCGGTCACGGCCACGATGTAAGGACGGCGCTCTGCCGGAACTCTGTCCGCAATGAGGGCTGCTGCCGTAAAACCGCTCATAACCGGCATCTGCACATCCATAAAGACAAGGTCATACGACTGCTGCATGACTGCTGCCACCGCCTGTTCCCCATTCTCAGCGAGATCAGCACTGTATCCTCTTTTTTCAAGCATCGTCAGGAGCAGTTTTTGATTCACCGGATGATCCTCGACAACTAGAATAGACAACGGCCCATACTGGGGTCCGGTTAGCATTAAACTTCCCGGCAGCCATCCAATCTCCTCAGATTCCTCCGACAGTCCGACATTTTCTTCTGATGCTATATTCGTAGCCAGTTCTTCCGCGGAAGATCCAACCCAGTGCTGTGTATCCGGTAAGATTATTCCGTTGTCATGACTGTGAGTGCCATCGCCAACGGTATCGAGTGGCAGGGTAAAATAGAAATTTGACCCTGTCCCTTCACTGCTCTCCACCCCGATCGCTCCGCCCATCAGTTCCACCAGCTTCTTGCAGATCGCCAGTCCAAGTCCAGTTCCCCCATACTTGCGATTAATCGACGGATGGAGCTGAGAGAAGGATTGAAACAATTGATGCTGTTTGAATGCGGGAATACCAATTCCCGTATCTCTGACATTAAACTTCAGAAGCAGCTTGTGGCTGCTGGAACACGCTTCTCTTTCCACATGCATGACAACCTGGCCCACTTCGGTGAATTTAACCGCATTGCTGACCAGATTGACCAGTACTTGCCGCAGCCGGGCTGCGTCGCCATGAATTACTGCCGGAACGTCGCCGTCGATATGACAGGACAGGACGATGTTTTTCTCCAGCGCCTTGGGTGTGAACAGTTCCGTTACACTGTCCATAACGGCATGAAGGTATACCGGCTCATCAACAAGGGTCATCTTGCCCGCCTCGATTTTGCTAAAATCAAGGATCTCATTAAGAATAGACAGCAGGGAATCGCTGCTCTGGCTGATGATGTCGGTATATCCACGCTGTTCCTCACTAAGCTCGGTCTCCGACAACAAATCGGTCATACCCATAATGCCGTTCATCGGGGTACGCAGCTCATGGCTAATGATGGCCAGAAACTCCGATTTAGCCTGATCGGCCTTTTCTGCAGATTCCTTGGCCCGGATAATCTCCTTCTCGTCTGTAATGTCCTGGAACACCAACACGGATCCAACACATTCTCCCTGGTTGAACAACGGTGTCACCTGATATTCAGCCAAAAAGCTGGAGCCATCTCTGCGCCATAAGACCGCATCCTTGCTGTCATGGGATATACCAGACCGAATCGCCTGCATTAACGGTGACTCCTGCGGACCAAAGTTAACTCCGTCATACGCACTCTGCTGGATATGCTTCAGGTAAGCACGGCCAATGATCTCATCCTGCTGGAAATCCAGCATAGCCGCTCCTGCAGGGTTGATGAACGTGACCCTTCCTTCCGGATCAAGACGGAGAATACCCTCAGAAACCGCATTTAGGATCAACGTATGTTCATTGCTCAGCTTCTCAATCTGCTCAGTATGGTGTATGCGTTCCGTAATGTCGCGTCCCACCGAGATGATTTCCACGATATTCCCGGTGTTGTCATAGATGAACCGGCTGTTCGACTCCACCCAGACGTAGCTCCCGTTCTTGCGGCGGAAACGGCAGGTGATTACCGGAAGAACGCCAGTACTCAGGCCTTTCTCCATGTACCCTTTTATCATGACCAGCTCATCGGGGTGAACATAATCGTAGGCACTCGTGCCAGTCAGTTCTTCCGGCTCATACCCCAGCAATGTGCGGCTGGCCGGAGAGCAGTACAGGTAGGTGACATCCTTGACTGCATGCCTTGAGATTAAATCCAGGGAACTTTCGGACAACAGCCGAAAATGGTATTCACTCTGCCGCAGCTGTTCTTCTATCTTCAGCCGGTCGCTGATATCCTGCATCATTCCTATTAATTGAACCGGCTTTCCGCCTGGTCCCATGATGACATCCCACTGGACATGCACGCCAACAACACGGTGATCCGGCAGTAATAAGCGATAAGAAGCTTCTCCTGATCCCCCCTGTGCTATGGCTCTCTGAGCGGTCTCATTCACATAAGCCCTGTCCTCTGGATGCACAAATTGTCTGAAGTCATCATAATACATGTTTTCCTTATCCAGTGGGTATAACAGCATTCGCAGCAATTCATCCGATAAATTCAACCGATCGCTGGACAGCTCCCAAATCCAGGAACCGATCCGGGCCACTCTTTGAGCTGTCACCAGCGCTTCATCATTCTGCTTGCGCTTAGTCACGTTGCGCCCGATACCCAGAATATAAGTACTCTCGTTATTCTCGTCCCGTCTCACCTTAAAGGCTGTCTCAATCCACTCATAATGACCATCCTTGTGGCGCACACGGCGGGCAACTGCATCGCTCTCCAGAAATTTGCCGTACCGTCTAATCTCTTCGGCATCATCGGGATGGTAATAATCCAGCCGGTTCGTACCAATCATCTCTTCCGGACGGTAACCGAGGAGCGAATAGCTGGAAGGGGACACGAAGGATAGCGTTCCGTCAGGTAGAGTCAGCGAGATAAGATTCTGCTCATCTTTAATAAACAAATTGTACAAATCACTGCTATCCACGGTCAGTTGATCGGCGATTTTGCGGTCCGTGATATCCTGGACATAGAGAATCAGACTTGAAGATGCTTGTCCATTCTCTATGCGAGCGAACGTCAGAGAGAGCCAAATATACCTTCCTTTACCGGTAAGAAAACGCAGCTCTCTCTCCAACACACAGTCAGCAGACGCCTCAAGACCGTCTATAATCTCCTGAAAGGACAAAAGGGTCCTGTCTCCATTCTTCTTATTCCCTTTAAAAAAATCCAAGGTGTGGAGCTCGGTCTCATGATAACCCAGCAGCCTGCACAAAGCCGGGTTGGCCTTCAGCCAGCCGCTTCCTCCAGGTGCAAGGATAGCCATTCCTACAGGGGACTTCATGAACGCCTGATTCAGTATATTGGGGTCTTCTGCCAAGAAGTAATCCATCAATGGGCCTCCTTCATCATGAGCCTGTTTCAGCGGACTCTCTCTTTCTCTATTAACCCCAGTATACGTCAATAGAGACAGGGAAAGAAATCTGGTACCATCACCTTAAACAAGAAAAAGAGAGAATAATTTCAATTGAAATCATTGACTTTTATGGGCTTCGAAAACTACAATGAGAGCAACATATTATTCGTGACCTGTTACGACGGAAGCACCCGTAACAAAGGCTTAGTGCCTTTGCTGCGGGTGCTTTTTGCGTCCAATGGGGAACTATAAAGGAGGACACACCTAATGAACCTCAAAGCTATTATCACGCTGGTCGTTTCACTCTTGCTGCTGCCGCTGCTTCCTGCCGCCGCCTTCGGGGCTCCCGCTATTGAATTTACCCCTTCGGTGAAGACCGCCTTTGATCTGACAACGGCCAAAGCAGAAGGATCAGCCAGAACCAAGATGAACAGCTTATACAGCGAGCTATCTGTTCTAAAGCTGCAAGATGACAATCGTGAGAGCAATATCCGGTCCCTGCATTACAATAACGAGCAGTCCCTGGCAGCGATACGTCAGCAAATCAAGGAGATTGACCTCACAACAGTGAGCCGATTGGAGGGAGAGGCCGCTAAGCTGAAGCAACGTTATCAACCTTTGTTCGACCAATACAGTGCACTTAACAACAGGATAGCTCTTGCGAAGAAGCTGAAGGACAAGGATCTTAATGCCGTGCTGAAGACCCAGGCGGACGTTATGAAGATTGCAGTCCAGATCGCACGTCAGGACATCCGCACCAAAGAAACACAACTACGTGCCGCCAAGGACGCCCGTACCAAGAAGACTGCGGCGGTCCGCAAGACCCTAAGCGGGATCGATAACCCTCAATCGACGATTAAGGCACAGAAAAGTGTCGTTTCCGCGTTGAACAAGCGGCTAACCGCCGACTGGAGTGATTTCAAGGCCGCTATCCGCAAGCAGAACGCCAGCCTGACTTCACAGTCCCTGTCCTCCATGGCCTCCCAGTATCGTCAGCTTGCGGATGCCAAGCAAAAAATCATCGAGTCGGAACAGAAAGTGGCTGCCGTCATCGCTACTGCCAAAACCCAGCTGGCATCCTAAACCGGCAGCATAGGAAAGCGCGGCTTATTTCTTAGATGTCTTTGCTTTATCATGAGCACGGCGATACGACATCACCTTACGGTACATCCTTTTATCCTTAAGCTGGTTGAAAATATAGGGGTCGGGATTAGTATTCACCTCAATAATCCATGGTTTCATATTCCGGTCAAGGCCAACATCCACGCCAACCTGCTTAAATCCGGGATATTTCTTATGATAGAAGCGTCCGGTATCCTGCCCTAACTTCTCCAGCTTTTTTATGACTGCTCCCTGCTGAGCCTTGTCTAGATGCGGGGCCAGCAGTGTCTCAATCGCTGTTGGCTTGCCACCACTGTGATAGTTCGTAACAATCTTGCCTTTCTGAGCTACCCTGCCAATCAGTCCTGTTGTCTCCCATTTCCCCTTCGGACTGAGCTGGACCATGACCCGCAGATCAAAGCGCAGACCCTTATGCTTCAGCAGCTCGATCCCTTTCTGAATCAAATAGCCCCGTCCGCCGGTTGCTTTCTTGAGCGAAAGGTGGAAGGCATCGAAGGCTCCGAAGGTACGAATGGTCGTTCCGCTCTGGTACTGATAGGTTGATCCAGTCGAGCCCCGTTTCACTTCCACCCTCATGACACCCTTACCATAAGTGCCGTTGATCGGTTTCACATAGACCATGCCATACTTATGCAGCATACTCCGCAGGCTTGCTTTGGTGAATCTTTGGGTATCCGGAATCAGCGGCGAAATCTCCGGACTTTGCAGCAACACCTTGGTCTTGATCCACTTGCTCATCAATCCTGTTCTATGCTTCGTTCCCAAGTCAGCCCTCTCCCCTGTTCTAAGTCAGAATCATTCGCTCAAACATGATCGCCCTTGCATTGTATTCGGGCACTGTACGCTTCGCATGGGATGATCGCCCTCTCCGCGCCTAATCTGTATCTTCAGCCCAACAGACTGCATATGGTAAAAGAGCGAGAGGGAGCAGAGGACAGGAGGGATGGGAACATGCATATTTGTATCATCGCACCGGAACAGTTTCCGGTGCCTGGGGACAGTTCGGTAGAAATCTGCATCTGGGCCATTGCCGAGAGACTGGCAGAGAAGCACAAGGTGACCATTGTCAGCCGGAGCATGCCGAATCTGCCAGATACCGAAAAACTGGCCCGTGTCGAAATCGTGCGATTGCCAGCGGGGAGCCCGGCCAGATATCGCAGCTCGGTTCTGAAATATATCGAAGGCAAAGACTTCGATATATTTCAGGTGGATAATCGCCCGTATCTGCTAGCTGCAGTGAAGCAAAAGCAACCCCTGACGCCTGCTGTGCTCTTCCTCCATTCTCTGACCTTTGTGCCGGCCTCGGACAAGACGGCCGCCCGGTTAGCGCGGGCCGATCTCATTGTGGCCAACAGCGCCTCTCTGCAGCAGCGGCTGGCCCGGCGGTTCCCGCGCATAAAGCGCAGCATTGACGTCGTCCCGCTAGGCGCGGACTTGTCCCGGTTCGCCCCCGTATCACAGCCGGAGCGGCTGAGGCTGTGGGGGCTCCATAGATTCCCTCCGGCCTTCACCGTATTGTTCGTCGGCCGGATCATTCCGCGCAAGGGTGTGCCGGTGCTGATCCGGGCGGTCGCCCTCCTGAACCGGCACACCCGCGCTCATCTGATCGTCGCCGGCAGAGGCAAGCCGGCGTACATCCGGCGGCTGCGACAGCTCGCCCGCCGATTGGGCGTGCCGGTCACTTTTCCTGGCAGCGTCCCTCACGAAGACATCCACAGCTTATACCAAGCCGCGGATGTCTTCGTCTGCCCTTCCCAGCGGCATGAATCCTTCGGCCTGGTGAACGTCGAGGCCATGGCCTCCGGACTGCCAGTCGTCGCCTCCAGCAATGGCGGCATCCGGGAGATCATTGTTCCCGGACATAATGGTTATCTTGTGAAGCGCTATACGCAGGCGCTGCCCTTCGCCAGGTATTTGCTGCGGCTGGCGCGCGATCCCGTATTAGCCGCCCGGATCGGGGCACAGGGACGCAGCGACGCGCTGCAGACCTTTGAGTGGCAGCACACCGCAGACCGGTTAGAGGTGCTGTATCACGGCTTTTGCAGCGAGGATAAGCAGCATATAGAATAATGCCGGTTAGGGTGACTTCAGGTTAGCCGCATACGGCTGACGCAGTCCCAAACCGGCTTACCTTGCTTGCGCCGGTAAACCACTTCAGCTGCTGGCGAATGAGATTCACTTGTCCGGATATAGCAAAAAAAGCAGCGAAGCTCTCCGGGCGCTCATTTAAGCTACTCCCGGATTGCATTCACTGCTCAACTAATTTCCTTTATTAAAGACTAGGGTCAGAACAACTGGATTATGGTAAGAACCAGCCCTACAACAAAGCCGCATAATGCCCCGTTAACCCGAATCCACTGCAAATCCTTACCTACCTTCTCTTCGAGCATATTCACCAGACTAGCATCGTCCATGCTGTCCAGATTCTCCTTCACCAGCAGGCCAATCCGGTAATGATTGGCTTCTACAAAGGCAATCAGAGAATCACGTACACGCGTTTCCCAACCTTGAATCCATTGCTGCTCGTCCCGGATACGACGGGTGAGCATCGCATACAGTGCGAACAGCTTGCGTCCACCTGTCGCCTGTTCTTCCTCTAGCAGCGCCACAGCCTTGCTGCGCAGCAGCTCCAGTTGGGCCACCATGAAGCCATTGGCCGATGCACCTTCTACCTGTTCAACCGCCCACGCCTTCAAGGATGTCAGACGCTCCTCGTCACCGATAAGCTGGAACAGTGCCGTGCGGATCTCACGGATGACATCTTCGCGGTAAGGGCTGTCCTCTTCCTGAAAATCTCGTATCCCGGAGATCAGCATGCCCTGTAGCATATCGCCGAGCATCTCTTCATCGACAAATCCCACAAAGGCTTGGAAAGCCATGCCCTTGAAGCCGCCCAGCTTGACTTCAGACAGCTTCTGGCTGGCAAGCTTGCCCAGCATCGCTTTGGTCTCCGGGCGTGCGGTCCACGAGGACACGCCCTGCAGCGCAAAGTCGAGTGCGGCCACATCCTTGCCGTCCTTCATCAGCTTACTCAAGACCACATCAGCTGCGGTGCCAAGATCAGCCTGACTGAGGTAGCTGGCGACCGCCTTTTGCAGATAAGGAACGGCCTTCTCGGCAGGTACCTTCAGCACGATACTCTTCAATTGCTCCAGCATTTCCTGCCGGGCCTTCTTCCGGCTGAACACTCTAGTCAACAAGCGAGAGGCGAGAGTGATAAAGCCGAACTTCCGCAGCTTGTCCTCGATACTCTTCTTATTAAGCAGTTCGTTCTCCATCGCGTGGATCAGAGACTGGATGATTTTATCCCGGTTCTTAAGCAGCAGGGAGGTATGGGGAATCTTCAGCCCCATGGGATGACGGAACAACGCTGTCACTGCGAACCAGTCCGCAATCCCCCCTACCAGTCCGGCTTCAAAGCCGCCTCTCAGCAGGATAACAGCCAGGTTCTCCGGTAGAAACAGCGTAGCCAGAAAGCCGATCGCCATAACGGCGAGTGATATTGTAGCTAAATGTCTAGATCTCATAGAGGTCCTCCTTGGGTACAGCATAGACAACCTGCCGGTTTCCTTTGCAGGCTAAAGGCCGCCGGTTCAAGCCGAAAAAAGGCAAGGGACTGGCGACCTTTTCCGGCCTATCAGTGCTTTATCCATCATTGTACCACGATTGCTCCCCTTTCTGTACCTGTCAGTGCCCCCTGAGCAGATCAGGCGGTCAACCCCCTTCCTCTTGATGAAAATGGATTTTTAGTTTTCAGGAAATTAGTGATAAACTATCATTAATACTTTTATCGCCCTTAACAGGGACTACTAACGTTAAAGGAGAGCCAGAATATGCTGATTGCTTTGGATATGGACGGCACCCTGTTGAACGACAACGGCAATATCAGTCCAGGAAACCGCGATGCTATTGTACAGGCTCAAAATCTTGGCCATATTGTTATCATTGCTACAGGACGTTCGTATATGGATGCAGAAAAGCAGCTTCGGCTGGCCGAGCTGGAATTACCGGTGGTAAGTCTAAACGGCGCTGTAGTCACACTGCAGGACCAGACGCTTGCTGCCAGCAAGCCGCTGCATAAGGAAGATGTTATCCCGGCGCTGCGCTGGATGAACGAGATCCCTGACTTATATTACGAGATTTATACGGAAGACAACGTCTACGTGGAGCTGAACAAGCGCGTACACTTGGAGAAGCTGTCAGCACAAGGCGGCGACGATCTGCCTGAAGAACTGCGCTTGCTGCTGAAGGGCGTTATCGATCAGCAGTTCCGGCAGGCAGCCGTAACCTATGTGGAGAGCATGGAGGAAGTCTGGAGCAAGGAAGAGAGTGTCATATATAAAGCACTGGCCTTCTCGCTCAAACCTGAGCTGCTGAAGGAAGCTTCTACGAAATTTGCTTCCATTCCTGGCTTGATTATCACTTCTTCCCATGTCAATAATATTGAAATCAACCATGAAGAGGCCAACAAGGGCTCAGGCCTGGCCATTTTGGCCGCTCATTACGGTATTCCCATGGAGCAAACCGTTGTTATGGGCGACAGCTATAACGATCTGCCGATGTTCGAGGCTGCCGGCTACCGTATTGCCATGGCAAATGCCGCACCGATTCTTAAGAAGAACTGTGATCACATCACATTGACCAACCATGAAGATGGGGTAGCGGCAGGAATTCAGCATGTTTTAAATAAAAAATAACGGAGCAGCACCAGCACTCGTTACAGAATCTCTTCTACATGACAGGACCGGGCATTCATGCCCGGTCCTCTTTTCACACCCGCACCTTCATTACTCCATAGCCTTCCACCGGGCCGCCTGTTGCTAATCCTCTATGATGCTCCATCCGTGAGACAATCTTACACAATCCACTTCTCCCGGCTGTCCACCCGTCTCAATCTGAATCAGTGTGAGCGAGGTCATCGCCTGGATCGCGTGTCCCACCCCTGCAGGAACCTGCACAATGTCACCAGTGGATAAAGCGTACTCATTCCCATCCAATATATATTTCCCGGTGCCCTCTGCTACTGTCCATACTTCGGAGATCCTGTGATGGAAATGATACTCGGTATGCTTGCCGGGATAGATCTGCAGCTTTCGGGTTACGGTCACAGGTCCATCTTTACTGGGGTCTTCGTCCAAAATAACAGAGGTCCCCCAGCGGGTCTCTTCGTACCTGGGCACGGAATAACTATTCCCAAGTGCTGTCTTGATTTCATTGGCCCGGTTCTTGTCCGCAACGAGAATGCCGTCCGGGCCAGCCGCCACAATGGCACCATTCAGGCCAATAACATGTACTGGCAGGGATAGCTCATTCACCAGATACGTCTGGTGCGCATCGGGAGAGACGCTGCCTTTGCCAGTAACCTGTTGCTCCAGATGGGCTGATAAGCTGTCCCAGCTCCCCAGATCACTCCAGCTGCCGCTGTACGGGATTACTACCGTATGGCGCGAATGCTCCAGCACCTCACGGTCAAAGCTCTCCCGAGGGAGGTTGTCGTAGCTCTCCAGCAGCCTGTCATATACTAGTTCGATCCCCCGTTCGGATAGACTGTTCAGGAGAAAAGACAACGAACAGGCAAAGACACCACAATTCCACAGGGCTTGCTGCACAATCAGTTTTTGCGCTGTGTCCGGATCAGGCTTTTCGACAAAGCGATCTACATGATAATAGCTCCCGCCCGGGCTTCCCGCCTGCGGAACTATATATCCAAACTCCCCGGAGGGAAACCTAGGTACGCTACCGATCAGCGCAATCTCTGCCGCCCCCTCTCTAAGCACATCCGGAAAGCGCCGCAGGAGCTGAAAAAAAGACGGCGCAGCATAAGCATCAGCCGGCAGAACTACCACCGTTTCCTGTGGCTCAACGCCGAGTACGGAATAGAAGTAGCTGGCTGCCAGAGCTACGGCTGTAAAGGTACCCCGCTTCTGCGGCTCGCCAAGCACGGGAATTCCCTCGCCGACATGACTAACGGTAATATCGACCTGGGACTCGTGCGTTACGATACAGCTGGAGGACAGCAGCCCGGCCCGGTCCAGCTCTCTGCACATCCGCTGGAGCATGGATTCCATGACGCCCGTTTCAGAACGCAGCAGTTTCAGAAATACCTTTGACCTGATCTCATTGGAGAGCGGCCAGAGCCGCTTGCCCGAGCCTCCGGACAGGAGAACGATCCGCACATTGACGCCTCCTTATCTCTGATGTCAGGCAGCCGTCACTTTCATTCAGTGGCGGCTGGCCTGCGATGATCGGGAATATCCTTTGCGTTTATGAAAGGACAAGGATCTGTAGCTTTTGGCCAGCTTTGTCTTCTCCGCCTGGGAGACCCCACCAGCGTTCTGGTGCAAACCCTTGTTGCGCGCCTTACGAATCAGCATTCCGCCGGGGTCACTCTGGTACACGTAATTGCCGTAGGTCTCGAATTCTGAGAAGGCAAATTGCTTACTCCGGTTCATACTGCGGAGGATGGCGGAGTACCAGGGCACGCCGTGCCGGGCTTCGATCTCTTTCTTCATCCGGGAGAGCTTGCTCCGCTCAAATAGCATATAATGAGTAACGAGCGAAGACGGTGCGCTGGCCTTGCGGCCCATGAGCTTTTTGTACGTGACAAAATACTCCGGTTGGCTCCAGCTTCGGCTGAAAAATACGGTGCGGCCGTTCTGACGAAACCGGTGCGGAGTAATCAGCACCGTATCTGCATCGATAACAAGAAAGTAATCGGCCTTGCAGAGTTTGTCGCCGTTCAGCTTCAGCAGCTGCTGAAACAGCCAGCCGGAACGCTCCCAGGTACGTGAGCGGTAATGAATGTCTTTTTTCGTAAGAGGAAGCACTGTATTCTCATCCACAAAGGTACAGCCGTGCTCCCGGCAAAAATGGAGCAAGCGCTCCTTTCGCGGGGCAACTATGAGAATTCGCCCAATGGGATGCTTAACATGGGTTCTAACAGCTTTCACCACATGGGGTAAGGTCGCCAAATCCTTTTCGATTGCTGGAATCAGCACATCAATCTTGGCCGCTTGTGAGATCCCTGCTTTACTTGGCAGTGACATATGTTCATCTCCAGATTTATCATTTTGCTTTTAGGATATGAACGCCAGTTAAGGAATGAATGGGCTCGACAAAAAGATGGCTGTTCTCCCTATATAGATACAAGAGAAAAGTTCTCTTTTTTCCATTAAACCCCATATCAAGTACGGGCGAATTATCGTATAATTCTAGCCACTGGCGATTGTCTATGAACAATATCTCAAATCCGGCTTCACGATAACATCAAATTTCATTCATGAAGATACTGTGAAAGGAGCCTCTTTTCAACCGAGATGAAAGCCCTATTGATTGATGATGAGAAGGCTGCGCTAATCCAAATGGAGAGACTGATCAAGGCAGACGGACGGATCGAAGTTATCGGTGCCTTTACGACCGTACGAGAAAGCCTGGAGTATCTCTCTACTTGCAAAGTTGATTTTGTCTTTCTGGACATCGGCATGCCTGAGATGAGCGGCCTCGCGGCCGCCGAATATATTTTGCAGCTTGATCCGGACATTCGTATCGTCTACGTCACTGCATACTCGGAGTATGCCGTCGAAGCCTTCGAGTTAAATGCCCTTGATTATTTGCTCAAACCTGTCAGCACTGGCCGCTTTGCCAAAACTGTTACACGCATGTTAGATATTTATCACCGTAAGAGCGACGCTCTGTCTCTTGCTACGCAGACGGATTACGAGCCGTCCATCCTATGCTTTCACCGTCTGGAGCTTCGGGGTGGTAGGACGCCTGGTGTTAAACTGAAATGGAGAACCTCCAAGGCGCAAGAGCTCTTCGCGTTTTTACTCCATAGCAAAGGACAATGGGTCAGCAAAAACCTGTTGCTGGACAGCTTATGGCCAGACTATGCTCCTGACAAAGGATTGACCCATTTGCATACCTCCATCTATCAGATTCGCAAGCTGCTGCGGGAATGGGACGAGGGCGCCGGGATCGAATTTGCGCAGGACTGTTATCGGCTAACACTGGAAGGAACGGCTACCGATGTCGAACTGTTCGTGCAGGAGCTGGAGAGAATTCTGAAGGATCCGGCGCCTTCTCTTAATACTTCATCACAACGTTACGACAGTGCGCTTCGCCTCTACTCAGGGCACTACCTGGAGGAGCACGACTATTGGTGGGCCAAGCCACGACAGGAGCAGCTGAGGCAGCAATACATTGAATTAGTACTCGCCATCGCCAGGGAAGAAACGGCAGCAGGCCATGAGACGCAAGCGATCAAGAGGCTGGTGTCCGCCCGGGATAAGGACCCCTACTCTGAGGAGATTTGCCGGCAAATCCTGCAGGCTTGTGCCAGTCTGAGAGATTACGAACTGCTGCAAACCCACTATCATTCATTCGCAGAGATGCTGAACAAGGAGCTTGGTATCGAGCCCGATCCGGAGACAACTGCGCTTTACCAATCCCTTAAGCAACAATAGTCCCTAAAAAAGTCCGGAGAGCGATCAATTTGCTGTTCTCCGGATACAAATTGAAAAACACGCTACCTATCTCTTTTCGAGAAGGTAGCGTGTTTTTTGCATTTTGATATTTTCCAGGCAGCCGATTGCCTGTATTGAATCAAACCATTGAATCCACTACACTCAAGTCCTATTGTCTTCGCTTCACCGGAATGCGGAAGCTAACCGTTGTTCCCTGCATCGGCACACTTTCTACTTGCAGACCTTCACCGTATAGCATCAACAGCCGGCGATTGATATTTTTCATACCTACTCTACCGCCCTCACTATCCGATAATGCAAGCGACAACCGTTCCTTGGTCACACCGACGCCATTATCCGTCACTTCAATACGTATGTGGTCGTCGCTCTGGCTTACAGAAACCTTAACCACTCCGCCAGTTTCTTTTTTCATAATGCCATGGTTAATCGCATTCTCTACCAAAGGCTGTATACTAAGCGGCGGAATCATCGGCTTCAGGTCTCCCTCAAGATTCAACTCGACCTGCAGACGCTCGTTGAATCTTGCCTTCTCCAGTGCCAGGTAAGATTGAACCAGCTCCAACTCCTTGTCCAGCAAGATCAATCGGTCACGATTGCGGAAATCAAAACTGCTGCGCAAATACTGACTAAGCTCAATGAGTAAATCCATTGCCTGATACGGCTCAGTTGGGCAGAAGGCGATAATAGTATTCAAAGCATTATATAGAAAATGCGGCTTAATCTGGGCCTGAAGGAAAGCCAACTCAGATTGAATCGCCGTTCGCACCGATTGACGCAGCTCTAGGAGTGTGCGCACTCTCGCTTTTAGCTCTCCGGCGTCCACCGGCTTGCTCAAATAATCATTAATTCCCGCCTCAAACCCAATCCGGATATCCTCCGGCCGGCTTCGGGCCGTTAACAGAAGCACCGGCAGCTCTGACAACATGAACCGTTCACGAATGGAACGGCTAAGCTCCAGCCCTGACATGCCCGGCATCATCCAGTCTGTGATGACGAGATCAAAAGACTGCGCGCCGCTCAAGGCTGCCAGCGCTTCCTCCCCCCCGCTAAACGCGGCTACCTCATAATGTTCAACCTCCAGCAAGTTAATCAGCACCTGCAAATTGACGGGGTCATCGTCGACAACCATTACCCGGTATTCAGCGTCCTTAGTCTCCCTCTCCCGGCTTGCCCGCCGTTCCTGCGCTTCTACGGACCGAATGGATACACCAGCGGATTCCATCGATTCAACAAGCTTCGTTGGCTTGTCCGAAACGACTGGCACTGGCAGCGAAACTGTCTTCGCGGAAGGCAGGTACACAATGAATCGTGAGCCTTGGCCCGGCACAGATTCCACCCTGATTCGCCCATCGCTCAGTTCGACTAGCTTTTTGGTAATGGAGAGTCCAAGCCCCGTCCCCGCATAATCGCGATGAACCGCATCTCCACCCTGATCAAATGCATCAAAGATCGTCTCCAGCCGCTCCGCTTCAATCCCTATGCCGGTATCCTCTATTATTATTACGACATTGTCTCCTTCAGCATGTGACGAAAGCGTAATTTGCCCTTTGCTCGTAAACTTCGCAGCATTGCCTAGCAGATTGTACAGGATCTGTCTCAGCCGATCCTCATCGGTATCCAGCAAAGGCAGCTGATCTGGCCACTGCTGTACGAGTTTCACCGGTTTTCTTTTGAGCAGATAAGGAATCACTTCCACTACGGATTGGGCCACAGAGGGCAGGTCTACAGACCGCCTGTGCAGCGTGATCTCTCCGTTCTTTAACTTGGAAAAATCCAAAATATCATTAATCAGCGAGGAAAGCTGCTTGCCCGTCGCCACAATCATTGCCAGGTTCTCGGCCTGTTTCTCGCTGTCAGCATTCCCGGCAGCACTCTCCAGCATAGACTCCGCGATGTTGATCATGCCATGCAGTGGTGTACGCAGCTCATGGGACGTATTGGCCATAAATTCGTCTTTGAGCCCATCCAGCGTGAGCAGCTTGCTTGACAGCGCCTCGACTTCCCGGACCGATTCCGCAAATCTTCTGGCAAACATCAGTGCCTGTGCAGCAACGAAGATCAGCATTTCAAAAGGAATGAGGACTTGATCGTCATACATCCCCAGAACTTGCATCGTGCTGATCGCAACAATCGCAAAAATACTTTGCATACTCATGATCATATAGAAAGCATCCGCTTTGTGCGTCCGAATCGAATTGGCCATAATGTACATCACAAACAGCAGCATCGAAAAGCCGAGCCCGATCATCTGAATATCCCATTTGAAAAACGTCTTCATGGGCAGCACCAGCGCTGAAAATACCACGACCGCCATAAGCCAGTGCGCACCCTGCACAATTCTTTTATGAATCGCCTGGGGATTTAGCTCAAACGCAGATAGCAGCAGAAAATAGTAGCCGAGTGTGGAGCAGATGGGCTGTATTTTCATCAAAACCGTGTAAGGTAATGACGGAATAAGCATCTCCAATAACTTCTCCCCGTGTGTCATCATATAGAGAATCACGGAGAGGCAAAATAGCCCCAGATATAGCGTAGAGCGCTCTTGTTTTCGTAACCGGTATATAATCAGAAAATAGGCAGCGGGTACAAAAAAACCAGCGATCAGTACGCCATCCTTAAAGACGCTGCGCTCTCTTACACCTAAGACATCGTTCTGCTCTCCGAACAGCAGCGGATAGATCATTCCCCCTGAAGCGTACAGCGCATTAGATACCTGGACAACAATTTCGGACGTGCCCCCTGATAACGTGAAAAAGCTTGCATAAGGAACGTTGCCTTGCCGGTCCTCGCTTTCCTCCGAAGCCGGAGCTCCGCTAGCCCCAATCTCTACTCCGTTAACAAAAATGCGGTTCGCCATTCGGATATTGGAGGTTCGGATGCCGTACATCCCCTCCTGATGATCATCTAATTGCAGTCTCAGACGATAAGTGGCATACCCGGTAGACTGCATAACTCCCTGCTCCTCAAGATGACGATTCCAACTTCCCGGAACCTCGATGATGTCTTCATCTGAAGCAGCGGTACGGAGTTCATCAGGCGTCAGCAGCTCATTCCAAAAGAATGACCACTCGCCCGTCAATTCTACGTTACCGTTTTTTTTAAAATCCCAGTCTCTTAAATCCAGATATCCTGCCTTCGCATTGAGCTTGGTACCGGCCCCGGCCAACGAGAATTGAACCAGAAAATATCCTAACAAACTTATACCCAGCAGCAACAATGCAACTTTATAGACTATGCCTTTATCCATGTAGCAAGCTCCCGCACAGTAAAATAAACTATCGACTAATCTTATAATATTGTATCCCAGCACTACTGAATAAGGTAGAAATTTTCTTCTGTGGCTTCTAAAATAAAAGATATGTAATTGTGGATTTATTCGAATGTAAAGAGAAGGAGAGTCATACCCTTGAAAGATAACTTACACCCCGGCATTGCCACGCTTTACGAGAATCGGCTGCTTCGCACGGAGCTGGAATGCGAGCGGTTTGACCGTGCGCTGGAGGGCCTTGCAGGGGATACAGAGGATAGAATCATACATGAAATTTTCAAAGTGTTTGATGATGAAACAGAGCAAGAGGAAGTCATGTTCAGCCTTGTTCATTTTGTGGAGAGCTACCAGACGGAGATGTATTTAACCCAGCTGCTGGAGTCGCTGCCTGCCATGCTGGAACCGGCCCGGGATTGGGCGATTGTGCTGAATAAAAGAATCTTAAAGGACGACTTCTGCCGTAGCGAATACGCCGATATTGCCGCAAGGATGTCCCCACAGGTCAAAACGGTGCTGTCTTTTTTGCTGGAGGAAATCAAAGAAGACCGCCCCAAGTTATTCGAGCGGCATGTGAACGAGATTCTGGGGAAAATCACCCGCTCCGGATAGAGCGGGTGATTTCCCTTTCAGGAATTACTTATAAAAAAATATAATGCGAAGCTGACGATGTACAGAACAAAACTCGATAACATATACTTCGTCGATTTGCTTTTCATCTCAAACGCTTTGCCTAAACCACTTGTCAAAACCCGACCTATGAACAAACATAAAGCTGTCGCCAATGAAAGAATTGAAATGATAAACACTATTTGTTCCATATTAAATCCCCCTTAGTAAATGCGAGATTTTCTTGAGTATAAATACAAACCTTGTGTAGAGATTGCTACATAAGCTGCTAGTATCACCGCTCCCCATAACTGTAGTTTCTCAGAGGAGTAGACGAACGTTGAATCATAGAACCGAATACTTAATCGATAGATATACGAGAACGGGAAGTAGATAGAGATATCAGCTCCGAGCAGCATTGTTGTTAAAAATATGGAAACCAACCCAGCAATCATTACACCAATTATGCTTTTTGACGTAATCGCTAATAAAGCAGCTACTGGAATAATTAGTAAACTCAATGTTGAAAACATCGAGGAAGCTAACAAATATGAACCTGATTGATACAAGCTCACGCCCTCCCCAAAAACTATCCATTGGGTACCCAGCAACACCAGATGGTTCAGCAAAGATAATAAGAAAAGTAGAATAAATGTGGAGATCATTTTGGATAGGATGAGTTTAAAGGTGTGGAAAGGATACGAGACCCAATTCAACATGGTCTTGTTTTTGAATTCCGTATAAAATAAAAAACCAGTAAAAATAAAAATTATTGTCGGAAACAAAATTGCATATTGATTGAATACAAAAAAGTAATACCTATCATCTGGTATATCTTTGTTAGTAGTTAAAAGACCTATGGTATTAATCGCATAGGGAAGAAAGCTCAGAATAAAGATTATATAAACTGACTTTAAGCGTTTAAGCTTCAATAATTCATTCTTAACTAGCATACTCATGAGGCCTGCCCTCCTGATATGAGTCTAAAATAAAGATCTTCCAGGGACAGTTCGTTTACTTCAATTGAAGTAATCTCTATGTCATTCTCTTCTATAAGTTGCATGAACTCATTCCTGGGAAGCGTTGATGTAATCTCAGCATACCCCTGATCTTGATAAATAACCTGCTCAGATATCATTTGGAGAATGTGTTGATTCAAGGTATGTGATGTCAGTATTTTATATAGATGAATTGGCTGATTGCTCTTCATATTTTTTGTTTCAAATATAATTTCACCGTGATTCATTATTATTAATTCATCTGCCATAAGGTTAATTTCACTAAGAATATGACTCGATATAATTACCGTAGTTCCATTTCTAAGCACCTCGCCAATCAACATCTCCCTCACATGTTTAATGCCTAACGGATCCAAACCGTTTGTAGGCTCATCAAGAAGAAGCAACTGGGGCTTATGTGCCATCGATCTTGCAATGCCTAAACGCTGCTTCATCCCCAATGAGGTTTGTGTAAAAAGTTTATTTCTATGTTCATGCAGCCCCACAAGCTTCAACAACTCATCAACGTCATAGCATAAAGTATCCTGGCCCATATAACGCAAATGTAAATTCAAATTCTCATACAAAGTCAAATTCTCATAAAAACCTGGATATTCAATAATGCCTCCTATGTTTCGAATAGCCTCTTTACTAGCATTTTGATACAAATCATGATTATTTAGAAGGACGTATCCTGACGACGGATGAAATATACCCAGTAGCACCTTTAATAAGGTTGTTTTACCCGCACCATTGGGTCCAAGCAAACCATAAATCTTTCCTCTTTTGAAAGTTAAATTAACATTATTCAAGATATTGTTTTTTTTAATATTCACATTTAGATCTCTTATCTGCAATAAATCTGCTGGTAGTTCCGCCACAATAGTTCCCTCCCTTGTTCCTAATTACTTACTTAGGTTTTAGTATAGGGAAGTTAATTTAAAACCAGAGTACATATTGGTTTAAAAATAGTTTAAAAATTTATGATTAGGTGGAACTTTTCTTGAAAATGGTGATACTTGTTCCTTTATCACTTGTATCCCATTTATAGTCAAGATTTAACTGCTGAAGCATTATATTCACAATGGAAAGTCCAATACCAATTCCTTTGTACTGTGAAACTGCTTGAAGGCCTGGCCCTTTGTCTCTTATGATAAGGACTTCGGATTCAACAGTTTTGGAGCACTGCACATAGACATATTTGCCGGATGCAGCATGACGTATAATATTTTGAAAAAGATTATCCAGTATCCTTTTTAACCATACCTCGTCCACATCCCATACTATGGAATGCATTAATTCAACTTCAACTATAAATCCCTTTTGTTCAAAAATTGGATACCATGCTGACATTGAAGTCCTGATAATTCTACGCACATCAGTAGATTGTATATTTACCGGTAATTTCCCTGCATTAAGTAAAGTTAGCGACGAAAGATTGTCAATGAGATCGCTCAAAAAATCAACTTTATCATAGATGATTTCAAGTGATTTCGCGTCCTCCTCTGACAGTCTTGTCCGATCGATTCTAAATGCATGACCCTGGATGATTGTTAAGGGTGTTCTTAAATCGTGGGATAAGTTAGCCACTAGATTTTTGCGCAGCTCCATCTCATGCTGCTCCTTGTCCCTACTTATGTTTAACTGCTCCACCATTCGATTAAACGAATGTTCCAGTTGGCCTATCTCATCTTCTTTTTCCACGACCACAGTCTCAGGAATTCCACTCTCCCACTCCGTTTCCATGTTCTTTTGCATAACTACAAGACGCTTACGGAGCTGATTGAAAAAAAACCATGACACAAACACAAAAAACATCCAAATGATTCCCATTGCCCCAAACCATAAATAGTAATACTTATCCCGCACACTCTCCCATTGCGAACCAATAAGATGCTTGGGTACCTCTAATAGTACGTATCCCTCCGCCTGCTGCCCTTTTAGAAATCTAACAATAGTGAACAGCTCATTCTCTTTCTCTTGATCGACAAGTTCAAATGCATCGAAAATGCTCCATGAGGTCTGTTTCCATCTAGGATCAGGCTCTGACATGAATACCTGGCCATTCTCCCCTAACCAGCTTACTTGGGAATCTTTATACTGCATCGCCAATCTTAATCCAGAGATAATTTCAGCTTCAGGAAGCCCCTGAAGCCTATCTACTACGTTTATCCACTCGCTTTTTAGTTCTTTAGGGTCATAGTAGGTCTGCTGAGGATGAACTATTATCTTAGTTAATGTGAAATAATAAAGAAAATTAACTCCTATAAAAGATACTGGAAGAATAAACATTGACATGACAATGATAATTAAATATTTGGTCGACAGTTTCACTGCTTCACCCTGTAACCGATTCCACGAATAGTCTCTATGATTTCTGGGTTCTGAGGGTCCTTTTCGATTCTCTGCCTTAAATAGCGAATATGTACCATTAACGTCTTATCACCTTCAAAGTACTCTTGATTCCAGATGTATTCATATATTTGTTCTTTCGTTAAAATTTGATTAGGATGTTTGAGAAAATGATGAAATATTTTATGCTGCTTTTCTGTCAAAATAATTTCTTCATTTGTTTCCGTATTGAGGATACGATTGACTTTCAAATCAATCTCAAGATGCTTTAATTGAATGATCTCCTTTTTAATTTTGTCAAATCTTCTAAGTAGGATCTCAATTCTCGCAGCAAGTTCATCCGGATGAAAAGGCTTGGTTATAAAATCCTCCGCATATTCAAGCCCTTTAAGTTTATCCTCAATTGCTGTTCTGGCTGAGAGGAATACAATTGGAAGATCTGGATTTGATAGTTTAATCCGTTGCCCAATCGTAAATCCATCCAGGCCCGGCATCATAATATCTAAAATAACAATATCTGTAGTTTTGATATAATCAAGGTACTTATCTGGGCAAGTCAACCATGTCAGAGTATATCCTCTATTCTGTAGATCGCGTGCAACAAGATCCCCTACTTCAATATCGTCTTCAATATATAAAATGCGATTCTTCACATTTTCGCCCCTCTTATTAGATTTAATATAACCCCGGCTTTCTTTTCATATATTTTACATCACAGTTGCATAATTGGAAATGTTTGCTTTAAAGGTATCTTTGCTTAATGAATATTAAATTGTATTTTTAATACTTAAACATCTTGCCAAAAGTAAAACCTCCAGGCAACGAAGCGGCTTGGAGGCTTTACTTTTGTAAACAGCATCAGTCTAAAAGTAATAAAGATGGCAATTCACCATCTTGAAGACGGAGCATGGTATACAGTTGTCCTGTCTTCCCCAACATTAAACCGATACTTGATCTATCATGAGCCACGCCGTTATGCCATTCTTCTCTCGATATTTCTGTTTTGAAGTTAATAGACCAGCGATTAATTGCCTTACTGATTAAATCATCATGTGCCTGACCAAAAGGAGTCTTGAGAACCTCTAATAAAATGTCCAGATTCCCCATTGTTCCATGGCATAAAGAATTCCCTTGATTATGATAATCTCCATTCTTCAATGTCTCATCCAGTGCTTCTTCTAGATAATCAACCTGAATTCGGTTGCCCATGTTCTGATTTATTTTAGCCCGCCCCAATAAAATCCCTGCAGAGCCATGACACCAAAGAGGAGAGGAGAACTGCTTTCCATCAGTACGGTTATCTCTCCAGCTCTTCATAACATTATCGAATAAAGTGTCCTCATATCGAAGTGCACTCTCTATCAATCCAGGTAGTTCGTATTTATCCTCACAAATAGTATTGAATTCAGATAACGCATAACAAATACCTGTAATTCCATGAGAGAATCCAGATAGAATACGATTATCCACAATATCCGAGGACCAATAATAGCCTAATGTATCCTTTTGGATATTCTCACAAATAACTGCATACACAATGTGTGCAGCTTCCTCAACTTCTTTCATACCTGTAGCCCTATAAATATTCGTCAAGAGTTTTAATGTTCCAGAAAGTCCACCAATAAAATCAAGTTTGCTGCAAGTATCCGCTTCATTTATTATCTTCTGAGAAAAAGTACGATATCGGGAGGCTGCCCTATCCTCGTCTATTAATTGTTTAGTTCTCAACTGTTCCACATAATAAATATAAGAGCTTACCCCATAATAAGCAGACAAATCATTTTTATACATACTTTTCTCAAGGATATACTCTACAGTTGAGGTCACCTTATCAATAAGACTTTTTACAGAGGGATGCCTAAATTGTTTGTGATAAGCCGCAAGATATATACCTATTCCACTTAGTCCATCATATAAACCAAAACTAACAGGTCCTGATACCATTTTTCCGTCAAGGCTTAATGATAAGGATAACCACTGAGCATGATTATTTAAAGGAATACATTCATTGACTAGCTTCCTTGTTTCTTTCTCAACCCAGTGATTCGCCACCTCTAGCGAAATTCCATTTTCTCTTTCATCATTTAGAATTTCAATATCAAGGTTTGCTAAAGTTGCGCTCAAAGACATATTGATCAAGCCTTCTTGGTAATGCATATCTTCCTCAGATAAGTTCTTGATTCTATTTATAGCTTCTCTCTTGGGACTGCATATCAATAGATTATTGCCAACTTTTTGACCTGTGCTGCTGTAGATTGAACAAGAATCATAAAAGGTATAAAAGTAAGGGACATCTCCATAAAGTAGGTCCTCAATTTCATAAGAAGTAACTTCCCTGAAATTTTCGAACGCAGCATATGAATCCCTAAAAAAGGATAGTATTCGTGATCTTTCGGTGCCCTCAGCCAGATATAAAGGATTGAGAAGTGATTTCAAAAATTGTGCATAGACATAAGTAGGCCTTACAATCATTCGAATGGGGAAGCTAGGGTAATCATTAATTAAGTCAAGCCAAAAATTAGAATTTGCTTGGACCGCTGTATAAACTTCCTTAAATCCTTCGATAAATTCCCTCTCATAAGCGAATATTTCAAGAATACCTTCAGCTTCACTAAGAAAAGGGAGATTCTTGGCTCTGCCCATTTTTACGATTGACTTCTTCACAGATATCTTGTCAGTACCAATGTTCTCCACTGCTTCAGTCTCGATCTCTTGATTTTCAATATTGGCAGTTCCTCCGATTAAAAGGCTACTTTGTTCCTCAGAAGAAGTTGTATTAGCAAAAAAAGTAGATTTATAAATTGTTTGTCTTATAAAATCAGATACTTCGACTTCAACACTTTTTTCTTCGCTCCCTGTAAAATCAAATGTTCCTTGAAACAAGGTCTCTAAATCAATCAAAACCGGTTTAGCTCCATGAGCTATAATGTTTTCATAATGAAAATCTGAGCCACCAAATATATAAATGAAACCAAGATGCATCCCCAATTCATAATAATAAGAACTAATTTCATCTATATTTAGACATGGCATCTCCTCAATAAATTCCTGCCATCCATAATGGTCTCTGTTAAGTGATTGGGCTACCTTTAAAGTCGTCTTATAGCTATTATTGAAATATTGAATTATTTCTTCATAAAATACATCTGATTTTAAAGATCTAGGCTTATAAATGATTGCACCAAAATCGCAGGTAATATGCGCAACACTCTTACCTTGACAGTGTGCATCCCCAATATCAATATTTATGGACTTAAGTGAACCTAAGTTTCTATTGAAAGCATCTATTATATGTTCGTAATCAGCTTCGTAATGATTGACAACGCTTATGGAATACTGCAAGAAGTTATTGGACATGGACTGCATTAGTTCTTGAAGAACCGGATATTTATTCATAATATTGTGTATAAAGGAAGCATCCTTTAACCGATCATTGTATTTATTGTAATAATAAGAGTCATTGTTTTCGATAAACTCATCAAAATTTTGATGGAACTCATAAATCATTGTTTTCGTTGCCAAAGTATACATGTTTTTTTTATAATTCATCATCAAAGAATGAAACAAGCTTATCTTATCAATATGTAAAGCATCGATGGCTTCCAATTCTTTTTTAAGCCTATCCCCAAAGACCGTTAAAAAGTATTCAAAAAAAGGTACAAAATAATCATTTTCATTAAAGTACTCTTTATTGTTTCCCATAAATTTCACACCCCAGTGTAAAGCAAACGGGTGCATGATTGCACCCGTTTGACTTATAAGTATATTTCAGTTTACCCATTACAAGGACTTACAATAGATGCACACTTCGTTGTAGGGCACAACGCAGCAGAGATTGGAATTGTGATTGTAATCCAATTGGCCTCAGCGCCACCTGCTAGATCTTTCAACTCTTGCTCTGACACTTCTTCTAAAGCTACAAAATTCTTTTTCATAAATAATTCCTCCTTATTTAATATTAATAATTTGAGTTGTATTAACCATTGCAAGGACTTACAATAGATGCACACTTCGTTGTAGGACACACCGCAGCAGAGATTGGAATTGTGATTGTAATCCAATTTGCTTCAGCGCCACCTGCAAGATCCTTCAGCTCCTGCTCCGACACTTCTTCTAATGCCGCAAAATTCTTTTTCATGATTCTCACCTCCTTTCATGATCACTTACACATCTATCCAGTGACAGCTTTAGCAAGAGAGGCTGATTTTTTTACTTTTAATGGCGTTATTTCTCCATCTTTCAACTCATATATAGATTCATATTCACTGATTTGTTCTGTTCGATGAGTAATAGAGATAAGAGTAATTTCCATTGAGTGAAGCCTATCTAAAATGGCATGTTCGGTTTGTTTATCAAGATTGCTTGTTCCTTCATCGATCAGCAATATTTGCGGATCTTTGGCTAGTACACGAGCAATGGCAACCCGTTGACGTTGCCCGCCTGATAAACTGATCCCATTCTCTCCTATGAAAGTGTCATATCCCATGGGAAGCTTCATAATATCTTCGTGTACACAAGCATCCTTGGCCGCTTGAACAGCCTTTTCCCGTGAAATGTTTTCATTAAAATATTTAATATTATTTAGTACAGTATCATTGAATAAACTCACATCCTGTACAATAAAACCAACTTTCTCACGCAATTTATTAAGATTCATTTGACTAAGCTCGTAGTCACCGTAATAAATGTCGCCACTTGTAGGCTTATACAACCCAGAGATTATTTTGAACAAAGTAGACTTCCCGCTTCCGGTCTTACCGATCAAAGATATCTTTTCATTAGGATGAATTGTTAAGCTGAGATTTGTCAGCACATTCGAGTTCAATTCGTAACTATAACTGACATTCTCAAGCCTAATGGAGTCTACCTTTGGATCAAACTCGCACTTACTTTCAATGTTTAATTCCTCATCCTCCTCCTCCAGTACCGTTTCCACTCGATCTACAATTTCCTCTACAAATTTCACAGATTCCAAGCTCCCGATTATTGAGCCAAGTGGTGCCATAAATCGCCCTGCAATAGTTGAGAATGCTACAATTGAACCTACCGAAAGCCCCAATTTGGATCCTAACCCTACTCCTATAACTAAAATCAACAGCGGAAGAGATAGATTTACTGAATTGGAGACGCCCCCAAGCACAGATGAAACTTTCATTCTTTTGGAGAACTGTTCAATTTGTTTATAGAACAAATCGTTCAACTGCTTCTCAATAGATCCTGTGTCTCCTATAGTTTTGATAAAAGTCATTGATCTAAGAATTTCAAGCAACTGACTTTGAAAGAGGGTTTGGCTATTCACTTCCTGCTTCGTATAGACCTCAATTTTGGGAAGAAGCCATTTAGTTGCCACAATTTGTATAAATGCTCCTATGAATACAATCCCCGCCAATACAGGAGAGTAGTAGATCATAACGAAGCAAAATACAAGCAACAAACTGACATCCAGTACAAGTGTCGATGCAAGCCTGGACACAATCTCGCGAATAACAGCGATATTATTAATTCGTGTAGAAATGTCACCTGACGAATTGACCTCAAAAAATTTCATTGGAACTGAAAACATTTTCTTTACGAACTGATCCGTAAGGCTCTTATTTAGCTGCACTTGAAGTTTAATGATCATGCTCATTCTGACTAAAGAGAGAAAGAAAACAAGAAAAATTGAAAGTAGGACCATCAACGATATAAAGCGTATCGGAATTTGTTCTGAACTATTATTCATAAAGGAATCGATTACGTACTGAGTCATAAAAGGTGTAACTAAATTTATACCCTGGAATATAAAAGACAAAAGAACGATAGCACCAAGCATTTTCTTTTCTTGAAACAGGTACTTTCCAATCTTAGAGATCATTTTTTTATCTGCAATGTCATTACGATTATCTTTCTCGGCAAAATAATTCTCGCTTTTCTTAAGATCCACAACCACACCGCTGTAAGAATCATTGAATGTCTTCATATCCAAAGCAATTCTTCCTAAGGCTGGATCAATTATTGTAGCTAGTCCATTTTTCATTTGCTCAAGAATTACAAAATGATTTTTGTTCCAATGAATCATAAGAGGGTAGGACAGCTCCGTTTGTTCCTCAAGATTACCCACTTTATAGCCCTTTAAGTCATAGCCATATTTACGAGAGATTTCTTTAAGAAACATCAGATCAGTTCCATCACGGCCTATCAGACTTCTTTCAGACTTCAACTTTTTTATGTTTACTCTTATTCCCTCTTCATAGCTGATGATCATAGCAATACAGACAATGCCACAGTCATATTTGCTTTTCTGAAGTATGACTGGAACTTTTTTTCTGCTTGTACGCATCCCTCACACCTTCTTAATTTTTTTCCCCAAGTGTCAAACTCAAAATGTTCGGTATACGCTTATCACAGGCAAATAAAATACCGTACACTACACCAGCAAGTCCCACCATTAGGTTAGGTGTTTCAATATTCTTACCTACACCACACTTATAACCTTCTGTCTCGGCATTCCTAATACTTTCTAAAAGCAAATTCTGACCAATTTGAACATAATTGGCTTGATTGGTTTCTCTACCATACTCGATTAAAATCATCGCATTCCCAATGTCACCATGACAAAGGCTATGCTCTCGACCAAACCCATCATAAAATAAGTTATGGATAGCTTGGTCTAAATCAGTTTGTGCCTGAGTCGATATTCCGAAATCAGTAGATTTAGTTAAAATAAGTCTGCTAATTACAATTCCTGGAGCTCCATGACACCAAGCAGATGAAGAAGCTTCTTTGATCGGCTTTCGGAAATCTATCCAGTTTTGTTCGACCATGCTTTGATTTTCAAACTTCATTCCTTTTCGAATGATCTCTGTCACTTCCGAGCTCTCCTCATACTGATTGAGTAGTGACAGTGCGAATATAATTCCTGCATTACCATGTGAAAATCCAGTCAACGGCTTTTGAGCAATTCCGATCCACGAGATCTCGTCAGGTTTAACCAAGAACACATTGTTGGTAATATGCTCTCTGCACTCCATAGCAATCTTCAAAAACAAATCATCCTTAACCAATTCAAAAGACCTCACCAGCACAGCTATAGCTCCGGCAGCTCCACCTATGATATCGAATTCCTTATCGTGTCTTAGGAGCTTTGGAATGAGAGTAGCAACCGTTAGAGCCTGCTCTTTATAAACATCTTTATTTGTAAATTGATAATAATTCATGAGAGTGTAGACAACAGAAGATACACCTGTGAATGCACCGACTGAAATGTAACTCTCAGCCCCTTCATCTATAGCAACATTTAAGAATCTTGGAACAATATCATGAAGTAGCGTCTCGCCAATATTTAAATATTTATTTTTTCCTGTTGCGATCCAAAGAGCTAGATAAGTCATAGCCATACCAGAAAGACCATCATATAGCGTATCTCCCATAGCAGCTATGTTCCATTGGATTTCTTCAACCCCAAGTGGGGTCGAGTTCAACCAGCAGTAATTAGTTCTTCCATCTTTCGTTCCTTCATAGGCTTGAGCATAGATATAATCTGCTAACTCCTCCGCTTTGCTGATTAAGAATAGTTGGGATTGGAAAGCAGAAGCATAGTCCTCTGATTTCTTAGGAATAAATTGTTTCAATACCTCTTGTCTCTCATCCTGTGTCGCAAGCATTGATAGTTCGATTACCTTCAATTGGAATTCAAGGTCTTCCTGGCTCATCGATGTTATCTTTTGCCTTACAGTTTCAAACGGAGTCCGATTAAAATAACCCTCAATTACCCTGTTACGAGAAGTAAGTAAATTATTTGAATAAATGTTCATTTTGAAATATGGAATATCATTATTAATTAAATCTCTAAATTCATGCTTAGCTATATGGAGATAGCTTTCGTCATACTTGGCTTCTTCCCATATCTTTGCAATGAATACTTCTCTATCTATAGCGTTATGCTGAAACCTTGGATGAAAGCTAAGTTCAAGCAACGAAGAATATTTAGCCGTTGGTTTTGGAATAAATCTGACATAGATTTCATCATCAAACTTATGAATTATTCCTAGAATTTCATTAGCCTTTTCCTTTATAACTTGATATGTTGTAGCAAAACCATCCTTTATTTGTTGTATATAGTCTTGAGCATAGACATAATTCCCATCTAGTTTGGGATGGTTCGATGTATCGTCCGTAGTTAAATACTCTCTTTCAATCTTCATTCCATCGGTGTTCAAGTTCTTAATTTGAGGAACTTTTATAAATGATTGGACCTTTCCTTTACGCCCAATTCCGCTTACATCAACTTGACTGTCCCCGAAGAAGAACGGGAGTAATCCTATTGATCGTACGGATAAAAAAAGCTGTTGCTCTGCTTTGTTAAATGCATCCTCATTTTTATGATTTTTCATATTTTCGTATGGGATATGAAATAAAGATTCCAAATCGATAAGTACAGGATTACTTCCGTTTGCAATAATATTTTCGGAATGAAAATCCACTGCGTTCAGAACATGTAATAGGGCTATCTGACTGCCCATACGGGTATAAAATTGTGTAATATCTTCCTCACAGAGGCATTCTTCATATTTGATATATTGCGCCCACCCGTAATTCTTTCTGCTTATAACATTAGGTGAAATAATATTATATTTTTCTTCATCAATATGTTGATTTAAATATTCAACGATACCTTGATATAAAAGATCAATATTTAAACTTCGTGGCTTGTAGATTAGAATATCTTCTCCTAATAAGACCTTTGCGACCTTCCGTCCATCCGAATGGGAATCTCCTAATCCAAGCCCAATCAGAGTAATCAATGTTTGTTTGCTTTCCTTATTAAGAAATTTCTCAATCTCTGATTTATCTTTAACGAATCTACTTAAGAGTTCGATAAGTGTTTTTTTAGTCTTTCTAATTTCATTTGCAATATTTCTAAGCAAACCTGGGTAAACATTAAAGAAATTAATAATATAATCATTATCATCCAGCAAAACACGGTTATAATAATCATATTTTTCTTCTTTTGTTTCTCCCAGCAGTGCATTATTTTCTCGATTCACATTAATGTCTAACACCAAGGTTCTATATGACAATTTTAAAATTTGCTGCTGAAACTGAATGGAAATATCGGTTAGAAATGCTTGCTCGTCATGTATGCTTTTCTTTGCCAAACGGTATAATTTGGCTTCGATTAGAGTATTAATAAAATATCCAGCAGCCTTTAGAGCAAAAGTATGAAACATAACATTTCCATTTCGTTTTGAATAGTCAATCTCCTGGTTAGCAATACGGTCTCTAATATCCTCAAATACCTTTAAAGTCATGTAAGATTTATATTCTTTAGTTTCATATAAATTTCGAACCTCTTGGACTGAGTTGAAGCCTAAGATGTGATTAATACTCTCTTCTGCTAATTGAGAATCACCCTTGTATACCATCTCAATATTTCTGTCCAAGAATAATTCCTGCTCCCAAAGACCGCTCGCCTTTTTTTCTCTGCTTAGCAAAATATTTGTATTATTACCCATTAGTTTGTCACTCCTTATGACGGAAAGAGAGGACCCATATCCCCTCTCTCCCGAAAGCCCTATTTACAACGGATAAATAAGTAATTATCAACTATGCCAGCGCTTAATTAGCACCAGCATGTAAGCGTAGGACAAATACTACACTCCCAAGTCAAAGTACAGTATTTACCATCATTACCTTTAGATATGCCTCTTTGTTCAGCACCACCACGAACTGCCTTCATAGAGATCTCTTCCATCTCTTCTGACAGGTCACCAGCTAATGAATACAATCTTTCTTCCATTTAATATCACCTCCCTTAATAATAAGGGTACTGCATATGGATATATTTGTAATCGAAAAGGTGGGTTCGTAATACCGCAAACATTTTTGCGTGATCCTGCAGCAGTTATAGTTACTTTGTAACGAAAAAAAACCCATGCTAGAATACAGCATGGGTTTTGGGAGTTATTATATCTTCACATAAATTTCAACGTTATTAATGAATATTTATTAGCTTTCATAATAGCCTCAGCCCTTGAGCGGACTTTTAATTTATTAAAAATGCCAGTCAAAATATATTCTATCGATCTTTGGCTGTATAAGAATTTCTCGGCAATTTCTCTATTGGTCATTCCTTCTGCAACTGCAGCAAGTATAGCCTGTTCTCTCTCATTTAAAGTAACATCTGTAGGCTCCAGACCAGCACTCATGCTTGATTTAGTTTCTAGTCGTCGCAATCGTCTAAAAAGACTAGTAGGGATAACTGTTTCTCCACGAAGAACACATTGTATAGAAGATAATATTTGTTCCGAAGTAGAGGCTTTACTAATAAAACCACAAACCCCTGTCTCAACAAGTAAATTAAAATGAGAAGAAATGTCAAACCCAGTATAAATTAAAATTTTTTTATCAGGATAAAGTTCTAATATTTGTTTTGAAAGCTCCAGACCATTTACATCAGGCATATATAGATCTAACAGAATAATATCATAACTATTGATTTGCACATGATTCATAACTTCAGTACTACAGTAAAGATTGGTAACTCTAAATTCCCCCGTATTCTCCAATAATCCTTTTGTCCCTTGCGCTACAGCTATATGGTCTTCTACTAATAATACATTTACCATGCCAGCCCCCTGTCTTTAATAGCTCTGCCCAATTTCAATGACAACCCTAGCCAATAAACCCTCATTTTTAGAGGAAGAAATTATTATTTCCCCACCAATGCTCCTTACTCTTTCCTTTATTCCTGTGATACCTAAGTGCTTTTTTTTATCAATATTTGAGCTCAAATCAACACCGACACCATCGTCTTCGTATAGAAGAATCAATTGGTCACATTTAAGTAACAACGATATAATTATACAATCTGCTTGAGAATGCTTGACTGCATTATTCAGAAGTTCCTGAATCACCCTATAGATATTCAGTGTAACCTCTTGATTTATTAGTTCATTATTTTCAACACAATGAATAAAATCAATTAAAAGCCCTTGGTTCCCTTGATATCGTTCTATTAGGGCAGCTATGGATTCAACTATTCCCATCTCCGTTAGGAATGGTGGCCTTAGATCATAACATACCTCTCTCGTATAACGGATAGCTTCTAGCAGCCTATGATTGAGAAAATCAAGATTCTGATCATTTGCTACCAAGGGTTCAAGCTCTCTGTACATAAAGATCAATTCCTGAAGAATAGAATCATGAATGTCTATGGAAAGCCGCTTCCGCTCTTCCTCCGATATTGAAGTCAGTACCTTGAAACTCATGAAAGAGGTATTACTCCCAGACCAATCACTACTAATCTCAGCAAGTATATCTTGCATATACATGAAACATTGGAGCAGAATATTAGTATATAACGCAATTGTTTTAAGCCACGTTTTATCATCATTATCTAAACTAGGTTTACCTTTCTTCTGCTCGATATAAAGATACTTATACATATGTGTACTCTTATTGATTACAAGAAAGTACCCTCTCAAACCTTTAATAATGTGCCCAATTTGGAGTTGATTCATGTCGGTAGCGACTTTCAGATTATTAATTTCACTACTAAGTTCAAAATCTGCAGATAAAAACTCCTGATTTCTTCGACAATAACTAATTTGTCTAACATAATCAATAGAAAGTACCGATTGAACTTCTCTTATTAGTAAGCTTATTAGTTCTTCTTTATTGTTACTCTTTCTTCCCAATTCAGAATAATTCAATAGACTCTCTTGAAATCTCATTTTTTTGCTAAAAATCCTGTTTTCCACTTTGCAATCATATTCTCTTTTGAAGCTTAAGAAGACTACGGTTAGAAAAGAACAGATAATAAAAATTCGCAATTGTTGAATAAATGTAAAATCATCCGTAACACAAAAATGAATCATGGTCAAAATACCCAATGAAGGAAAAACCGAAATTAGGAAATAAAAAAATATACGCTTTAATTTGAATCCATAATCAACGACCTGATCATTTAGATGCAAATAAACTATCGTATACGGTATAAAAAACAGACAAACAGCAGTATATTCAGCAGGTATAATAGCCTCTCTGAACAAGATCTCAGGAAGGACATACAGTAGTAAAAAAGGTAAAAAAGAGGGGACCGTTGCGTATAAGATGGTTTTATATTTGGCCTCCCTAAGTTTAGGCCTTAAAGATTTCAGGTTGAAAATAATAATACTTATTGCAATCAGCGTCAGCAGCACAAACCCAACCAGATAATAAATTTTAGCTCGGTTTACAACATATATGACATTCGTAACTATGGATAAAATAAATACCAGTAGATACATTATAGGAATTGTTGACCGATTGAAAACTTTATCACTGGCATTTAGTTTAGCTGCGTCTAAATAATGAAGTAGCATCACTGGACATAGAAGCAATGAGGTACTGGTAATTATTGTTCCGATAAAGATGTCTCGCGCCGAGACCCCTGCACTCAAATAACTTAGACTAATTATCATAAAAAAAAGAGTCGGGAATCTTGTTCTCTTCTTTGACCTCAGTAACATGTAAAGAGATAAAACCGCATTAGTAACAAAAAAAATAACAGGAAAGAACAAATTGAATAAATACTTTGCAGTTACATCTTGATGATTAATGTCGAATACAACTTTCTCATTTCCCTTGATAATAGTAAGCGATTTTAATTTTTCGATTTTACGAACACCTTGAGTATGTTCCTTTTCTAAATTGGGCAGGTATAGCTTATCTCCAATATCTATAGGCTTAGTACTTGCCCAACCTGAAGGATATACTTCCGTAACCACAAATAAACCGTTATTAAGATTCCTCGCATGAATTCCAATCAAAGGATAGCTCAACATAATATGTATAAGATAACCCGAGACAAAAAAAATACTGACCATGCTGACTATCAAAGAAATCCTATAACTTTTCATACTGCCCACTTTAACTTACATCCAAAAATATGAGCTCGTGTACTCTTTGGAAAAGGAACTAATGATCGCGCTTTCTTGTTCCCTGGAAACACCAATTAATGAAGCATCCCCTTTCCTAACCAGCTCAATAACTTCTGGATTGCACTTCAAATAGCTTACCATTTCAGACATATTCAACTCTCCATTCTCATAAATTTTCAAGAATTGATTGTGTTAACCAATTAACCTTATCCTCATGGATAGGAAGCGATTTCATAACCGTACGCGCTTTTTCCTTATACATTTCCTTCACAGCATTGGCGTACACCAAAGCTCCGGAATCTATTAATATTTGAGAGACTTCCTCTTTACACTTAATTAGTTCGGTATAATCCACTTGATTAGCAAAATACTTTCTGAGAAGCTCACTCTTTTCATCATTTTGTTGCAGCAAAAAAAGAATCGGTAATGTCTTCTTCTTTAACCTCAAATCGCTTTTTTTATCGAAATGAATTAAATCGTTTATATCATTAGATATTTGAGCAGCAATACCGACGTAAGAAGAATATTCCTCAACAATTTCATGGTATTCATTCGTGGCCAATGCAGTACCCATTAGACAGCACATAACTACAAGTGCCCCTGACTTTTTTTTGCACATCTCTAAATATTCTTCTTCAGTATCATAACTGTTATTTAGATCAAGATCCTGCCCCTCTATAGAGGTAATGAAATTGCCATATAGATGGCTCATCGCTGTACTAACATTAGGTAGCCCTGTTCTTAATATTTCCTGCATAGATACTGAAAGAAACCACAAAGCAACATTAAGCGACTGGGATGAATCTATTCTACTCCAAGGCGCATCTTCATTATCGTTATCTTGGATATCATCAATAATGTCCAGAGCCAATATGAATTGTTCCACAGCAGAAGCAACAGATTCAATTTCCTGTGCCTCTCCTTCAAAGATGGTATAATGAATTCTTGTTAATGTTTTAAAGATTGTTTCTTCCTTTCTCTTGTATGCGAGTGCCTCGCAACATATCTCTTGCAGCAATCTTATTTCCCTTAACTTTACAAGGTTCGTTATTACAATCACCCCCTTATTTTTGTATTATATTGGATATAATAACATTAATTTTACAACATTTGCAATATTCGCCCTTTTAATCGCATTCGATGTAGGGTTATCATCAAATGATTTCCTATCATAAAGGGACTTTCAGTTAATAACAGTATTTAGATATAGTACGAAGGTGAATTCATTGAACAAGCTCTTATTTCATAATATCCCCTTAGGCGCTTCCGGGGAACGAATTCCGCAGGCGGCTGTGGCCTCTGCGATGACCAGCAAGGAGCTGGTCCAATCCGGCGAATCAGACGCAGGTTATTTTCGCAGACTGGAACAGGGTGGCATTCACCTAAATAAGCCGCAGATCGCGGCCGTCCGGCATCATCTCGGACCGCTGTTGACCCTGGCCGGAGCTGGTTCCGGCAAAACCTCGGTGTTGATCGCCAGAACCGGTTATCTGCTGTCTGTACGTGGTGTTGCCGCAAGCCAGTTGCTGCTACTGACCTTTTCCAATAAAGCGGCGGCAGAAATGCGTGAGCGGATCGCCCTGCTGCCGGGTGTGAATGAAAGTGACGTGTCGCGGCTCCAAGCCCGGACCTTCCACTCGTTCTTCCTGTATTTCCTGCGCAGACAGGGACTGCAACAGGAGATTTTTAGCGAAACACGCCGTCAGCATATTCTGCTGAAACAAATCATGCGCGAGTTCGGACTACCCAAGGATGCTTATCCGCCAGAAACACTGTTAACCGTGCTTTCCACCTGCAAAATGAACATGGGCACCGTGGAAGATCTGCCGGAGTCCACCATCGCCGAGCAAGAGATGAAGGCTGTCCTCCGCCTCTACGAGCAATGGAAGACTGCTCATTTCAAAATCGATTTCGACGATGTATTGCTGATCGCCTATCAGATGCTGAAGGAGCGTCCTCGCCTGCTGAGTGATCTCCAGGAGCGGTTTCATTATGTGATGGTGGACGAGTTCCAGGATACCAACGCTCTGCAATACGAATTGGTTAAAATGATTGCACAGCCCCGGAACAACCTGATGGTGGTCGGGGACGATGACCAGACGATCTACTCTTTTAACGGTGCCCGCAGCGAGTTCATTCTGGAATTCGAGAAGTTGTATCCTGGTGCCAAGGTCATTACGCTGGATATCAACTACCGCTCCGGCCCGGCTATCGTCGGACTTGGCAACGGGATTATTCGCCATAACCAGCGGCGGCGTTCCAAGACCCTGCAAGCCGCCAGAGGCACTGGCAGTCAGCCGCGGTATCTTCGTCCGCAAACAGCGGATGAGGAAGCGGAGCAGATGGTGGACTTCATCGTCAGCGAGGTAGCAGCCGGAAGGCGGGAGTACCGTGATTTTGCCATGCTCTACCGGGCTTCCAGCAGCAACCGGGCTTTACTGGAACTATTGCTGCTCCGCGACATCCCGTATATCGATTACGGCGAAGGCCAGTTGCTCTATGAGCATTGGCTCATCTCGCCGGTGGTCGACCATTTGCGGCTGTCGCTGAACCGGCGTAATTTTGCTGCTATTGAGAACATTCTCCCCACCCTGTACATGAATCGGGAAAAAGGGATGGACCACATCCGCCGCATGGAGGCCATACAGCCGAAGCAAGGCCCGCTGATCCATCTGCTGTCCCTGCCAGGGATGGAGGATTTCAAGGCCGTCAAGCTGCGGGAGCGGCTCGATCTGATTCGCGGGCTGCGGGAGCAGATTCCGGTACTGGCGATCCGCCAGATCCGCAAGCAATTCTATGATTATTTCATCGAAGCCAATGAACGGCACCAAGCTACCCTGCACCGGGAGACGCTAAAAGAAATGCTGGATGAACTGGAAGCCTCGGCAGAGCGGTTTGACAGCATCCAGACATTCATTGATTTCATAGACAACGTGACCGAACGGAACGAACACAGCCGCCAATCCGGACTCAAGGAACAAGGCGACCGGATTGCGCTGATGACAATTCACAAGTCCAAAGGGCTGGAGTTCCCGGTCGTATTCCTGATCGGAGCCTCCGAAGGCATCCTGCCGCACAGCTCGGCACTGGAGGCTGACCGGCTCAAGGATCGCAAATCCGTGGCCGGGAGCAGTAGCGCCGCTGCCGCCGGGCTGGCGCTAGCGGCGCTTGAGGAAGAGCGGCGACTAGCTTACGTCGCCGTAACAAGGGCTCGGGAGGAGCTGTTCATCAGCTCCCCGGCCCGGCACAGAGGCAAAAAAGCGGACGTCTCACGCTTCATGCTGTCCGCTTTTCGCTCGGCGGCTGCCACAGCCGCAGCCCCCGGGTCCACGCGGCCGGGCTCCGGGCACCGCAGCGCCGCCGTCGTCACAGCCAAGGCGCTGCCGGCCGCCAGAGCTACCACCGGCCGGACCCACACCGTGCCGGTGTGGAACTGCACCGGCGCGTCCTGCCCCGGCTGGACGCGTATGAAGGCAGGCGGGGCCGAGGACCATCTGGCCTCCAAGCCCTGCCCGCTATGTAGCTCACCGATGGAGAAGAGCACCCGGGTTGTCCCGGTATAGAGGGACACATATTTTAGCCGGGCAGCAATGACTTTAAGTGAGCTTGAGAGAGTGTAAAAGAGAAGAATAGCCCTAACGCGTTTCAGCGGGGGGAGGCTACAATAAGTTTGATACAACGTAGTTGGCTAGTCGAACTTGAGCTCGGAACAACGGAGAGGTTTTTTATGAGTTGGGCTCGATCTGATGCGGAATGGCTAGCATTGGATGGTTAAGTTCAGTCTGTTACGGAGTAGCTAGTATCGTGCAGTTGAACTCATCCTGTCGCAGAGTAACTAGGTTTGTGTGGTTGGGCTCATACTGTCGCGGAGTAACTTACATTGTGTGGCTGGGATCAGCCTGGCGCGGAGTAACTTATATTGTGTGGCTGGGATCAGCCTGTCGTGGAGCAACTTATATTGTGTAGCTGGAATCAGCCTGGCGCGGAGTAACTTATATTGTGTGGGCGGGATCAGCCCGTTGCGGAGTAACTTATATTGTGTAGCTGGGATCAGCCTGTCGCGGAGTAACTAGAACTCTGTGGTTTGTCTCATCCTATTGCATAGCTGCTACTTGTTATATGCACCCAAGAGCAGTAACCAGCGTCAACAGGAAAAACTCCCGTTAGTTCGTCGATTTTCTTCAATAGAACAGAATTAACTGGAAAAACTCCAGCTAATTCTTCGGAATAAGGCTAAATTGAGGTTACAATCACAATTTAACAGGAGTATATCCTGTTAATACATTGTGTTGCTGATTCAAGTCAAGATTAACAGGAGAAATTCCTGCTAATCTTCTAACCTTCCGGCGGTAGCAGGAATTCCGGTGAATCGTCTAAAATTCCGACGCTACCTCACTACCTTGTATGCTAACTATCCATCCAAATCTGCTATACTCCCTGACCCATCCGCCTAGATCTCCTGGACCTAAAAAAACGACCCTCACCGGTCGTTTTTTTAGGTCCAGGCCCACAGGAATCCGTCGCGGTCCCAGGCAATTCTGCCGCCGTGGAGCTTGCGGAAGGCTTTTTTCACTTCTTTGGACAGCGAAGCATTGCCGTTCTCATTCACAAATACAAATTCTTCGCCAAAATTCGTCTTCACGTATTCAATTGCCGCCGTCTGATAAAGGGTACCGGTGAAACGGATCTCCTTAACCATCCACTCAGCGACATCCTGAGCAGTTACTTCCACAGTTGTATCTCCTTCCTTAATCCATACTCATACTCATACTCATACTCATACTCATACTCATACTCATACTCATACTCCACTATTCTATGCGACATTCATTATAACACACAAAGCCCCCCAGCTCGGACAAAGAGGTCCGAAGCTGGGGGATAGAGTAGCTCACGTTACAATGTGCTAAAAGTTCGGGCGGTGCTAATCCATTTCAGGCTACCGGGAACGCTCGCTTTAACGGAAAGAGAGTCCTCATCCAGCGTAACCTTTCTCTCTTCCTAGCCTCCGAACCTCTCTACACTCTCACAGGTCCTTCTCCTAGCCCCTGGCCCCTAACGCACCGCTCACCACCAGCGCTCACCCTCACACTACCTCTTCCGCCTCACGACTTACCGCAGCCGGAACCATCGGCGGCAGACCCTCAGTGCTCATAGCAGCCGCAGGCATAAGGCCCAGGCAGTGGCACATTAAGGGCGCAAGGCGAAGCTGGGGCAGCGCTTGAACCTCTTTTTCCGGGGACAGTACGGTTTCGCCAAAAGTATACAGGGGGACATGCCGCTCTGCAGGCGAGACGCCGCCATGAAAGCCATTCGCGTTCATGCCGTGGTCGGCAGTGACCAGGATTTTGTAGCCCTCTTTCATCCAGATGGGCAGTATCGTAGCCAGCAAACCGTCGGCTTGGCGCACAGCTAATTCGTATTCTTTGCTCTCCCCTCCATAGCGGTGGCCCGCATCGTCAATGTTCATGGAGTGAACGTAGAGAAAATGGGGATCGAATGCCCCGCGCAAGTATTCGGCATCTGCAAACACATGGCTGTCGGGATATTGGTCCTCAAAGTAGAAGCTGCCATGCTGGATCGGACGCAGCACATTGTGCTGATGGCGATCGGTAATCGGGTTGAACGGGGATGAGCTGTACAGCTCACTGACCCAGTGATAGGCGGCTGCGGCTGTACGAAGGTTCGCAGCCACCGCCAAATGGAAGACACTCTGCTCCTTGCTGAGTCTGTTGATATGGTTGGCCGTGATGCCATTTCTGACCACTGGTGTGCCGGTAAGCAGTACCTCGTAGAGCGGCCGCGACAAGCTGGGCAATTCCGACTGTACCCGGTAGCAAGACATGACTCCCTGCTCCACCAGATGCTCCATGTAACCCAAATACTTGCGAGCCGCATCATACCGAAGTCCATCCAATACAACCACAATAAGCTTGTTAGTGATCTCACTCATTTTTGTCCCGCCCTTCATGAATCAGAGAATGGGTGATTCTAAGCGCCTTCCCGCTCCAAATGTCTAAGCTGTGCCGGGTCCAGCACCAGTGTAACCTGATCATGCTCCCGCAACCGCAGCCAGCTTCCGTCGTTCAGCACATCTACTGTCAGGTGAATGCCGGAGCATTCGGCTGTGCAGCGGATGATATTTCCCAGCATTGATATCGAATGAATGCTGGCGTCCAGCAGGATCCGGCCATCTCCTTCAGCTGAACCGGCCTCCCCAGCCTTAAGCAGCGTAATCGCTTCAGGGCGTAGGGCGAAGCTGTCCGCCAAGCTGTCTACCCGGCCAAATAGTTTCAGCGCCTCCGGCCTAGTGAACACGTTGTAGCTGCCCATGAACCGCGCCACAAACTCGGTGCGCGGCGCCGTGTATAACCCTTCAGGTGAATCATCCTGAATAATCCGTCCGCCCTTCATGACGCACACCCGGTCAGAGACAATCAGCGCCTCTTCCTGGTCATGCGTGACGAACAAGGTCGTCATCCCAAGACGCTTCTGGATCTCGCGGATTTCGGTCCGTAGATTTTTGCGGATCTTGGCATCCAGCGCACTGAGCGGTTCGTCCAGAAGCAGCACCTTGGGCTGCACAGCCAGCGAACGGGCCAGCGCGATCCGTTGCTGCTGTCCGCCGGACAACGACTGCGGATATACGTCCCGCTTCTCTTCAAGGTCAACCAGAGCCAGCAGCTCTTCGCTGCGACTGCGCTGGGCCGCCTTGGACATCCCGCGCATTTTCATCCCATACTCAACATTCTGGCCCACGGTCAGGTTGGGAAATAACGCATACGACTGGAACACCATGCCCACCTCCCGGTTACGGGGCGGCTGCCGGGTAACATCCTTTTGCGCCAGCATAATGCTGCCGCCATCCAGCTCCGTCAGGCCGGCAATGCAGCGCAGCAGGGTGCTTTTTCCGCAGCCGGAAGGTCCAAGCAAGGTCACAAGCTCCCCTTCCTTGATTTCCAGATCCACATTGTCCAGGACACAGGCGTCCCCGAATAATTTGCGCACACCTTGCAGCTTCAAATAATCATTCATCCGCGAACGCCTCCCATCTTTTTACCCAGCTTCATTAGCACCATGGATAGCACCAAAATAAACACAAAGTATGAAATCGCAATCGCACTGGCCAAATGCCCGCTCTCGCCAACCCGTTTATACAAGTAAATCTGAATCGTCTGGATGTGTCCGCCAACCAGCATATTCGTCAGTACAAACTCACCGAACAGCACAGAGAAGGACAGTAAGGCAGAGACCATTACACCCGGCCAGATATTAGGGAGAATCACATTCATAAAAGCCTGGCGGCGACGGGCACCGAGCAGCTCAGCGGCCTGCAGCAGTTCAGCAGCGGAGACGGTCAGCAGACTGTTGCGGATGCCCTGATACATGTAAGGAAGAATAACTACAAAATAAGCGCCGACCAGCAGGTAAGAAGTACCTGCGATATTAAGCGGACCAGAAGAATAAGTACGAATGAGACCCACCGCCGCTACAACACCAGGGACTGCATACGGTAGAACGACAATCCCCTTCATCAAGCTCTCCCAGCGCGGAAAATACATCGTGATCACGAACACAGCCGGCAGCATAACTACCAGACTGACCACTACACTTATAAGGCACAGATACAACGAAGTCCAAAGCGCCTCCATGAAGCGCAGGTCCTGAAACATCTGTATAAACCAGTCGAAGGTCCATGCACGAGGCAGCAAGCTATTCTGCCAATCCTGCGCAAAAGCATACAATCCCGTAGCCAGTAGCGGCACGAGCAGATACACCATCAGGAGCAAGATCAGTACACGGGGGGCAAGCCCCGCTTTGCGAGTACTCATTGTCCCATCTCCTCCCTTGCCCTTGGCCTAAAGCGTCGTATAGCACTGGCCTTAGGCTGAGGCTTATCCGCAGCTCGCGCCACGAAACGTCCGGCCCGCCGGACCATTACATGGTTGAGATAAACTGCCAGTAACGTAGTCAGTGCCAGCAGGACAGCCAGCGTACTGCCCATCTCCGGTTGGGTAACCACATTCCCTGCGACCAGAGAGCCAATGCGCACGGCAAGCAGATTATAATTACCGCCGACCAGCGCATAAGCCGTCGCATACGCACCCATGGCATTAGCAAAGAGAATACCCATCGTGCCAAAAATCGCCGGAGCCAGCATCGGCAGACCGATAGTTTTCCAGAACTGCCAGCGTCCTGCACCGAGCAGCGCCGCCGCTTCTCTCCATTGCTCCCGGATCCCGTAAAAAGACGGATATAGCAGCAGCAAAGAGAGAGGCACCTGGAAATAGACATAAACCAGCGCCAGGCCGGTCCAGCTGTACAGATTGAATCCGGCGAATACGTCCCAGCCCCAATCCTTAAACAGCAGGGTGAATATTCCGTTGTTGCCCAGCAAGATGATATACGCAAAAGCCAGCGGTACGCCGGCAAAGTTAGAGGTCATATTCGAGACCATCAGCACCCGGTCACGTACGGCTGGCGTAAAGCGGGTGATGCAATAAGCGCATACCAGTCCGATGATGATTCCAGCCACACTGGAGGCGATGGAAATGAACAGACTGTTCTTGATCGCCTGCATATAATAGGCACTTTGCAGCGCATGCACATAATTGCCAAAGGTAATGCCCTTCCCGTCTCCGCTATGGAAACTGTTGCTCACCATGGACAATACAGGCACTAGCTGGAACGCCAGCACCATCAATACGAATGGAATCAACGCCAGAATGACACCGCCGCGTCTGTTCTGTTTCATTCTTTACAAGCCACCTCTCTGCCCCATTCAAAAAAGCGGGCGCTCCGGCATGATACATGACGAAGACGCCCTCTGATTAAAGTATTGCTCCCGTGTTCCCGGGATCGGTTAGTTCAAATGCACAAGAACGCGTTCTTGCCATAGTTGCGGAATGCTCTTGGCTGTTTCTTCCCATACCTTGTAGTCGCCTACCGGTTTAACGTTCGCGTACTCTTCCTTCGGCAGCAGCTTCGCTGCTGCTTCATCCGGCAATTTGACACTATCACGGATCGGACGAGCGTAACCATTAGCCAAATTGATCTGGCCTTTATCACTCAGGATGTACTCCCGTGTCAGCTTGGCTGCATTCGGATGCGGAGCCCATTTGTTGATGATCGTTGCATAACCGCTGACTACACTGCCTTCCTTCGGAATGGCAACGTCAAAGCCATCTTTGTTGATTTGATCTCTGTAATTAAGAGCGTTGAAATCCCACAGCAGGGTTACTTCAACTTCACCCTTTTCGATATTAGCAACAGAAGCTTCTGCATTCGAGAGACGGCCTTTCTTAGCCAGATCTTCGAAGAATGCAATCCCTGGCTCAATGTTCGACTCGTCCCCACCAAAAGCGATCGCTGCAGCAAGTACTGCCATTTGCGCTTGCGCGGCTTTGGTCACATCGCCAACAATGATTTTATAATTGCCGTTCTTGAGATCTTCCCAGCTCTTCGGCGGGTTCGGTACAAGTTTGGTGTTCGTCAGGAACGAAATACTGCCTTGGTAGCCAACGACCCAGTTACCGTCTTTGTCTTTTGCCCAATCAGGAATTTCATCCCAATACGCTGTTTTGTACGGCTGTGTTACGCCCTTCGCTACCGCAACAGGTCCAAATGCGATACCGACATCGCCGATATCTGCTGTTGGTTTGTCTTTTTCTGCTTCGAACTTGGCGATTTCCTCCGCGCTCGACATATCTGTATCTTCATGCTTCAATCCATATACGCTGTTCATATCTGCCCAGGTGTCTTTCCAGTTGGCCCATGAATCAGGCATGCCGACACTCATTACACTGCCTTCTTCTTTGGCTTTGCTCTCAATGTCGCTCAAGCTGAGCTCTGGTGCAGCGGCATTACCTTCCGGCGCATTCGCCTTGTTGTCCGAATTTCCACAAGCAGCAAGCAACAGGACGAGCAAGGACAGCGTAAGACCGATGAACCATTGTTTTCTGAATCGGATTGTCATGATTTCCCCTTCACTCCCATTTCCTATTTGTGGGCTCTTCTCTAAGGACCAAGCAGTTCTTCACCCACTTGCAGTATAGGAGCCGATTATTTGCCGGAGATTAAGGATAATGGGGTCGATTGTAAAAGAGAGACGTAAATTTCCAATTTCATGTATTAAAAAAGACACCCTATGGGTGTCCTCGCCTGTATAAAATGATGTATTTAAGTATTTTCACGGATGAATATGACTTAAACACGCAATTACATAACACTTATAATCTCAAGACAGCGTAATTACGTATGTGACAAACTGATATTTATTGTCCTTTAACACAGACGTTGAAATCAGTAACTTCTTCCCGGAGGGGCTCCAACGAAGCTTGTCAGAAGCCTGCATTTCGTCGGAAATAGGGGTTTGCTCCCCAGTCTCCACCTCGGTGATGAACAAACGGTTTACATTGCCGTTATCAGAACTGACATTGTAGGCCAGCTTACTGCCGTCCGGTGACCAATTGGTACCAAAAATCTGCGTCCCGCTATCGATCACAGACTGCTCATTACCTGCAGGGTCGCAGAGAACAAGCTTCATCTCCCCGGGGCCCTCCCGCTTTACAATAGCTAACCGGGAGCCGTCAGGGGAAGGGATAACCCACATTACATTCTTTTTGATCATCTTAGATTTCTTGGTCTCTGTGTCATAGGCGAACAATTGGCTATCTTCATGGGCAACGTAATAGATGATACTGCCGGACTGCACTACATTGTGGATAATACCCGCGCCCGTCTCCAGCACGACCTCGCTCTTGCCCTGCACATCGGCTTTGATAATATCGCCTTTCATGTCCGGGTAAATCACATGTCCGCTGTCCGCCCACTCCCCTTCGCTCGCCATGAATTCATCCTTGCCCAGTTGAACCGTCTCACGGGTCCCCAGATTCATCAAGTAGCCAATGCCGGTAGCTTCATAGACTTCTTTGTAAAAAATATACTTGTTATCCGGAGACACTATCGCATTGCCAAGACTTTCTTTCCCCTCCTTGAGGGGCTGATCCTGGCCGCTTGCCAGATTACGGATATAGAGGTTATGGGGATAACGTTCCTGACCTTCAATCATTTCAGGAGTCAGCTTTCGATTTTCCTTGTCGACAGCAAGTTCATTCTCGCCTAACCAATCCATACCACGGATGCCTTCGAACTTATCGATGCTATCAAGTTTGAGCTTCGTATACACGGAATCTGTCGTATTGTCCATTACCGTGACTTTTTGCCCTGACTTCTCCACAACGTGCCGGGCTTCCGTTCCCGACGCACCGCAAGCGGTCATAGCTAGAAGAAAAGCGCACCCTAGCAGAAGACTTCCCGCTCTCACCAAGCGGCGTGCGGCCTTCGTCTTGCCTGTATTACCGCCTTTCTGGTCTTCCATACACGAATCCTCCTAGAACATTGTTGCTCTCAGCATACTAGAGCCATATTTCCAAACCATTGCAGAATGTTTCCATAGTGTAAATTTGATCCCGTCAGAGTTTCACGATACCGCGGGGAAAGACAGGACGAACACAGAGCCCGGCCCTTCTGTATCCAGAAGTTCAATTGTACCGTGGTGCTTCTCCACCAAATTTTGCACCAGCGACAGGCCAAGCCCTGTGCCTCCCGACTGCCTGGACCGGTCACGATTGACCGTGTAGAACGGTTCAAAAATCTTCCCCCTAGCTTCCGCAGGAATACCGATCCCCGTGTCACGGACTATCATGCGCACCCGGCCCTCCTGCTGCTCACAGAAGATGTGAATGTTTCCTCCGGGAACATTGTATTTGATCGCATTGTCGAGCAGGTTGATAAAAATATGCATAAAGCTTTCGCGGTCCATCCAGACATGGGCAGGGTGTACATCCAGGCTGATGGTGAGGCCAAATCGCTCCGCCTTGCCATTCATCCGGCTGCAAATTTCCCTGAGCTCTGCCGCGACCTCCAGCAGCTCACTTTGGGATTCAAAATCATATTTCTCCAGGGCGGTCAATTGCAGCACCTTCTCCACCATCTCATAGAGCCGCTGGGTTTCCTTGGCGATATTCTGCTTGGCATCAGCCAGGAGCCGGGGATCATCGTCATACATATTAAGCAGATCCACATAGGCCTTGATCGAGGTCAGTGGGGTCTTGAATTCATGACTGATGTTTCCGATGTACTGTTTTTGCTGCTGCTCCAGTGCCTGAAGTTTCTCGACGGCCAGTTGGAGCTTGCGTTGCTCCTCATCCTTCGCTGCAATACTCGTTTCAATCTCCTGACTCATGTAAAAGATGCCCTGCGCCAGTTCTCCCAGCTCATCCTTCCGGCGCAGCGGAGGTTCAGCGATATACTCGGCGCGGCGAATCTTCTCTGCAGCCTGCTTCAACCGGCCAATAGCGGCAGCTGCGGTATTGAAATACAGATATCCCAGCAAAAAGCTCAGCAAGAGCACGATTCCGCCTGTAGTCAGGAACAGGTTCTGGAGAGTATGCTGAAAATCGTTGTTGCTCTTCAGCGAATACCGGAGCTGCACCACTCCCATCTGCCCCTCCGGACCTTGCAGCGGGGCCAGGTAGAGCAGGGTATCACCTGCATTTTGGTAGGCGATTTTATTCTCCAGCGCATAGGACAGGGCGGTACTGACATCCGGCTTTACGGGCGTTGGGTTGCTCTGTGCAGAGGAGCCTACCAATACTCCCTCTTCGTCATACAATGTAACTTCCATGCCAGTGAACCCGGCCAGTTCAGCCGCCATTCCCCTTCCCCGCAGTCGAAGGAAAGCCTGCGGCTCCGGGCGGTCGCCCGTCCCCGTATAATACGTCTGCTTCACCCGCAGATTGACGGTTTTAACATGTTGCGCCAAATAGCTCTCCACCTGAGCCTGCTGGTTGTTATCCACTCCACGTAGAACAAAAAAACTCAGCACTCCGATGGCCAGAATCAGCAGCAGTGCAAGAAAGAAGCTGAACTTCAGCTTGATGCTGATCTTCATGAGTAATCTCCTGCAGGGACCGCTTTATACCCTACTCCATATACAGTTTGCAGAATATTCTGATAGGGCTCGCCCAGCTTCTTGCGCAAACGCTGGATGTGAATATCCACCGTGCGCGTGCCGCCCGCATAGTCCATCTCCCACACCTGTTCCAGCAGCTCTTCCCTCATGTAGACCCGCTGCGGATGGGACAACAGCAATAACAGAAGGTCGAACTCTTTAGGCGTCAGGTCCAGTTGTTCTCCGGCGATCTGCACACTCCGGTGATCCGGCTGCACCTTCAACGTGCCATATTGAATCAGTTCTGTCTTCGTGTCTACGCCCTTCTTGTCCAGTCTGCGCAGCAGCGCCTTCACACGAGCCAGCAGCTCGCGAATCTCGAACGGCTTGGTCATATAATCGTCTGCGCCAAGCTCCAGGCCGATGATTTTATCGACAATATCATTTTTGACAGTTAGCAGTATAATTCCAATGTCGCTCCGGTTCTCCAGCTTCCGGCACACATCATATCCGCTCATTCGCGGCATCATCACATCCAGTACCAGAGCATCCGGCTGAAAGGTACTCACCTTGCCAAGTGCCTCTTCACCATCCCCGGCTGTATCTACTTCATAGCCCTCACGGCGCAGTGCATAAGCAATGGCGCTCACGATGCCTGGTTCGTCATCGACGACCAGCACTTTTTTATTCATAGGTGTTCACCTTTTCAACAAAATTTAAGTTTATCATTTATTCAGTATACCCTCTGACCCGGTTCATACCATAATGAAACATCAGCCAATTTAATAGATATAATACTTATAAGAATTAAGACTTCCCTCGGTCAGTCAGATAACTTATTAAAGGAGGGCTTCACATGAACCAATGGAAAGAGTTGACGGAAGAATCCCGGTCCAAATGGGAGGAAAATGCGGAGTTCTGGGACAGCTATATGGGCGACCTCAGCAACCAGTTCCACCGGGAAATTATCCGGCCCAAGACCGAGGAGCTGTTAAATGTCCAAGCCGGTCAAGCCTTGCTGGATATCGCTTGCGGTAACGGGAATTTCTCCAGAAGGCTGACTGAGCTTGGCGCTGTTGTGACTGCTTTTGACTACAGTCCCAACATGGTACAGCGGGCTATCTCACGAACCGGACAGGCAGCACTAAATATTGATTACCGGGTGATCGACGCCACGGACTACGACTCCTTACTGACACTAGGCACCGCTCAATATGATGCTGCTGTCGCAAATATGGCGCTGATGGATATTGCCGACATTGTGCCTCTGGTACAAGCACTGGGAAAGATACTGAAAGACAATGGTGTTGTCGTCTTTTCGATTCCGCATCCGTGTTTCCAAGCTCCCGGCACCCGAAAAGTCCATGAGACTGAGGACCGTAACGGGGAGATCATACACCGCAACAGCGTGCAGGTCAGCAGCTACCTGACTCCAGAGCCGATGTACTCCATTGGCATCAAGGGCCAGCCTGTGGCCCATCTCATTTTTCATAGACCGCTGTCCTATTACATCCATACGTTCATGCAGTCTGGTTTTGTGCTGGATGGACTAGAAGAACCTAGCTTCGAACCGGATGAATCCGCGAAACGCCAGTTTGATTGGTATGAGCTGCCGGCGGCGGTGATTTTCCGATTTAGAAAAATCCGCTCCTAATAGACTGGAACAAGATGGCGCTGAAATGGCGCTATTTTGTTCTATAAAAAATAAATATAACCAAAGTCCCCCTCTCTCTTGCCAAAGGAACTTTGCTACGCTGTAGGGAAATGTTCTACCTTAAGACATCATTGAACTGAAGAGAGGTCAAGCGCTATGGATAACCATCTTGAGGAATGGATTATCGAAGCAGATATTACAGGCATGCAGACGGAAATGGCCGCAGGGAGAGTGACCTCAGAGGATCTGGTTAACATCTATCTGGAGCGCATCCGTAAGTATGATCCTGTGCTCCGTTCTGTATTGGAGATCAATCCCCAGGCTGTAGATATTGCAAGAAATCTGGATCACGAGCGAAAAGACAAAGGCCCCCGTGGGCCACTTCACGGGATTCCAGTGCTGTTAAAAGATAATATTGACACCCGTGATGACATGCATACCAGTGCAGGCTCGTTGGCGTTGGCCGAATCCATCGCCCCTGAGGATTCCTACGTGGCTGCCCGGCTTCGTGCGGCAGGAGCAGTTCTTCTGGGTAAAACGAATATGACCGAATGGGCCAATTTCATGTCGCCAACGATGTGGGCAGGATATAGCGCACGAGGGGGCCTTGTCCTAAACCCCTATGGTCCGGGCGAGCTGTTCATTGGTGGCTCCAGCTCCGGTTCCGCAGCGGCTGTTGCGGCCAATCTCAGTGCTGCGGCTATCGGGACAGAGACCTCAGGCTCCATCATCGGTCCGGCAGGCCGCAACTGTCTTGTCGGTCTGAAGCCCACGGCGGGCTTAATTCCTTCATCCGGCATTATACCGATCACTTATAGCCAAGACTGCGCTGGTCCGATGACTCGAACTGTAACAGATACAGCGATTCTGCTTGGTGCACTCACCGTAGAGGGCAAGCCGCAGGATTACCGGCCCTATCTGAATCGAGAGGCCTTGAAGCAGGCGCGAATAGGGATTCCGCGATTCTATTATCAGGATCTGGACGAGGCCAGACTGGCAATTATTGAAGAAGCCATCTCTCAGCTTAAGGCACAGGGGGCAGTGATTATAGACCCTGTACATCTCCCCTGCGAAGATATGGAGTGGGATGGAAATGTGATGCGCTATGAATTTAAGGCCGCACTCAACAGTTATCTTGGAAAACTGCCAGATGACGTGCCCGTTCACTCTCTTTCAGAGGTTATTGCCTATAATGAACAGTACGGCGAAGCCGCGTTGAAATATGGCCAGGATACCTTAATTTGGTCCGAGGAAACCAGCGGCACACTGACCGAGGAGGTCTATCTGGAAGGCAGAAGAAAGGACCTTCTCATGTCTCGGGAACAGGGGATTGACCATGCGCTGCAAAGCCATCAGTTAGATGCCCTCCTGTTTCTGGACGACGAAGGAGGCGCTGATATTGCCGCTAGGGCAGGTTATCCGTCCATCACTGTTCCTGGAGGATTTGCCGCAACAGGGGTTATAGCACCGGGAGGATACACTACCAAAGGACATCAAGGGATTACTTTTGTAGGGACCGCCTTCAGCGAGCCGGTGCTGCTGGGGTTGGCCTATGCCTATGAACAGGCCAGTGGTCACCGTGTCGCGCCTAAGCTTGATTAAATGCTAAGTACTATAACCAAAAGCAATCTTTAGATTATCTTAAAGAACAATTAAGGTTTATCTCAGGTTCGCTGTTTACAATAACATTAGGTCAAACAGAAGACTGAACTCTCACACCCATAACCGTACGTATATATTAAGCACCAAAAAACACGAAAAGAGGATTTCTAACTATGAACATAAAGCGAGTGATGATTGTCGGAACGATGGTAGTAGCCATGTCCTTCGGAGGCACCGCCTGGGGTAGCTCCATCACAAGCGCAAGTCCGGTAGCGAAGTGGACTGCCACTGGCGTTGCGGATAAGGATGACCTGCTGGAAGCACTCAACCAATCATCCAATGAGGAGCTATATGAATCGTTGTATGACGGGAAGTCGCTGCATGACATTGCCGCTGATCAGGGCGGAGATATTGCGGATGTGATTGAGCTGCAACTGACACAGCTTACACAGCAGTTGGATGAGCGCCTACACAGCGGAAGCATTACGGCTGAGCAATACGCTGCGCACAAGGCAGAAATCAAAGAAATTGTTGAGCAAAGTGTCCTCACTTCATTCGGTTAACAGGATTACATAGGAAGTGGACATTCTGATATCGCTAGCAGAAACTAAAAGCCCGGCCATTTGGCCGGGCTTTCTTGTGTGTATATGAATAGAAGTTATCCCTTCTTCTCATTCTCCCGTTCAATCTCCAGAATATCAAGGAAGAAGACGAAGATCGGAATACCGAGAATCAGACCCCATATCCCTAAATAATGTTCCGAGAAGAGCAGAACGACAAAGGTGTAGAACATAGGCAGATTCATTTTGGAAGACATCAGCTTCGGATTGAGGAAATATCCCTCTATAAAATGCAGTATAGCAATCATAGCTAGTACATAGATCGTCATCATGAGGCCGCCGATGTTGTAACCAATGATACATAGCGGGATCAACGAGATTACAAAACCTACGACTGGGATCAAACTAAGCAGGAAAATCATAATAGAAAGCGCGAACAGATACGGAAAGCCCAGAATCCACAGCCCGATCACCGTAAACACGGTATTGAACATCGCGATCAGAAGCTGCGCTTCGATGACTTTGCCGAAAGAAGAGATGAATTTTTGACCAAAGTACTCCAGTTCCTTGTAGAACCAGCTGATCTTACTAGTGCTCAGTCTGGATGTGAAGGCCACAATTCGGTTCTTCTCCAGGATGAACACAAAGCTTAGGATCGTGGATAACACAAAGGTCGTACCCCAATTACTGATTCTCAAAACATACTCGATCCCTTGAGTCATGTAGGACTGATAGTTCAAATCCTTCAAGGTTCTAAATATATGCTGGGTGATGTCATTCTGGGGAATATCTTCAGGCGTAAGGTTGGTTAGAAAATACGTTAATTGCTTGATCTGGACAAATACTTTCGGAAGGTAATTGACGAGTGCGAAAACAATCGTAGCAATCAAAGCCAGGTACAGAAAAACAATAATAACCTTGCTGTTGATCCGGACATATTTGTCAAGCCGTTTGGTTAGCATCACCTGAAAGCTGTTCATGACATAAGCAATCAGAAAGGTCAGCAGCACCAGATTGAGCATATCTCTGATACTGAACAACAGCAGGCAGATCAGAAATAATATTCCGAAACGCCGAACAGTTAAATTTTCAAAAAAACGCTTGAACACTTCCATGCTTCCTCTCCATTCGCTTGCAATTGGCACCTTATTATAGTCTACATTAATGAAAACAATTATAGCAAATAACGGGCTCCGAATCGGTCGTATTTTCGCGATTTTTGTGCTTTTTTAGAAAAAAACAAGAGATATTGCAGAATTTAGGCATCCGTACCTACCAATTTGTCCTGCTATCCGTCTAGGCTCCCCCTTTATATGGTAAAATATCCCCTACACGCAATTCGTCCACAAATTGTTGCAACGATTGATAAAATTCCACCGCATGCTGTATCTTGGCGTAGTCCATCAAGCAGCGCTCCCGCTCGTCCTCACATAGCTCTCCTGACTCCAATAGTTCCTGAAGACCTGGCAACACATGCTCCAGCGCTTCATTCATTACATCAATCTCCCGCTGCAGCTTCATTGTGAAGAAACTTCTGAATGCCCGGAAGAAATCCGTCTCCGCCATATACAAATCTTTGCGCTCCTGTTTCTCCTCCAGCTTCGTAACCATGCCCGAAGAAATTAGGGAACGAACCCCATAGCTCATATTACTCTTGCTCATGCTCATCATATGCTTCATTTCTTCAAGCGTCATCGGTCGATCTTCAAAGAACATGATCCCGTACAACTGCCCGAATGAATAATTGGCTCCGTATAAATCCATCGTCTGCGCGATAGCATCGATCATTCTGCGCTGCAATTGCACCCGCGGCGTCAGCTCCAAATCTAACTCTCCAATTCCTTCTCGCTTCATCATGCACACCTTCACTTCCTGTGGAATCTATCCTCTACATTACACAAAACTGAAACTTTTATCGCGTTTTTTAAGAATTTTACATAAATCTAGCTTCCGTTTTACGCCGTCTTTACCACACCTGCAGATATTGAGTGTACAATTTTTTTTGAACAGAGAAGCTTTACTCCAAATTATACAGTGAAATTGAAAAGATGGAATGGGGTATATACACAATGATTCGATCGAAGTTTATCGGCGGCTTAAAGCCAGTGCTATTCACACTGCCAGCCATGATTCCGTTCACCGTGTTCTGGCTTGCACCGCTGCTGTACGTCTTGTATCTAAGCTTTACCGAGTGGGACTTCATGAGTCCGGAGAAAACCTTTGTCGGGCTCGACAACTACATCAGCCTGCTGAGCAACCCTGCTTTTTACCAGGCACTACGGGTCACCGTGCTGTTCTGTGCAGGCACGGTGCTTCCGGTCATCGCGATCGGCCTTGGATTGGCCCTTCTAATGAACAAGAAGCTGAAAGGCTCCGCAATTTATCAGGTTCTGTTGTTCTCGCCTTGGGTGACTCCAACGGTAGCCGTATCCATCGTTTGGTCGTGGATCTACGAGCCGGAGATCGGCCTCGCCAATACGGTCCTGAGCTTTCTGGGATTCGAAAAGCTTGGCTGGCTACAAGATCCAACCTGGGCTCTCGTCGGCGTAATGCTTGTCACCATCTGGAAATCTGTCGGTTGGGCGATGATCTTTTATCTGGTAGCCTTGCGCAATGTGCCTACCGATCTTATGGAGGCAGCTGATCTGGACGGAGCAAGACCTGTCCATAAGTTCATCCGCATTACGCTCCCGCTGATCTCGCCGACTACCCTGTTCCTGTTTATTGTTCAACTTATTCAGGCGCTACAGGCTTACGACCAGATTAACGTACTGACTCAAGGTGGACCGTCTGGTTCCACGCGTACCCTACTATACATGTATTACCAATCTGCTTTCGAATCGTTCCAGATCGGGGAAGCCTCCTCTATAGCCATGACACTTGTTTTCATATGTATGCTGCTATCCCTGCTGTCCGTTATCTTCAGCAGCCGAAACACTCACTACTAATAATGAAACTAGCCATCTAGGAGGGCTTTATGAGTATTCTTTCGCACATAGGCAAGCTGTCACGCCATTTGTTCTTCGCTGCACTTGCTTTAATCATGGCTTTTCCATTCTACTGGATGATTACAAATGCGCTCAAAACCAATGATGAGATCTGGCAATCCCCGCCAACGCTATGGCCACAAACACCGTTATGGGGCAACTTTGCAGAGGCCTGGCATGCAGCACCGTTCTCCCGGTATATGGGTAACAGTATTATCGTTGCTACTTCCATCGTTCTGATCCAAATGTTCAATTCCGGCATGATGGCCTATGCGCTCACCCATATGAAATTCCGGCTCAAAGGATTGTTCTCCGGAATCATCCTTTTCGGTTACATGGTTCCGGCCACAGCCGTGTATCTTCCAAGCTATCTGGTCCTGTCCCAGCTTGGTCTGCTCAATTCCTATGCCGGGCTGATTCTGTCCAACTGTGTCAGCGTGTTCTCGATTTTCCTGATTAGACAAGCATTCTTGCAAGTTCCCCATGAACTGGTGGAGGCCGGTGAAGTGGATGGTGCCTCGCATATGCGGATTCTCTGGACCATTCTCGTTCCCGTTGCCCGCTCTTCCTTTGCGGTGCTGGCCCTCATCACGTTCATTGATCAATACAACAACTATTTCTGGCCGACGCTGATCACCAAAGACCCTAACCTCCAGTTGGTATCTGCCGGACTTCGTAGCTTCTTCGTTGAAGGAGGTGCATACGGATTAAAATGGCCGCTGATCATGGCTGCTAGCGCCTTTACAATCGCTCCATTGCTGCTTGTCTTCCTGGTGGCGCAAAAAACAATTATGTCCAGCGTCAACATGACCGCCGGGTCCAGCAAAGGTTAATATTCTTATCACCATAATACTTAATTTGAAGGAGAATGATGATGAACGTTTTGAAAAAAGTATCCGCAGTATCCCTGGTTGCCAGCTTCACCCTGCTCACCGCCTGTGGCGGAAACACTGCGAACACTACAAACACCGCTGGCAAAACGAATGCTGCTGCTGAGACGACCGCTCCGGCTTCTTCCGCACCTAGTGCTCCAGTAACCATTGAATTCTGGTACGGACTCGGCGGTAAGCTGGGCGAGAACATGGACAAGCTGATTCAGAAATTCAACGCCTCACAGAAGGACGTTATCGTCAAAGGAATTGTACAGAGCGACTATACAGAGACCGAACAGAAGCTCCAGGCCGCTATTGCAACTGGACAAGTACCTGCTGCTGTACTGTCTTCTAATGTAGACTGGGCGCGTAAAGGTTACTTCGCTCCAATGGACGATCTGATCGCGCAACTGCCGGACTTCAACAAAGAGGATTTTGTACAGACTTTCCTGACTCAGGGACAAGTGGACGGCAAGCAGTTCTTCCTGCCAATGTACGGAACTACACAAGTGATGTACTATCGCAAGGATGCTTTTGAGAAGAACGGAATCGAAGCCGATAAACTGAAGACGTGGGAAGATCTCGCGGCAGCAGCTGAGAAAATGTCTGTTAAAGACGGCGGCAAAACTTCCTTCTACGGCTGGGAGCCAATGTGGGGTTATGAGAATATGTATGATGCTGTGCTGAGCAAGGGCGGAAGTGTCCTTAGTGCAGACGGAAAAACTGTAACGATCGATTCTCCGGAATGGGTACAGACATGGGATTTGTTCCGCAAATGGATTCATGAAGATAAAATCATGCGCATTCACTCCGGCGGTCAAGGCTGGGAGTACTGGTACAAAACAATTGACGATGTTATGAAGGGTCAAGCTGCAGGCTACACCGGTTCCAGCGGTGACCAAGGCGATCTGGACTTTGGTGTCGTAGCTGCTATGGAACAACCAGGTTGGGCCGGTGTCGGCGAAGGCAAGCCTGTCGCTCAAGCACTGATGGCTGGTATTCCTTCCAAAGCTAGCGACGATCAAAAGCAAGCAGCTATGAAATGGCTGGCCTACTTCACTAATTCCGAGAATACAGCGTTCTGGTCGATCCAGACTGGATACATCTCTGTTCGTCAATCCGCACTGCAAGATCCGGAATTCGTGAAGTTCAGCGAGAGCAATCCACAAATCAAGATTCCGCTCATGCAAGCAGCACATGGTTCTGCACCATTCCAGGACCCAACTGGCGGCAAAATCACTGATGCACTGAAGATTGCAGCTGACAAGGTAGAAATTCAGAACATTCCTGCAGCACAGGCACTTCAAGAAGCGAAGAAAACCGCACAAGCGGCTTTGGATAAATTGAAATAAAGGTGGCTAATCGCAATGTCTGATCTTATTACTCCGCAAGGGCGTCAAGCTGTATCTGCTATCCTGTTCGATAAGGACGGGACCCTGCTGGAATTCGTATCCCTCTGGGGAGTCTGGGCCAAGTGCCTGCTGGAGCGTTTCGGCGCACATCTAAACAGCCGCCAGCTCACGCTCCAGCCGGAGACTATCCCATCCCTATTCGGTACCGTGCACAACGAGGGCGGGAACATCACGGATTATGACCGCAACGGCCCGCTCGCCATGGGTACGATGGCTGATCTCTACGCCATTCTCGCCTGGCAGGGCTACCTGCAAGGTCTATCCTGGGCAGAGACGATGGAGATCGTTGATCTGTGCCGGAAGGAAGCGGACGCCATGATGGACGAGATGCGGCCAGTCGTCCCCCTGCCGGGGCTGACACGCTTCCTGGAGGAGGCCCGGAGCCATGGTGTGCCTATGGCGGTGGTCACCGCCGATGAAACCGATGCGGCAGAGAAGCATCTGCGCTGGCTCGGCATCCGAGATTACTTCTCTGAGGTGATCGGAACTGATCAGGTAGAGCGCGGGAAGCCATTTCCGGATATGGTTCAGCTGGCCTGTAGCAGACTTGGGATTGACCCTTCCGGGGTAGTGGTGATCGGAGATACGAACGGCGATATGAGAATGGCCAAGGCGGCAGGTGCCGCCCTGGCTATCGGACTCCCAGGTTCAGCTTCGGATGATGAGGTAAGCAATCTGTTGTCTGATGCCGATGTCATCGTACGTACTTACGAAGATCTAAGCGTCGGGAGACCAGGGAAATGAAGCCGGAAGGAGCATGGGCCTGGATCTTCCTGGGCATGGCCATTGTCTTCGAGCTATCTGGCACCATTTCGATGAAAGCCTCTCAAGGGTTCTCCCGCTTATGGCCCTCTGTGCTCATGTTTCTGTTCTACGCGATAAGCTTCACATCGCTTAATTATGCCCTTACCTCTATTAAGGTAGGCATGGCATACGCCATATGGTCGGGAGCCGGAATCATACTGATCTCCGTAGCAGGCATCTTCTTATTCAAAGAACGGATGCCCATGTCCTCCCTGCTCTGGATTGCCGTCATCGTTGTGGGGATTGTCGGACTCAATCTTAGCGATAAAAGCCACTAAGTGCTTCCGCGTCCCCTTCATATTATTCCAGGAGGTGCCTGTTCCATATGAACATGAATTCTGCAGAAGTGGCAAAACCTCTTGCCAGCTTTCAGATCATTACAGATACACACGTCACTGTCGATCCTAATCACGAGTATAATCTTAACTTCGGACTGGCTTTGCGCGATATCGCCAGCCACGCTGAAGGAAGCAGCGGCATCATGCACATTGGGGATGTCACGGACCACGGATTCCCCGAAGAGTATGAGGAAGTACGCCGTATCTTGAGCTTACACCAAACAGGACTGCCGACTGTCCGCTTCACCCTCGGCAACCATGACGTTGGCCTGGGTGACTGGCATTCACGCCTTGCGCTGTATGCCTCCCGGACAGGAATGCCCGGCCCCTATCATGATCACTGGATAGACGGCTACCACTTTATCTTTATCGGCACGGAAGAGAATCTACCGCTCTTCTGCGACCTTTCCAAGGAGCAGCTTCAATGGCTGGATCTGAAACTCGGTGAGGAAGCTTCACCGGACAAGCCTGTTTTCCTGTTCCTCCACCAGCCGCTCAAGGATACTGTAGCCGGCTCGTTGGAATCCCAGGAATGGTACGGCGTGACTCAGGACCAGGAATTGCGGGCCATTCTTTCCAAGCATCCGCAGACCTTGTTGTTCACAGGGCACACCCATTGGGAAATGGAAGTCGACAATACGATGTATCCAGGCCGCGGGGAGACTGCAACGATGTTCAATGCCGCATCAACTGCCTATCTATGGACGAACGAGGATGAGCACAAGGATGGAAGCCAAGGCTTCTATGTGGAAATCTACAGCGACAAGGTGCTGGTGCGAGGCCGCGACTTCAAGACCGGAACCTGGATTCCCGCTGCACAGTACGAGGTAGCCTTTCCTGTGGTAAAGATGTAGCACTCTACTGCCTATTTAATTTTAAATATGATCATACAAAAAAACGATTGCATGCAGGCTGTAAAGCCTTGCAGAGCAATCGTTTTTTTGAAGTCTTTTTCGCTAATCCTAGCTCAAGCGCTAGCTTTTAGCTATATCTTAACGCTGTACAGGCTCAATCCGGTAGCTCGAAGTCTCCTCATCCGAGGCTCCGGTTCCTTCATGAATCTCCCAGCCGAAGGATAGTACCCCTTCCAGCCGCGCCTTCTCGGCTGCCGTCAACGATACCTCTACAGCTTCCTTACCCGGCTCAAGTTCCAGCACAGGCTCTTTGCCCAAGGCAACGAAAATCCAGCTGCGAACACCGCGAATGGTATTGTATTTGATTTGATAGCCTTCCCGTACCGCCCGCTCGAATAGTTCAGGCTGCTCAGCCTGCAACGCCGTAAGCTGCTTATAATCAAAATGGAACTCGCTTTCGTCTACAGGCAGCTCACCTGAGGCTACTCTGCGTAGCAGCTCGTCATCAGACCAGCCTAAGGTACGCAACGATTCCAGGATTAAGGCATCCCACTGGGACAGCTTCACTCTGTTCAAATTCTCCGACATCTCTTATTCCTCCCATTTTCGATAAGATGGTTTAGAAATCAGCAACGAAGTGGCCAGGGCTTACTTCGCGAAGCTCGGAATTCCCCTCGCCACCACGCTTTGCTGTATAACCGTTCTGGCTCAGGCGTTGACCGGCCTTCTTCGGATCCGGCTCCAGGATGGAAGACAACAACGCTTGTGTGTAAGGATGCTGTGGGTTCTCGTACAATTCATCACTTTCGGCAACCTCAACCAAACGGCCAGCATACATTACTCCGATGCGATCGGAGATGTGCCGCACCATTGACAGATCATGCGCGATGAAGAGATACGTCAGTCCGAACTCAGCCTGCAAATCCTCCAGCATGTTCACGACCTGGGCTTGAACCGAAACGTCCAGCGCAGAGATGGGCTCGTCACAGACGACAAATTCCGGTCTCACTGACAGGGCTCTGGCAATGGAGATCCGCTGGCGCTGCCCACCGCTGAACTCATGCGGGAAGCGGTACAGATGCTCTCGCTTAAGTCCCACTTTTTCCAGCAGGGCCGCAATGATTTCCTTGCGATCTTCGCCCTGGTGGGTACCGTGGATCTTCATCGGCTCGCTGATCAGCTCCAGCACATTCAGACCGGGATTCAGCGAAGAATACGGGTCTTGGAAAATCGACTGAATACGTCTGCGAAACGGCTTCAGCTTTTTCTCGCCCAATCCGCCGATTTGCTGCCCATCGAAAGATACTTCTCCATCCGTATAATCATACAGACGAAGCAGACAGCGCCCTACTGTCGACTTTCCGCTCCCCGATTCGCCGACAAGACCAAAGGTCTCACCCTTGCGAATCTGGAAGCTAACACCGTCCACCGCCTTCAGCACATCCGTATCACGTCCCCAGATGTCTTTGCCTTTGGAGAAATGCTTCTTGAGATTCTTCACGTCGACTAATATTTTGCTCTCACTCAAGCGAACGTCCCTCCTTCCACACCTACAGATACCTCACCATCAGCCAGCCAACACATCGAGCGATGTCCCGCCGACAGTTCGAATACCGGAGGCCGCTCCGCACAGCGGGCAAACGCATGCGGGCAACGGTCCATGAATGGGCAACCAGGCGGGGGATCCAGCAGATCCGGCGGTGAGCCTTCGATCGGCACCAGGCGTTCTTTCGACTTGCCCCCATTCTTCGGAATAGAGCGCAGCAAGCCCTTGGTGTAAGGATGCTGCGGACGGTAAAAGATATCCTCTACCGTTCCCTCTTCCATGATCAATCCACCATACATGACAATGACCCGGGTACAGACTTGGGCCACTACGCCCAAATCATGGGTAATTAGCGCGACTGCAGTATGTGAATTACCCTTCAGTTCCTTAAATAGGTCTAGAATCTGCGCCTGGATGGTCGCATCCAGCGCTGTTGTCGGCTCATCCGCAATCAAAAGCTCCGGCTGGCAGGAAAGCGCCATGGCGATCATCACCCGCTGCCGCATTCCGCCGCTGAATTCATGCGGATATTGCTGCAAGCGCTGCTCGGGTTGGCTAATCCCAACCTGACGCAGCATATTAGCCGCTTCCGTCAGCGCTGCTTCTTTATTTAATCCGCGGTGTCTGCGGATCACTTCTGTTAATTGCTGACCAATCTTTTTGACCGGATTCAGCGAGGTCATCGGGTCCTGAAAGACCATCGCGATCTGGTTACCGCGCAGTTTTCTCCACTGCTTCTCCGACAGGTTCAGGAGGTTCTCACCGCGGAAGTTAACATTTCCCGAGGTGATTTTGCCGGGTGGTGTGATCAAAGACATGATCGCCTTGGCTGTCACGCTCTTACCACTGCCGGACTCACCGACAATACCCACGGTCTCCCCGGCATCGATATGGAAGCTAACACCGCGCACGGCTTGATTCTCTCCATCCCGCGTGGAGAACGAAACCTTCAAATCCTCAACAGACAGTAGACGTTCCGTCATGATGTCTCCACACTCCTATCTCTTGATTAGCTTCGGTTCAAAGCCAACCCGCAGAATATCGCCCAATATATTAAAGCTCAGTACAGTCAAAAGGATCAGTAAGCCCGGGAACACCGCCAAATATGGCGCCTGAGCGATATAACCCTGCGCATTGTTCAGCATGCTGCCCCATGTTGCATTCGGAGGTTGTACCCCAAAGCCCAAAAAGCTCAGGGAAGACTCCATCATAATCGCCGAAGCGATGTTATTCGTAGCCCCTACAATGATGACCGGGATCAAGCCCGGCATAATATGCTTCAGGATGATGCCGAACGCACTTTGACCCGAGGCCTTGGCGTATAGTACAAATTCCCGCTCCTTCAGAGTCATCGTCTCCGCCCGGATGACCCGGGCGATGTGCATCCACATCAGCAAAGCTATAATGACAATAATATTGCCGACGCTCGGCTTCAAAAATACGCTGAGCAGCAGCAGGATCAGAAACGTAGGTATCGACAATATTACATCCAGCATACGCATCAGAAGGTTGTCCAGCCAGCCGCCGAAGTAGCCGCTGATCACACCTACTGTTACGCCAATACCAGTCGCAATAATCATGGCAGTAAAGCCGACTAACAAGGATACCCGGCCTCCGTACAGTGCTCTGGCGAAATAATCCCGTCCGAAATCATCGGTTCCGAACCAATGCTCTGCTCCGGGTGGAGTCAAACGTGCCATTACATTCAGTGCATTCGGATCATGGCCGGATAAGAACGCGAAGACCGAGGCAAGCGTGAACAGCAACAGAAGGATAAGGGCAGCGACACCCATACCATTTCCCAGCAGCTCACTTCCGACATTTTTCCATTTACTGCGATTCATGAGGTCACCTCGTTAGTTTAATTCGCGGATCCACGAAGCTGTACAGGATATCCGCCGCCAGATTGCCTATAATCAGCATCAAAGAAGAAAATAAAGTGATACCCATAATAACAGGGTAATCCATACCCCTAACCGCAGTCATGCCCAAAGAGCCAATGCCGGGCCAAGAGAATACCGTCTCCGTAACAATCGCTCCGGCTACAAGATCACCCATGGACATCCCGAGCAGCGTAATTACCGGCAGCAGCACATGCTTCATTACATGGCGAAACAGCACTGTAGTCTTCGAAGCTCCAAAAGCATATTGAATCTGCACGTACTCTTCTTTTAGCTGACCAATTGTGCTGGAGCGAATATACCGAACGTAACTGGTCAGGAATCCAAAAGCCAGCACCGTACAAGGCAGAATTCCATGCTTAAAGATATCTGCCGCCGACTCCACGCCAATAGTACGCATTCCCATACTAGGAAGCCAATGAAGCTTGATCGCGAATAAATAAATCATTAGAATAGCCAACCAGAAGAGGGGCACGGAAATACCGATATACGAAATAAAGTTAATCAGCTTATCCACCCAGCGGTTGCGGTTCGCTCCGGCCAGAAGGCCAAGCGGAATCGCGAGTAGCACAGCTAGAGCAATGGCGCTACCCATCAAACCGGCGGTAGCCGGCAGGCGCTCCAAAATTTGGTCCAGCACCGGCTGGTGATTGATCAGTGAATAACCGAAATTACCTTGAAGCAATTCTTTAAGCCAGATGAAATATTGGATGTAGGCCGGCTTGTCCAGTCCCAAATTATGCCGGACACGCTCGATATCTTCGGCATGCATATTCGGGGTTACGAAGGAAAGCACCGGATCGCCCGGCGCCAGTTTGATCATGAAAAAGCATACCACTGATACGAAGAACAGCAGCGGTACGGTTTGCAGCAATCTACGGACGATGAGTTGTCTCATTCGTATACTCTCCCAGCTCATATCGGCAAAAAAATAAGCTGGATTAACCAGCTTATTTTTTCCCGTTCTTATTTAAGGTAGATTTTGGACAAATCTTCAAAAATAACGACAGGCTTCAATACTGCTTCTTCAATGCCACCATATTGCTTAGAGACAGCTACGATGGTCTTGGTATACGCAATAGGGTAGATCGGTGCATCTTCAGCTACGATCTCCTGTGCTTTTTTGTAAATTTCTCCGCGCTTAGCAGTGTCTGCTTCACTAGCACCTGCATCAAACAATTTGTCTACTTCCGGATTGTTATAGTGCGAGTAATTGGAATTCCCGGTAGAGCTGTACAGAATACGGTATGCATCCGGGTCATAACCCATGATATATCCAGCCAGAGCAAGTTCAAAGTCTTTAGCGTCCTTATCCGTGAAACGTTTGGAGTATGCGGAAGCATCAACGCTTTGCAATTCCACATCTACACCGATCGCTTTCAGCTTTTGTTGAACATACAAGGAAACTGCCTCTTGTACCTTATTGCCGCTCGTTGTGATAAATCTCAATTTCAGGTTGCTGACACCAGCTTTGTCCAACAGTTCCTTGGCTTTAGCCGCGTCATTATCATACGAAGTTACGTCATTGGTAAAGAACAAACCATCAGGTGTTACGAATGATTTTGCCGGTTCAGCATAATCACCGGATGTATAAGCTGTTTGGATCAATTCATCGCGGCTCAGCGCCAGGGATAGAGCTTCACGCACTTCTTTCTTAGCAAGAGCACCTCTGTCACTGTTAGCGTTGAACAGCAGGTATGCCAAACGTCCTTCGCTGTAAGGTAGAATTTCAAAGTTATTCGTCGCTTGGAATGTAGCTACGTCTTGCGGATCCAGATACTTCACGTTAATCTCGCCGTTTTGCAGTGCAAGGTTTGCGCTGTTAGTGTCTTTAGCAATCCGGTAAGTCACGGAATCCAGATGCGGCTTGCCGCCGAAGTAATTATCGAAGCGTTCCAAAGTCAGGTATTCACCAGTTTTGTATTCTTTGAATTTGAACGGGCCAGAGCCGACTGGAGCGGCATTTTTAGGGCTCTTCTCGATGTCTGCCTCATTCTCAAAGATATGCTTTGGAATCGGGGAAATCTGTACCAGTGTCGCTTCAAAAGCAGGTGCGACTTGCGGAAGCTTGAACTCCACAGTCAGATCGTCCACCTTAACAGCTTGGATCGGCTTGTCACCGATGATCAGGTTGGATCTCAAGAGGCTGTTCTGCTTCTCGTCCAAAATGCTGTTGATGGTGAACACAACATCGTCAGCTGTAAGCTTCTCGCCGTCATGCCAAGTCAGTCCACTCTTCAGCTTCAATGTATAAGTAAGGTTATCTGCAGATGCTGTCAGGCTGTCTGCCAGATAAAAAGTTTTCTTTCCGTTATTCACTTGGAACAATGGTGCATACAGCGCTTGGTCGATGGTCAGGCTGACACGGTCGCCCGCATAGTTCGGGTTCAGGATGACCGGATCGGCAGCTACTCCAATGATTAGATTACCGCCGTCTTTTGGTGTGCCATTGTCAGCAGGTTGCTGCGATTCTGCAGGTGCATTACTTGCAGCAGGTGCTGCGTTATTTCCGCCGGAGCAAGCACTCACCAGGAGTGTCAATAATATCACGCCGATAAAACCAGTTAGTCGTTTACGCATGTTTCTTTCCCCCATATCTCTCTATTGAATCCCAAGATGTTTTTTTAATTATATATCGGAATACTAGGGATTACAATGGATGTAATTTCACATAAATGCAACAAAAAGGAAATCAGTGACTAAGTGTATCATCCTTACCTTTTGTAATGATGCACTGAAGTTATTGTACAGCATTTGCATCAATTTTAAAACATGTCGACAACACTACAACCCTATTTTGCTCCATTATTAAGGTTTTAACCGAAAAAAAAGACAACCTCTGAAAATATAAGGGTCACCATTCACGTTTTCTAAATATATTAAACCAAACGCACAAATGTATTTTGAGAACGGGAGGACCTTATGATCACAATAAGCCTGTGCATGATCGTAAAAAATGAAGAGGATACCTTGGACCGCTGCCTGAGCTCCGTGGCCGATTTGGTCGATGAGATTATTATTGTCGATACAGGATCGACAGACGCTACAAAAGAGATCATCCGCAAGTATAGTGATCAGGTGTTTGATTTTGAATGGATTTATGATTTCGCCGCTGCCCGTAATCACGCCTTCTCACAAGCGACGAAGGAATATATCCTTTGGCTGGATGCAGATGATGTCTTCAAGGATGTGGATCGTGAGCGCCTGCGCGCCCTCAAGGACACGCTGGACCCGGCGGTCGACTCTGTTACCATGAATTATCACCTGGCCTTTGATGAAGAAGGGAATGTGGTGTCCAGTCTACGCCGCAACCGGCTGGTCAAGAGAAGCAATGGCTTCCGCTGGATCGGAGCCGTCCATGAATATCTGGAGGTTAGCGGGAACATCATCAACAGTGATATCGCCGTTACCCACAGCAGCATCCATCATGACAGCGACCGTAACCTGAATATCTATGAAGAACGTCTGGCTGGTGGAGAGCAATTCTCACCTCGGGACTTATATTACTTCGCCAACGAGCTGCTGGATCACAGCCAGTATGAGCGGGCCATCCGCTTCTATGGGGAGTTCCTCGGGACCGGGCTGGGCTGGATTGAGGACAACATCGCTGCCTGCGGCAAGTTGGCGGATTGCTACCACGGGCTGAAGGATGAGGACCGGGCGCTGGAAGCCGCCCTTCTGTCCTTCCGGTATGATCAGCCACGCGCGGAATTTTGCTGCCGGATCGGATACCATTTTCTCAATAAAAATAATATCAATGCGGCCATCTTCTGGTATAAGGCAGCTGTAGCCGACCAGCCTTCCGGCGATCAATGGGGACTGCGCAACCTGGCCTGCTCTACCTGGCTACCCCACCTTCAGCTCTGCGTCTGCTATGACAGAATCGGCCAGCATCAGATGGCTTACGCCCATAACGAGGCGGCCCGGACCTACCGTCCGAGTGACGAACGTATACTGTTAAACAAGGCTTATCTGGAGGCTGTCCTTAATCCGCAGACACAAGCGGAGTCAGACACCAACCAGGGGGGTGACGTATGAGTGACCAACCGATCCGCGTGCTGCTTGGCAGCCCTATTCATCAGAAGGCGACTGTGTTGCAGCATTTTCTGGAGTCACTGGGCCGCTTGAAGTTGGAGGGAATTCAACTTGATTTCTTTTTTATCGACGACAATCAGGATGGGCAGTCTTCCGAATTACTTAAAGCGTTCAAAGCAAGTACCGAAGCAAATACGGGCAATGTTCTGATTCAACCCTCGGGCTACAACGATACTTATATCCGGAACGATACCACCCATTTCTGGAGCACTAACCTGGTCTGGAAGGTGGCTACCTTCAAGAACCTTATGATCCAGCGGGCCCAGACCCTCGAATATGATTATTTATTCTTGCTGGATTCCGATCTAATCCTCCATCCTGATACGCTGAGTCATCTCATCAGCACGGAGAAAGATATTATTTCTGAGGTCTTCTGGACGCAGTGGCAGCCGGACACGATGTTCCAGCCCCAGGTCTGGATGCACGATGAATACAATCAGTGGGATCAACTACCAGGTGAGAAGCTATCCGCTGAGGATACCCGCAGCAGGTTCCACGAGTTCATCAACAGAATGCAGGTTCCCGGAATTTATGAAGTCGGTGGTCTCGGAGCCTGTACACTCATCAGTAAAGCAGCCATCGTGAGAGGCGTTAGCTATAATCCTGTCAAAAATATCTCCTTCTGGGGAGAAGACCGTCACTTCTGCATTCGCGCCGCAGCACTTGGTATTCCTCTGTTCGTTGACACTCACTATCCTGCGCTGCATCTCTACAGGGATAGTGATCTCAGTAAAGTTGATGAATTTGTACAGCGTACCTCGGGTGAGGCAGGCATACCGCCGGGTAGCGAACCGGTGTCCCCGCCTTCACAGGAGGACTCCAATCAGCCTGAAGACTCCGTAGGATCGGAAAGCTCCGCAAGCCCGGATAATCCCGTAGGATCGTTAGAATCAACCCCGCCGGAAGAAGATCAGCTTCTTGAGAAAGAATCAGCTATTCCAGCCTCCGAAAAGCGCCCCAAGCTGACCTTGGCTATGATCGTCAAAAATGAGGCCAACCGCTTTCTGCGACAGGTACTGGAAGAACACCGCAAATATATTGATGAAGCCGTAATTATCGATGATGGCAGCACAGATGATACGGCAGATATCTGTCTGGAGGTGCTGGCAGGCCTTCCTGTCACCCTTATACGCAACACCGAGTCCAGATTCAGCAATGAATATGAACTGCGCACACAGTTATGGCAGGAAGTGGTCCAAACCGAGCCGGAATGGATTCTCACCCTCGATGCAGATGAACTGTTCGAGAACAGATTCGCCCAACAGGTCGACGAGTTGCTGCGGCAGACAAAGTCTGATCTGCTCTGCTTCCGGCTCTATGATTTCTGGGATGAGAATCACTACAGGGATGACCAGTATTGGAGTTCCCACTACAGCTTCAGGCCATTCCTGCTCCGCTACAACAAGGACTTGAACTATACTTGGAAAAATTCACCGCAGCACTGTGGACGTTTACCGGAGAACGTGTTCGAAGTGCCCCATCAATTAAGCCTTCTACGTATCAAGCATCTGGGATGGTCTAGACTGGAGTTTCGTCTGGAGAAATTCGCAAGATATATGCACCTTGACCCCGAAGGTCAATATGGGTGGAAAGAACAGTACATCTCCATCCTTGACGAGCAGCCTCATCTGGTACCTTGGGTGGAGTGAGCGGGGAAGCTCACTTCGGATGATGGTTACGGCGAGTCCAGACTCATTGCAAAAACAAAGGCCAGCCGATTTCGGTTGGCCTTTTCGTATGACTTTGCCCCTGTTGCTAGCCTTAACCTACATATCTTTCACGGTATTCAGGATCCAGCATGCTCAAGATCGCCCGTCGAAGGCCTCAGTCTCCCCCTGAATAAACTCCAAAAATTCCAGAATAATCGCAGACACCGCATCCTCCTCCGGCAAATGAATGAATTTGCTGATTCGCAGAATATCCTCTTCATATAAATCTATAAGCTGCAGCATGGCCTCGGTGTCTCCTTGCTTGGCAGCACGCAGCAATTCTAGGATTTCACGGTCCGGGATAATTCCCGGATCATCTTTCGTTTCCATTTATTCACCCCCTGTTGACTGATATTCAGCTGCCGGGCAACCTCGGCTTCCGTCAAATCCTGAAAGTAAAGTTTATCTATAATGACTTTTCCCTGCGGAGGCAATGTGTCGACAAGCTGCCGGACCCACACCTTCTCTTCAGAAGAAACGGCAAAGCCGGCACCGTGAAGGGGATTGTCATAGAAGGAGCATTCCCGGCTCCTGATTTTTCTGGCCCGATACTGCACTCTCCATCCAATGCGATAGATCTCGCTTTTACAGCGCTCATAGACCGATGTCTGCTTGTCCACAATTAAGACTCTCCTCTCTAGTGTTGTCTATAGTAGGGAAATTCAAGAGAACTTCCTACAACCAAAATAGGAACAATTGTTCTTGTTTATAGTACCATTATTTAACTGGATTGTGAAATGAGCTATCAATTCTCTATTTCAAATGGCGCTGGCTAAGTGCTTTTCCGCAAAAATAGATTTCCGGTTGTTATTCTCTACACGAGATCACCTATATAAGTGAAGGCTATGACAGCCTATCCAACCAAAGGGAGCTAATATGATGAAAAAAGTGCTGTATGTACCGCTCGATGATCGCCCGGTGAACCTGGATGATGTCATTGTCCAAGGAAGATCTGCCGGCATCCAGATTATTACACCGAAACTTGATGATATCAGGAACCGCCCGGATTCCGAGAAAACTTCCTCCGGCACCACGCTGGACAGTACCTCCTCGCCAACCTATGGCCATCCGGCGAATATCCGCAATTTCATTCTGAACCATGCCGCTTCAGTGGACGGCTTTATTATTTCGAGTGATATGCTGGCCTACGGGGGCCTGATCGGCAGCAGAAGACTTCGTACAAATGGTGGCGGGGCTTACCCGGACTATGATGCGACAACAACAGATTTGCTGGATGTTATCCGTCTCGTTAAGCAAGATTACCCGGACAAACCAGTGTTTGTTCTAGATACGATTATGCGGCTGGCGACAACCGTGTTTACTGAGGGGCTTACTTTGGACGCCTATAATGAATCGCGTGGGCTCATGCTGCAACCAAGAAGAACCTTTACCGCATTTGATGATATTTTGGAGGGGTATAACCTGTCTCCTGATTCCTCCTATGGAGATACCATTCATTTTGATAAAGAGCAGTACTATAACACTCGCCAGCACAAATTCAAATCCAACCGTTATATCCTAGAGTCCCTGGTGAAAGAAGGCTTTATCGATTTCCTTGCGATTGGTGTGGACGACGCCAACACCCAAGGTGTGCAGATCAATGAGATCAAGTACGTGGAAGGACGCATTCAAGCTTGGCTGGGGGGTGGAAGTAATGGACAGAATCCGGATCGAGCCATCATTCTTCCAGATGCGGATGGATTGGGGCAAGCGCTGGTGGCTCGTATGGCGAACCAACTATATCGCAGCGGGGTAAAACCTGGTTATGCTGTACACTATTTTGGCCCCCACGGCTCCACCATTACTAGCGCCTATGAATATATGGATGTGCATCAAAATTTAGAGCGGCATGTGGATATCATCGGCGGCCGCATGGTATCGGACCACCCTGCAGTGGAGATCGTAGCAATTACTGCTGCAGATCAATTACCCGCAGCTCTGAATAGAATTACTACCAACAGCAACGAGTGTATTCCGACCATCGTCATTGATTTCGTCGACTTGGGCAAAGGGAATCCTGCAGTCACAGAGGCCCTGCTGGGTAGCGAACACACGGGCCGTCTTCTGGGATACTGTGCCTGGAATACTGCCGGTAACAAAATGGGGCTCGCACTTGGTATGGGGCAAGCACGGTACGCCTACTTGTTGACAGAGACGAATGAAACCGCCCTTAAGGCGGCTATGAACGCTCATGGATCATTACTGTTCAAACGCTTTTTGAAAGACTACTACTATAAAACACTCGCCATTGTCCAGATTCGAACCTATTCCAGAGATCATTCCTTGTACACTAATACTTCAACACTTGCCGATCAGAATATGCTGCTGTTCAATTCACCTGCCGATTATACTCATATGCAGACTGTCCTGCGGGAGCAGATGCAGATCCATACCGCCACACTTGCCGGTAAAGCAGCGTTTCAAGCCGGCAACTCAGCGATTCTCCAGATCTGCGGCTCTGACTGGACTTATGCTGAATATGCCTGCGCGATACTCCCATACGAGAACCCGGACTTCATCTGGGGCCGTGCCTTTGAAATTACGCTGAATCCGGCACTGAATCTGGAATAGCGTCATTCTTCCCACTCCAAAGCCAAATAAAGCAGCCCGCTCCACAAAAAGTGGAACGGGCTGCTGCTCATTATGCCCCTGCTACTGCTACTGCTACTGCTACTGCTACTGCTACTGCCACTGCCCTTGTCCCTGTCCCTGAAAGGGATTTCTCGCAACACAGGTACGATGCCTTACAGAATGGAAAGGCGGATAGCACCTACCGGCTTATATCCAGCGCACCGGTACATCCTGGGTTCATCGTTCCTATTCGTATTTGGACATTATCCGCGAGAGCTTGGTCACCATCTGGTTCACCAATTCTGCCGGTTGTTGCACAGTTGCCTCATGACCCAGGCTGATCATAAAGTCGGCCAGGAAAGCAAGGTCATGCTTCGGAACCTCTCCTTCCAGCCACCCGGTGCCATCGTCACGGATATGCAGCTTGGAGACCAGCCATAATTCCGCTTCACATCTCTGAACCCCTGCCCTGCCCAGTTCAACAAGCAGGGATATCGTCTCCGTCTCCTTGTGCAATACTTCCTTCCGATTGCCCAAATGAACTTCCCGCAAATCCATCGGCGTAAGACCTGATGTATCGAAATCAACGGAATACATCCTATCGCAGCGGAAGACCCTAATGCCCTCACGGAGAAAACAATAAGCTGGACAGTACCACAAGCCATTTTGGGCATAGACTCCAATGGGCTGAATCTGCCGCTGCGAACGTTCTCCCTTTGCCTCATATTCAACAGTCATCACCCGTTGCCTGATCGCCCCCTCCAACAATATCGATAGATAAGGGGACTCTGTTTGCCGTACAGGGATCACAAGATCGAAGCGATTCTTCACCTGATCAATACGATCTCGAACTTCACTGGACATGTAATGGTAGAACTTCTGAAGCGCCGCCGCAGATTCTTCCTTAAAGGGTAGAGAGGTATAATGACGCAGGGCATGGCTGGCAAAAAACAGTGCAACCGCTTCCTCCTCCGTAAAGGCAATGGGCGGCAGAATGCTTTCTTTTAACACTTGATAACCACCGTGCGGACCCACTTCTGAATACAGAGGAACACCTAGCTCGCTAAGCTCCTGCAGATCCCTCAGGATAGTCCTTGTAGAGACTTGGAATTCCTCGGCCAGTTCCTTGACGGTAAATCTCCGTTTCCGGTTGACGGTCATCATCAGCTCCAGCAGCCGTTTTGATTTTGGCATATGGCAGACTCCATTATTTTTTATTAGTGACAAGAGTTGTCACTATTAGACTTTACAATAAGATTACAACCAGAGCAAGAACAAGAACGCCACACCATAATTCAACCTAAGGAGATGTATAAGAATGTCTTTTCAATTAATTCCCTACATTATGCTTGACGGTCAGGCTAAGGAAGCCATCCAATTCTATGAACAAGCTTTAGGTGCCGAGCTGCTTTTCAAACAAACCTTTGGTGAAGGCCCACAGAACCCCGATTCTCCGCTGAAGGCAGAGGACACGGCACTCGTTGCGCACGCCATTCTGAAGATTGGCGATACACAGATATTTGTAGCCGACTCCATTCCGGGGTTAGCACTCCAACAGGGCAACATCTTGACGATCTGTCTCACCACGGATGACAGCAATCAGGCCAAGCAATTCTATCAGCTCTTGCAACAAGGGGGTCAGGTTGTTCTGCCGTTGGAAGCGGCCTATTTCAGTCCGGCTTACGGGATGGTTAAGGATAAGTTCGGCGTAACCTTTCAAATTTTCACCAAACGACAGTCATAGAAACACTTCAAGCCTTCCTTTTTCAATTAGATAAAAGGGTTGCGAGCTAGTCTTAACAGCACCTTAATTTAGACCTCCGGGATTAATACAATGATAAGATTCAGTTACCCACGTGTTAACACTCATCGGATAGACTCAGCTATGAAACCAACGATAAAGGAGATAAACCGATGAATGATTTTATTAGCAAAAAAAGCCTGGTGCTGTTAAGTCTTGTTGGCTCATTAAGTGTAGGTTCCTTAGCCGTCTCAGCTTCGGCTGATCCGCTTAAGCCTGTCGCAGCACCCTTGAGTTCTGTCACGAAGGTAGCGGCAGTCAATTCGAAATCGCAGCCCCTAGGTTCTTCCTTCAAACCTGATCAACTACTGCAGCTGTTACAGCAACAAAAATATGAAGTGATTTATGGACAAACAATAGCCGAATTCAAAAAGGCGTTCCCGCTTCAAGACTTCAAGCAAGCGGCTCGCCTATACCACAGTAACGTCACTTCCTATAAATTGAAAAGTCACGTAGCCTTGAACAATACCAACTATTATGCCTGGACGGACCCTAAAGGTGAAAAAACGATTCAGGTCATGTTTAACAGTAAAAATCAGATCGCGTTCCTTATCTTTGATACTTTGAAATTGTATCCTGAGACCGATGCAAAGCGTACGCAGACGACCTTTCAGCTTCCCTTTAAAGGGAATTGGTTTGTCTTCTGGGGAGGACCCAATGAGCTGATCAACTACCACTATGGTGCTGTACAACAGCGATATGCGTATGACCTGATCGTCGTTAACAATGGATTCAGTTACAAAGGTGATCCCGCCAAAAATGAAAGCTACTACGCTTTTGGTAAACCTATCTTCGCTGCCGCAGCAGGCAAGGTAGTGAAAGTAGTCAATAACATCCATGACAACAGCCCTGTCGGAACGGAGAACACGAAGGAGATTGCCGGAAACCATGTGATTATCGATCACGGCAATGGAGAGTTCAGCTATTATGCCCATCTGCAAAAGGGCTCGGTCAGCGTCAAAGTCGGCGATCAGGTGAAAGCCGGAGATGCGCTTGGCAAATGCGGCAACTCGGGTAATTCGAGTGAAGCGCATCTGCATTTCGAGGTAGCCGACAGTGCAGAGCTCTATACTACGAAGTCCCTGCGCGTGAATTGGAAAGACGCCGATGATTACGAACAAGGCACCTATATCAAAGCACCTTAATGATCGAATAAAAAGAAGCAACTCGGACATCTGAGTTGCTTCTTTTTGTCGCTTATTAATAGCAGGCTTTCGGCTTATGAATTGCCCTTCCAAGCTGCCGTAGCCGATGAAGAGAACGACAGATAATAAATGATATAATAGAAGGAGATAATAGCAACTATATATTAACGGGAGAATAAAGCGATGCAATCTACTATAGATGCCATGGATGATGAACTGTGGGACAAGCTCATTCAGGATGTGGCGTATCTTTTCGATGATCTGACGCTCAAACGTGGATTTCAATATTATAAGCAAAAGCGTGTCCGGCCGTTTGCAGTGACCGATGCGCGTAAAATCATTACCCTCGTTGAGGGTAACGATGATTACTCCGTGGTTATCGATCTAGACAATCTCGGAAATAGCCGCTGCGAATGTCCTGTCAAAGGACCTTGCAAGCATATGGCCGCCGTGCTGATGCATTATGCAGACATGCAGAAGCGCTCCTTGCAGACACTAGCGAACGCTAAGGCTGCCGCTTCTCTGCAGCGTCCAGCCAGTCCCAAGCTTCCCCCTGGGGCGGCTTCAATGCTGGCGCGACAGGATCTGCTTCAACAACAGGCAAGCCGTATACCGGAAGCCGGGGTTGCGGAGTGGCGTGAGTTCTGTGTAAGCTGCACCGCGCCGCTGGCTCACACGAGCCGGACGCCGGGTTATGCCGAGAAAGCCCTCGCGGCCATCCTGAAATATAAACCGTCGATGTCACCGGCTACAGAGAAACTGTTCCTACTCCATGCCCACCTCTTTGTGCTAGAAACGATAACTAAACCCCAGGGTCCGGCGCAGACTACGTTCGTTTCCTCCATGGGCTATTTCGCCCATATGACTGTCACAGAGCTGCAAGATTCTATCGGGCAGCTCCTGACTAGCGCCCTTCCGCTGAGGGTAGAATCGCAGCAATGGCCTCGGGCGATGGAAATTTTGGACTATCTACGGCTACAAATGCTATCTGAGCCACGCGCCCGTTCCCGTGAGCAGCCTTATTTCCGCATAGCTTATGAGCTGTACTGGGAACATTGGCTCGAACCCAACCTCAGTGACAACAAGCTATACGAAGAAGAGCTTGATCAGCTACGTACAGCGGAGACAGAGCTTGGGACTTCACTCTCGCGGCATGCCTGGCTGCTAGCCCAGAGCCGAATGTATTTCTACCTCGGGGACGATCCCCCGGCCTGGGCACATCTTCGCACCGCTGCGGACACCCCCGCTCTGCAGCCGGAAGACCTGCTCGGCTTCCTTGAACCCTTATACAGCGCCGGGGATTGGGACCGGCTGGTGAACTGGCTCGTCCAGACTGGCCCGCTGCTCGGTAGCCGAATCTACGGAAATCTGAAGGATTATTCGAGCTACTGGGATGCGGTCGTGGCCCAGCGCCCAGAAAGTGAGCCATTGATGTGGAGTACTCTGAGCGAAATGCTGCCTTTGGCAGGTGAAATCTATGGCGAAAAGCTGCTCATCCATGAGAAATGGCAAGTCTGGATGGACTACCAACTCGCGAACGGCAAAGAACCTGCCGACTTCCGTGTCCGGGACCTTCAGCCGCTGGAGAAGCACGCACCGGAAACGCTGCTCCCCTTCTACCATCAGGCTGTAGAACGATTCGTGCTGGACAAGAACAGGCAAAGCTATAAAGCAGCGGTTAAGTTATTGAAGCGGCTATCCAAGCTATACAAGAAAATGAAGCAGGAGGAGCGCTGGGAACTGTATATCCATTCGTTCTCCGTTCGCAATAGCAGACTGCGCGCCTTGCAGGAAGAGCTTCGGAAAGGAAAACTGATTACATGAGCATCAATATGCATTTGAATACGATCACCGTGAAGCTCGCCTTGAGCGAGTACGGCGATGCTTTATTATTCGGGCTCAACGAACGGGATGATTATGTTCCTGGATTGACCCTCAAACAGCGATTGTTCGCCTGGCACGAAGCTTCTTTCTATGGTACAGAACTGGCGGTGCGGCAGGTGGAAGACGTTCAAGTGGTGGTTCTGCCTGCAGAGCAGGTCATCCCGTTCTTCTCCGATCCCAAGCTTCTGAGCCATGTGCATTGGAACTGGGAAGGCGGTGCTGCCCGTCTTAATGTATTAGCCCCCCTGCTGACGGACTGCCTGAAGGGGAAAAAATATATTCCACGTCTGGCCGCCTATCGGGAAGGGCGGCTGCAATGGACCTGGGATGATGCCGCGCTGAAGCGGGCCGCCACAGACCGGAACGAGTCATCTACTCTACAGCAGATGCTCACTGAGAGCTCCGATTTCACGGAAGGACTCCGTGCAGCGTTCTCGGCAGCGGTGTCCCAGCAATATTACGGAACCGAAGCCACCGCTGGCGATTTGCGCAGCGAATACCCGCTGCTGTTCGATAGAAGCGGCACGGGCACGGCAGGTATGGATGAAGCCGCTTGGCTGATCTCCATCGGCTGGAAGGCCGACACCGCCCCGTTCCGCCCGGCACTGCAATTGCTGGAGCCGGAAGGCGATGAGCCACACTGGGTGCTGAAGCTTGTGCTGCAGGACAAGTATGACGAGTCCGTGCTGGTGCCGATACAGCTGAGCGGCGAAGGCGAAGCCGCCGGGAAGTGGCCTGCGGCGTGGACGCCCCATGTCACCGAACGCGCCGCAGGCTGGTCCGCCCGGCTGCTCGCCAGCCTGCCAGGCGAGCAGCTCTTAAGCGGCGCCGACATGCTAGGCGCGCCGCTCAGCAATGAGCTGGCCTGGCGCTTCCTGACGGCGGACAGCCGCCGTCTGCTGGAAGCGGGCTGGCAAGTGCTGCTCCCGGCGTGGTGGGAAACCGCCAGCCGGAAGAAGCCGCGCCTGCGCGCCAAGGTCAGCTCTGGCGAAGGCGAGCGCAGCGGCCAGTCGCTGTTCGGTCTGGATTCGCTAATCGATTTCGATTGGCGAATCTCCATCGGCGATGCGGACCTCTCGGAGACCGAGTTCGCCGAGCTGGTCGCCCGGGGCGAGCGTCTGGTCCGCTTCCGCGGCCAGTGGATTCCGCTCGACCCTGCCCTCCTGGCCCAGATTCAGCGGGCCATGGCTGGCATGGACAAGTCGCAGGGCTTGTCCTTCCAGGATGTTCTACAGCTTCATCTCCTGGGTACAGGCGATGAAGCCGAGAACGCTGAAGCCGCCGAAGAGCAGCTTCAGGAGGAGGCCACACGGCTCCGCCTGGAGGTGGAGCTGAACGGACACTTGCTCGGCCTCATCGGCCAGCTCGGACAACAGGCCCAGTGGCCGAAGCCCGAGGTGCCGGCCGGCCTTAAGGCCGAGCTTCGCAGCTACCAGCACGACGGCTTCGCCTGGCTGGCTTTCCTGCGTCGCTTCGGGCTGGGCGCCTGCCTGGCCGACGACATGGGCCTGGGCAAAACGGTGCAGCTGATCACCTATCTGCTCCACCTTAAGGATAACTATGCCGCCGCCCCCAAACCGGATGCGGCAGCCAAACGGGATCCCCACGCGGCCCCTGAGGATTGGCCATCGCTCATCATCTGCCCGACCTCGGTACTCGGCAACTGGCAGAAGGAACTGGCCCGCTTCGCCCCGTCTCTGAACGTTATGCTGCATTATGGCAGCAAACGTCTGGAGGCTGGCTACTTCTACGGAGCCGCTTCGCAGGCTGATGTGGTACTGACGTCTTATGCTACCGCTTCGCTGGATCAGGAACTGCTGAAACAATTCACCTGGGGGTGCATCTGCCTGGATGAAGCGCAGAACATCAAGAACGCGCAGACGAAGCAGTCTGTCGCCGTTCGCAGCTTCCCGGCGCTGCACCGGATTGCTCTAACAGGCACGCCGATCGAGAACCGCCTCTCTGAGCTGTGGTCAATCTACGACTTTATCACGCCCGGTTACCTCGGCAGCTCCAAGTCGTTCCAGGACCGGTTCAGCAATGCCATCGAGAAGGAGCACGATGAGCGCCGTACAAATGAGCTGCAACGACTCGTTAAACCGTTCATGCTGCGGCGCAAGAAGAAAGATCCGGCAATCCAGCTGGATCTGCCGGACAAGAACGAGATGAAGACCTATATTCACCTGACAGCAGAGCAGGCTGCGCTATATGACCAGACCGTCAATGAACTGCTGGAACGTGTGCAGAAGCTCGAAGGCATCGAGCGCAAAGGCGCTATTCTCTCGGCGCTTACCCGGCTCAAGCAGCTATGTGACCATCCAGCACTGCTATCTAAGGAAGCCTTGCAGGAGATGGACCCCGATTCAGGAGCGATGGCACCGCTGAACACCCCGGCCCTGATCGGGCGTTCAGCCAAACTGGAGCGCTTGATGGCCATGGTCCGTGAGTTGCGCGAGGAGGATGAACGCTGCCTCATCTTCACACAGTATGTCGGCATGGGCCAAATGCTGCAGGCCGTGCTCCAGCAGGAGCTCGGAGAGCCGGTGCTATATCTGAATGGCAGCACCTCCAAAACTGCACGGGATCGGATGATCGATCGCTTCCAGGCTCCCGCGCGAACAGATTCGGCTGAAGCATCGTCCGATCAGCCAAATGTCTTCATCCTCTCCCTGAAAGCCGGTGGAGTCGGCCTGAACTTGACCGCGGCCAACCATGTGTTCCACTTCGACCGCTGGTGGAATCCCGCCGTCGAGAATCAGGCAACCGACCGGGCCTACCGGATGGGCCAGACCCGGGATGTTCAGGTCCATAAATTTATCTCGCTTGGCACGCTTGAAGAGCGTATTGATGAGATGCTGGAGAGTAAGCAACAGCTTAGCGACAACGTGATTTCCAGCTCGGAAGGCTGGATTACTGAGCTGTCTACAGATGCACTCAAGGATCTGTTCACCTTACGTAGAGAATGGATGGCGTAAAGTGGTGAGCCTACCCATAATCGCTGAGAGTTCTTATATTCTTGTGCGTAACAGGCGATTGGGGCTGACTTCGATTAACAGAGCTTTGAAGTGAACCCGACGCTCCTCCGGTTTGCCATAAATTAGTGTATGTGTTAGAATCGACTTAACTTTTATTGAACGGAGGGTTACGTGTGATAGACTTTATCCGAGTTCGTACGTTGCGCGGCTAATTGAATAGCGCTCAAGCTCTGCCCATGTGCAGAGGACTCAGGATAGGTCTGCCATTTTTAAAGGTAACCCACAATCATGGACTGCCCGAAGAAGCATCATGCTCTTCAGCATTCCTCCTTTAGAAACCTCCATAGAAACCCATGAACACAAGCGTAGCCTGTTATCGCAGGGGGAGATGTCATACATCTTCATCTTTTCTCATGTGAAGGTTATTTGTGTCCTGCATCCTATGGAAGACCAGGTCTCGCAGCGGAAGTACGTCTTCCCTCGCATCCTTGTTCTGAAGTCCTCTACAGATACTGTAAGCACAGGCAGATAGCCTGTGCTTTTTTATTTTTCATTTTCGCTAAAGTTGGATGTTAACTTTGGCTAAATAACGGAGGATGATTATATATGATGGAACCTACTCAACAAACAGCGATCATTGTTGGGGTCCAGCTGCAACAGGACCATAACTTCGCCTATTCTATGGAAGAACTGCGCAATCTGGCGGCTGCATGCAATATCGAGGTTATCGGGGAACTGAGCCAGAAGACCAGCCGAATCAACCCTTCCCATTATCTTGGGACTGGTAAAATTGAAGAATTGAAAGCTTTAATGGAAGCAGCAGGTACGGAACTTGTTATTTTCAACGACGAACTATCCCCTTCCCAAATCCGCAACCTGGAATCTACACTGGATCGGCAAGTTATTGACCGGACGATTCTGATCCTCAATATCTTCGCTGAACGAGCCAAGACCAAGGAGGCCCAGCTCCAGGTGGAAGTCGCCCAGCTGCAATATATGCTCCCCCGACTGTCAGGCCTGCGTGAATCATTGGGACGTCAGGGCGGTGGTGCTGGCATGAAGAACAAAGGTACCGGGGAGACAAAGCTTGAACTTGACCGCCGGAGAATTGAAGAGCGCATCTCTGCTCTCCAGACTGAGCTAACCCAGCAAGTGTCGCGGCGCCAAATTCAACGCAAGCAACGTCATAAGAATGAAGTGCCTGTGGTCTGTCTCGTTGGATACACCAACACCGGCAAATCCAGCTTGATGAACGCTATGGTTGAGACTTACCATCCGGGTTCCAACAAACAGGTATTCGCGAAGGATATGTTGTTCGCCACCCTGGAGACATCGGTACGCAGCATCGATTTACCGGATCATAAAACCTTTCTCTTGACGGATACGGTAGGATTCGTGAGCCAGCTGCCGCACCATCTGGTCAAAGCCTTCCGCTCCACGCTTGAAGAAGTGACCGAAGCGGATCTGCTAATCCATGTCGTTGATATTGCCGATTCACAGCACAAGCAACATATGTCAGTGACGGAGGAGACTTTAAAAGCGCTCGGCGCAGACGGGATTCCTGTCCTCTACGCCTACAATAAAGCGGATTTGACAGACCTGTCCTATCCGCATGTTGAAGGGGATAACCTCTACTTGTCCGTGAAGCAAAATAAGGGCATTCCTGAACTAACACAGTTGATTCGCGATCATGTGTTTAATGACTACATGCAATGCGAGATCCTCGTGCCCTTTGATCAGGGACGTCTGGTCTCTTACTTCAACGAGAACGCTCATGTCCAATCGGTCAGCTATGAGGAAAATGGCACCCGGATGACGCTGGAGTGCAGAATAGCAGACTTCGAGAAGTACCGGAACGACTTCATCGAGCTTTAAAGGATCAGAAAGACAAGAAAGCCCCGACTTCTGCACAGGATTGAGGCGGGGGACTGCTTGTCTTTCTGAGAACTTCTAAAAGGCAGATATATACCGGCCTGCACGCGTCCATGACGTAGTGTAGCGCCGGTTTTTTGATGCTTTGTAAGCCTAATAAAAGTTCAGAAATCATCAATATTATATCGATGTAGTCGGAAGTTCTGCTTTTTTATACGTATAAATATAATGATGCCCCCCAATTCTGGCGATGACCGCCAGGTCTGAAGCTCTGACTACGGAAGACGAGCGGCTTCGTCCCTCCGATAATTTCCGCAAATACTCAAAATCAGGATGAAATGTCTCATCCAAGAGATATGCAGACGTTGTGCTTCCCGGTACTCTCTCCTCGTTCAGCGCAGCAATGATGCCCGCCCCGGAGCTTATACCGATGCCGTGACCAAAATATTCCCCATTCCCCAGGACGATAACATTCTCACCCTGCCATTCGGGTTTGTTCGGATCATGGTCGGGATTCTTGAAATACTGCACATCGCCAGGATAGGCTTCCAGATTGTTATTAATAGTAGTAAGCTGCAGATCGCTATCATAATGCCAGTCATACAGTAGCAGATCATTGAAATAGGAGTTGAATACAGCGGGGCCCAGCGTATCCAACACACCCTTGTATAAAACCACTACTGTTGCCGTGGCGCATTCAAATGCATAAAGATAACCGTTACGAAAAATGTCGTTGATCCCATCGGATGGCTGAACCCCGCTTCTCAGCTGTAGCCCCCCTTTGCTGGTCCGGGTCCAATAATTCGGATTACCCCGGGTAGTCTCAAAAGAGGCAAATTCTGCTCCGCTGGCATCCAGTGCCCTTGCCGCATTCACTATGTGCTTTCTTGTATTCAGCTCGAATTCCAGCGCCGCCGGACTTTCATACACATAGTTCTCCGGGCTCCTCTGTTTCTCCGCTACAATCTCCCGCTCTACCCCGGTCAAGCCTGACATGTTAATTCCGTTGATGTCGCCATTCAAGAACGTAATCACTGCCGTACCTCCCATGAATCTTTATTCTCTTAATATGGGTTATTGTACGTTGCAACTCCTGTGGATGTGCAAAACAACCCTCCAGTACCGCTGCACATGTGCAGGAACTGGAGGGTTGTAGTGTTATTTTTAATATTAGGTTAAATTATGCGGTACCAAGTGCGATCTCATCGTCTTCGTTATCCGAATTGAAGGCTTCACGGTCAAATTCACCTTCCGAATTAGCAACCAGCAGAGCTGTAACAGTAGTTCCTGTCGCATTCACGGCAGTACGTCCCATATCGATGAGAGCTTCTACACCAGCCACGATAGCGATACCTTCAAGCGGCAAGCCTAGCGCAGTTAATACAACTGTAGTAGAGATTACCGCCGGACCTGGAACTCCAGCTACACCAATAGAAGAAATAATACTAACAAGTACGAGAACGATGTAGTCTGTTACGGTTAAATTGATACCAAATACTTGAGCAGTGAACACCGCTACAATTGCCGGCCAAATGCCGCCGCAGGCGTTGAAGTTCACAGATGCGCCAAGCGGAGCGATAAAGCTGGCAATACGCGGCGAGACATGCAATCTCTTAGTGATGACTTCCAGATTGACTGGAAGTGTAGCATAGCTGCTGCGCGTGGTGAATGCTACAGCGATGGTCGGATAGATTTTGCGGAAGAACTTAATCGGATTGACCTTGGCTACGAAGAATACCAGGCCACCGAAGATTAGCACAAAATGGATGATCATGGCTACATAGGAGGTAATAATAACACTTCCAAGCTCCTGCAAGGTCTCCCATCCGTAACGCGCCGTAATCGCAGCAATGAGTGCGAACACACCATATGGCGTTAAGCGAATAATGAATTTGACGACTTGGTGCAGAATCAAGGTCAGAGATTCGATCAGATCACGTACAGGCTTTACTGCCTCTGGCTTTTTAGAGCCAATCTTGATAATTGCCACCGCCAGGAAGACTGCGAAGATAAGCAGCGGAACCACTTTACCCGTCGCCGCTTCATTAACTGGGTTAGAAGGTACGAGGTCGAGAATGACCTGCGAGAAGGTCGGAATCTCACGGGCAGTGAAGTCTGCCGGCACCTCCTGCTGGATCCCTTGACCGGGATTGAAGAGCAGGGCTACTGTCAGCCCTATAATAGAAGCGATTCCCGTTGTTCCCAGGAACCAGGCAAAGGTCTTGATACCAACTTTACGCAGATACTCCAGATTGGTAAGAGACGCGATGCTGTTCAATACGAGAACGAATACCAGGGGAATAACGAGCATGCGGATCAAACTAACATAAATGCTGCCAAAGGTGCTGATGGCCTTGGTCTCAAATTCCAGCTTTTGAAAAACAATCCCAACTACAAGTCCGATTAACAAACCGATAATGACTCGGGTACCAAACCCTACACGCTTGCGTGCCAACAGAAATAAAATTCCGAAGACAACGATGGAAACTACAAATCCGTACCAGTTTGTTTGAATCGCCGAGAGTAGATTATTGTCTATATTCTTCATTCTTTCTAAAACCCTCCCAATACCCCACTTATTTGATATGAATAATGATAAATAATTTATATACAAAACCTATGAATGTCAATGTAATTATATGTTAATTTCATTTAATTCCGATAATTTCGGTATGAAAAATAAATATTGATTGACAACTACTTTCGCCATTGAATAATATTAAAAACATCACACGATGCATGCATCATTTGCTGGATCACCAAAGGGATAGAATCAACTGGACAGCCAGAGATTCGAGTTAGAGCGCTAGGTTTGCGTTCTCTTGAGTCTCTGGCTTTTTTATTGGCGCAAAAGGGAGGGATGAAGACTTCAGCCGAGCAATCCAGCATGAGCATACATAACTAGCGGAGGACTGAGTCTACTGGACAGCCAGAGATTCAGCGGGTGATGTCATTGCACCACCTGCCTGAGTCTCTTTGTTGTTTCCGCTGGAACCAAGCTTGCAGAAATGAATATTCACGTAACACGCAGGACATGTTGTAAAGCCCAGACTGTATACGCAAAACGCACTACAAATAAGCCCGAAGGCGACAGGCTTAGCCGCCTTGTCTGCCTGGTCCAGGGCGCAAAGAAAAGGATGATTACTCTTATGAAAAAGCTCACTATTTCGATCGTTACTGCTGCTGTAGTCTTCTCCGCTTTGACTTATGCCGCCGTATCGGCCAATCAGAAAACACCGGAGGCTGCGCCGGCACAGAACAATACCGCTGCCGCTAGTACTACTGACACCGCCTCCGCGGCAGGCACACAGACAGCTGTGCAAACTGTAGCCGAGACCGTTCAGCCGGAAGCGACTCCTGCGCCAGCTGCAGAAACCGTGCAGGCTGAGGCCACTGCAGCGCCTGCCGATCAAGCCGCCGCTGTGACTACTGCTCAGCAGCCGCAAGCAACAGAAGTACCTGCGCAAGCCGAAGCCGCACAGGTGAAGACTGCTTCTGCACCAGCTGCAGAAGCTGCAACCGTGACTACCGCCGCTACCAAAGTAGCTGCGCCGGCACAAGCCACTGCTGCACCGGCCGCACAAACGACACCGGCACAGCCGCAAGCAACCACTGCACCTGCAGCCGCAGCAGCGCCTGTGGTTTCCAAGACTACACCGGCAGCTACCCCTGCGCCAGCAGTGAAAGCCGCCCACCCGACGGCAGCACCGGCACAAGCTCCAGCTGCCGAAGCTAAAGCCACTGCTGCACCAGAGCCTACAACTGCTCCAGCCAAGAAAATCACCTTCTCAACCACCGAAGTGGTGAAAGCCAAGGCTACCGCTGCACCTGCTGCGGAACCCGTTCACTCCAAATCAAGCCCATCTGCCCCAACGGAGAGTGTGCAAGCTCCGGCTCCGGCTCCGGCACCTGCCTCTGATCCAGCACCAGCACCTGCTTCGTCATCTGACGAAGAAGTATGCCCTTGATTTCGTGCATCATTGCCGCTGAGCTAAGACCCAGCCAACTATATTTTCAGAAAACGACAGAAATCGAGGTGCAAAATCAATGAGTATCAAGTTCAAGCCAAAAAAAATCGTGAGTCTGCTGCTGGCAGCCTCCCTGCTTGTCCTGCCTCTTCAGGCAGGCCGGGCAGCGGCTGCTGAAACAGCCGTTTCTGCAGCCACTCCTCTATCTAACTTTGATTATTTCAGCAAGGTGTATCCGAAATTAAATGACCCGAACCATGTCTATAAAACAGCAACTTACGAGGACATCGTTCATCTGTTTGAAAGCCAAGGCACTTATGCCGTTCTGGTAGGCGGTGCATGGGATGAGAACACACAAGCGGATATCGGCTTTATCAATGAAGTTGCCAAGGATTACGGCATTTCTACCATTTATAATTTTGATACCAAGCTGGATGGCGATACGCTGCAAATTGCAGATACCAATAACAAGTTCGCGTATAAATACGTAGACCTGGTTAACAAGTACCTGACGAACCTGGATATTTACGATAAGAACGATCCAGCGCACAATGTGAGCTACACTGCCAAAGACGGCAGCACGGTCTCAGCTAACAAAATTGAAGCTCCGTTCCTGTTAGTTTACAACAAGGACAACAAGGATCCCCAAGGCAACAGTGCTCCCATTGTCTCTTACCTTAAAGACAGCAAATCCTGGTCAGAGTTCCAGACAAACGGAATAATTGATCAAACCAAGGTCGATGCCTATAAGGATCAGGTTCGATCCGTATTCTCCAAAGCCGTGAAATACGACACGATCAATGAATCGGAGTATATCAAAGCTGCATTTAACAAGAACTATGAAGGAGAGAACCCGGGCAAGCCCACGATCTTCACCTCGGCTGACGGCGATCTCGTTTATGAACATGTTACCTATCATCAGTTAAAAGAAATCTTGTCCAGCGACGGCAACTATGCCATCCTGTTCGGGGGTTCCTGGTGCCCTAACACCCAGGCGGTCATCAAATACATTAACGAACAGGCCAAGAAGAACAACATCAATAAAATATATCTGTGGGATACGAAGCTCGATTCCGGCGTGACGGTAGGTCTGCCGAACAACAATAGCGGCAATTCCGTTAAGGATGGAAATCCGCACACCAACGATGAGCTGCAGGTCCGGACCACCGACCACCCGTATGCCAAGTTGTATGTGGACCTCGTAAAAGAATATTTGACCAATATCAAGACACAGAACAACACAGCAGAAAAACCTACCACTATCAGTTATGTGGATCAAAACAATACGCGAATTTTCGGAGATCGTCTACAAGTTCCGTATCTCTTCACCTATAACAAAACCAATAAGGATGACAGTGGGCAACCAGCACCTATTCTGGGACACATCGAATTGATGTACTCCTGGACAAATATCCAGCCCGACTATGTCAGCAATGGTTATGCTAACGGTGCAAGATACAATTTCTACCTGAACGCGCTCGATAAGCTTTTCTCCAGACTGGAAGCTATCCCGACTGAACTGACAGCCGTAGCGCCAACTTCGGCTACTGCGAACGACGGACAGATTACTGGCGTTCTGAACAAATCGCTGGAGTACAAACGTGCCGATGAGGCTGAATACAAACCGGTATCCGGCGAAGCCATTACCGGACTAACACCTGGCACCTATCAGGTAAGATATGCCGCGAAACCGGGTTATCAAGGCCCTACCGTTCCGGCAGGAGCACCTGCAATCCCGTATAAACCGGGTCAAGCCATCGAAATTGTGGTTCCGGTCTTTACACACCAACAAGCAGCACCGACTGGACTGACCGGCGTAGCTCCTACAACGGCTGCCAACGATGATGGGCAGATTACAGGAACCAATGCAGCCCTGGAATACAAACCAGCCGCTGCCGCTGATTACATTCCAGTGACCGGCGAAGCCATCACAGGACTTGTGCCTGGCTTCTACGATGTTCGCTATGCCGCCAAGGAAGGCTACAGCGCCAGCCCTGTAACCCGCGTTGAGGTCCCTGCGTACGGCGAACAGGCCGCACCAACCGGACTGGTAGGTATTGCTCCTACTACACCTGCCAATAATGACGGGCGTATCACCGGCACTACACCTGCACTGGAATACAAACTGGCGGGGGTTACCGATTATGTCTATGCTACAGATATTGAAATTACAGGGCTTGTACCGGGTACTTATAACGTCAGATTCGCAGCCAAGGAAGGCTTCAAAGCGGGCAGAGCAGCCGATGTAATCGTGCCAGCCTATACCGCAGAGCAAGCAGCGCCAACCGGTCTCACCGGTATCACCCCTACTTCATCTGCCAATAATGACGGACGTATCACCGGCACAACGCCAGCACTGGAATATAAACTGTCCACTGTTACCAATTATGTATACGCCACAGATGTCGAAATTACAGGACTTGTGCCTGGTACTTATAACGTGCGATATGCTGCCAAAGAAGGCTACAAAGAAAGCCCTGTAACTGATGTAGTCGTACCTGAGTACAAAGCACCTACTGGCGGCGGAGATCCCGGTCCATCAACTGGCGGCAACTCACCTGCACCGACTCCGGTTAGCAGCCCTGCACCGACTGCCAGCGCGGCACCAGTTACTAGTGCGCAAGGAAATACAATCATCGCTTCTAAAACAGCGGTTGCTACTACCGATGAATCTACAGGTGTTACCACAGCTTCCATCACAGCAGCTGATGTAACGGAGCTTGTAGAGAGTGCTAAAAAAGCAGAAGCCGACGGAAAATCAGCACTGCTGGAAATCAAGGTTGAGACTACTGCCAAAACTCAAACCGCTGAGCTAACCATTCCAAGAAGCGCATTCAATGCAGTTGCTTCTGGCACAAAAGCTCAGGTTAAAATCAACTATGCCAACGTAGGAACGATCACCTTGGATGCCAAAGCAATCGCTAATATTAGCGGAGCTAAAGATGAGGGTGATATCCATATTCGGATCGCCAAGGTTTCACTCACCGACGAAGGTAAAGAGGTCCTTGGTGATAGACCTGTCTACGATCTGACTGTCAAAGCAGGAGACCTTACTGTTTCTAGCTTCGGCGGAGGCAAAGCGCAGATCAGCGTTCCTTACAAGCTACAAGCTGGCGAAGAGCCGAATTCTATCATCATCTACCATATTAATGAATCGGGAAGTCTCGACAATGTACGCGGCAAATACGCTGCGGGAACAGTGGATTTTGTCACTACCCACTTCTCCCAATACATCGTTGCTTATAACAAAGTCGAATTTGCCGATGTTGCAGCAAATGCATGGTACAACGATGCCGTTAGCTTCCTGGCTGCCCGGAGCATCACGTCCGGAACAGACGACAGCCACTACAGCCCTAACGCCTCGGTTACCCGCGGACAGTTCACTGTTCTGCTGCTGAAGGCCTATGGCATTGATGCCGACGAGAATGCTACCGATAATTTTGCTGACGCCGGGAACACGTATTACACCGGCTATCTGGCTGCTGCTAAACGCCTGGGGATTACCACCGGTGTTGGCGAGAATCAATTCAAGCCTGACAGCAAAATCACACGTCAGGAGTTATTCACGCTACTGTACCGTTCTCTGGACGTCTTGGGAGAGCTTCCAGCTTCTAAGAATGGCCCTGCTCTGTCCAGCTACAGCGACGCTGGCCAAATCGCAGACTACGCTAAAGAAGCCCTGCAGGCTCTTACTGCCTCTGGAGTTATTGCAGGAAACAATGGCAAGCTCAACCCTGCCAGCGTATCTACTAGAGCAGAAGTAGCACAGGTACTGTTTAATCTTCTTTCCAAGTAATGCCCACCCCGCATTACATCTTCTAAAAAAGCCTCCGAACCCCTTTTCATAGGGATTCGGAGGCTCTTCCATTTCTTATCCTAACAGGTTAGCGAACCGTGATGGCCGTCCATTCCTCCGTTATTAACGTCCTCCATCGTTCTTAACATCATCCATATTACCGTTTCTTTATATCTACGAAATTATCCCTATTTCCGATTTACAGTTAGTAACAATCGTGTTGCTTGACGACTGACTTTATGTCTAATGACGTGTTTTAAAAGCTTATTTTTTACTAAAAATTAGGTCATTTGTCGGAGATGTGAACCTTATTCCCTATTAGAAGAGTATGTATTAACATAACACCATTTGTTAACAAAAATCCCTTTTACAGAGCCTTTTCGAACGATTTTTGCCCATCATAATCTTAATATTCCAATATAAGGGTTGAAAATCTACTAAAATATTTTTTATTTTCATATAGATTTTACATTTTACCAGTGGTAAAATCTTCTTAACATTTTTCCTACTAGCTTGGGTGGAATTAATTTTTGAATTCATAGGAAAGGAGAGTTCTGCCGCGATTTCGCCGAGAAGACGGAAAAAGTTTGATTTCGAAAAGATTATATGACGGAGGGGATTTTTTTGGATTGGGGCAAATTATCTCGTAAACTATCACTGCTGGCACTTGCCGCGGGAGTAACGATCAGCACGGTTCCCGGAGGGGTTTCCGCAGCAGGAGCAGTGCAGCCTAAAATTGGCCAAAGCGCACTGACATTGGTTCAGAGTTCTCAGAAAACATTTATCTCGCCTCAGATCAATACAAAATCCACAGATGACATTCGCGTTATCGTCCAACTAAGCGGACAGCCGGCAGCCGTCGGCAAATACGCAGCGAAGCAAGGCATCTCCTCACTAGCCTCCACAGCCACCGAAGCTGCTGTAAACAGCCAGCAAACCGACGTTTTGAAGAAAGCTGCTAATGCTGGACTAGACCTTGAAGTCAATTACAAGTACAACACGGTACTGAACGGTTTTGAAGTCACAATTCCTGCGAATGAAATCCCTGATCTGGCTAAAATCCCGGGTGTCATTTCTATCCATAAGAACAGCACTTGGTATGCCGTTCCAGTGGAAGGAGACACTTCGGCAGCCGCTGCAGAAGCAACAACACCACAAAATGACAACGAGCCGTTAAAGCAGATCCACGCCGATTGGGCCTGGGCTAACGGATATACAGGTAAAGGCCTCAAGGTGGGCGTTATTGACACCGGGGTTGATTATACTCACCCTGACATCAAAGATGCTTACAAAGGCGGGTATGACTCATTCTACAATGATAATGATCCTTATGAAGAGGTTGCACTCACACCAGATAAAGACCCCTACGGTGTAGGCTATGAAGGTACTTATCATGGTACACACGTTGCCGGAACCATCATTGGGCAATTTGCCAACAAGAGCGGTGAAATTTCGCAAAAAGGTGTCGCTTACGGCGCTGATTTGTACGCCTACAAGGTGCTCGGACGGAATCTGGAAAAACCAAGTACATCTTCCGGTTCATCTGCACAGGTCATTGACGGCATCGAACGTGCGGTAAAAGACCACATGGATGTCATCAACCTTTCGCTCGGTTCCGATGAGGAAAAAGACGTAAATTCCCCGGATGCCATCGCGATTAATAACGCTGTGCTTTCGGGCGTTACAGCGGTAATTGCCAACGGCAATGCCGGACCAGGAGAGTACACACTTGGTTCTCCCGCTACTTCCCAACTGGGAATTTCGGTTGGGGCGGTGACAAGCCCAGGCAAACAATTCTCCGGAAATTTCGAAGCCAAATTGGTCCGCGATTCCGTAACCACAGTAACTTATGATACTTATGATTTCAAACTGATGGCCTGGGAACTGGCCAAAGAAGATTTTGCACAGATCATTGGTACCAAACCGGTAAATGTAGTGTACGCCGGGCTTGGGGATGAGAAGGATTACGCGAATCTTCAAAATGTTGAAGGCAGCATTGTACTGCTCTCCCGCGGATTGCTGGCCTTTACAGACAAGATTGCCATCGCTAAAGATCACGGTGCACGAGCTATCGCTATCTTTAACGGCAATGCCAAAGAAGAAAGTAAAGGCAATTATGTAGTCGATCTGAGTCCAAGCATCCCTAACCGGGATGGATATATCGATTCTAGCCTGGGAGATGGATTCGAGAACATCCCAACACTAGACCTCAAGGGAAGCGAAGGCCGAGCCTTGGCTAGAGTGCTGAAGGATAATCCCGACGCCAATTTCCAATTCACCTTCGGCGACAATTACCATCCTTCGAAGACTTCAGGCGATACCCTTGCCAGCTTCACATCATGGGGGCCGAACGTCGATGATTACCTGAGCATCAAGCCAGATTTCACAGCACCAGGTGTCGGTGTGCTGTCTACATGGCCCGCTTATGGTAAAGGCAAAGACAATGTGTCCTACGATAAAGCCTACAACCGCATCAGCGGCACTAGCATGGCTACGCCTCATGTAGCCGGTTTGGCATTGCTGATCAAACAAGCTCATCCAACATGGTCACCATTTGATGTACGCGCGGCTCTGGCAAACACCGCAGAACCTAATGAAGATTACAGCGTTTATCAACAGGGTGCAGGACGTGTAAATGTAGAGAATGCCATTTTAACGCCAGCATTACTGCAAGCTCTTGAACCTATCACTATTCTGGACAAGAACTACAACCCGCAAAACGTAATTAATTACAACTCTTCCGCAGCCTTTGGCGTGATTCAGCCAGGGTCGTCCGCTGTGAAGAACTTGCAGCTCAAAAACACCGGCAACCAGGCTTTGAGCTACACGACTTCAGTTGAATGGCACTTCGAAGACGCCAAAGGCGTCACTGTTACTCCTAGCGTTACTACTGTAACTGCTGACGGAGGAAAAACGTCGACTCTCAACCTGAATCTTAATGTGGCTAGTAACGCCGAGGAAGGCTGGTATGAAGGTCAGCTGAATTTGACTGCTCCAGGCGTACCTGTTCTGCATTTGCCATTTACCGTGTATGTGGGTAAGGAGTTGCCAGAGAATCCGTTTGGCATTCAAGAAATCAAATTGACCAATGCACTTATCTATCCAAATAGAAGCACTCAAAAGAGTACAGATCTTTCGTTCAGACTTTCTGCAGAGGATACCAACTATTATGAGATCGACGTTGTCAATCTTGATGACGAAACGATCGGATACATTGACACAGCATCCACGGACAGCGTAAAAAAATTCTTTAGTCCAGGACAATATTCAGTCAAAGGCATTAATGGTTCCTATCACCCTTTCGATGCACAGGGAAAAGAGATTTTAGATGCTAAAGGCAAACCGGTTACAGAGCATCTGAAAGACGGAGTTTATAAAATCCATATCGTAGCCATCCAATTGGATGCATCCGGAAATGTAGTTAAAGATAAGTATGGAAGTCCTATTGTATACAATGGATATTCCTCTTTACGTGTAGATAACTCTTCCGAAACCAATGGTGGTGGCGGTAGCACTGGCGGCGGTGGAGGCGGCCCAGTTGCCACACCAGCACCATCTACAGCACCTGCTCCGGCTAGCGGCGCTGCCAATGCAGTCATTGACCAAGGCTTGAAGCAAGCGCCTGTGAAGGCTGCTGTAGCTTCCAGCAATGGCGTAGCAACTGTTACGGTAACTAACGATGATCTGAAAGCAGCCATCGCCTCTGCTTCCGCTTCTCCGGCAGCTATTGTAATCAATGCTCCGGCTACGACTGACGCTGCTGCCAAAGTGGCTCTGACAGCTGAGCAAGTGAAGCTGCTCGCTGGTGCACCAGCGAAGAGTACAATTATTGTAAATGCTGCAGGTTCCGCATTCGCCTTGCCAGTAAGCCTGCTGACTGGCGGCGCTGCCGATGCCAGCCTGGATCTGATCATCAAGAAAGCGGATGACCAATCCTCCAAATTCTCGGCAACTGCTGGATCAACAGTTGTTGGGTCTCCGGTAGCCTTTGAAGCCAACTGGACTACAACTTCCGGAAGTAAAGCTCTGAAGGTACCAAATGATGCATTCATTAAGAGATCCTTCACAATTCCAGGCAAAGTTGAGCCTAACACAGCTGGCGTACTGTTCGAAGCGAACGGTAAGATTACTCCGGTATCTTCTGTGTTCAAAGTACAAGCAGACGGTACGACTCTCGTTACGGTCAGCCGCCCTGGATTCTCGGTCTATGCTGCAGTGAGCCGCCCTGTCACTTTCAGTGACATCGCCAACTCCCCGGCTGCTGCCGATATTACAGCACTGGCTAACAAGCTGATTATTGAAGGCACTTCGGCAACGACATTCTCGCCGAAGAGCAACCTGACCCGTGCCGAGTTCACAGCACTGCTGTCCCGTTCGCTCGGACTACGTTCTAGCTCGGCTTCTACCTTTACAGATGTGAAGTCCTCTGACTGGTATGCCAATGATGTTGCTGCTGCTTCCGAGGCAGGACTGATTCTGGGAATCGGTAATGGCAAATTTGCCCCGAACGCCCAAGTTACGCGTCAAGAGCTTGCTGTTATCCTGGGAAGAGCCGTGAAACTGACTGGCGTGGAACTGAAAGCTTCCAATCCGTCGTTCACTACTTATGCCGATAGCACCAAGATCGCTCCATACGCTAAAGATAGCGTACAATCCTTGTCTGCTGCGGGTATCATTAGCAGCGAAGTCGGATCGAACTTCAATCCGACAACAGCAGCTACCCGTGAGACAGTTGCAGCTACCCTGCATCAATTGCTGAGCAAAACTGGCCTGATCGACTAATTCGGACCAAGCCAGAAACATCAAACGCCCGTCCGCTTCCCACAGGGAAATGGACGGGCGTTTTTTTACAACGATAGATACTGGGCAACTCATTTGAACAAACAGCTTTATTTCGCGCTGTCCCCTAAGATGATGCTTGTTGCAGCCTCTCGTTCAGCCTCACGAATAATGATTGCAGCTTGTCTTGGGGAACCTCGCTATAATTGTCACCGATGCTCACTTCATAGTAGGAAGAGAATTCGTCGACTTCCCTCACATAAGAGGTGAGTCCGATCCCCGTGGCTTGATAAAGATCGATTAGAACATCCTCTACTACTGTTTTGGGCAAGGATATATGGACATGAAACATATTCGACACCGGCTCTAACGGAAGCGTAGTGACCGCATGACATTGATTATATAAAGCAGCCAGCACTTTGGCCTCTTCATAATACTTCTCCATCTTATGAACCCGTTGTTTAAAATAAAAGTCAGCAGGGATGATATATGGGTATAAGCTGATCAAGTCTCCACCATGCCGCCGCTTCCAAACCTTCGATTCTGCTGTGAAATCCGCTGCGCCAGCCAGAACCGCTCCAGCAATGCCACCGATCCCTTTATAGACAGAGATATACACACTATCGAACAGCGCACAAACCTCTGCAGCACTCTTCTGATAATAAGGCAGAACCTCAAACAATCTTGCGCCATCCAGATGAAGATAAATCCCCTTCTCCCGGCAATAAGCGGAAATGGCTTCAAGCTCGCTATACTCCGGCAACTGCCCGCCGATCTCACGTTGTGGCAATTCCAGCAGAAGACAAGCAACCTCCTCCGGCATTCCTTGGACATCCTCAAGTGTAATCAAACGATGCTTGTCAGCGAGCAGCACAGGCTCAAGATGATGCAACTTCTTCAATCCATCCTCTTCATGAATTTCCAGATGACAGAGCGGATGATACGCCACTTGGCTTAAGCCCTTGCAGTCACACCATATTCTTAAGGCAATCTGCTGCGCCATGGTCCCGCTCGGAAAGAACACGGCCGCTTCCTTCCCCAGCACTTCGGCCATATTCGTTTGGAAATCCTCAATAACCTTTCCTGTTCCATATATATCGGAATCCAGCTGGCCCTCTATCTGCTCGAAAACCTCTTTCAGCACTTGCACATTCCGTTTACCGTGAGCCGGCAATTGAAAGACAGCTTCTTTAAAGGCTTCTGCTAATGACAACTTCTCTTGCATAAACTTTATTGCTCCTCTCAGCTCTAACTTAATAACACATATATAAGACGAAGAAAAGAAACAACAAAAGCGAGAAGGAACGAAAGGGGAAATTTGGATCTATAGGAGCGAAAGCGTTCGCCTAAAAAGCTTTCTGCAGGAAAGCTCGCATCGGAAGCATACGCTCGCCGGATTTCAACCGCGATAAGCGGTTTAATCGAAGAAATCTGGCGGCAACAGCGACCGAAAGTCCAAATATTCACCGTAGTGACGATCAAGCCTTTACGTTATCATCTTACGTTCGTCTTATATAACTCAACGAATCTTGGCTACGAAAAGACCCAGGTACTCTTTTAAAGCCAGCCCCGTAATGCTTACCGCACCGGCATTCGGAGACAGTTTAGCTGGATAAAAAGCGAACTTGCTATCCGATACATAATCGGTCGGAAAAGGCTGCACCGACAGTCCGGCCTGACCAAACTCCACCACCGCCCGTGGCATGTGGAAAGCAGAGGTCACAAGCACCGGGTGCTCAAACCCGCGTTCCTTCAGAATGAGTGCAGTATTAATCGCATTCTGCTTAGTATTCAGTGAGCGGTTCTCGACAAGAATGTCACTCTCTGCCACCCCAAGGCCAAGCAACTGCCGTTTTGCAATATTCGCTTCATTACCGCTATCAGCGAAGACCTGACCACCGGAGAACAGAATCGGCAAGCCAGTGGCCTTATGCAGCCGTACGGCAGTCAGCAATCGGTTCGCCGCTGAACCCAGCATATTGCCCTTGCCATTCAAGTCAGGTGTCGTAAGCGTGGCTCCACCGCCGAGCACAACGATAACATCTCCCTGTGCGGCTTGCGGCTGCGCATATTGCCGCTCCAGTCCGCGTATGAATAGATCGCTGACAAGTGACGTAGAGGATAAATAGAATAGCAGAGTAACGATGAGCAAAAATACCGATGCCCTTCGCTCACGCTTCCACAGCCAAATAATCGGCACCAAGAGCAGTAGTACGAACAATCCTGGCGGGAGTACGAAGCTATAGATAAATTTGATTACATAAATCAGACCGTTTGCACCTCCTAACCGGGGAAGACCCGGTTTGAACTATGACCCTTTATCCACACGATAATTATAACCGGACATCCTCTCACTACGCACCTTTTCACCACTTGGAAAAAGAGCTTTTCCTGATTACCCATTTTTTTAGATTTTCAACCGCATGAAACCTGCCATAAATTTAATGTAAATCATTATTTTCACATTGAATATGTAAATTAAATAGAAACAACTACCTCGTTTATGTAATATAATATGACACATAAAACAAAAAATCTTGTCATTTATAGCGCTGATAATAAAAATAGATCAGATTATATGTCATATAATATAACTGGTAGCGCTTTATTTTTAAAAATAGGTATTGATTATTTCGATCCAATCCTCTATGATAATGACATCGGACGGATTAAAAGTTAAAGCACTTTAACTTTTATATCAACAAGACCCATAAAATTTGATTTTGACAACAAATTAATGATCAAAAGTTAAAGCGCTTATACTTTAGGAGAGAAAGGTTGGTGTGTCCGTGAGCAATCGCGAGAGTCGGCGGCAAACATTTTACATGTATTTGTTTATCTCACCCTGGATAATCGGCTTCTTAATCTTCGCCTTGTATCCCATTCTGTCATCGTTTTACTACAGCTTCACCGAATATGACATTATTCACCCGCCAAAATTCGTTGGGCTGGCCAACTACACCGAGATGTTCCATAACGATCTGTTCTGGAAATCGGTCGTTGTCACTGTAAGGTATACCTTTATCGGTGTGCCAATCTCGATGCTGTTGTCCCTGGGCTTTGCACTATTACTGAATCAGACTATTCCACTCAAAGGCTTCTTCCGGACAGCAATGTACTTCCCAAGTATGGTATCCGGGGTAGCGATGTCTCTGCTGTGGTACTGGATCTTCAATCCGCAGATCGGACTCTTCAACTACATCCTGTCCTGGTTCGGCATTCAAGGCCCCTCTTGGCTGATGAATCCGGATACTGCCCTTTACGCACTGATCATTATGTCCTTCTGGGGCGCGGGAGCCGGGATGATTCTTTTCCTTGCGGGACTGCAAGGGGTGCCGTCCAGTCTAGTCGAAGCAGCTGAACTTGATGGAGCCGGACGCTTGCGGATTTTCTGGCACATCACACTGCCGATGATCTCGCCGGTGCTGCTGTTCCAGTTGATTATGGGACTAATCGATTCCTTTCAGGTATTCACCCAAGCCTTCGTCATGACACAGGGCGGACCGAACTACTCTACATGGTTCTACGTCTACAACCTTTATACCAGCGCCTTCAAAGAATATCGGGCCGGTTATTCCTCGGCTCTGGCCTGGGTGCTGCTGATCGTTGTTATGCTGTGTACGGCTCTTATCATGAAGCTGTCCAACCGATTCGTTCATTATGAAGGGGGCGTTAACAAATGAGCTCCATCCCAAGCCTCTCCACACGCCCGCCCAGTTCACGTCCACGCCGGAAGGTCGGACCGGTCAAGATTATCAGCCTGCTGACCTTGATTGTAACAACATTCCTTATGCTGCTTCCGCTGTTCTTCATGGTTATGACCTCCCTGAAGTCCAAGAAGGAGATGCTGAAGTTCCCGCCTACCTTTCTTCCGGAAAGCTGGCAGTGGAGCAATTACACGGAGATTTTTGACACCCTGCAATTCGGAACCCTGTACAAGAACAGCCTTATTATCGCCGTCCTGTCCGTCATTGGCACACTGATTTCTTCTGCGCTGGTGGCTTACGGATTTGCCAGATATAAAGGAAAAGGCAACAAGATCTGGTTCATGCTGCTGCTTAGCACCATGATGCTGCCTTATCCGGCGATCATGATTCCACAGTTTATCCTGTTCTCCAAAATGAACTGGATCGACACTTTCCTGCCGCTGATTGTGCCCGCATTTTTCGGCTCAGCGTATAACATCTTCCTGCTACGCCAGTTCTTCACCACCTTGCCAGAGGAAATGTTCGACGCCGGACGGATTGACGGATGCGGCGAGCTGCGGATGTGGCGCCAGATTGCGCTTCCGCTCTCAGGACCAGCTCTAGCTACTGTTGCCATCTTTGCTTTTATCTACAGCTGGAATGACCTGCTCACCCCTGTGCTTTATTTAAGCTCATCAGACAAATTTACGCTTCCTGTCGGCATGGCCTCGCTCACCTCTTCACGGTTCCGTATTCCGCCGTGGCATCTTCTGATGGTAGCTTCCGTGCTGGCTATGCTTCCAATCGTGACCCTGTTCGCAGTTGCTCAGAAGCAGTTTGTAGAAGGCATTGTACTTACAGGCATTAAGTAATAACCCGCCGTCACTGGCGGAACTATACACTGATATCCTGGAGGGATTAGCAAATGAAGAAGAACAGGAAAACGCTTGGAACTCTTTTTGCAGCAAGTGCACTACTTCTTACGACCTTAGCTGGCTGTAGCGGCGGCAAATCAGTAGAAGATGTAACCTCATCCGGATCGAACAACAGCTCCGGCGGTAAAGGCGACAAAGTGACCATTACTTACTACACCATTGATTCCGAGGACCGCACCTTTGTCGAGAAGCTGATTCCTGATTTCGAGAAAGAACATCCTAACATCAAGGTCAAGATGGAAAAGGCGCCTTACGAGCAGTTTGACAGTAAGCTGCAGACACTGATTGCCGGGGGCAAATCGCCTGATATTACGAGCCACTACGGCTACGGCGGCTTCGCAGAATACTACAACAAAGGCATGCTGATGGACCTCACCGATCTGATGCAGGAAACAGGCTTCAAAGCCGAAGATTACAACATTCCTGAGCACCTGATGGACATCTACAAAGTTAAAGATCACACTTACGGCATTCCATTGAATATGTACGTTACGCTGATGATGTACAACAAGGATATGTTCGATGCGGCAAAGTTATCCTATCCGCCAAGTGATTACGAAGACAAGAGCTGGACCTTTGACAAAATGGTCGAGGATGCCAAGAAGATGACGGTCCACTCCGATGATATTACCAAAACGCAATATGGTGTTGATTTCACCTGGTCAGAACGCGACATGCGTCCGCTGTACTTCGGAGCAGATCCGTACTCTGCAGATACCTGGACCAACGGCGGCGTACCTTCCGAGACCCATTTTGACTCACCAGAGGTTATTGCTGCTTATCACAAGTTCTTCGACCTGATCTTCAAAGATAAAGTGTCGCCTAATACTGAATGGAGCAAGAGCGTAGCCGGACAGAATGGCGATCCGTTCGTAGCAGGTAAAATCGGAATGTCTGTCGGTGGTTCCTGGATTATGGCCGGTTCCAACGACTTTCCGTTCAAGGTTGGCGTAGCCGCTGTGCCATGGGGCGGTAACGACAAGGTGCGCAGCCCGCTGTTCGTGGACCCGCTGCTCATTCTGAAAGATTCCAAGCATCCGAAGGAAGCCATGGAGTTCATCAAATTCCTGCTCACCACTGAAGTTCAGGAGAAATCCATTGAGCTCAGCGGCGGCAACCCGCCAGTCAACACCAAAGCTGCTGAAACATACTACAAGCACTTTGAGGGCGTTGATCCTGAAGATGTGAAGAAGGTTTATGAAGGGGCTGTGAAATATGGCTACGAATCCTTCAACCACCTGATCGTACACTACTCGCAAATCAACGATATGTTCATCAACGAGCTGCAGCCGGTAGAGACCGGACATAAGACGCTTGAAGAGGTCATGGGTACCATTCAGAAAAAGGTCACCGAGATCATCAAACGTTAGCATGTACGGCATACCGTCCCTTCCGGGACGGTATGCTTGCTTGGAATGTTATTGTTTAGCAGACCGCCTCTCCACCCTGTATACTAATGGTAGATAATACATTCGGAAAATCTGCTGCAAGGAGCACAAGACATGAAAGTGAGCATATTTGATGTAGCCAAAAAATCCGGTCTGTCTGTCGTGACGGTATCACGGGTGTTGAACGGCGCTGAATCGGTACGCGAGAAGAATCGGCAGAAAGTGTTAGATGCAATCAAGGAGCTGGACTACCGCCCCAATGCGGCTGCACGCAGCCTCGCCAGTGGAAAGACAGGGATTATCGGACTCGTGGTAACTACTCTGCACGATTCGTTCTTTGACGCCGTTGTCAAAGAACTGAATGAGGTACTCGCGCTGCATGGTTACTTCCTGGCCATCGCCATCTCCAGAGGCATTGAATCAGATGAGGACCACTATCTCATTCAGGAAGACCGGGTAGACGGCATGATTCTGCTCTCGCCGATCGGGGAAGAGAATTATATCATGCAACTAAAGCGGCGCGGCATACCTTATGTACTGATTGATAATCAGGAGCCCGAAAACGATACCTATTCGATCACGATCGACAACTTCAAAGGTGGCTACGCGGCGGCAAGTCATCTGTTGGAGCTCGGGCATACCTCTATCGCGCATCTGTGCGGACATGAAATGTTCCGCAGTACAAGGGAGCGGCGCAACGGGTTCGCACTAGCACTGCAGGAAAAAGGAATAACTCCTTTTGAAATCGTACAGGGCGATTTCGAAATAGAATTTGGCTATGACACCTGTAAACGCTGGTTAAGCGAAGGACCATTGCCCACCGCCGTATTCACTGGTGATGACAATATCGCCCTTGGGGTTATCAATGCTCTAATGGAGGCGGGGATATCCGTACCGGAGCAGGTCGCCGTTGTCGGCTATGATGACCACTACATCGCCTCACAGCTTCGTCCGCATCTGTCGACCCTTCGGCAACCTGCGGACAAAATCGCGCAGGCGGCAGCGGATATGCTGCTGCGGCGCATCTCTGGCAAGATGAAGCGCGGGTCTGGCATACGGATTGATCCGGAGCTGATCATTCGTGAATCTACAATTTCCATCTAGACTGGCATCCATTTGCAGACCGGCTGCAATCTTTTGTTTTCTATAATATATATTCACTTAGGAGTGAAGACCATTGACTTACTACTTGGGACTCGATGGGGGAGGAACCAAAACCTACGCCCTGCTCAGTGATGAAAAGGGCAATGTGCTCGGGAAAGGCAAGAGCGGCAACGGCAATCATCAAGTAGATGCGGCCCGCGCAGCTAGCAGCATCCGTGAAGCCACGTTCGGCGCTTTGGCGGATGCCGGGCTCAGCTTGAACGACATTCAGCACACTTATCTGGGATTGGCAGGTGCCGACCGTGAGGCCGATTATGATATTTTGCACCCGATCATCCGCGATATCGGTTTTACTAGATACACCATCAATTGTGACACCATGATCGGACTACGGGCAGGTACTAACCGTCCATATGGTGTCTCCCTGATCTGCGGCACAGGTACCAATTCAGCTGGCCAGAATGTACAGGGACAGCATTATCAATGTGGTGGCTTTGACTATATGTATGGTGATTTCGGCGGAGGCGGCTCGCTCAACATTGAAGTTTTCCGCTCTGTCATTCGGGCTTGGGACGGGCGGGAACAAGCTACCCTCCTGACTGCCCCGCTGCTAAAATTGCTGGGATATGAGACTGTGGAGCGCATGTTCAATGATTTCCTGGATCACGGGAAGCACGTGCCTACAGATGCTGCCCGCCTGCTGTTCGCGGCTGCAGCTGAGGGCGATGCTGTGGCTCTGGAGATCCTGCACCGGCAAGGTGTAGAGCTGGGCAAGTCTGCTGCCGCTGTCATCCACCGGCTAGGCATGGAAAAGGACGTCTTCGATGTCGTGCTGGCCGGAAGCCTGCTGACCCGGGGAGACCGGGGCTGGATTCGTAGCCCCATCGAACAAGCCGTAGCCATTGCTGCCCCACAGGCAACCGTGGTCACCCTAACCACCGAACCGGTGGTCGGTGCGGTATGGTCAGCCATGGAAAGCGACGGGATGACAATCAGTAGTGAAGTCTATGACAAGATGAAGGGTTTTCAGGAATTCGAATCCATTAAACAAACTACCAGACAGGAGTGATTATTGTGACAGCTAATAAAGGACTGAAAATCGCCGTCATCGGCGGAGGCTCTTCGTACACACCGGAACTCGTAGAGGGATTCATTCTTCATCATAAGGAACTCCCTATTCGTGAACTATGGCTGGTGGACATTGAACCCGGACTGCGCAAGCTGAACATTGTCGGCAACCTGGCAAAACGGATGGTTGAAGAATCCGGACTCCCAATCGAAGTCCATCTGACGACAGACCGCCGCGAAGCCATCGCAGGCGCTGACTTTGTCAGCACACAGATGCGTGTCGGTATGCTGGATGCCCGTGCCCGCGATGAATCCATACCGCTCAAATATGGTGTTATTGGCCAGGAGACCACCGGTCCCGGAGGCATGATGAAAGCTCTGCGCACGATTCCTGTGATTCTTGACGTCTGCCGCGATATTGAGGAACTGGCTCCAAACGCATGGCTGCTCAACTTCACCAATCCGGCAGGGATGGTTACGGAAGCTGTCCTGAAATACTCCAATGTCAAAAGCATCGGCCTATGCAACGCCCCTATCGGCTTGATCAAGCAAGTCTCCTCCAAATACAGCGTAGCCCCTGATCGGGTATACGCCGAATTTGTGGGTCTCAACCACTTGCACTGGATTACCCGCATTGATGTTGAGGGCGAGAGCAAGCTGGATGAAATGCTGGCTGATACCACTGCTTATGGCGCCAAGAACGTGCCTGCCCGTGAATGGAACCCGGAATTCCTGAACTCCCTTCACGCTTTGCCTTCCTACTACCTGAAGTACTTCTACATGACCGATGCTATGTTAGAAGAACAGTTGGAGTCCTTCAAGAAGGGCGGTAACCGAGCTGAGGTGGTTAAGCGTGTGGAAGAAGAGCTGTTCGAAATCTACAGCAACGTGGAGCTAAAAGAAAAACCGAAGCAGTTGGAACAACGCGGCGGCGCCTTTTATTCAGAGGCAGCTGTCAACCTGATGCGCTCGCTGTATAACGGTGCGAATGATATCCAGACGCTGAATGTCGCCAACAACGGTATTCTGGATTTCTTGCCTGATGATGCCAGCATTGAAGTGAACTGTGTCGTCACAAAGAACGGCCCATTGCCACTCCCGCTGACTACCGTTCCACCTATGGCCAAGGGACTCATTCATGCAGTCAAAACCTACGAACAGCTGGCGATTGAAGCCGCTGTGACCGGCAGCCGCGAGCTGGCGATTCAGGCACTGGCCCATCATCCACTGGTTCCATCCGTGGAAGTGGCGATTCAGATGCTAGATGAGATGCTGGAAGCGAACAAAGAGTATTTGCCGAACTTTTTCACCAAAGAGACTACATCTGCTGCACAATAATTTATAAACAATGATTACGGTTTAAGGTAGGGCCTTCTCTGCACTATGAGAAGGGTAGATCCTCCTATTCAAACCGCTGTCGCGTACGCAGGATGTTCTGCTGATACGGGCAGTGGTTTTTTTATGCGAAAAATAGGGCTAAAAAAGACCGCGCCCCCTTATTCGGGAGCCGGTCTTCCGGGATACAATCCCGCTGTCTCCAAACTGATATCCGTCGCACCTCACCACCCAGCCACTTTCCTACCCGGCAAGCTCTTGGTTAACCGACGGCTGATGATGCCTGTTCACGATAAACAACAATGAGGCTGCGGCGCACAGGCAGAAGAGGATCAGGTACAGAAATTTCGCGCCCAGATGATCCGTGACAACTCCCCCGACAGCATTTCCGACAATGCCACCGAGACCCCAGGTCACCGCTGCATAAACCGTCTGCAATGTCGCTTTGGTCCCTTCTGTAGCGTAGCTCTGAACCACTTCCACAGCGGTTCCTGCGGCAAAAGCAAAGGCAACACCGTTCAGCAGTTGAACCGCGAGCGTAAGCGATACATTAGAGAACAGGAACATGACCAGGTACTGGCTGCCATAGATCGCAGCGGCCAGACACAGCAGCGGATATCTTCCGATAGCCTTGCTGAGCCGGGTGGCTACCCAGAACATCGGTACCTCAATAATAGCGGCAATGGCGAAGGCACTGCCGATCCAGCTTTTATTGAAGCCCATTTCCTTGAAGTACAGTGGTAGAAAGTTCAAATTAATAGAAGCGGACATCATCATTAACGTACTGGTGACTACAAATATCATAAATGGCTTATTGCGGACAACCTCACCCATTTGTCCGAATAGCGTCACCTTTCTGCGAGACACTTTCGTTGTGGGCAGGAACAGAATCGTCACGCACACGATCATACTGATAACTAGATAATAGACAAAAATATGACTATAACCGAATCGCTCATACAGAATCCCTGTAGTGAATGTACCAATCGCATAGCTTAAAGCCCCGAACAACCTCACATTTCCGAAAGAAAAACCGTCACGGCTGGCAATTTCCACTGCTAACGCATCGCCCACCGGTCCAACTGAGGATTGAAACCAGGCAAAGAACAAGGACAACACAATGATTCCGGTCAAGCCCTCCATCAGGTTAAAGCCAAAGCCCAGCACCGCAGCCAGGATCGAAGAGAGTAGCATGATTTGTTTGGGGTTACCCAAACGGTCGTTAATGAGCCCCATGACCGGTTGAGCAACCACACTGACCAGTGCCCATAAGGACAGAATCAAGCCTACGGCAGTAAAGCTGAAGCCTCTCTCACTGAAATACAGACTTGTATACGGCATCAGAACAGACATGGCCAGGTAATATAAAAAATAATAGCTTGATAATGTCCTCACGAATGACACTGCTCCTCTTTCTTAACGATCCTCTTCGATTTCTGCACTCCAGCCGAGCTGTCTGCACATCTCGTACATCTTGCGAAGATCCTGTCTGGCTTCAATATGGGTTAATCCGAGGGACATCGCTTTTTCAGCTGCCCAGCGAAGCACATACACTAGTGTGTCAGCCTGCGCCTCCTTAGCGGAAAAATCTAATAATACCAACGTATCGCCACGGACTCCAGCGCGCAGGTATCCCCAATAGCTGCCATCGAACTCTCTAAGGGTGAACATTGCCCTGTCCTCTACCACACCAAACTCCTCTAGTGGCATCTTCAGATGTTCCAGCCACTCACTTTCCGAGGAGAATTGAAGGGTGTACTGTGGAGCGCTCCACTGAATCGTCTGGGTCGCCAAATCAGCGAGTTGCTTATCGTTCTGAAGCGACACCCACTTTTCCACCGGATGATCCAGCTCAGCCGGAACCTGCACGGTGATTTTCCATGGTCTATACTCGGTCTCAGCACCAATGGAGTCCAGGATTTCAGGAACACCTACGGCCTGAAGCCCCTTTTGCTTGGCAATGCGGATAAGCTGTCTCAGCCCCTCCGGTGATCCTGTTGCGATATCATTGCTATGCATGACTACAATCGTGCCATTCTTCAGCTCCGGCTCTACCCGAGCAACAATCTCCTCTGCAGAAATCCCTGCCCAATCGCCCGAATCCACACCTTCAATATCCAAATAACCACCCCATTCGGCCAGCCATTCCAGGTTCTCCTCGCGGAACGAACAATACGGAAAACGCATGAAGCTGGGACACGCCAGACCGGTTGCATCCTGATATGCCAGCTCAGTCAGTTTTAACTGCTCCAGAAACACTGGTTTCGGAACTTGAGCCATCCGCCGGTGATGGTAGGTATGGGGAGCGAGCACATGTCCTCTGGACAGAATCTCCCGCGCCTTGTCCGGGTGGCGATCCATCCATTCACCTGTGAAGAAAAAGGTGCCTACCACGCCCTCTTCCTCCAGAACACCCAGCCACAATTCAAGTGGAAGCCGGGAAGGCCCATCGTCAAATGTAAACGCGCAAATCGCCTGATCGGCATCTCCGCTCCAAACCGCCTTAGCTGACATATTGCCGCCTCATTTCTATGATTATATACATTTATTATAGTGGAGGGCGGGGGTGTTTTCCATGTATTACTGGACCCTTTTCACGACTAAAAGATGCCGGAAACATTAAGTGTTCCCAGGCATCTTGATATTGTCTTCTATGGACTTTAGAGTGCACGCATCAGCTCAACATTGCTCGGCGCATAACGAATTAGCGTATTGTGTATCTGTAAGGCTGACCTTCAATATTAATGTCGGCATAGAGTGGTTTATCACTAGTCTGCACTTCCGTAGGCACCGTGGCGAAGAACACCAGCGTGCCATATTTTAACGGCTCGACACTCGTAATGTTGGTGTAGGTAAAATCTTCGCCACCCTTAGTTTCAATCGTCGAGGAAGTCCTGTACTCATATTGGTTATCGTATTTGACAGTGATATCGGCGAACTTATCCGCATCTTTGCCTGAACCACCCAAGTTCTTTACTTTCAGCGTAATAGCCAGATAAGTGGTATCAGGCTCTTTGGCCTCGTAGTATGTATAGAACGTACCCGGTTTGGAAGGAACGATTTTCTTAGTAAATGAAGTCTTCGTGACTGTGTATTCGGCAACTCCGTCCAACACTAACGGCTGTCCCTTTACAATGGCCTTCGTTTCTTCCCCCGCAGGATTCGCGTTATCCGACTGGGCTTTCTCTGGCTCTTCTTCTGAAGCGGTCGTTACTGCAGTCGCGGCCTCCTTCAATTTGTTGTTCTCTTCTGTTAATTGCTTATTCTCCTCTTGGAGCTTCGCAATCTGGGTCTTCAATTGCTCTGCCTCTTCCCCTGCAGCGCTAGTATTGTTGCCAGAACACCCGGTGAGCGACACAGCAAGGACAATCGTACTCATTAACATACTCATCTTTTTCACTTTCATGATGCACCCCATTTTTGGTTAATTAACCCATCTATTATAAACTACAGAGACTGTTCAAAGATAGAGTTAATGTAACCGCCTGGAAAGATAGTGACTTCGCACAAGCAGCGGCTCAAAACCTGAGTAATATATAGTAAAAAGAACAATGAGGTGATCCACAGATGGGAAAATCGACCAAAATCCGCAAGCAGGCAAAACAGCTACAGGGCCGCCCGGTCTGCATCACACTGCATGATGGACGGTCGTATGTGGGATTTATAACTGGGCTTGAAAAAGAAGCTTTGGTGCTCTCAAGACCAAGCCGCAGCCCCAAATCTAGAAAGAAGGGCCGCTCTCGTTCCAAGAAAGCACAGGTCTCCGGATTCATGCCACTGTTAGGTTCATTATTTGGTGGCGGCTTTGGCTCCGGGGAAGCAAGTGGCGGCCTCGGCGGTCTAGGCTTCTTTGGAATGATCCAAAAGACCATGCCGCTAATGAAGATGGGCTATAATATGATCAAAACCATCCGGCCTTTCATCGGTGAGCTGAAGGGATTAATGGGATAAGGAGAAAAAAATGCCCCCGTTCCCGCTGTACCAGCGGTCCCGAGGGCATTTCGTATACTACTTAGTTGTATTCGGCCAAACTGGCCTTTTAACTGATTATTGATGAGGCACAAGAACGGAAACCGCGCTTTTACCCACCAGATTGCAGGCCAGAATTTCTTGCCCCTGCAGCTTTATGCTAACATTCTCCGCTCTATCACTATCATTGAATAGCACGATGGCAACGGAGTTGTCTGTATTGGTAAACGCCACGGAACGAATATGCTCTCTGCTTGCACTTGAGCCGATTCGCAGGGCACCTGGACGGATGACTTTGCTGAAATGGGCCAGCGCATAGTAGTCCAGTGTATACTCCAGTTCACCGGTCTGCTGGTTAATTAGCAGAATTCCGCGGCAGGTGCTTTTACCAAAGCCAGGTACCGTCGGACCATTCTTCTCATCAAGCGCCATATTCCACAGAATGAAGGACTTACTGTGATTGCGGAGAATCTCAATCCCCGTCCGCATCACATTGGAGAACGCCTGCTCGAAGGGAGGAATCCATTCTCCACCAGAGCCTTCGCTGAAATGTACTTCTTTACCCGCAAAAGCCTCGAACACGTCGCTCTGAGCCGCTGGCTTACCACCGTACCAGTGCCAGGCTACACCGTCCACACTATCCTTGGCTTGCTCCAGTACGGTCAATGGATAATCCGGCCGATCCCAGTTGTGATCGTAACAGAGAATTTTAGTATCCAGGTCGCCCTTGATAAAACTAGGCTTCAGGTGATTCTTAACGAAATCAGCCTGTGCCTCCGGCAGCATCAGCATGCTTGGATAGTGAGCTGGCTCATACAAGGGTTCGTTCTGCGGAGTTACCGCGTAAATATGAAGCCCTTTATCCTTATAAGCTTGAATAAACCGCACAAAATAATCTGCATAAGACGAGTAGAACTCTTGCTTCAGTTCACCAGTCTTCATGGAGCTGCTGGTTTTCATCCATGCTGGCGCACTCCATGGTGAAGCGAACAGCTTGATGGCCGGATTCAGCTTCAAAGCTTCTTTTACCAGTGGAATGACATCCTCTTCATCATGAGCAATGGTGAAATGCTCCAGTGATGGGTCGGTCTCTCCTTCTGGTCTGTCGTCATAGCTATAGATCATTCTGGCATAATCTGAAGCACCCATCGGGTTTCTCAGAACGGAGAGGCCAATCCCTTCCTGAGCATCAAACAAACGAGTCATCGCTTCCGTCCGCTGCTCCGCAGTCAGCACTTGGTGAATCAGATAGGCGGATGAATCGGTGAAGGAGGCGCCAAAGCCGTCCATCTCCTGATAAGTTTGGTTTATATCCAGGTTAATCTCCGTCTGACCCGCTCCCGCTGTAACCGGAGTTAAGGCCTCTACGGTCCGTTCAACGAACAGGTCGCCTTCTCCCTTGGACTCATAAATGATAAGTTCAGTCATTATCGTTATCCCTCCAACCATTCAAGTTATGAAAAGGGCCCCTTTAGAGGGGCACCTTTTGTTATATCCTGATTATTTCATACCCAGCTTTTCTTTGTTCTGCTGCATTTTCTCGCTGCGAATTTCTACGATTTTAGCCCAATTGTTATCATCAAGGGCCTTCTTGTAGGCATCCAACGATTTGTTGAAATCATCGTCGCTCTTAGAACGGATCAAGCTGACCATTGTGGAATACCAAGTCGTGTCGATCGCTGTCAAAGAACGTGCTTCCGGTGTACCCGGGTCCGGATTGATATTTTCCAGAATGAAGTGTGGTGTCAGCTTGCCTTTACCCCACTCTTGCATCTGACGGATGGATTCCGGGAAGGAATCATCACTAAGGGCTTTGTAACGGTCATGACCGAAGAAGATGAACTCGCCGATCCGGTACTCTTTTTTATACTTATCTGCGTTGTTTTCCTGAAGATCTTTGATTGCTGGCAGGAATTCTACTTTGCCATCAGCATTCTTCTTATAGGTTTCGCCTTCGATCCCGAAGTTCATCAGCATTTGGCCTTCATCACTAAGCAGGTAGGTGAAGATTTGCATCACTTTCGCTGGATCTTTAGCCTTTTTGGTGATGTAGCTGATCATCCAGCCGGTAATACCGGTCTGATTAAGGATCGGCTGGTTGCCAACGGTGCTCTCCGGGCCATCAATAGCGATGTACTCTTTACCCGGATTCGCACTCATGAAGACTTGCAGGTTACCACCTTGCTGTGGTGTACCATCTAAGTATATAGCCGCGTATTTACCGGACTTCACTTTCTCATCAAAAGCAGTACCATCATCCGCGAAGCTGTCGTCACTAATATCGCCATCACGATAGATAGTATTAAGCGTTTTCAGCCAAGCCAAATAACTTTCATCCAGGTTACGGTTGTAGAACTTGCCATCCTTATCTTCGAGCGGTACACCCAGGTAATCCTGGAATCCGTCACCCAAGGAGCCGGAGCCAGTACCGATCGCGTTGAAGCCAAATGGAGTCAAGGAAGGGAACTGAACTTTGATTTTATTCATAGCTGCGATAAATTCTTCTGGTGTCTTCATGCTAGGCTTGCCGATTGCCTCATACACATCCTTACGGATAATAAAGGCTTGTTTAGCTGGAATATCACCACTGTCATAGTCAGCTTGTGTATTAGAATAGTCTGGATATCCGTAAGTTTTGCCGTCTTTTTGCTGGAACCAATTGATCGTATCTTGAGCAGCGACTTTGTTGAAGTAAGGATCATATTTCTCAGCCAGATCGTTCAAAGGCCAAGCCCAAGTAGACGCCTTCTGTGCTACCGCAGAGTTAGAATCGAATACTGTAATTACGTCCGGCATGTCTCCTCCGGCAAAGAAGGTATTCAGCTTCGTATCGTCACCGGTAATGAATTTAATGTTGATATTCAAGTCTTCTTTAATCTTCTTGGTCACCAAATCTTTGCCAAAATCGGTATTCCACCAATCTGCGTTCACATACCAGGTCAGGTCAGTTGTCTCTTTTTTTGTATCCAACTGCCATGCCGGGGTATCCGCATTTGGCGTATAGCGATCACCAAGTGCTGGCAATTCGCTGCTCGCCGTGTTTGATCCACCTGAACCACCACACGCGCTAACGGTCAGTGCAACGGCCAGGAGAGCCGAACTGAGTTTGATTCCTTTTGCAAATCTCTTCATGTTAGTAACCTCCATTTTGGTAAATACACATGTTTTGCTAGCTAGAAAGCTTACTCTTTAACAGCGCCGAGCATCATACCGGAGATAAAGTATCTCTGCAGCAATGGATACATAAGCACAATCGGCAGGGTGGTAATAACAATGGTTGCCAGTTGAACCCCTTTGGTGGTGGTTTCAATCATGACTGAACCAATATTCTGCATAGACTGTGTCTGAGACTGCACGATAACCTCATACAGCTTCATCTGTAGCGGATACAAGGCTTGGTCGGTGATATATAACTTTGTTGTCATGAAGTCGTTCCATTGCCCAACTCCGTTAAACAAGGCGATAGTCGCCATAGCCGGCATAGACAGTGGAATGAAGATCTTCAGGAACACCCGCCATTCGCCCGCACCGTCAATTTTGGCGGATTCTTCAAGGGCGTCCGGTACATTCCGGAAGAAGTTCATGAGAATGACAACATCGTAATAACTGAAGAGCGCCGGGATAATGTACACCCAGAAGCTGTTCAATAGACCCAAAGATTTGATCAGCAAGTAAGTAGGAATCATACCGCCAGAGAAGAACATCGTAATAACACCCATAACGACATACAGCTTACGGCCACGAAGATGCTTCTTGCTAAGAGCGTAACCGACCATGGCACAAAAGAAGACGTGGGTGATTACACCGAGAGTTGTTTTGGATACAGAGATAAAGAAGGCCTGCCAAATGCTGCTGTCCCGAAACACAGCACGATAATTCTCAAGTGAGAACTCTTTACTCCAAAAAATAAAGCCGCCTTCTGCCAACGCTCTGCCGGAGCTGAGCGAGGAGATAATAACATTCCATAACGGGATCATGATGACGAGTGAAACAATTAAAAGCACTGCAATATTGAAGGCATTAAAGATCCGACTGTCCAGATCTCCCTTTATCGCCTTTCGATTCATGGAAAATGCCTCCTCTTATAAAACGGATTGGTTATCATTCAGCTTAGTGGTCACTTTATTGGCGATCACCAGCAGGATGACAGAAACGATGGATACGCCGAGACCTACAGCCGTTGCATAGGAGAAATCTCCTTGTGTCATACCCATACGATATACGTAGGAGTTAATGACCTCGGCCTTTTCACGGTTCTGCGTGTTCATCAGCACCAGCGTCTGGTCCAGATTGGAGCCAAACAAACCGCTTACAGTAAGGATCAGATTCAAGCTGATGATAGGCTTCATGTTGGGTAGAGTAATGTTCCAAATTTGACGAAGACGACCTGCCCCGTCAATCTTGGCTGCTTCATAGAACGTCGGATCAATCTTAGACATAATGGCCAGATACAGAATCGTTCCCCAGCCCGCCTCTTTCCAAATATCAGAGAGGGTTGCGATCCACCAGTATTTACTCGGATCCAGCAAAATGTTAGATGGCTTCGAAATCAGACCCAAATCCAGTAGAATCTGATTAAACAGCCCTGTAGTGGAGAACCAGTTAATCAGCATCCCGCCCAGCACGATCCATGACAGAAAGTGTGGCATGTACGAGATCGTTTGTACGAATTTCTTGAATCGGGTCAAGCTGACTTCATAGATCATGATTGCCAGTATAATCGGAATGACAAATCCGATCCCCAGCTTCAGGAAGCTGATGCCCAATGTATTTACGACCGCATCCCAGAAATATTTATCAGACCAAATGATTTTAAAGTTATCAAAACCCACCCAAGGCGCTGAACTCAACGTATCAATGACCGTGTAGTTCTTGAAGGCAATGGTCAGTCCGTAAATGGGAATATAACAAAAGATAATCATGAAAATAATACCCGGCAGGACCATGGTTTGCAGTTCCCGTTGTCTCCAAAAGTCTGCAAAGAATTCTTTTACTCTCTCTCCCATAGGTCTCTTTCCGGATGATGGCATTACTATTGGTTTAGCCATGGTTCCTTCTCTCCTCTGACCTTAATCTCTTTATAAAAACGTTTTTATTCTTGAGAACACAATCCCCCTTGATCTATAACATTTTTAAAAACGAAGAAAACATTCCAGCTATCTTGCTTTTATTCTCTTCGATTGAGCTTTACCTGACTCGAACCTCTTACTACCAGTTCTCCATGAAGCTTCTGAATGCTGCCCTGCTCCTTCTTCTTAATTAACCGAACCAAATGGTCAATGGCGAGAATGCCTTGCCTAGCAATCTGGTTACGTACGGTAGTGAGCGGCGGCGAGAAATATTGTGCAATGTCAATATCATCAAATCCTACAACACTAATATCATTAGGGACATCATATCCGTGTGCCTTCAAAGCCTGCATACAACCGATGGCGCTTACATCATTACCAGCAAGGAACGCATCGGGCAAAATATCTGAACTCGAGCGAATGAACGACTTCACAACGTTATATGTAGCTTCTTCTTCGAAAAAGCCTTGCAAAATATATTCTTCTTTCACCGGAAGCTGATACTCACGAAGCGCAGCCAGGTAGCCTTCCTTCCGCTGTACACTGTCAAACATCGTGTCGACACCGGAGATGTAGGCGATTTTCTTATGCCCCAGGCTGATCAAATATTTGGTTGTTTCGTACCCTGCCACAAACGAGTCAAAGATAACGCTGCCCATGGTTTCCCTCTGAATCTCCCGATCCAGAAACACAGCCTTGATCCGATCCTTCTCCATAATAGCGATATCATTATCATCGATCTTAAACTCTTCATAGATAATGACACCGTCTACACGACGACCCATGATATTGTTCATGATGACCTGCTTGTCCTTGGTGACAAAGACGTTCAGCCCGTACCCCATATGGTCGCATTCTCTGGCCATGGACTCCACCAGCTTGTAGAAATAAGGACCCGATACACTTGTGGTGAAAAAACCCAGCATTTGCGTCTTTCCAGACTTCAGCAGCTTGCCGTTCAGATTCGGAACATAATTCAACCGCTGAGCGACCTGCAGCACATGTAACTTGGTTTCAGGATTGAGAACATCCACATCATTAAGCGCGTTAGACACTGTTGATATAGAGACGCCTGCTTCTCGTGCTACGTCTTTAATGGTTATCTTGCCCATAAGGCATCCCTCGCTAAAAACGTTTTTATAATATAAATATAAATTAACATAAAACCGTTTTCATTACAATCCTCTTTTCTAAAAAATTTGTCGATTCCGAAGAGTATATGTCTAACCTCAAAATCGCTTGACTGAAATAAAGAGAAACCCAAGAGTATATCACTTGGGTTTCTCTTCAATCGGAAAGTGCCCTGCTAGACACTCTCCACCATTCCACATACAGCCAAGAGCTGGCTTTCTTATCTACGACGGTTTTTCATCATTCGGTTGTACATCGTGAACGCCACAATCAACATGACAATGACAGCGACGCTACTTGCAGAATTTTGCGACATCCCAAACATGACGCCCAGGTTAGTGACAAGACTTCTCGTAACCAGTGCGACCAAGATCAGCATTATCGGACGCCAGATGTTATATCCTCTCATCCCTGCAACACTCCCGACCTATTTTTGACCAACCAATACTTCCACTGCTTCTGTGCTTTGTAACTATACTTGCTTGAATTCGATCCAGTCGATCTGCAGACCTGGCTTCACGAAGTCCAATTTCAATTCATACAGACCGGATTCGAGTTCAATCTTCACAAGCTTTTGCTTGATCCATTTGCCTTCTGTACCATTTGTTTGAATAGTCGTCATAGACTGACCGTTCAGTGTTACATTACAAGCGCTTTGTGCCAACTCGGACTCTGGTGACATAATGTGAACAATAATCCGATATTGCGCCGCCGTATCCACTTGGATAAAGGTCGGTCCGGATACAGCAGGTTTAACCTCTGCATTGTTCGACAGAACATGTACCTGTTCCGGTGAAAGCGCTGGATTAGCCTTAAAGGCTTCCACGGTTTCGTTAATCTCATGTTTTCTGGAGAAGACCGGCGCATGCATGATGAACTCACAGATATTCATGGCAGAGCGTTGAAGCTCTCCCCGGGTAACCGAGCCATTTTCCAGAGATTCTATGGTATTATCATCCCAGACGTTGATCTCGGCGCCATAGTTAGGAATCACCTTGTAAAGATCGTTTTGCGCACGAACCATCCAGTTCGTGTTCTTCCGATCCGCAGGTCCACCATGGACAACATCGTTCATAATCGCCCACCAGTCCGTCATTACGATGCCTTTGAAGCCCCATTCACCGCGAAGAATTGTAGTGTTCAGATCATAGTTGGATGCCGCCCAATGCCCGTTAACCGGGTTGTAGGAAGTCATAATGGAATTGGCACCCGCTTGCTTCACGGCGATTTCGAAGCCCTTCAGATAAATCTCACGCAGGGCACGTTCGGATACGATCGCATCTACCTTACTGCGGTGCTTCTCCTGATTGTTGCAGGCAAAGTGCTTCAGGGTGGCGTTAGAGCCGCCTTTCATAATCCCGCTAGTGCATGCGGCAGCAAAAACACCGGAGATCAGCGGATCTTCTGAGAAATATTCGAAGTTGCGGCCATTCAGCGGGCTGCGGCGAATATTCAGACCAGGTCCGAGCAAAGCATCTACATTATTTCTCAACAATTCCTGGCCTTCCATGACATAAAGCTCTTCTACCAGTTCAGCATTCCAAGTAGCGGCAAGCAAGGTACCGATAGCAACCTGAGTCGCCTTTTGACCGCTATCCATCCGAATACCGGAAGGTCCGTCAGCTGTACAAGCCACAGGAATTCCGTAATTGAACAACTGATCACTAACTCCCCCGAATGCCGAAGCCGTACCCGGAGTAACCAGTGGGCTGCTCATACCTTCGCCTCTAACGATGGTAGCCAAATCCTCGTCGCTGAGCTGGGCAATGAAGGTCTCCATGCTGACTTTCTTGTCCAGCACGTCTCTTAGCTTGTAGCCTTGATTCCCCGTTTGCGCCAAGGTCTCCGGAAGATTCTTCTCGATCCGTTCCGCCATGGAAATCTTACGCGTAGGCACCTCTACATAGAGTATATCATACGAGCCGTCTTCCTTACGTGTACCCGGTTGCATTCTGGTGAAGCTTTCAGTAGGAGCCATCGCCTCTTGCAGCTGTTCCACAACTTGAAGCTCTTCCACTACGTAGCCATCTTGTCCTTGCACGCTTACTTTCGCCAGCTTCTTAACACTGGTTCCCACATAAATGTGGTACGTTCCGGCTTCCAGTACATAAGCAGAAGCATGTCCGGTCACTCCGGCATCATCGTAGGAGGCCATAGTGTGAACAGGGAAGCTAATGGATAGAGTCTGAGATTCTCCTGGTTGAAGGACTTTAGTCTTTCCGAATGCAGACAATACTCTGGCCGGTTGGCCCAGCTTACCTTGCGGCGCTTCGTAATAGACCTGCACGACTTCTTTTCCGGCAAAAGTGTCTCCTGTATTCGTTACATTTACGTTGATTTCGATAAGCTCTTGACCGTTTTTGCTGGTCAGCGTAGCTGCCGCCGGCTCAACATTAAACGTGGTATAAGAAATCCCGTATCCAAATTCATAGTGAACCTTTTCCGGACAAAATGTCTCGAAATAACGATAGCCCACATAGATATCTTCTTGATAAAAGTTCTTGAACTCATTGCCATAGTTGCTAGTTGACGGATAGTCGTTAATCGAATGAGCGATGGTATCGGTTAATTTACCGCTCGGTGTTACCTCTCCGCTCAGTACGTCAGCGATGGCGTTACCGCCTTCCATCCCGCCCTGCCAAGAGTAGATTGCGCCTGCAATCGGATGGACATAGCTTTCATCGTTCATCCAGCTCATATCAATGATGTTCGATACGTTCAGTACAACCACGGTTTGTTCAAAATGAGCAGTGACCTGCTTCAGCATTTCTTTTTCGTCAGCCGTTAGTTGGTAACTACCTGGAGCATCAGCATTGTCCTGATCTTCACCTGCGGTACGTCCGATAACCACGATGGCTTTGTTCGATTGGCTTCTGGCCGAGGATACTAGCGCATCCGTCAAAGGCATTTCTTTCTGGTGCCAAGGCTCAGCCGCCCAGCCCCCGCCGCCGTTATCGAATGGATTCTGCTCAATCCACCGCTCATAGACACCAGCTAGCTCTTCGTTGACAATAAAATCGTTTTTACTGCGCAAGCCTGCCAATAAATTAGTCGTATAAGCTACATGAACACTTCCGCCCGAACCAGTACCGCTGCGATAGTAATTTACTTGGGTTCTGCCAAATACAGCAACATTGTCGCCGCTGCGAAGCGGAAGCACCTGATGATCATTTTTCAATAGAACAGCGCCTTCTGCGGCTACCGTCCGGCTAAATTCAGCAAAACCTTCCAATGGAATTCCCACGTTTTGTGTACTCAAATTCTTTCCTCCTGAATGTCATTTCCTATTCTCTATATCTCTAATATGAAGCTCTTTCAAGAATAGAGGCTATGCTACTAATATACAAGTCCCGCTGGCAAAAAACAAAATCAATATTCAAGCAAATCCTACTGTTTGTGAACTATAAATGAAACTCTACATGCCTTACCAACCACAAATTGTAAATTGAACCGCTCCATCACAAAGAAATTCGTGCTTCCAGTTCCAGTTAAGATTCTGTTCAAGTTACGTTTATGTGGAATTCATCTCACGCTATTATGCTGACACAACACCACAGAACAAACATATAGAAATGAACAGAGAGAGGGTAATGAGCATGAGAGGAAAACAATTTGTGATCTTAAGCACGACACTCGCGCTATCACTGCTAACTCCGCTGAGTGTAATGGCCGATAGCAGCAGTAATAAACCTAACTATGCATCTACTCAGAAATTAGCTGTAGAGAAGGCGGCACTACTAACTGATACCTACGGTACCACAAGCCTGCAATATGCGCTGATTGACCAAGGGAACATTGTTATCTCCGGACATTCTGGCAAAAATCAGCTAGCAAAGAATGTACCGCTAACCTCCGAAACGATCTACGGCATAGGATCAACCAGCAAAATGTTTGTAGCCGCTGCTGTGATGAAGCTGGTGGATGAAGGCAAGCTAGATCTGGACCAACCGCTTACGGGATATATTCCTGACTTTACAATGAAAGATGCCCGTTACGGGCAGATTACGCCGCGTATGCTGCTGAATCATTCTGCCGGTATTGAAGGTTCCTCTTTTAACCGGGCGCTATTGTTCAATGATAACGATACCTATGCCCACGATAATCTATTAGCGCAATTGGCCACCCAAAGCTTAAAAGCAGACCCGGGAGCATTCTCGGTCTATTCCAACGACGGCTTCACACTAGCTGAAATCCTCGTGGAGCGAGTTAGTGGGTTGGACTTTACGACATTTATACACAAGAATTTTACGGAGCCTTTAGGGATGAAGAACACGAAAACGCCTATAGATCCAATAGACAAAGCCAAAATGGCCGGGACCTTCATTGATTCTTCACAGACCCCACTCCCTTTAGAGAATTACAATGTCATCGGAACTGGAGGGATTCGCTCCACGGCTGAGGATTTGGTGAAATTCTCGCAGATTTTCACGGGTCAAGTGGAAGGCATCCTTTCTGTCCAATCCGTCAAAGCTATGGCCGAAGCAGAATATAAAAAAGGGATGTGGCCGAAAAATACCGATGCGACCTTCGCCTACGGACTAGGCTGGGATAGCGTAGACCTCTTCCCATTTAATAATTATGGTATTCAGGCGCTGACCAAAGGGGGAGATACGACTCTGTTCCATTCATCATTGGTCGTGCTTCCAGAGTATAATTTGGCTGCGGCTGTGACCTCATCCGGCGGCTCCAGCACAACTGATCAATTGCTCGCGAATGAAATACTGCTTAGCGCACTGCAAGCGAAGGGTGTAATTAAAGAACAGACGGCAGAGAAATCGCACGGCATCCCTGTGAAGGCAAAAATGCCACAAGACATGTCCCGTTATGCAGGCATTTATGGCGCCTCTAATTCATTGATGAAGATAGCGATCAATCCATCTGGTGAGATGGTACTGACCTCGCTTCTATACCCGGGCGATCCTGGCCAAAAGTATGTGTATACTGCGGATGGTTCTTTTAAAAGTGAAGATGGTACGGAAAAGTTCAAATTTGTTGTCGAGAAGAATGGGCGCACTTATTTGTGGTCCAGCGCATATGTATCCGTACCTGGGCTTGGGCAGACTGTATTCTCTGAATACACCGCTGAAAAGCTCGAAGCCAATCCATTATCCAAAGATGTAGCTGCTGCCTGGAACAAACGCGAGGGCAAGATGTATTACATGATGAACGAGAAATACTCATCGATATCCTACTTCTCGGGTTTGCCTGCTTTTCCAATTGTGACAAGCAAAGAAGCTCCTGGCTATATCGTTAATAATAAAATCGTTGATGCTAACAAAGCAATCAGCCAGCTGCAAATTCCCACTATAGCAGGTAGAGATAGCATGGAATTCAACTTCTTTACGAAGGATGGCATTGAGTATGTCAAGACAACAGGCGGTTACTTGTATGCTGGCGCAGAGATCTTGAAGCCTCTCTATGCTGGGAAACAATCCACAGCCACCATCCAAGCAGACGGCCTTGCGAGATGGTTCACCATACCTGCTACTGCCAAAGGGAAAATTCTATCCGTCAAGCTGCCTAAAAATAGCGCAGTTATCGTATATGATGAAGCAGGCATGTGCGTGAACGATACCGCAGTCAGTGGTAAAAATGAAGTTGTATTGCCGAAGAACGGCACCATTGTATTCGCCGGTGACGCCGGTGCGAAGTTTGAAATTTCGTTGAAATAGAAGCAGGAGAATATCTTGTAAGCCTCCTTTTCCAGGGGGCTGAATTGAAAGCAAACAACCTCGCCCATCCCACACTTGCCACACCACAAACTAAAGAGGTTCAGAAAATCATGAAGACTTTATTAGAGAAACAGCGTAAAAGAAAACGTCTCTACCCTTCTCAGCCTTCGATATGAATCAAGGCTATGAACTCTGCCAGAGACTATTTATAGAGATAGCGAAGCGACCCATTCGGGCCGCTTTTTTGTAATCATCGAACTTTATAAACATATTTGTTTACAAAGTCCCTCCTATGAAGTATTTTATAAACAACTTTCCAAGTGGATAAGTGTATTAGATTATTTTTCAACTCAGGAGGGCATATGAAAAATTTCATAATTTTTGGAGCGAGCCAAGGTTTGGGAGACGCCTTCGTAAAAGGCCTGCCAGAGAACGGTGACCGTGTCTGGATCGTCTCCAGAACCCGGCCTCCAAGTGTAGACTTGAACGACGGTATTACGCGTTATTGGATTGAGGCTGATTTATCCTTATCTTCTTCAGCTGAGAAGATCGCTTCTGAGATAGCAGGAGAGCCACTGGATGTATTGATCTACAATGTGGGACTTTGGGAAAAGGAAGGCTTTACAGAGCAGTACAATTTTGAGCAAGATGATCCTGCGGAGATCATTAAGATGATTCAGGTCAATCTATCCTCACCCATTACCTGCATTCAGAAGCTGCTACCCAACCTGAAGCAATCAGATAACGGCAAAATCATCCTCATCGGTTCCACCGCTGGACTCGATCACACGAATAATGATCAAGTGACTTTTGTGGCGTCCAAATTCGGATTACGGGGGATTGGCAGTGCTTTACGTGAACATACCAGGAAATACGGTATCCCCGTCACCTGTATCAATCCCGGAGAAATTGCCGCAGAAATTCCTTACGAGGAAGGTGCGGACAAAGCGATTGCATTGTATGATGGCGCCAGGATTCCAGTCCAAGATATCGTTTCGCTCGTAAAATGTGTAATTACGCTATCTAAAGCGTCATGTGTGAAAGAGATTCATATACCTGCCATGCTGGATACGAATGCATAATGCACGAAGAAGCTCCTTGGGATTGTCCAAGGAGCTTCTTCTGTATCTATTATTTATGAACCTAAGTCACGGGCGCCTTAATAACAGACACAATACTTCTCTGTACGTCTTTTGCGCTTGGCAACTGATACGGATCTGCATTAAAAAGAATGGCATCAGCAATGAAGCCTTCTTGGATACGTCCCAAGCTATCACCATATCCCAGAATGTCGGCGGCGGACGATGTGGCCGCCTGCCATGCTTCCTCGTGAGTTAAACCACAGTCAATTAACACATCCAACTCGTCGAGGTTGTGCCCATGGAGAGCAGGTGTTGCATAATCGGTACCGAAGCCAATGCGTACACCTGCACTTTTCGCATAGCTGATCGCTTGCGGATGAGCTGCGGCAGCACGTGCGGCCCGATCACGAATGACCTCAGGCAGGCCAAGTACACCGAAAGGATCTGCGGCAATCCGATAGATCGAAGCCGTAGGTACGAACGCTGTCTTAGACTGAGCAAGCCGATATGCTTGTGCCTCCGTCAAATACATTCCATGTTCTACAGATTCGACGCCAGCATCAATAGACCAGTCCACTGTAGGACCACCCCAAGTATGAACCAATACTTTAGCGCCCTGCGCATGGGCAGTACGCACAATATAAGCGAATTCTTCCTCTGAGAACGCTGGGTTCAGCACTGTATCCGGAGATGCCCCCAGTCCGCCCGTGGCCAGAATCTTAATCCAGCTTGCCCCGGAATGAATGATATCCGTTATCCGCTGTTCCAGGTGCTTAATCCCCCGTGCGTCACCAGCCCCCAGCATATCACCACAGGTGTGTACGCTTAAAGGCTGGTTATAATGCTGCGCTATATGCTTCACTACACTTGGCAGAAGTCCGCCTGCATCACGCGCTGTAGTCACCCCGGTACGGAGTGTCGCCTCAAAGGCTTGTGCTTGCAGCACCTCTACCTCTAAGGCATCACGCTTCAACTGGTCATCATGATCGAAATCGGTCCATGCCAAGTGCGTATGAAGATCAATGACACCAGGACTTATCCATAAATCGCTGCCTGAGTTATCATCCCCAGCAACAGGGGAATTAGATTCGACAATGGACGAGAAACGACCGCCACGTACTGTGATATCAAATCGTTTGCCCGGGGTCCCTGCAATAAAAATATTATTAAAGGTCTGGTCCTGTTGGGTTACATTGGTCATTTGGCATTCTCCCAAATGGCCTTTTGGGCGGCAATGGCCTTGGAAGGATCTTTTTGCACAAATCCTGCCAGCGTAACAAGCGCTTGTTCAACACCCTGCTGACTGGCATTTGCTCCAAAATGATTAATGCGCCAAAGCTTATCATGCAGTTCTCCATCTCCAGGAGCCACAATTCCAATCGGCTTGTCGATATGAAGATTACTGCCTTCAGGAACCCGTACCGTTGTAGTCAACGAGGAGTATCCATTGCTATTTCTTTGCCACGGTTCTAGCTCCAAAGCATGGACGCCAGCAATCATAGCCGATGACGCTAACTGATGGCGGTAGTTGACCGCCTCTAAGCCCTCTTGTTCAATAAGCTCTAAAGATACAATAAGATCCCTGGCTTCTAACGTAGGAATATTGGCCGGAACACGCACGGGAGTCGTGCTGTTATCAGGACGTTTAAGATCAAGTAACGATAGAATAGAATTGCGCGGTGCTCGTTCGTTAGACTCCAGGAGCGCCCAGCCACGCTGGGAGACACCTACAGCGCTGACCCCGTTAGGTCCAGCCAGCCCTTTTTGCGCACCAATCGCTACAAAATCAATGCTCCACTCGTCCATAAGCACCGGTTCAGCCCCGACGGCTGACACGGAATCGATCACGGTGATTAGGTTAGATTGACGCGCGATCTCCAGTATTTCTTTGGTCGGATTAGAACCCCCTGTGACCGCTTCTCCCTGAACAAAGGAAATAGCGCACGGTTTGTGGCGTTCAATCGCTGCAGCGACTACATCTACAGTGGCTACTTCGTCAAAAGGTACTTTAACCTCAATAACTTCTGCGCCGCCGCGCTCCAGCCATTTTCCGAAAATATCTCCATACGGACCGGTCACAACGTTCAGAATCTTACGACCAGGAGCAGAGATGCCTGCTGCGATGGCCTCGATGCCCAAGATGGCCTCGCCCGGAATGATAACCGGGGATTGTTGTGTGGATAGGAGTCTGGAGAGCAACCCCGTGAGCGTATCGAACTCTGAAATCGTAAGTGGCGAATATCCTTTATGAACTTGATTCATGACAAACCTCCTGTTGTAATGGATATTGGCATTTTGGGAACAGCGGACAATAGTTCGCGGCTATAGGACGTTTCAGGACGGGAAAAGAATTGATCCTTGGGATTAACCTCCACAAGTTGCCCCTGCTTCATAACAGCTACAATATCGCTTATTGCATGGATTACGCCCAGGTCATGCGAGATGAACAGCATCGTAAGATTAAGCTCCGATTTGAGCGTACTAAAGAGTTCAAGCATACTCCGTTGTACTGAAACATCCAGTGCGCTCGTAGGTTCATCCGCGATAATCACACTTGGCTCCACGCTTAAGGCACGGGCGATCGCAATCCGCTGACGCTGACCACCAGAGAATTGATGCGGGTATCGACCAAGAGCTCTTTGGTCAAGATGAACACGCGCCAGAAGTTCCTTGCAGCGTTGATCCACTCCCGCACGATCTACAATTTTGTGAAATAACAGCCCTTCGGAAAGGATCTGTCGGATCGTATGCTTCGGATTGAGCGAGGAATCCGGGTTCTGAAAGATCATTTGAATATCCTTATGCTGTTCCCGGCTACGTTTCTTACCTAAAACTTGCGAACCCAGCAAAACTTGTCCGTCACTTGGAGCAATCAGCCCCGCGATGACTCGCGCGAGCGTAGATTTTCCTGAACCCGATTCTCCTACGAGACCGAGAGTAGTGTGCGGTTGTATTGCTAAGCTTACTTTATCCAGCGCGGTGAACTCACCATACTTCACTGTTAAATCTTCTATCTGCAAGGCCGTCTTCATACACCCGCACCCCTTTCAAGCTCCGGCAAAGGAAGCACCGAATTGATCAGCATCTGCGTATAGGAATGTTGCGGGTTTTGCAGAAGACTCAACGATTCGCCGCGTTCGACGATCTGCCCCTCTTTCATCACGCACAGCGTAGAACACATCGTAGAAGCAATCGCCAGATTATGCGTAACAAAAACCATGGCAAAACCCAGTTCCTGTTGCAGACGCGTAATCGTGTCAATGATTTGCTTCTGAACAGTAACATCAAGCGCAGTCGTCGGCTCATCACACAGGAGGATACCCGGCTTGCAAGCTAAAGCCATGGCGATGACAATACGCTGGCATTGACCCCCTGACAGTTGGCTCGGGTACCGGTCCTTCTGCTTCAGGGAATCTGGAAGTCCGAGCATCTCCAGTAACTCCAGCGCAATGGTGCGGGAAGCCTTCCGGCTTACGTTCTGTCTGTAGTACACTACCTCGGCAAGCTGCCTAACCACCGGACAAAGCGGGTCCAGAGCGCCTCTCGGATCTTGAAAGATCATGGCGCTTCTGACATCACTCCGGATGGCTCCACCCACTTGCTCCACCCCGCGCGGAAGTAAACCTAAGATAGAGCGCAAGGTCAGTGATTTGCCAGAGCCCGATTCACCGACCAGTCCCAAGCTTTCGCCCTTTCCAAGAGAGAAATTCACATTGGTGACCAATGATTTGCCTGCGGACGTAGCGAGCGAGAGATTTTCTATTTCTAAAATAGGATTCGTAGCCATCATTTTCTCCTCCATAGGTCTGCCAGGCCATCACCCACAAGGGATAACGCGATCCCTGTGTATACAACCGCAATGCCTGGAACGGCTGACAGCCACCAGGCTGTAGTTATGAAGGATTGTCCATCCGATATCATCGTTCCCCAATCCGGGGTTGGCGGCGCAATGCCGATACCCAGATAACCTAATGTAACGATCGCCACGAGCAAACCAACCATATCGGTCATTAATACAACCACGGCTTGAGGCAACACATTGGGCAAAAGATGCCGCAGAATGATTTTCACCCCTGGAATCCCCATCGTCTGCGCGGAAGCGACCCATTCCTGCTTGCGGAACGATGCGCTAAGACCTCTTGTTACACGGGCAAAGACGATCCAGCCCACCAAAATAAAGGTGATGTATATCCCCTTTTGACCCGCGCCACTGGCAAAGGCCACGATAATAACAATCAAATAGAAGGGAAAGGCAATAAAGGTATCCGTCACTAATGAAATAACAGTGTCTACCCATTTGCCGTAATACCCTGCCAGCATCCCTAGAAAGATACCTGTGCAAAAAGGGATGATCTCCGCCAGCACCATGATTTTTAAATCCGTCCGTGCGGCATAGATCAGCCTAGTAAACAAATCGCGCCCCAGTTGGTCTGTTCCCAGCCAATGCTCCGAGGAAGGAGGCTGCAAAATGGCATACAGATTCTGCTCGGAAGGGTCAAAGGGAGTAATGAACGGTGCAAACACAGCTACGCCTATGAGGAGTAAGAACATAATGCTCCCCACAAGCAGAGATGGTGTGTTCAGTATTCTTTTTAGGACACCTTGATTCTCTTGCTGTAGGTCCAGTAGTGTAGTATTCATTGTTTTCCTTTCGTCCTGGGATCAAGCAGCCAGGAGGATATCTCGATCAGGAGACTGATGATGACCACAGATATCGCACAGTACAGAGCTATTCCTTGGATGACCGGAAAATCCCGTTTGGAAATCGCTGAGAATAGCAGACTGCCTATGCCCTTGATGCCAAACACCTGTTCAACGACCAAGGTGCCGCCGATCAGATAAGAAATGTTTACGCCAAGCAGCATCAGCGTGGGCAGCGCAGAATTGCGCAGAACATGCTTGGTCAGGATCACCCGGTTAGGGATCCCCGCCGCTTTTAAGGTGACTACAAAATCCGATTCCAGCACTTCCAGCATCTGCGCTCTTAGTGAACGCACAAGGGTAGGAATTTGTGAAAAGGCAACGGTAATCGCAGGAAGTGTGAGGCTGTATAAGGTTCCAGCAACCCCTTCCCCAACTCCCCCCACCGGGAACCAGCCCAGCCGAACGCTCAGGAACAAAATCAACAATAAGCCTACCCAAAAGACCGGCATACCGAGCGTGATCGTTGGAAAGATACGTATCAGATGATCCAGCAGTCTGTCTTTATTCGTCGCTGCAAGCGTAGCTAGCACAAGCGCCACTAGTATCGCCAATACACTGGCCATTACAATCAGCAAGAGTGTAACCGGAGCGCGCTCCGTAATCAGCTCTCTAGTCGACGTTCCCCAAGCAATCGAAGCCCCGGTATCGCCGTGTGTGAAAAGATTTTGTACAAATCGGGTGAACTGCTCCCATAGCGGGAGATCCAGCCCAAGCGAATGGTGCAAGGCTTGGATAGCTTCAGGCGTGCTGTGTTCCCCCAGGATCATTTTGGCAGGATCTCCCGGTACAATCCGGATAAGGAAAAAGACAGCCGCCACCACACAGGTGATAACGGCTGCCGCTCTTATGAGAGCGAGCACGAGCCACCTGCGCGGTGAATCGTTGTCGGCAATTTTTTTGAATAGACTGTTAGATTTAATCATTTTTTAATACGAACATCTTCAAAGCGAAGACTGCCGTTAGGAAGAACAACCAGACCTTCTACGGAAGAACGTACACCAGTAATAATATCTGGATAGTACAGTGGAATGTAAGGCACTTCATCAGCAAGAATCTGTTGAAGCTTGGCGTAAATATCTCCACGTTCTGCCCCATCGAGTGTTTTTTGGCCTTCGATCAGAAGTTTGGTCACTTCATCATTCGTGTAATGCGTCCAATAAGACTTGCTGAAACCGTTCGGATCGGTTTGGAAGGCAAGGATCGAATTGGCTTCAGGGGAATCTGCCTGACCACTGTTAAGCATAGCCGAGAAATCATAAGCAAAGAAACGCTCACGGAATGAAGCTAGCTCAACCGATTCAATCTCAATATTGATGCCGATGGTTTTAGCAGCGGCCTGAATGATTTGTGCCTCTTGCGCTCTTGTACTGTTTCCGGAAGCAACCAGCAGCTTCGTAGTGAAGCCATCAGGGAACTTCGACTTGGCAAGCTCTGCTTTAGCTGCAGCCTCATCATGGTTGAGCGCTTTAATCGTATCGTTAGTGTTATAAGGGATGGCTGGTGGCAATAGCGAATTCGCCACTTGCGCATAACCGAAGGTAAGCGCCTTGGTCAATCCGTCACGATCCAGGGCCAACGCCAGGGCACGACGAACATGGATATCAGAGAAATGTTTATCGAGTGTATTGAAGAACAACTGCTCCGTTACCCAGCTGCCGTTAGTCGCTACTGTCGTATCAGGGCCTTGTTTCACTTCATTGGCATTCCCAAGCGCAAGCGTCTCAATACCATCTACCTCACCAGCTTTAAGCTGGTTGATTGCTTGGCTATCATCTTCAATCAGCTTGTAAACAAGCTTATCGATGTATGGCTTGCCTTCCTGCCAGTAGTTTGGATTTTTGCTGAACGTCAGATCACCCGCTGGGTCCCACTTTTCAACAACAAATGGACCAGTACCTATAGGCTTCTTAAAGAATTCTTCCTCAGTGACACCACCAAATTTGTTAGGCAGAATACCGTTGGAAAAATTCGTCAGCTCCGAAATAAATGGCGTGTAAGGCTCTTTTAGTGTAATTACTAACGTTTTGGCATCTTCGGCCTTAAGAGAAGCAACCTGTGCCGCGATAGCCAGAGGTCCACCCACAGTCAAATGACGCTGAATGGAGAACACTGCATCCTCTGCAGTCACTTCAGTTCCGTTAGAGAATTTCAGCCCATCACGCAAAACAAAAGTATAGGTTAAACCATCTGTACTAATTGTATGTGACTTGGCCAGCCAATCCATAATCTTTCCTTCACTATCAAACGCAACCAGCGGCTCAAAAACTTTATCTATCGCAAAAGCGTTATTTGCAGTAATCTGATTGTGCAGGTCAAACGAGGTAACAGAAGCCGGACGTCCATAGGTAAACGTTCCACCTGTTGCCGGCGGTTCCGTATTCTTACTTGTATCCGTGCCTTGGTTCGCGCTTTGATTAGTACCTGTATTTTGAGCCGAATCATTCTTTGATCCGGAGCATCCTGCCAGAACAACCATTAACAGAACCACTAAAGATCCAACCCAGAACGTCTTTCTTTGAAATGCATTAAACTTTGACATGTCAATCCCCCTCTTATGCAGTAAAACATATGCGCTTAGTATGAATAGATTATGTATGAATGTACCCCTTCTGTCAAACAAAATTAAATCCCAAAAAAAGGTGCTAAACCCTACTCGTTGTAGCGTTTTAGGTTAGCATCTAACCACCTATAGTTACGCAGCCCGCTATATGAAAACAGGTACCCATCAGGGTGTCTTTACTAATTATTGTGTACTGAATACTCCCGAAGGATACTCGTTATCTGTTCAAGGGAACATTCGCCTTTTGCAACGTCTACTATGAACTCAATAGCGTATAAGCGCTTCATATCTTCTCATCATTTATAACTTTATAACATAATTGCATATTTTAGCACAGCGGATTGGAAAAGCAATAAATAAGACACCTTCAGACAGTTTCCTCTTCCTAGCCTCCATAGACTCGGATATTTGTGTGCTTATATTCACCTCAAGCCCATTTCCCTCCCCAAAGGCGTTTGTCCAGACCAGGCTAAAGTCCTTGAATATATTATTATTATTTATGTCTTCAAGGGCGTTTAACTACACGGTGGGGGGAGATCACACTGGCTATTCGGTACAGTATTATCATTCCAACCTATAATCGAATCCAGCAGCTGTTGCTCTGTGGAATCCTGACTTTGACACCGCCACTGAAATTACTCCGTTAATCACACCAGAAGATATTATTCATCAGACAGATGTCGCCCCCTGGATGTTTGAAACCTACGGATTCAAGGACTCCTCGTTAAATTTATTCGCCCTAGTACCTCCATCCGAAAATGTTGAGGTCTACAAAGATACGCTGCGAGTCTTACGCAGGGGATTCCGTTCGAAGAGAACTCGTTCATCCGCATTATTGCTGAGAAGAACATTGCGAATTGCAGCCAAGCAGTTCTATCAGCAAAATAACACCCAGAAGCACCGGACGTCGTTAATATGGATAGCAAGGAAGGCCAGGGGCAGGAAAAGCCGGGTCGCTCAAGTGTGCTTGAAGTTTCCCACCGGCCTTGATAAAATAACGCATCATCCCACACACTGTTTGATTCTATTTCCGATTCGATGATACGGCAATTTCGATTTGCTTCTCTAACTGATTAGTAAGTCCATAGATATCATATTGATAAGCCTTCCACTCGTCCACTAAACCAGGAAATCTGTTTGCTCTATCCTTTTTTCTCCTTGTTTAGCTAGTTGCAACGCTTTATCAAGGTTCTTCAGAAAAGTTGACAAGCAAGTTTATCAGATCATCTTTGCTAAGCTTGGACAATTCAACAGCGATATTTATTGATTTAAGTTCCAATCCATTCATCTCCTCTCCGAGTTAAGCATATAGCATTATCCTAACGAGAATAACGACACTCACGTAAGGACTAGCCCTCGATTTTCTATTCAATTTTATATTTTTAGCGAAATAGGAAAGTATAATGAGAGGGAAATGCAGGAAGTCAAAAAATAGGAGGAGCTTATGGGTCGACTAGTTCATTTCGAAATTCATGTAGATGACATGGAACGTGCTAAAAAGTTTTATGGCGAGGTATTTGGATGGGTATTTGAAGACTGGAGTAATTATGCTGGTATGCCTTATTGGGGAGCTACGACAGGCGATGCAAATGACCTCGGCATTAATGGGGCTCTGATGCAACGTCAAGGGGCTTCACCCGAACCCGGCCAAGCTATAAATGGATATGCCTGTACTATTGGGGTGGGAGACTACGATTCTACTGAGTCCAAAATTCTTAATCTTGGAGGCAAGTTAGCGTTGCCCAAGTATGCACTGCCTGGAATGGCGTGGCAAGGGTATTATATAGACACAGAAGGAAACACCTTTGGTATTCATCAGCCGGACGAGCATGCAAAGTAGTCCAATTGAGCCGTTAGACAGGCAAAGGCAGTAAAATATCCAAAATCGGAATTAAAAAAGACACCGGGCCTGGTGTCTTTTTTATTCCTTCAGGGATTGAAATCGCGATCGTGCCAGATCAAAATTATGGCTGTAATCCATTAATTTTTGAGTAATCGTAAATATCAATGATCTCACCATTTTCAATATCTTCTTTAAATAGATAGTCAATGATTTGTGCAGCTGTTTCCTCAGGGGTCGTGAGCATGCCTCTTTCTTTTACCATAGAAAATATTTCAGCCGACGGGAAGGACGCCTTGCTTTGACTTCTCGCCTCTTCCTGCAAAGTAGTATCGATCATTCCAGGCCATATGGAAACTATTTTCACAGGAGCAGCACTCGTGTTTTGTTCAAGTCCCACACATTGAGTAAAAACATCTAAACCAGCTTTAGTTGCTGAATATAAACTCATCCCGGGATGGAGATGCTTAGCTGATGAAGAGGAGATATTCAATATTCTCTTATTAACATCAATTTCATCTGTAAGTCGAATAAAACAGGAAGTCAGAGTTATCGGAGCCAACAAATTCACAGTAATGTTAGTTGTTATATCTTTAACATCACATGAATCAACAAAAGCTACAGGAGCTATGACAGCGGCGTTGTTAACAAGAAATATCCCTTTGACGCTAGACGTATCAATGGAGCTAATAATAGTAGTCATTAATTCTTCGATATGTTCAACATTGTTAAGATCGAATTCGAAATACTCAATGTTCTTCCCTTTACCTAGTAGTTCATTATTTTTCTCACGCGAAATACAAAACAAATAATGTTCTGGTGAAATTAACTGTTCAGCAATAGCTTGGCCAAGTCCTCTTGAAGTTCCGGTAATGATGAAATAGTTCATTTTACTAGCACACCTCATTTTAAGACTAGAATATAGAACCTGCTACTAATTTACATTTTATCATTAGTTATGTCAATGCATGCAAAGCCTTCATCTCACTGCCTGTTTATTAAAAAACGTAGCCCCGTGAAGATTGGCTACGTTGTATTACATATTTTCGATATTCATCATCTTACTAGCCGTTGTATCCAGTAGGTCATGTAGTAGGAATCAACAAGGAACGTCCAACGTATCTACCTTTTAATAAACTCTCAAACAATTACTCTTATAAGCCATTAGATACATTAAACATACATGGGTACGTTCCTTTACTCTTTGTTTACTCATCCTCTGGAAGGCTCTCTACAGCTGTAAAAAACACATCCAAAAGATCTCTATCAAAATGTTCTCTGACATAGTCTGATACTTTCTCAAGTTGCTCCTCAGTGTCGTACTCCAGACATGCACGTCCTTCGGACCATAGTACCGTGATTTGAAATTTCTCTTTCAATTGTTCAATCATAAAATCCTGTTCCACAGATTCGCGGCTGGCTGCCAACGATCCCACACCCCTTCTTAAAGTGATCCTCTAAATATATTTCCCTCTCCTTTATTATTCAAATTTTAAATATATTTTTTCGATGACATTTATCACACGTGGAAAATAAAAACGAATAGAAACGGATCTACCTCAAAATCAGTACTCGCTCATCAAGAGACGGACTCCAGAGGCCTTATTGCCTTTAAATTCGGCCATTCAGGAAGATAACGGACTCCAGAGACCCTATCGACAGAGATCCTGCCTATATTCCACTGCTCAGCAGGAAATAACGTCATCTGAGTCCGCTACATGTTCAGAACAACTTTATTTGGAAAATAACGACTATAGAGTCCGTTAGCTCCTATAAATGAGCTTTAACCTGCAGAATGGAATGTTCTCATCAAGCAGGTTCGACCAACGTCTTATGTCCAGCACTGATTATGACGTTGAGCCATAAACGTATCTATATTTTCTCTAGCTCAGCAACCACTCAGAGCAAAAACATGAGAAAAAGCGACCCCGAAAGGTCGCTCCTCAAGATCGCTTCTTCTCTTTACAAACTGGTTAGCTATCGATTGAACAAACTTATGATCTCTACTTATTATTCAGCAATCGCAGGATCAGTGTTAGCGCTTCGGCCCGCGTGGCATTTGCTAGCGGATCGTAGCGGTTTCCGTCCTTGCCCTGCACCAGCCCTGCCTTAACAGCAGCGGCCAGTTCGCCCATCGCCCAAGCCGGAATGCCGGCTGCATCTACGAAGGTCAACTGCGGATGTTCTTCCGCTGCAAGCTGCGCCGCGCGGGCGGCGATGACCGCGATCTCTGTACGAGTAATGTTGCCACTCGCTCTGAACGTGCCATCCGCATATCCGTTCAGCAAGCCTGCATGACTGAGTGCCGCCACCCCTTCAGCAGCCCAGGCCGGTATCTTGTCCTGATCCCTGAAGACTGGCGATGGAGCCGTTGCCGGGCTAAACTCCAAAGCACGGCTTAGGAACACGGCGAACTCCGCTCGTGTCACAATGCCATCCGGCCGGAAGTTTCCGTCCTCGAATCCGCGCGCAATTCCTAGCGCGGTCGCCTGACGGATTACGTCCTGTGCCCAGTGGCCCTGCACATCGCGGAAGCTCGCCGGCTCCGCTGTCGGTGCGGCAGGCGATGCCCCAGCAGGGCTGACCTCGCCGCCTGCTGCACTTACGATGGTGCCTGTTACGGCACCATCAGAAGCCGCGCCGCCCAGGCTGGGGCTTGGCGTCGCTACCGGACCAGTGCCCGGGTCCGTTCCGGTGCCTGGGTTCGTGCCAGTTCCCGGGTCCGTTCCGGTGCCCGGGTCCGTTCCGGTGCCCGGGTTCGTGCCAGTTCCCGGGTCCGTGCCGGTGCCCGGGTCCGTGCCGGTGCCCGGGTCCGTTCCGGTGCCCGGGTCCGTTCCGGTGCCCGGGTCCGTTCCGGTGCCCGGGTTTGTGCCAGTCCCCGGGTCCGTTCCGGTGCCCGGGTTCGTGCCAGTTCCCGGGTCCGTTCCGGTACCCGGGTTCGTGCCAGTCCCCGGGTCCGTTCCGGTACCCGGGTCCTTCACAACGGAAGCCTTCAGCTGCGCCACGGCTTCCGTCAGCCCAAGCAGCAGCTCATCCGATCGCTGCTGGGAGCCGCCCAGATGCACCGCTGCGCGGTGTGCATCTGCTATCGCCGCGGCCAGCGTTGCCTTGGCCGCTGCCGGGTACTGCCCCGCAGCCGTGCCAACCTCGGCTGCGTCGTAGACCTGCTGCGCAGATGTAATCGCCGCCGACAGGCGGCTGTTATCCGCTGCGCCAAAGTTCAGCCGCACCGCATGCACGGTGCCGCCCACCCGCAGCTGCGCGTTAGTCAACATCGCCGGATCTACCGGCTTGATGTACACCACGCGCGTGCCCGGTGCTGTCTCTTCACCAGGTGCCGCTGTGGCTGTGCCACCGCTCACCTGAAGCTCATCGACAGCCGCATCCACCGTCAAGACGGCGTAGGTATCCCCCGCCACCGTCGCAATCCGTGCAGGGCTATGAATGTAGCCCCCTGCCGGGGAGAACTCGTCTTTGTTAGCATCGGCGACTGAAACGTTGACGGTATATACCGCATTCTTCTTGAATTCATTCAGCGCCGCTTGCAGAGCTTGCGCGGCAGCCTTAATCTGCGGCTGCGTAGCCGCCAGATTAGCCCCGGTCTTAGCGGCGGTTTGCACCGCTTGCTCGGCATGTTGTTTGGCAGCGGTGAATACTTCTTCCGCGCCGGACGGCGCTGTTGAAGTATCTAATAATTGCTTGGCAGCAGCTATCGAGTTATTCAAGTCTTTCAGAAGCAGTGCATTATAGCTGATATATACGCCTCTGATTTCATCTCCTACCTTATATCGGACATAAGAGAGGCCCAACCAATTCGCTCCAGCCGTCTCCGTCCCCATAGCGCTGCGGATGGTAACCTGAACCGCTTGCTCCGTCTCTGCCACCCCATTCTTCAGTTGGATTGCCCGATAGGCGTCCTGTGAATAATCCAGTCCGTCAATAGAGAATCCACCTCTGAAATTCGGCATAGATTGCACCACTTCTTTGGCCTGAGGCACAAGCGTAAGATTCGCATACACCTTATCACCATATTCACCTGAAGCGAGCTTAAGCAGAGTCGCCGTACGGCCAAAATCGGCCTCATATACGGACAACGTCGCCGTTTCCGCCAGTGTATCAATCACATGAACAGGGATAGGTGTAGTGGCAATGTAATATCTGTCCTTATTATTGTTATACCGGGTTGTCAGCGCTTGGACCGAAGCATCTACCGCGTTCTGCGTGGCGCTATCATTCCCCATTACCGAGACAGCTGTCCTCAAGATATCGCTGTTTAGAGATGTCGAGACCCCTTTTGCATATTCTCCTGCCGAGGCTGGCGCAAAATTATACCCTGGCTTGCCCTCAGCCGTTCCCAACTCCTTCAAATCAGCCAACAGACCTTCTACCTTAGCGACAATGTACCGCAACGCTGTTTTATTAGCCGCGTATACTGAAGCCTTATATGCTGCAAGCCCATCATTAAGTGCGTGATAAGCGGACTTAATAGCATCTGGAGACCGGTCTGGCTGCGCTACGACTTCTTCCGCGTGAATAATATGCGTATAGAGCACACTCCGCGATCCAATCGGGTATTGACCAAACTCCGTGCCTTCCACCGTAGTGTCGTACACTGAACGGGATACCGTCACGAGTTCCTGCAGTTGCACAAGTGTAATTGCAGGTGGTCCTTCACCGCCCCCCGGCTCCCCTCCACCCTCTCCAGGATTCACAGGTAATCCGGAAGGATCCAGCCAAAGCTGTACATTATACCAATAATCATATTCCAGTCCCGGGTAGGTCGGATTGTTCTTGATGATGACATGCATCAGGACATCCGTAGGCTTCTGAATGTCTGCAATTGGCACAGACATGACAGTCTTGCCGCCTGAACCGCTGCCGCTTGTTACTTGGTATTCCTGATAGCCCTCCATCCCTTGCACATGGCTGCCGGTAATAACAGCTTTGGCCGCGCCCGGCTTACGGAAGGCGATATAAGGGATCAGCGCTGCATTCTCTGCTTTGATCTCATGCTCGAAGACCGCCTGGCCATTCTGCACGGTCAATTTGCCCGAATTCTCCACATACAGGAATACATTCGCTGCGGAGTCAGAAGAAGTGTTATCCATCAGATAACGGTAAAAGATATTGCCGTATGTACCGTTCTGCCCCCCTGCTGCCGCGGCTGTCTTTGCGCCCCAATCGAACGGTGTTATCAGGAGCAGCAATGCCAGCAGCAACGCTGCGTATTTTTTCAACTTCATCATTTCGTCCCATTCTCCTCTTCTCAGTGTGCCTTTCTTGTGCCTGATATAAAAGAAGGAAGAAGAAACGGAGCCCCGCTTCTCTTCCTTATGCAATCTTTAAGCACTCAGCCCCTTGGCCTCCCGTTTGTTAATTCCAGTGAATGTCCAGATCATACAGCTGACTGTGGAACACGGTGGAAACGTATAATTGAATACTAATATCCGAGTTTGGATTGGTAGCGGTGAAAGTAAAGGTGGTCAAGTCGGTACTAGCGTCGTAAGAACCGTAATAAGTAGAACTCTCTGCATTCAGGTAAGGGAAATAATCGCCTTTAAGCTTAATAGTAACTGCGTTGCCGTTCACTTCAGCCGGTCCACTAATGAATCTGCTGGAGTGGGTATCGTAGGATCCTCCGTAGTAGAATTGATAGGATTTGCTTGCTGCAAATGCCGGAACGGCCAACATCAGTGTAAGTACAACCATCATCAGCAAGGATACTGTCTTCTTCGCTTTTACCATTAAGTAACACACTCCCTATGATTTGATATTAGAGCTTACGCTTTAACTGCCTGGTTCTCTGGACTTTACGACGAACAACAACCTTCCCTAGGCAAAAGCGGCGGTGCCGCTTCATTATGTGCTGAGCTTCAACCTGTACTCCTTAAGATCATCCCGCCTTTCCTTAAATTCATCGCCTTCTTAATTGATAATGATTATCAATATCAATTAATTGAGTTGATCTTACCTGTTTATCCCAGTCCTTGTCAACCCTTTTTTGTATAAAATTTGAATAATTAATATTAGATGTATCAGTTCAAGTCCTTCCTTTTCGGAACGATATACAGCCCAGTCTCCGGCTCCCTTTTTACCACAACATCGACTCCATACACGGCTTTGACCGAGTCCGCAGTGATAACCTCCTCCGGTGGGCCTTCCAGCACCACCTGGCCTGCCTTCATCGCAATCAAATGATCGCTGTAATGAATCGCCTGGTTCATATCATGCAGCACCATCACGACGGTCAGGCCGTGTTCTCTGCCCAGCCGCCGAATCAAATCAAGCATTTCATACTGATAGAAAATATCCTGGTACGTCGTTGGCTCGTCCAAAAAAAGAATCGGTGTCCGCTGAGCCAAAGCCAGCGCCAGCCAGACCCGTTGCCGTTCGCCTCCCGACAGTTCGGCTAGTGGCTTCAGCCGCTTATCTTGCATGTCTGTACAGGCCAGCGCCCAATCCACTGCTTCACGGTCCTCTTCACGCTCCGGTACCAGTAGCGAACGGTGCGGAAGGCGTCCGAAAGAAGCCAGCTTCTCCACCGTCAGATCACCTGGCGCAGTATTCTGTTGATGCACCACCGCCAGCTTGCGGGCAATCTCTCGCGGTTTAAGGCGAGCTAGCTCCCGTCCGTCCAGAATGATGGAACCCGAAGAAGGTGTGTAGTTTGCAGCTAACACGCCGAGTAAAGTGGACTTACCGCTGCCATTAGGACCAATGATTGCAGTGGTGCAGCCCATAGGAATCGTAAGATTTAGCTGCTCCAGCAGTTTTTTGTTACGGTGATATGAGAAGGACAGTTCTTTAATCTCCATGGTTCACCTCTCCTTTACGCAGCAGGAAGATTAGAAATGGACCACCGATCACCGTCATGATAATCGAAGCCGGGATCTCCACAGGTGCAAGCACTGTGCGGCCAAGCGTATCAGCTACCAGGATTAGCAGCGCACCCGCCAGCGCCGAGAAGGGAATCAGCACCTTATGGTCAGAGCCGATGAGTTGACGTGCAATATGCGGCACCAGCAGGCCGACAAAAGCGATCAATCCGCCAATCGCCGTCGCCGTTGCCGCCAGCAAGACCGCCACTGCCGACACAGCAATCCGTACACGGCTTACATGCATACCGAGATTGCGGGCCGTTTTATCCTGAAGTACCAGTACATTGCACCAAGGGCTAATCAGTAAGGCCAGAACCAGGCCAAGCGCGCCATATAGCACGATGATCCGCACATCTTCCCATGTCTTCAGGTTAAAAATCGAAGTCGTTGCCATATTCACCATCGTTACTGCATAGCTGCCCCTGTAGTTAAAAGACTGCCCCAGCCCAGTGAACGTAGCGTTCACAGCAATCCCGACCAAGACCAGCCTCAGCGGCTGAAGTCCTGATTTCCAGGACAAGGTGAAGACGAGCAGGCAGGCGATAGCTCCCCCCAGAAAGGCAAATAGCGGCATCCAGAAGAACAGCGCCGGAAAAATCGTAACCATCGTCAGCGAAACAAAGCCTGCACCCGAGGAAATACCGATTACCCCGGCATCAGCAAGCGGACTGCGCATCACGGATTGAAGCAGCACGCCGGAAACAGCCAGTGCGGCTCCGCAGAACAACGCCACGATGACGCGTGGCAAACGTAAATCGCGAATGATCGCTACATTTTCATTGGTGCCTGTAAACAAGCCCTTCAACAGTTCAAGCAAACTGACCTGCAAGCTGCCGCTGAGCACTGACCAGAGCACTGCTACCAGCAGCAACACCAAGACAGCGGCAAAGCTCCACAGTGATTTCTTCATGTTCTCTTCATCCTCTGTCTGTTGTTAAAATACACCCGCCCTACTGCTTAAGCTCCGGGTATAGCATCGGCAGCAAATCGCTTAGCGCCGTATCGGCTGCAAGGTTCGCCGTGGTTCCAAATAGCTCTTCAGGCAGATCGTAAACACGTTTGTTCTTAACCGCATTGAAGTGCTTCCAGATATCATTTTTAATAAAATCCTCGTTGAACATCTTAATCACTTCCTCCGGCATTCCGTGTGCCGCGCGCAGAATTACATCAGGGTTGCCCTGCTGCAAATATTCCGTATTGGAGGCCAAATATTCGACCGACTCTCCTTGGACGATATTGACGCCCCCAGCAATACGAACAAGGTCACCGATGTAAGAATGTTCGGTCGCTACCAAATAGCTGCCTGGTACCCCAAGCAGAATAAGCACCTTGGGCGAAGGCTTGCCCGCTATAGCCGCTTTGATTTCAGCGATTTTATCTTCATAACGGGTAATTACGCTCTCAGCCTGCGCCTTACGGTCATACTTCTCTCCAAGCTGGACCACCGACTCCTCCAGCTTTGCAAGGCTGGTCAGGTTGAGGAAGTTCGCTTCGATCCCGGCGCTCTGGAACAACGGCTCCAGATCATATTTCAGTGTGGTCACCGACAGAACCTCGGTGGGCTTGAGTGACTTTACTTTTTCCATATCTGGACCCATGGGGTTGCCGACCTTCTCCACATTCGCATAACGTTCCGGCAGCTTCTTCGCACTGGTCGGTATACCCACCAGATTCAGATCGAGCAAATCCATAATCTCAGTCGCCGACACCGTAGTTGCAATAATACGTGGCTCCTCCTTGGGTGTGGGCTCCGGTGTGACTTCCGCTGATTGTTGCTGCGTGGCTGCCGGGGTGGACGCCGGACTCTTTTGCTTTGCGTTCTCCGTATTTGCAGCACAACCCACGATCAAGATGACCCAGCATAAAACGGCCATCAGCCCTATCATTTTTTTCATAACAGGAACGTCTGCTCCTTTCTTCCTGCAAAACTGCGAAGGACGCCGTAAATTCGGCATCCTCCGGGTAGTCTGTGCTTATGTGTAATGGATTTTATTGCTCCAGCAATTTCACTAGTAGCGTTACTGCCTCTGCACGGGTTGCATATTCACCCGGCGCATAACGATTACCACCTTTGCCGCTAATCAGGCCCGCTTGCTCTGCAGCTGCAATGTAAGGGCGTGCCCAAGCAGCAATATCGGCGATGTCGCTGAACGTTGGCACTGCAGTTGGGTCAACCTTCAGCCCTTGTGCACGAACGATGATCACAGCAAGCTCGGCGCGGGTGATTTTGCGGTCGGCGCGGAAGCTGCCGTCTTCATAGCCGCTGATGATTTTGCGGGCGGCTACCTGTGCCACACCGTCGGCTGCCCAGGCAGGAATGCTGCTTGCATCGCTGAAGCCACTGCTGTCCGTTGCTCCGCCTTCAAGCTTCAACGCCCGGCTTAGCAACACAGCGAACTCAGCCCGGTTGATCGGGTTGTTCGGACGGAAGCTGTTATCATCATATCCTTTGACAAGTCCGGACTTGATTGCTTGCTCAATAGCAGCTTGTGCCCAGTGACCGTTCACATCAGTCAGGCTAACCGGCACTGCTTGCTCTGTCCCCGTCGTTCCACCATTAGCCACTGGTGTTGATGTAGGCTTTGGTGTCGGAGTAGCAGATGCTACTGCTGTTGCCGATGGTGTTGGTGTAGCTGCTGGCGAAGACGCACCAGAATCAACTTGGCCAGCAGGGTTGCTTGTCTGACCTCCCACCGTATTGCCTACTTTGATATCCACATTATAGGTGTGGAAGTAGTTGAACTCAGGCCAGTCAATTTTTACCCATGCTTTAAGTCTGACCCCGGTGTTGCTAATAGGGAACTGCACAGTACGAGTGTTGGCTGCGTTATCCGAAGCAATTACAGACACCGACTGCTGACCTACGGTGAATCCAGTGATTTCCTTGCTCTGCGTTAGTGTAATGGCCAGATATTTCTGCCCGCCTGATACAATCAGCGTACCTGGATGCTGCACGTATGTATCCATCATAGATACCTCGTTGCTGCCATCCTTGAGAATACTGTAGTCGATGCTGTAATAACCATCCGCGATGGAAGACCCCGGTGTTGCAGTTGGTACTGGCGATGGTGAGGTGACTGGTGCTGTTCCTCCGTCTCCACCACCTTCCGTACCCGGTGCTGGTGTAGATATTGGAGTTGGAGTTGGGGTTGGCGTAGATGTTGGCGTCTCTTCTCCACCGACACTTACAGCTGTGATGGAGTCCAGATTAAATTTATAACGAACCGCATGCGATTTGTCATAATTTGCTGAGGCTACGACAACACGAACTGTTCCAGGAAGAATAGCGGATAACCGCTCCACTGGAAAAGAAATCACACGTGTATTAGCAGCCTTATCCTCACTTACTGTCGTTGCCGGCACAAGATTTGTTCCGTCACCGGCGACTTGAATTTCCTGGATGGTGGAGCTGTCTTTAATTACGCTAAACGAGATGCTCTTCTGTCCTTTGTCCACAGTAAGTACTGCCGGAGTGCTGAAATACTTATTCATCGACGATTCGGTGTCCCCGGTTGCCTGAAGTACTGAATAGGCAATCGTATATTGTCCGTCGTTCAATACCGGATCGGAAGGCGTTTCCGGCTTAGGCTCAGCGGCTGGAATCTGGCTCGGATCAAACTTGAAATCAACGTCGTACACGTTGAAATAGTTGATTTCAGGCCACTCGATCTTGACCCATCCCTTAATCGTGGAGTTCAAATCACCCAATTCGAATTTAACTGTTCTTTGGTTGTTAGACGCATTTTTATTAGTTACTGTTCCTTCAGATAATGTTCCATCTGCGGCTGTCAGCTTCAGGCCGGTAATTTCCTTGTCCTGAGTAACTGTAATAGAGACATAGTTCTTGCCGTCTTTAACTTCCAATGCAGCTGGCTTAAGGACAAATCCCTCCATTACAGAAGGGCTGGTAGTACCATCCTTCAAGATAGAATACGGAAGCACATACTGCCCGTCCTTGTAACGCGCACTTTCGGCGTAAGCTCCGCCAAGCGGCTGAATCACTGATCCTATAAGTAAAATGAATGCCATAATTCGTAGCACAAAACCAAATCTTGCTTTATTCAACACGATCATTCCCCTTTGAACTTATTTTTTTCTGGCTCTATAAACCGCATAACCTACCGCCGTAACCAGCACAGCCGCCCCGCTACTCAATGTTGGAATGAGCTTTGGTCCCGCTTGCTCTTCTGCCCCCACAACGGGTGCTGTCGTGGGAGCTGCTGCGGCCGTTGGCTTCTTCGTTGGCGCTGGCGTGGCCGCTGGTTTCTTCGCCGGCGCTGACGTTGCCGTCGGCTTCTTCGCCGGCACTGGCGTTGCTGCGGGCTTCTTCGCTGGCGCTGACGTTGCTGCGGGCTTCTTCGTTGGCACTGACGTTGCTGCGGGTTTCTTCGTCGGTACTGGCGTTGCTGCAGGCTTCTTCGTCGGCACTGGCGTTGCTGCAGGCTTCTTCGTCGGCACTGACGTTGCCGCCGGCTTCTTCGCCGGCACTGGCGTTGCTGCGGGCTTCTTTGCCGGCGCTGACGTTACTGCGGGCTTCTTCGTTGGCACTGACGTTGCCGCCGGTTTCTTCGCCGGTACTGGTGATATCGCCTTTAATTTCCCAGCCTCAAACACAAACCGGATTGTGTAGTCATGATCGTAATCAATAGACGGCACAGTGACATGAATCTTCGCAATCACCGGTTTTTCTACGTCTTTGATTTCAAATTCCACAACCCGAGTATCTGCCGCCTTATTGCTGCTCACAACTTTGGCGTTGCCGCCCGGGACCTGGAACTCAGTGATCCACTCGCTATGATTCAGCTGCAAGCGGACTTTAACCGTTCCACCGGAAACTGTCAGCTGCGCCGGCTTCTCAAAATAGTCATTAGCCATGGAAACGGATTCATCTTCAGCCTTCTTGATGACATAATCGACGCTATAGGTCCCCTCTGCCGGAGCGGCGGACGCCTGAAGCAACGGCTGCACAGTGTAGGCAAACATCAGTACAAGCATGAATACCAGTCCAAATTTTCTTCGAATCGACACGGTATCGATCTGCCTCCCTTCCAAATTCATGCATTTATCATTGATAATCATTATCAACTTATCAGCAAAAAAAAAGCAACCCCTGCTCCCCTTTTTCTTGTATTTGCCAATATTTCTTGTAATGTTCCAGTAAAACATGTAGAAGTTGGACGCTGACATGATAATAATGTGATTTTTTAACCTTTGTCAACCCCTTTCTAAGATTTTTTGTTTTAAAATTCTCTGTTCTTCAAATCAAAACGGATACAATTTTAGCGGCGTAACCCCGCATTTTGCGCTTCCCAATAAGCCTTCTTCACTGAAATCCAAACCTGGATGTCACTATTCTGCCATGAAAATGTGAATATTGTTTGACAACGATAATGATATTCATTATCATTTGATGAGAAAAGCAATTATCTTCCTTTCTTTCGTCCCTCATTTCGGTACTTCTTCCGAAAGCTCATGATGAGGGTAACTACAATCAAACAGGAGGTTATCCATGGTCAAACAATGGCATGCACCTCTCCTCCTTCTAACCTTGTGCGCCCTCCTGCTCACCGCCTGTGGATCGGCGGGACGGTCGGAAGTTACTGACGCGGCTGCTGCTTTACCCGCGCTGACCTTGACTGATTTTGCAGGAAGACAAGTCAACTTCCCCTCTGTGCCACAGCATATTGTGGCGCTGGGTAATGGAGAGGCAGATATTATTACCGCCCTCGGGGGAGCATTGGTCGGCAAACCAACCTCAAGCGGTGGCACCACGCTTAAGGGAACAGAAGACATTATGCAGATCGGTACGGCGCACGAAGTAGATCTGGAGAAGATCGCCTATCTCAAGGGTGACGCGGTGCTTGGCAATACGCAGATGAATGCCAAGGATATCCCGGCTATCGAGAGCATCGGGGCCAAGATGGTACTAACCCAGGCCAATTCAGTGGCGGATATTACAAAGCAGATCACCCTTTTCGGCCAAATGCTGAACAAGGTACCGGAGGCGCAGCAATTAAGCACAGATATTGAAGCCGGGATAAAGACCGCAGCGTCCTCCCGCACTGGTGAGAAACCGCGGGTACTGCTGGTATATGGCGCTCCCGGCACCTATATGGCGGCACTGCCGAATTCACTCGGCGGAAATATACTGGAGCTTGCGGGCGGAGTCAATATTGCTGCAGATTATCCAGCGCTACAAAGTTATCCGCAATATGCCACGTTGAATACGGAACGAGTCATGGAAGCCAATCCACAGATTATCCTTATCATGACCCATGGCAACGGCGAGGAAGTGCAGAAAGGCTTCGAACAGGAAATGCGGCAGAACGCGGCCTGGAGTTCCATTGATGCGGTTGTACATAACCGGGTACGTGTTCTTCCCGCCGATCTATTCGGCACGAATCCCGGAACACGAGTGACCGAAGCCCTACAGCTGCTAGTATCGCTATTCGCCGAGTTGGAGGCGCAATGAACAAACAGCAACGCAATACCCGTAGGACTCTCGCTTGCATTCTTGCTCCTATCCTGTTGTTGCTGGCCTGCCTGTATGGGCTGACTTATGGATCCGTCTCTATCTCTCCCGGTGAAGTTTGGTCCATCCTGCTGGGCGACCGCCCGGAAACATCGTCGCTGATTATTATGGACCTAAGGCTGCCCCGGGTACTGATCGGCCTCTTGGTTGGCGCTTGCCTAGCCGTGTCCGGCGCGCTGCTGCAAGGCGTGATGTCCAATCCCTTGGCCGATCCCGGCATTATCGGCGTCTCTGCCGGCGGAGGCTTGGCCGCCGTCATTGCGATGGTGGTTCTGCCGCAGTACAGTTATCTGCTACCTGCTGGAGCTTTTCTCGGCTCGTTTCTCGCCGCAATCATGATCTATCTGCTGGCCTGGGACAGCGGCGCTTCACCCATGAAGATTGTACTCGCGGGCGTAGCCATCAATGCGCTACTCGGCGCTGCTATGAATGGCTTCATGGTCGTTTTCAGCGACCGCGTTCAGGCCGTACTCCCCTGGTTGTCCGGCGGACTCAGCGGACGTAGCTGGCATCATCTCGGCTTCGCCGCACCGTATGCCCTGATCGGGCTGGTCTTGTCGCTTCTGGCCATCAAACCAGCGAATCTTCTGCTGCTCGGCGATGATTCTGCCCGGCTGCTCGGGCTAAGAGCAGAAGTGTCTCGCTTCCTGATTATTCTGCTGGCCGCACTTCTCGCCGGGACTGCCGTCAGCGTAGCTGGACTGGTCGGCTTTGTCGGACTGGTCGTTCCGCACGCGGTTCGCCTGTTAATCGGTGGTGATTACCACTTCCTGCTGCCAGTCTCTATGCTCGGCGGCGGCGCGCTTGTCGTCTTCACAGACACGGCTGCCCGTACCTGGTTCGATCCAGTGGAGCTGCCGGTCGGGATTTTGTTAGCCGGAGTGGGTGCCCCCTTCTTTCTCTACCTACTACGCAGAAGGAGGTTGACTTCATGAGTACCCGCAGTGATAACAGTGTCACCATCAAAAGTGACCCGGCCATTGAATGCCGTCAGTTAAATTATACGCACGGCGGCTTCAGGCTGAAGGATATTGAGCTTAGTATTCCGTCAGGACAGCTCACTGCGATTGTCGGGCCCAATGGCTCTGGCAAATCCACGCTACTGCGCATCTTGGCCGGACTTGCCGCCCAGGAGTCAGGAGAAGTGCGGATTCTTGGTGAGGAGCTTCATAAGTTCCCTCGCCGAAAATTAGCCCGTACCCTGGCGATGCTCCCGCAGTCCAAGCACGTGCCAGAGAATTTAACCGTCCGCGAGCTTGTAGCCTACGGCCGCTCTCCCTACCAAAGTCCCTGGAACTACTCGGCAAGCACCGAGGACCATCAATGGATCGACCATGCATTGCAGCTAACGGGAACCGCCAGGGATGCTGACCGCATGTTCCATACTTTATCCGGGGGTGAGCAACAAAAAGCCAGAATCGCCATGACTCTGGCCCAAAATACGGATATTCTACTTCTTGATGAACCGACTACTTTTCTCGATATTACCCATCAATTCGACGTTATGAACATGCTTGCAGCCATCAACCGCGAGACCGGAATCACAATAGTGATGGTACTGCATGATCTGCCGCAGGCCGTTGCTTTCAGTCATCATATGGTGGCGCTAAGGCGCGGATCTGTTGTGGCCGCGGGAAGTCCGCGGGGATTACTAGACGATGTCTTTTTACAGAAAGTATATGATCTTGAGGCTTCAGTGAGTTATGTGGAGAATTACCCTGTAATTATTCCAAAAACCTATTATAAATTGGAGGAACGTAACATGATTATCGTGAACAATACTTCGCAAATTAAGAAAGGTCAGGCTTCGCTGCTGATTAACCGGTTCGATAAGGTCGGCAAAGTTGAAGAGATGGAAGGCTTTCTCGGCCTTGAGGTACTTCTGAATGAGAAACCGGCGGAATACGATGAAGTAACCATCAGCACGCGCTGGGTATCCAAAGAAGCTTTCCAGGGCTGGACTCGCAGCGACGCCTTCCGTGAATCGCATTCCCACCGCGAGACGCCGGAATATATCTTGTCTAACACGATTTCCTTCCACGAGGTAAAAATCGTCCGCAATCCAATCAGTGCTTAAACGTGATATAAGCTAATGGATTCCCGCACGCCAATGCCTTTTATATTGCCAGTATGAGCTGAAGTAATAATTCAGGGGAGCGGGAGCTAAGACCTTATATTAGAGGCCTAGACTCTCGCTCCTGCTTGTTTTAGAGATATAGAACGATGGAATTATAGATTCTTCTTAACCATTAATCGGCCATTCTTTTGGAAAAGAGAACCTTTATTTTGTTTCATTATTTTTACTTTTCCGAAAGATCAAAAATATGCCGACAACGAGGAAAAAGCATGATATAAGCAATTCTATTACGCCAAACTCTTTCTTTATTGTGTATCTAGCCAGAAATAGGCCTCCAAATAATACGACTCCTACAATACTGACGTGTAACAGACTATCAATCTTTCTCAGATCCGATCACCTTCCTTTCTTAGATGCGATGTTGACTTTTAAATTTGAAAATCTCGTCAACAGCTTGGCGAGACCCACCTGATTTTAGAAAATGTTCTCTTATATCTGTAACAGATTCCTTGAAGGATCGGTCGCTTAACACATGATCTACCGCTTCACGTAGTTGCTTGGCAGATAAGCTTTCCATTTGTAATTTAACTCCTGCCCCGATGTTGGCCACCCGCCCGGCAATAATTGGCTGATCGGCACTCTGTGGGATTACAATTAGCGGGACCCCATAGTAGAGACCTTCATTAGTACTGTTCATTCCACCATGGGTAATAAATAATTTGGTATATTTCAGTACATCCGTTTGTGGCACATAATTTTTTATGATGAAGTTGTTAGGAATCTGCCCTAAATCAGAAATTTGAACCCTACTCCCAATAGACATGACGATCGTATGCTCCGTGCCCGCCAATGCCTCAAAACAAAGCTTATAGAAATCAATGGCTTGGTTGAAGACAGTACCCAGGGAAATGTAAATTGGGCTTTTCTCCATGATTGCCATAAGGTCGAAGTTTTCTTGCGTTGATCGTGAAGAGATCGATGGGCCTACAAACTTATAAGTTTGGTCGATTGCTTCTTCATAAGGTTGGAACTCCCTCGTTGTGTACACGATAGTAAGCGGTGCTGGATTGCAAAATACTTCGTAAGGAGAAGTGATCTCCACATTATATTTTTCCTTCAATATATCCGTCAGCTCATTAAATTTATCGTATATAGGTTGAACTATTTCTGCAGGTACCCCTGTAAAAGACTGCTCCAACGTTCTATCGAATACCTCTTTTGTCTGCGCAAAAGTAGTACAAGAGCTGATGGCAGGAAGCTTCAGAATTTGCGCAAGTAAACGTCCACAACCAAACATAGAGTCATGGATGATGTAATCAAAATGCTCTCCTGCGATCTGTTCAAGAACGGTTGGTATCACTATATCTGCCGTAAGTAAGAGGCCGTTGATTCTTTCGAGTACATAATCTTTTCCACCTGAGATAAAGGCTTTAATAAATTTTTGATTGTCAAAGGTTCGTACGGTAGCTCCCGTCTTCTCAATCCGCTCCCTATAAGCTTCTATAGCAAAGTACACCACCTCTTCTCCACGCACAATAAGCTCTTGCACTACTCCAAGTGTCGGATTGATATGTCCCTCAGATCCACCATTAATAAATAACACACGCGCCATTTCTACCACTCCTTAGGTGTACTTTTCTCTAAATTATGTAAGAGTACGAGGCATCATCCATATCACCTATATAACAAATATTGGAATTTATTTTATCATAGTACACTCATTGAAAAATCTCAAATTTTTATCGTATGGGAGGATTTAGCCTCCAAAAAACTGACAACACGCAGAAAAACCACCTTCAAAGGTGGTCTCACTGGTATAAGCTATAAAATTCACTTCCACTCGTCTGCCAAAATGGCATAAACGTAATCATCATACCAAGCATCATTCATTCGGTAACTCTGGATAAAATGCGCTTCTTTTCTAAATCCCAGATTCTCCAGAAGCTTGATCGACTTCAAATTGTCAGGATCCACTGATCCTGTAATTCTATGCTTACCCAGCCCCGTGAACAAATAATCGATTATGGCCCGAACCGCCTCAGAGGCATAGCCTTTGCCTTGGAATTCAGGAGAAAGGGTATATCCTAGTTCAGCCTGAAAACCATCATACAAAAAATGAATGCCGATATCACCGACAAGCTGCCCATCCTTCAAACAAATAGCAACCTGAAGCCATGAATCGCTGGTATTCGGTACGACAGCCAGATTGTCCGAGATAAACTTTTCAACCTCACTAATATCCTCTGGCCGCCATGATTGATATTTATATACCTCAGGCATCGCACGATATCTAAAAAAAGCGTCTCTATCTTTCATTTCCAGCGTTCTGATTAATAATCGTTCTTTTGTAATTACATTGAATGTACTCATATGATGCCTCCAAGTTATATAAGAGCTGAAGAATCAGAAATTTACAATATATAGATATATTATCTGCAAGAACTTCATGTTTATACTAGCCTAAAAAGTTGTTGCGTTCAATAAATGGGCATAACATCAGCGCACCCTAACTCGGAAGGTCTCCTCATGCTGAAACTGGAGCATGGCTTTGCAAATTTTTCAAAAATTAGTATCCACGTGATGAGTAGAGTGTCTTGTGAATTTGTATAATGCTCTTGCAATCTCCTAGTATCTCCATTTCAAACTCTTATAATAAAAAGATAACAACCTCGTAATACAATTCTCAGGAGATGTAAATTTGTTTTGATGCCTCAACAATTGATTGTTCTTTACACAGCATATACACATGGTCTTGAAATTCATGAAAATTTCATTATTCCAGAAAATGAACAAGACACCTTGACCGGTGTCTTTTACTTATCTTGGCTTCCATGTTGGTCTGTACGCCACACGTTTTATGCGTAATAGGTATTCTTAGCCTAGATTTTTTCAGTGTCTATAGAATTCCTTCTTGACCATCACCACACCCAGGCTGTCACGTTGATTAATTGTTAATCTCATCTCCTACAGCATAGAAGAAACATTATACTCTAATGT